>NZ_CP108569.1:4010000-4610000 GCF_036010505.1 Streptomyces sp. NBC_01197
GCGTAGTCGATGGACAACCGGTTGATATTCCGGTACCCGCTTTGAAACGCCCAGTACTGAGCCCATTGATGCTAAGGCCGTGAAGCCGTCCTGGAGCCTTCGGGCAAAGGGGAGTGGTGGAGCCGCTGAACCAAGGTGGTAGTAGGTAAGCGATGGGGTGACGCAGGAAGGTAGTCCAGCCCGGGCGGTGGTTGTCCCGGGGTAAGGGTGTAGCCCGTCATCCAGGTAAATCCGGATGGCATGGAGGGTGAGACCTGATGCCGAGCCGATTGTGGTGAAGTGGATGATCCTATGCTGTCGAGAAAAGCCTCTAGCGAGTTTCATGGCGGCCCGTACCCTAAACCGACTCAGGTGGTCAGGTAGAGAATACCGAGGCGTTCGGGTGAACTATGGTTAAGGAACTCGGCAAAATGCCCCCGTAACTTCGGGAGAAGGGGGCCATTCCTGGTGATCCGATTTACTTGGTGAGCTGGGGGTGGCCGCAGAGACCAGCGAGAAGCGACTGTTTACTAAAAACACAGGTCCGTGCGAAGCCGTAAGGCGATGTATACGGACTGACGCCTGCCCGGTGCTGGAACGTTAAGGGGACCGGTTAGTGATCTTTCGGGGTTGCGAAGCTGAGAACTTAAGCGCCAGTAAACGGCGGTGGTAACTATAACCATCCTAAGGTAGCGAAATTCCTTGTCGGGTAAGTTCCGACCTGCACGAATGGCGTAACGACTTCTCGACTGTCTCAACCATAGGCCCGGTGAAATTGCACTACGAGTAAAGATGCTCGTTTCGCGCAGAAGGACGGAAAGACCCCGGGACCTTTACTACAGTTTGATATTGGTGTTCGGTTCGGCTTGTGTAGGATAGGTGGGAGACTGTGAAGCGGCCACGCCAGTGGTTGTGGAGTCGTCGTTGAAATACCACTCTGGTCGTGCTGGATGTCTAACCTCGGTCCGTGATCCGGATCAGGGACAGTGTCTGATGGGTAGTTTAACTGGGGCGGTTGCCTCCTAAAGAGTAACGGAGGCGCCCAAAGGTTCCCTCAGCCTGGTTGGCAATCAGGTGTTGAGTGTAAGTGCACAAGGGAGCTTGACTGTGAGACCGACGGGTCGAGCAGGGACGAAAGTCGGGACTAGTGATCCGGCAGTGGCTTGTGGAAGCGCTGTCGCTCAACGGATAAAAGGTACCCCGGGGATAACAGGCTGATCTTCCCCAAGAGTCCATATCGACGGGATGGTTTGGCACCTCGATGTCGGCTCGTCGCATCCTGGGGCTGGAGTCGGTCCCAAGGGTTGGGCTGTTCGCCCATTAAAGCGGTACGCGAGCTGGGTTTAGAACGTCGTGAGACAGTTCGGTCCCTATCCTCTGCGCGCGTAGGAATATTGAGAAGGGCTGTCCCTAGTACGAGAGGACCGGGACGGACGAACCTCTGGTGTGCCAGTTGTCCTGCCAAGGGCATGGCTGGTTGGCTACGTTCGGAAAGGATAACCGCTGAAAGCATCTAAGCGGGAAGCCTGCTTCGAGATGAGTATTCCCACCCCCTTTGAGGGGTTAAGGCTCCCAGTAGACGACTGGGTTGATAGGCCAGATGTGGAAGCCCGGTAACGGGTGGAGCTGACTGGTACTAATAGGCCGAGGGCTTGTCCTCAGTTGCTCGCGTCCACTGTGTTAGTTCTGAAATAACGAACGACCGTGTAGTTACCGGTGTTGGTTAATTTCATAGTGTTTCGGTGGTCATTGCGTTAGGGAAACGCCCGGTTACATTCCGAACCCGGAAGCTAAGCCTTTCAGCGCCGATGGTACTGCAGGGGGGACCCTGTGGGAGAGTAGGACGCCGCCGAACAATTTTTAGCCTCAGCCCCGGAACCGTTATGGTCCGGGGCTGAGGCATTTCTGCGTCCACCTGCAGTTTTAATATCCACGTGCGGTCCAGCGGGTCTGTCTGGCAGGCTCCCGGCATGGACGACGTCATACGACCTGTGCGGGCTGATGAGTGGCTCAAGGTCAAGGAGCTGCGGCTCGTCGCGCTCCAGGATCCCGCGGCACCCATTGCCTATCTCGAAACCTATGAAGCGGCCATCGCCCGGCCCGATTCCTTCTGGCAGGACCGGGCGGCCGGCGCCTCGCACGGTGGTTCTTCCCGGCAGTTCATCGCGGAGGGCCCCGACGGGGTGTGGTCCGGCACCGTGGTCGTGCTGGTCGAACCCGTCGGGGCCGAGGGCATCTTCGGCGAATTGAACTCCGTAGCGCAGGCACACCTGGTCGGTGTGTATGTAAGGCCCGAGTCCCGTGGGGTGGGTGTCACTCAGGAGCTTTTCCGGGCGGCGATGGAGTGGGCATGGTCGCTGGACGAGCCTCGGATCGAGCGGGTGCGGCTCTTCGTGCACCAGGCCAACCGGCGGGCTGCCGGCTTCTACCGCAAGGTCGGTTTCGTACCGACCGGTTACTCCGTCCCGGCCCCCGGCGACGCGGGGGAGCGCGAGCTGGAGATGGTGGTCGACCGCCCGGCGTGAGGGGCCATGCGGCGTACGAACAGGGCGCCGAGTCCCAGCGCCAGGGCCCCGGCCCCGCCCGCCATCAGCGACCTCGCGGCCGAGCCGGCTGACCCGGCGGCCGCGTTGTCGTGTGTCGTCGCGGTGTTATGGGTGCCGGTGCCGGTGCCGGTGCCGGTGGCGGCGTCCGCGTAGCCTCCCGCCTCGCCCTTCTTCGCGTACGCCGATCCCGGCAGCTTGTCGCCGTATGCCTCGTGGACCCGGTGCTGATACGCGGCGAGTGTTGTGCCGTGGGCGCCGACCGCGTGTACGGCTTCGGTGTCCAGAGGCAGGATCCGGGCCCCCTTCGCGACGTACCAGGCGTTGATCTGCGGCTCATGGAAGACGGTGCCGCCTGGCAGTTTCGCGGCGCCCTTTGCCGCGTAGCGCGTTTCGTCGTCGCCGGTTGCGATGTTCACCACCTGCCAGGAGGCCCCCTGCGGGACGGTCCATACCGATGCCTTCCGGCCGTCGGCGGAGACCGCGGTACTGGCCAGGAAGTCCAGCCGCGCGACGGGGGCGTCGGAGCGGGCTGCGACGAAGTCCGGGGAGAGTGTGTAGACGGGCACGGCCGCGCCCTTGATCTGCGGTGACGGGGCGGCCGCCGCCACCGAGGGGTGGGCGCCGGAGGCTGCGAAGAAGCGCGCCAGCGTGTGCAGGGTTGCGGGGGCTGCCGCTGCCTGCTGGGCGGCGCTGCGGTCGGCTGCAGAATCGGTGAGGCGCGCGGCGGGGCCGGTGGAGTGGTCGGCCGAGGAGGCACTGGGGGCGAGGGCGAGTGCCGCGGTGGCCGCGGCTCCGGCGACGGCCGCTCGCAGGATGGTGCGGCTGTGCGAGGCGGGGCGCGTGAGGCGTTTCTGCATGGTGGTCACGCCCCGATCCGGTAGAGCGAGTGGGTCCAGGAGAACTCGTCGTTGCTGACGTACCAGTCGTGGGCGGCCCAGTTGTAGCGGTTGTCCGACGGCCACGGGTCGCCCCAGTAGATCCAGTCGCCGGCTGTGTCGTACCCGTAGACGACATTCATGTGCCCGCCGCCGCTCGACCACTGGATGCGGTCGGCGATGGGGCGGCCGGCGTCGATCTCGGTCTGCACGGTGGAGGACCGGAGCCAGCCGGTGACGTACGAACCAGGGCTGATACCGGCCCAGTTGAGGCCGTTCTGGACGTTGCCCAGGGTGGCCTGGTCGTTGGGGCAGTTGCCGTTCTGGCTGTAGCCGAAAGCGGCGTTGCAGAACTGGTTCTGGCTGTAGTCGCGGCCGTACCAGCCGGCGATGGTGTTGCCTGTCGCGGCCCAGCACCAGTTGGTCTGTTGCTGTTCCTGCATGGTGATGTTCAGGCGTTTGGCTCCCGTCGCCGCTGTCACGGTCGCGGGGGCGGCCGGGCTGTGGGTGGCGGTGGCTGAGGCTGTGGTGGCGGGCAGGGCGAACAGGGCCGCCGCCGTGCCGATGGCGGCCAGGGGCAGCCGTCTCCTGTGGGTGCGCATCGTGTTCCTCCCGGGGTGGGGGGTGGATTGGAGGAGCGCGTCCGGACGCTGTGGTGAGCATCGGCTGTTGTTGTGTGCCGGTCAACGCGGTTGAATACGCGGGGATACGGCACTGTGAATGGCGCGTGGCCGGTTGTGAACGGCCTCTCTCCCCACCTGCACGGTCGGCTTCGTCCGCTGCGCTGCTCCGCCGTCCGCCGTGAATGTTCACCGGAACCGGAGGGGTGCTGATGGAACGGATCCCGGGGTCGGCTCCGAAGGCCGCCGCCGATTCCGAGCTCGCCCGGGCCCTGCACAGCGGCCCCTTCCATCTCGCTCTGCGTACCGCCCTCGCCGTACGGGGGCTGCCGCTGCACCGGGTCCAGCACCATCTGGCGAGCCGGGGGGTCAAGGTCGGGGTGACGAGCCTCAGTTACTGGCAGCAGGGGGTGCGGCGGCCCCGGCGTGCCGAGTCGCTGCGGGCGGTGAGCGCGCTGGAGGAGGTGCTGCGGCTGCCCGCCGATTCGCTGGTACGGCTGCTTGCGGAGGGGGACGGCGGGCCTGCGTGGGGCGGGCAGCGAAACGGTACGGGTGAGCGGCCGGCCGGTCGCTCGTACCGTTCACTGGTGGCGGGGGCAGCGGTGCTGGAGGCACTGCTCGCCGGGATGGAGAGTCCGGCGGACGGCGGGCTGCACACGGTGGGCCACCACGAGTCCGTACGGATCGGGGCCGACCGGCGCCTCGTCGGCCGCGCGTCGCAGCATGTCGTTCGTGCCCATCGGGACGGGGTGGACCGGTACGTGGCCATCCATCACGGAGACCCCGGGTGCGACCCGGGGCGGGTGGAGGTCCTGGCCGGGGAGAACTGCCGTACGGGGCGGGTGCGGTGGGAGCGGGAGACCGGGGTGGTCGTGGCGGAGCTGCTGTTCGACGCGCGGCTGCGGGCGGGGGAGACGTATGTGTTCGGGTACGGGTTCGAGGATGGCACCGGTGGGCCGAGCAGCGAGTACGTGCGCGGATTCAGCTTCGCCGGTGGGCAGTACGTCCTGCAGGTCCGCTTCGACGAGCATGCGCTTCCGGTACGGTGCCGGCGCTTCGCGCAGGCCACGGCGGGGACGGTACGGGGAGCCCGGCGGGATCTGACGCTCAGCGGTCTGTACCGTTCCGTCCATATCGTGGAGCAGGAGGTACGGCCGGGGCGGGTGGGGATCGACTGGGACTGGGAGTAGATCCTTCCGGATTCTTTTGGCGTGCTGGCTCCTTCCAGTGTCTCCCTACGTCTCCCCCGCCCTCCGTACGGGCATTGAGCGACCTCAGAAGGGTGTGGCGTCGGGCAGTTCCTGGTACGGCCAGCGGTTGCGTGCCTGCTCGCGGGAGCGGAGCAGCGCCAGCGGGTGCAGGCCCTGCTCATGGCCGGTGGCCAGCAGCTCCGGCAGATACGGGAGCGGGGCCACGGCGGCGACGTCGTCCAGGACGAGCGTCATTGGTGGGTCGAGCCGACCGTCAGTTGACCGTGCGGCCAAGCGGCGGCCGTGCTCGACCACGCTGGAGGCGAGTGCGGTGAGCAAGGGCATGGCGCCGGGGTGCGTGCGCGGATCCTCGATTGCTTCACCCACCACATAGAGAGTGCCCCCCTCGTGGATGAATGATTCCAGCGTGACCGTATCGGTTCGGTTCGGCGTGCAGGCTTCGCGGATGTGGACCGAGGAGAGCGCGCTCAGTGCACGGGCCGTCAGCTCCTGGGCCACCTCGCGGCGTTCGGGGTGGGCGGTGAGCGCCGATTCCAGCAGGCCTGCCGATCCGGAGCGCGCCCGGGCGTGGGTGCGCAGGATACGTACCGCCTCCTGGGCCTGACCGGCGCCCTGGGCCCAGCGGTGCACCTGCCGGAACGGGCGGCCGTCGACGGCCGCGGCGTGCAGCCAGCTGCACAGGAGTGTTTCGGCTGTCTCGGCCATGGTCGTGTCGATACGGGCGGTCGGGCGGACCGGTGAGAGCAGCGCGATGGCCCGGGCGGCCGCGGTGTCGGCGTCCTCGCAGCCGCTGGTGGGGGACCAGTGGAGGCGGGCGGGGGTGTCGCAGAGGTGGCCGGGGTCGTAGACGAGTACGGGGCCGAGCTTGGCCCGGGCGTCCTTCGTCTCCGACCAGACGGCCGGTGAGGAGGTGACGACGAGTGCGGGGCCCGCCGCGTCGCTCACGGCCTGGACCGCGGCGGCCCGGCGGGCCGCCGCGGGACCGAAGCGGACCAGGGGCACCGGGAGGAGCGCTTCGGCGGCGGCCGGGACGGGGGCGATCGGGGTGGGGAAGGCAATTGGTTCTGGGGCAGCTGGGGCAGCTGTGGCGCCCGGGGTCGGTGTGGCGGCGGCCGGCGACGCGGCAGCCTCGGCCAGGAGGTCGGGTCGTACGGACTGCCCGGTCTGCTGTAGCTGTTCGGGCTGCTCCAGCTGGCTGGTCTGGCCGGCCCGTTCGTTCCCCTGCGGTGTGTGCGGCTGTGGTGCGCTCCGCTCCGGTGACCTCGGGGGCGCGACGCGTGGTGTGCCGGTGGGGCCGGCCGACGCCTCTCCGTAACGACCCTCGTCCGTACCGTACTGCGGGGCGGCTCCGGCCCTGTCCCGGGCTGCGGCTGTCCTCCGGGCGGTGCGTACCGCGCGCCAGCGGGTCACTGTGCCCAGGACGAAGACGGTCAGCACCACCAGGACCAGGACTTCGCTGATGAGCAGGCCCCAGAACAGCCCGTACCCCGAGAGTTGGCCCGGCGGGGTGTCCGGCCAGGCGGCGGCGAGGTCGTGCGGGGACGCGGCCAGTTCGCGGATGGCCACCGGGGTGTGCGTGACGGTCACGTCGGCCGGCCAGGCGCCGTGGGCGAATACGGCGGCGAGGCCCGTGGCCAGCCAGACCAGGAGGGTCAGCCCGAGCAGGAAGACGATCAGCGCGATCAGCAGCCCGTCCGGGATGCCGCGTGACTGCGGCTGGGACGGCTGCTGGTGCTGCGGGCGGTGCCGGCTGTGGTGCTCGTATGGCCGGTGCTCGTGTGACTGGTGCTCGTATGGCTGGTGCTCGTGTGGCTGGTGGTGCCCGTGGTGCGGGGTGTCGCGCATATCAGGCCACCGTCGACTCTGAGGACTCGTTCAGCTTCCGTTCGATCCTGGCCGCCCGTTCCTCCGCCTCCGTCTCCAGCTGGAGGGTCAGCGCGTCGTCGGCTTCCGGGGTGGACGACTCGGTCATCGCGCGGTCGGTGAAGACCAGGGGGCGTTCGGCCTCGGTGATCAGGTGTTTGACGACCTGGACGTTGCCGTTGACGTCCCAGACGGCGATGCCCGGGGTCAGGGTCGGGATGATCTCGACGGCCCAGCGCGGCAGGCCCAGGACGCGGCCCGTCGCCCGTGCCTCGTCGGCCTTCTGGGCGTAGATCGTCCGTGTCGAGGCCATCTTCAGGATGGCGGCCGCCTCCCGGGCGGCGGCGCCGTCCACCACGTCCGACAGGTGGTGGACCACTGCCACGAACGACAGGCCGAGCCGTCGGCCGAACTTCAGCAGGCGCTGGAAGAGCTGTGCCACGAAGGGACTGTTGATGATGTGCCAGGCCTCTTCGACCAGGAAGATGCGCTTCTTGCGGTCGGGGCGGATCCAGGTGTGTTCCAGCCAGACACCGACGATCGCCATGAGGATGGGCATGGCGATGGAGTTGCGGTCGATGTGCGACAGGTCGAAGACGATGAGCGGCGCGTCCAGGTCGATGCCGACCGAGGTCGGGCCGTCGAACATGCCGCGCAGGTCACCGTCCACCAGGCGGTCCAGGACGAGGGCGACGTCCAGGCCCCAGGCCCGTACATCGTCCGTACCGACGTTCATCGCCTCCGCCGACTCCGGTTCGGGGTGGCGGAGCTGCTCGACGATGTCGGTGAGGACCGGCTGGCGGTCGGTGATCGTCTCGTTGACGTAGGCGTGCGCCACCTTGAGCGCGAAGCCCGAGCGTTCGTCCAGGCCGTGGCCCATGGCGACTTCGATGATCGTGCGGAGCAGGGCCAGCTGGCCCGTGGTGGCGATGGCCGGATCCAGCGGGTTGAGCCGGATGCCGTCGTCGAGCGCGGCCATCGCGTCCAGCCGGATGGGGGTTATACCCAGCTGCTGGGCGATGAGGGCCCATTCACCGGCGCCGTCCTCGCCCTGGGCGTCGAGGACCACCACCTGCCGGTCCTTGAACCGCAGTTGGCGCAGGACGTACGTCTTCTCCAGGGAGGATTTGCCGTTGCCGGATTCGCCGAGTACCAGCCAGTGCGGGGCGGGCAGCTGCTGTCCGTACAGCTGGAAGGGGTCGTAGATGTAGCCCTTGCCCGAGTAGACCTCGCGGCCGATGATCACGCCGGAGTCGCCGAGGCCGGGGGCGGCGGTCGGCAGGTAGACCGCCTGCGCCTGGCCCGTTGACGTACGGACCGGCAGGCGTGTCGTCTCGACCTTGCCGAAGAGGAACGCGGAGAAGGCGTCGGTGACGGCTGACATCGGGTCTCGCATCACAGGTCCCCTATCGGCGGATGCCGGTCGCGAACGGCAGCGTATTCACAAAGGCGCGGTGGTGCTCGCGGTCGCACCATTCGAGCTTGAGATACGACTTGCCGGCCGATGCGCGGATGGTCCGCTTGTCGCGGGCCAGTGCTTCGGGTGAGCGGGACGAGACCGTGATGTACCCGACCAGGTTGACGCCTGCCGCGCCGCTGGCGAGGTCTTCGCCGCGCTGGTCGAGGCGGCCGTGGGTGGCGACGTCGCGCGGGTCGACGGTCCGGTTCATCTTGGCGGCGCGGGACGCCTCGGCCTCGTCGTTGGTCTTCTCGGTGAGCATGCGCTCGATGGCGACCTCGGTCGGTTCGAGGTCCATGCAGACCGCGACCGTACGGATCACGTCCGGGGTGTGGACGAGCAGCGGGGCGAGGAAGTTGACGCCGACGGGGGTCATCGGCCACTCCTTCACCCAGGCCGTGGCGTGGCACCAGGGTGCGCGGGTGGAGGACTCGCGGGTCTTGGCCTGGAGGTAGGTGGGCTCCATGGCGTCGAGTTCGGCGGGCCAGGCGTTGCGCTTCGTCATGGCCTGGATGTGGTCGATGGGGTGGTCCGGGTCGTACATGGAGTGCACGAGTGAGGAGAGCCGTCCCTGGCCGAGGGGCTGGCGTACCCGGATGTCGGCCTCGGCGAGGCGAGCGCAGATGTCCGTGAGTTCGCGGGCCATGACGACCGCGAGGCCGGCGTCCCTGTCGAGCTTGCGGCCGGCGGCGGGCCGGGCGGCGCGGGCCATGGCGTGGGCTTCGGACGCCAGTTCGCGGGTGAAGTGCATACAGGCGACCAGGTACGCGCGGTGCTGCTCGCTGGAGGTGGAGACCATGGAGGCGAGCTGGTCGTACGAGTCCTGGAGCCAGCCGGGGGCGCGGGGGTCGCCGCGCTGGGCGACGTCCTTGGCGTGGGCGTCCGGGTCGGCGGGGAGGGTGCGGGCGAGGATCTGCAGGCGGGTGACGAATCCGTCGCCGTTGGCCACGTGCTTGAGCAAGGTGCCGAACCGGTCCACCAGGGCTTCCTGGTCCTCCGAGTCGCGCAGGCCGACGCCGGGGCCCTCGATCTCGATGGCGGCGGTGACGGTGCGCCGGTCGGCGTGCAGCAGTACGGCGATCTCGTCGGGGCCGAAGGGGGCCGCCAGCCAGTTGATCCGGCCGATGCCGGGGGGCGGGCCGACCTCGACCTCGCGGCCGTCGAGCGCGACGCCCGCTTCCATGGTGGGGGAGCGGTAGGCGGTGCCGCGGCGCAGGGAGCGTTTGTAGCTGCGGTTGATCTCGAACCATTTGTAGAACGTGCGGTGCTTGTACGGGACGTACACCGCGGCGAGTGCCAGCATCGGGAAGCCGGTCAGGGTCACGATGCGCAGGGGCAGGACGGGGACGAGGAGTCCGCACATCATGCCGACGAAGGCGCCCGCGATGATCAGTGCGATCTCGCCCGTCTCGCGGTTCTTGCCGACGATCGCCGATGGCCGGGCGCGGCCGATCAGATACGTGCGGCGGGGCGCGACCGGCTGGGACTGGGTCGTCAACGCCCTCCTCCTCCTGTGCCGTTGTTGCGTGTGCTGTGGGTTCCGGAGCTGCTCGGCTTGTTACGGGGCGGGGTCGCGGCGTTGGGGATCTTTCCGCCGTTTCCGCCGCCGCTCTGGCCGCCGGAGCCGCCGCGGCTGCTGTGGGCCGCCACGCCTCCGGAGATGGGGTTGGCGGGGCGTCCGCCGCCGCCTCCGCCGCTCCCGCTGTCGTTTCCGCCGCCCCCGCCGCGGCTGCTGTGGGTCTTGATGCCCTGGGACACGAGGGCGGCGGGTGAGCTGATCATGGCGGCGGCCTGGGAGCCGTCGGTCGCGGACTTGCGGTTGGTGCGGGAGGCGGCGACCTCGTCACCGAAGCCGGGGACGAAGCGGTAGATCATGCCGCTGGCGAAGATGGCGAGGAGGATGATCGCCAGTCCGGAGACGACGGCGGAGAAGGAGTTGGGGCCGCTGCCGGACGAGAGTGCGCCGGCGAGGCCGAGCACGATCACGATGACCGGTTTGACCATGATCACCGCGATCATGATGCCGGCCCAGCGGCGGACGTGGCCCCACATGTTCTTGTCGACGAGGCCTGCGTAGACGACGGTGCCGAGGAGGGCGCCGGCGTACAGGAGGGCGGCCCGGATGACGAGTTCGAGCCAGAGGACGCCGGCGGCGAGGATCGACACCAGGGACGTGACGATCAGCATGATCGGGCCGCCGCCGATGTCGGAGCCCTTCTTGAGCGCTTCGGCGAAAGCGCCGAAGAACACGTCGTTCTTGCCGCCGGTGGCCGACGCGATGACCTCGGTGACGCTGTCGGTCGCCGAGACCAGTGTGTAGAGGATCAGCGGGGTGAACGCGGAGGCGATGACGGTCAGCCAGAGGAAGCCGATGGCCTCGGAGAGCGCGGTGGTGAGGGGGACACCGCGGACGGCGCGCTTGGCCACGGCGAGGAGCCAGAGGACGAGCGTGAGGATGGTGGAGGCCGCGAAGACTACGGCGTACTGGCGGAGGAAGGAGCTGTTGGTGAAGTCGACGTTGGCCGTGCCCTTGACCGCGTCGGAGAGCTTGCCGACGATCCAGGCGGCGGCGTCGGCGCAGCCCTTGGCCAGGGACGAGAGGGGGTCGAGGGAATCGGCCGGGGGGGTGTTGCTGGTGTTGGCGGTGCTGCCGGCGTCTCCCTCGCAGAGTTCCCGGGCGCGGCCGATGATGAGGTCGCAGTTGTCCTTGGCCGACGACGACGGTGAGGGCGCCCCTGGCCCCGTCGGGGTCGGTGAAGGGGCGGCGAAGGCACGGGCCGAGAGCAGCACCGCCGCTGTCTGTACGGCGGTGAGGGCTCCCGCCACGGTGAGCGCGCGGCGTGGGTTAGCGGGCATAGGTGAACCCTCCGTACTGCTCGACTGCCTTGGCGATCTCGTCGGCGGTGGAGGCCTTGCTGTCGGTGTTCACCGGTGCGGGGCCGTCCTTCTGGGCGAAGCTCTCGACCTTCCAGTCGCCGTTCACCCACTGGAGCTTGAGTGTCATGGTGAACCAGTCGCTGGTCACCGGGCTGGTCGAGCCGACGCCTGCTGTGCCGAACACTCCCGTGCACCAGACCGCGACGGTCGCGGTGTCGCCGGACTGCTGGGTGACCTTGGTGCCGATGGGTGCGGTGCGTGAGACATAGGTCAGGCCCTTGCCGGCGTTGCCGTTGGCGTCGAGTCCGATCTTGTCCAGGAACTGTTTGTTGTAGGCCTTGTCGAGCTTGCTCTTGAACGCGTCGACCTGGCTGGGCACGAACACCTTGTTCACGATGTCGCCGCGGCGGGCAGGCTTCAGAATGTCGGCCGACACCAGCGCCACCGCGTAGTTCGCCGCGGCGCTCTCTGCCCCCTGGCCGGTGTGGGCGAAGCCGGAGGCGATGCCGCTGTTGCTGCCGGTGACCGGTTTCACGCCGGACGCCGCCGTGGCGTTCGAGCCGGGCCTCTTCGCGCCGTTGCTGCCGTCCGACGAGTCGCCGCCGCTGCCGTTGCCGCGGTTGGCGAAGGCGATGGCGGCGATGAGCAGCACCACGACGCCCACGACCGTGATGAGGGAGCGCGAGGCGCGTACGGGGCGTCTGGCGGTGCCGTACGGGTCGCCCTCGCCCTCGGGCAGACGGGTACGGGTCTGGCCCGAGCCGCCCATGCCGTCGGAGCGGCCCGCGTCGCTGCCGTAGTTGCTCTCGTCTCCGAGACTCATGCCGCGGACGTCCCCTCAACCGTTTGCCGTGTTGTGCAGTACGACGGTAACTGTGCTGGCTCCCGCACGGGCGGGCTGTGGTGACTCGACATCAGGGATGCGCAACCTCTGGGTGGGCCGGGCACGCCCGGGGAGTGCGGGACGGGTGATGCGAGGTCAGACGGCCATCCCGTACACGATGGTGAAGACGGTTCCCAGCGAGCCGATGATGAAGACGCCGGTGAGCCCGGCGACGATCAGGCCCTTGCCCTGTTCCGCGCTGAAGGTGTCCCGCAGTGCGGTGGCGCCGATACGCTGCTTGGCCGCACCCCAGATCGCGATGCCGAGGCAGAGCAGGATGGCGACCGCCATCACTACCTCGACCATGATCCGTGCCTCGTTGCCGAGACTGCCGAACGGCCCCCAGTTGGGGGCGATTCCGCCGATGATGGTGCTGATGTCGCCCTTGTCGGCTGCCAGGTTCATGTAACTCACCGCCCCTATCGGGTAGTTCGTGCCCATGCTTCAGTACACGGGTCACGCCCTATCTTCGCTGATGAAACTGCCCCCGTGTGTAACCCGGCGGCTCTCTTTACCCACATGCCCGCACATTTGTCCGAACATCCCGCTCTGACCTGCGGCGCGGACTCGTGTTCGGTCGAACATGGATGGTTACTCTGTGTATCACGGAGGGTGACGCCGGGCAATGACGCCGCTGCGTGGGGAGGGGAAGCCGTCCGGTTTCCGCCATCCGGTTTCCGCCGGGTCCGAACGGGAGGGCGAACACCGGATCCGAACACCGGGTCCGAACACCGGATGCGAACGCCGGGCGTGCTCCGTCCCGTTCTTCGGCCGTGCGGGTACAGGCGTCCCGGCCCGGCCGTGTGCCTCGCACCGTGCCGTCCGGGGGTGTGCTGAGGTGCCCGCGGGGCTGCCCTGCGGCCCCAGTCACTGCGAGACTCGGAGGACATCCCATGGCTGAGCAGTCCCGGCGCACCTTTCTCAGGCAGGTCTCCGCGGGCGGCGCGGTAGCGGGTGCCGCCGCCCTGGTGCCCGCGCTGCTGGGCAGGGGCGACGGGACCGCACCCGCCCGGCCCGCCCGTCCCGTCCCGCACGCCGGGCCCGCCCGGAGCGCGCCGCACCGGTTCGCCGCTCCCGGTGTGCGGTACGCGGTCCGGGTCAACATGCCTGCCGGGACGGTACGTCAGCTGACCGCCACCGGTCACCGGCTGCTGATGTTCAAGGCCGTGCAGAGTGAGCAGAGCAACGGAGGGCTGCCCGTCCTGTGGAGCTCCGCGAGGACGTACACGACCCGGACCGAACTGGCCTGGACCGAGCAGTACTACGCCTTCGTCACGGCCGCTGAGACCCCGGAGGGTGCCCGGCTCGCCGGGGTGGATCTCACCCGGGTCTCGCCGGGGCAGACCCTCGATGTCGGCGAGGGTGCGCGCGCCACGGTCATCGGCGGGGGTACGCCCGGTGCGGTCACCATCTCGGACACCACCGCGATGCCGCTCTCGTGCGGTCTGGCGCAGCCCGCCCCGGAGGGGGGCGGGCCGGTGCCGGTCTGTGCGCTGTCCCTGGCCGGCCAGGGACAGAACGTCGTCTTTCCGGTGGGGCAGGTGGTCCTGGCCTTCGCGGCCGGCCCGCTGGAGCCGGGATCGGTGGTGAAGTCCGCTCCCGGGCCCGCGATCCAGGTCGACCTGGACCGGATGAGCCCGGCCGACCTGTCGTACGACGTCGAATCCGGCTGGTCCTGGGACGGCGACTTCGCCGCGGTGGTCCCGGCCGACGGCTTCGTCGCCGCGCTCGTCCACCCCGCGCCGGGCGTCCGGCTCGGCGGCGGGGCGGGCGGCGGCACGCAGGTCAGCGGCATCGTGGTCCGGGCCGTACGGGAGCCGGGCTCCGCGCCGGGCGCCGAGCCGGGGTCCGCCGCGGTCGGGCCCGCAGCCGGCCCCCTGGCGGCCGCCGCCAGGACGGGCACCGAGACCGGTACGACGATCACCTGCTCGCTGGGCCCGGACAGCCACGTCGTCCTGCACGGGACGTACTTCGTGGAGTACCGGCGGCCAGGCCGGAGCGGTGGCCGTCCTGGCAGCGCGCGCTCACTGGTCCGGTGCACCTCCGTGCCGGCCGCGCGTGGCGGCGTGTACACCTTCAAGAAGCTGCAGCGCTGACGGGCCGGCCGTGAGGCCCAACGCCCTTTGATCGACGCCGGGTCGGCTGGATAAGGGGGGTCCTGCGGTCAGCGGCCCGCGGCCAGATTCGAGCCGCCCGTGCAGTCCAGCACAACGCCGGTGACAAATCCGTTGAGGGCGAACATGTGGATGGCACGAGCGATGTCCTCCGCCTGACCCACGCGGCCGACCGGAGTGCCGGCCGCCAGCCCCTCGAACAGCGCCTCGCGCTGTTCGGCCGGGACCCGGTCCCACCAGGGAGTGTCGATGACGCCGGGCGCGACCGCGTTGATCCGCAAGGGGGCCAGTTCCGTGGCCAACGGCGGGACCATCGCCTGAAGAGCGCCGTTGATCGCGGCGAGTCCTGCGGTGCCGGGGAAGGCCGCATGGGCTGAGGCCGCGGTGACCAGGGTGACCGAACCGTCCTTGCGCAGTCGCGGCAGGGCGGGCTGGAGGAGGCGCAGATAGGGCCAGAACTTGCCCTCGAAGCCGGCAGCCAGGCGCGGTGAACTCCGGGCCGATCAGGACCTGGACCTGCTGATGGTGGATCAGGTCTATGGGGTCTTCTGGTACCGATTCCTGCTCGGGCACGCGCCGCTGAACGACACGGTCGCCGACAGCCTCGCGGATTCCCTCGTGGGCGCCACGCGCCGGGCCTGAATCGGGGGCCCGGTCCGCCGGGAACGAAGGCGGTTCAGGCAGGCGGGTCCGACCACTTCGCAGAGCCGGACGACCGGGACTCCGGGTGGAGTGTGGGTGCTCCCCAGAGCCGTCGGGTACCTCTTGATCGTGCTGGCCGGTGCTGAAACAGTTGGGCCAGTGGAAGCGTTCAGACCTCAGGACCCGACGCGGATAGGCGCGCACGCACTGCTCGCCAGGCTCGGCAGGAGGTATGGGCCAGGTCTGCCTGGGGCGTTCGCCCGGCGGACGGCTGGTCGCGATCAAGGTCATCCGGGACGAGATCACCGACCATCCCGAGGCGCTCGGTCGCTTCCTCGGCCGACCCCGGTGACTGGACAGTCGTCTTCTATCACGGCAAATCAACCCCAACGGACTACGCCGGCCTCAGCTGTTCGGGCTTCCGGGTGAAGTAGGCGGTGAACCGGGGCCGAATGGGGGAAGGTTGAGGGATGCGCAAAGTCTTGGTCATGGGCGGGATCGGGTTCGGGGCGAGTCTGGGCTTCATCGGCCTGCTCGTCGTCGGAACGTACTCCGCTGCGGCCGGAATCGAGAGCACCGGTTCCACCGTCGCGCTGGCCAAGGGCGCCGTGCCGGCCGCCTACCAGGCGACCGTGCAGAAGTGGGGCAACCTCTGCCCCGCGCTCAACCCCGCTCTGCTCGCGGCACAGTTGTACCAGGAGAGCGGCTGGAACCCGACGGCCAGGAGCCCGGCGAACGCGCAGGGGATGGCCCAGTTCATCCCCGGCACCTGGGCGACGCACGGTGTCGACGGCAACGGCGACGGCAAGAAGGACATCTGGGATCCGGCCGACGCGATTCCGTCTGCCGCGTCGTACGACTGCGAACTGGCCAAATACGTCAAGAACGTGCCCGGTGACGTCAGTGACAACATGCTCGCCGCGTACAACGCGGGGTCGTACGCCGTCATCCAGCACGGCGGGGTACCGCCGTACCGGGAAACGCAGAACTACGTCAAGGTCATCCGCACCCTGGAGAAGAGCTTCGCCAGGCCGGTCAACGGGGTGGCTCCCTCGCAGCAGGCCGCCGCGGCCATCTACTACGCGCAGCAGAAGCTCGGTACTCCGTACCTCTGGGGCGGGACCGGCACCGCAGGGCAGGGTGGGCGGTTCGACTGTTCGGGTCTGACGCAGGCCGCGTACCACAGCGTCGGGATCACGCTGCCACGCGTGGCCAACGACCAGTACAACGCCGGGGAGCATCCGTCCCGCGATCAGCTGCTGCCGGGGGACCTGGTGTTCTTCTCGAACGACCTCTCCAACTCCCGTGCCATCCACCATGTGGGGCTGTACGTGGGCGGCGGTTACATGATCGACGCGCCGTACACCGGGTCGGTGATCCGCTTCGACAAGATCGACTCACCGGACTACTTCGGGGCCACGCGCGTCACCCAGGATGGCGCGAAATCACTCCCCAAAAACGGATCGAAAGCCTGAGACGGTCCGTCGCCTGGCTTGAACTCACTGTGACTCCGGCACCTCTGAGCTGCAACGATGAGTCACTCTTCGATAACGGCCTGGTGATCTTTCGGTAGAGAGCGGAACGCCGTGGGTGTGCCGGGCGTTCCCTTGTCCTGGACACCTACCAGAGTGCGCACTGACCGCGGGGGTTGGTACAGCGGCTTACACGGACGTACGCCGCGCAGTGGAGCGAAGGCAAAGGCAAGGGGCAGCGAATGGCCGGGCTCGCAAGTGATGGGTCGAACCCCGATGTCCGGCTGCTCTACGACATCAACGGCCTCGCGAAGTCGGCCCCCGGCTGGGCGGACCGGGCCATGGAGTTCATCGGTGAGTACGGGATCCTGCTCGCGGTGGTGCTGCTGGTGCTGGGGTGCTGGTGGAGTGTGCGCAAGCGGCCGGACACCGAGTCGGCCGTGACGGCCGTCGCCGGGATCATCTGGGCGCCGCTGGCCGCCGGGATCGCGGTTCTGCTGAACGTACCGATCCGGGGATTCGTCGGGCGGGCCCGGCCGTTCGCCGAGCATCAGGGGCTCGATGTCCTGGTGAAGGGCAAGACCGACTTCTCGTTCGTGAGCGACCACGCGACACTGGCGATGGCGATCGGGGCCGGACTCTTCGTGGCGCACCGGAAGTTCGGGCTCGCCGCGATCGGGCTCGCGCTGGCCGAGGGGTTCTGCCGGGTCTTCATGGGCGTGCACTATCCGACGGATGTGATCGGCGGGTTCGCGCTGGGGACGGCGGTGACGCTGCTGCTCTCGCCGTTCGCGATGGCGCTGCTGACCCCGGTGGTGCGGGCCGTCGCGCGGTCCGGGCGGGGGCGGGTGCTGGTGCGGTCGCGGCGGGTGCGGGCGGTGGCGGCTGCCGCGGTGGAGATTCCCGAGGCGCGGTCGGAGACCGGGCGGAACGATCTGGCTGCGTGACAGGGTTCCGGGGTGCGGGTGTTTTCGGGGCTCTGCCCCGGGCCCCGGTCCTCAGAGCGCCTGCGGGAAGTCGAACAGCCGCTGCGGGTCGTACTGCTTCTTGAGTCCGGCGAGCTTCGGGGCCCCCGCCCCGTAGTACGCCGTCCGCCAGTCCGTCAGCTTCGGGTCGATGTAGTTCTGGTAGGCGCCCCCCGACGCGTACGGGCCCATCGCCCGGTGTGTGTCCCCGAGCCAGGCCTGCTGGTCGGTGCCCGCGGTGCCGGGCTGCCAGGACGCTATGTACTGGGCCAGCACCCGTGAACGCCGGTGTACGAACGCCGTGGCCGAGGGGGAGACCCGGTTGATCGCGCCGCCCAGCGCGGTGAGCGCGACGGAGCCCGCGCCCTGGGTGGGGCTCAGGGCGGCGAAGGCCTGGGTCCTGGACAGCAGGGCGTTGACGCCGGCCGCGGGGAGGGTGCGGTCGTAGAAGTCCGAAGCGGCTGCGTACGTTTCGCGCTGCAGTGTCCCCGCGGTCCGGCGGCCGGGCGTCGGACCCGGCAGATGGCACTGGTCCTCGCTGAGGCTCGCGCAGCCCGCATAGACGAGCATCGCGTCCTCGTAGCCGCGCCTGCGCAGTGATACGGAACGGGCCGGGGCGCCCACCCGGTCGGCGAGGCGGTCGACCGCGTTCTGGAGGTCTCCGTACGTGCCCAGCGAGAACGCCGCGACGGAGACGCCCGGGGTGCCGCCGCCCGAAGCCGCTTCCAGGTGCGCCGACGACCAGATCTCGTCGGCCTGGCCGGGGCCCCACTTCTGCCAGGCGTCGATGACCGCGTGCGCCTTCGACCAGGGCCAGGACATATAGGCGGAGACGGTCTGCGGGGCGGTGTGCGTACGAAAGGTCATGCCGGTGACGACGCCGAAATTGCCGTTACCCGCGCCGCGCAGCGCCCAGAACAGGTCCTTGTTCTCCTTGGCGCTGGCCGTCAGGCGCTTGCCGTCGGCCGTGATCAGGGTGGCGGAGGTGAGGCTGTCGCAGGTCAGGCCGTACGCACGGGAGGCGACGCCGTGGCCGCCGCCGAGGGTGAGCCCCGAGATGCCGACGGTGGGGCAGGAGCCGCCGGGGATGGCGCGGGAACTCCTGCCGAGGGTCTCGTAGACGTCGACCAGCTTGGCGCCCGCGCCGATCGTGCCGTCGGCGGATACGTGGGACAGCTTCGACACGTCGATGACGAGGCGGCCGTTGCCGGACGACCAGCCGGCGTAGGAGTGGCCGCCGTTGCGTATCGAGACGGGTATGCGGTGCGCCCGCGCGTAGGCGAGGCACTCACGGATGTCGTCCTCGCCCGCTATGTACGCGACGGCTGCGGGCTTCAGGCTGTCGTACCGGGTGTTGTAGAGCTGACGGGCCGTGGGGTAGTCGGCGTCGCCGGGGCGGACGAGTTTGCCGTCGAGCCCGTGGGCGAGCGCGGTCCAGTCGGCGGCCGCACGCGGAACGGAGCCGGAGCCGGCTGCGCCGGGCGGGGTGCTGCCGGCCGTGGCCCCGGTGGTGGTCGGCCCGGCCGTGGCGGTCGGCGGCTTCTGGTCTGAACTGCCCGGATTGCCCGGACTATTCGTGTTACGGCAGGCGGCGGCGGTGGCCAGGACGGGTATGGCGGCGAGCAGAGTGCGGCGTTGCATGTGTGGACCTCCCGGGTACGAGACGAGCCGCCGGGGCGTACGGGTTCCATGGCGGGACCGCCCGCTTGGTCGCCGGGCCGCGGTGGCGGGCGGTCGGCGGCGCGTCAGGCTGTCGGGCTGCCCGGTGGGCGGTCGGGCGCCTCAGGTCTGCGTCGTGTGCTCCGTCGCGTCCGTACGGGCGCGTTCGCGTGAGCGGCGGGCCGGGCCGGCCCAGCCGCAGACACAGCGGGCCGTGCAGAAGGAGCCGCGCTCGGAGGTCGTGGTGGCGTGCTGCCGGGTGTTCCGCAGGGGGTCGTCGTCGCGCACCCGTCCACGGTACTGGGGCGTGACGGGGGTTCACGGAACTCGTTATCCGGAGCAGGAGGGCGCGGACGATATCTGGCCAGGCGTTGGGGGTTGGCAGGCGATGGTGCAGCAGTACAGAGGCAGGGCCAGGGCGCTCGCCGGCGCCGCGTTCGCTCTGGTGGGGGTGGTGGGGGCCGGCGGCTGTACGGGCGGGGCAGGGGCATCGGCCGACGACCGGAACGGCGGGCCGGAGGCGGTGCGGGAGGCCGCGCACGTCCTGGCCGGGGCGGGCAGCTCCCGGGCCAGGACGGCCATGACGATGGCGACCGGCGGGACGCGGGTGACCATCCGGGGCACCGGTGGCTTCGACTTCAGACGGCGCAGCGGCCGGCTCCGGGTCGTCCTGCCCCCGGATGCCGCGGGGGCCGAGGAGCATCCGCCGATCACCGAACTCCTGACGCCCGCCGCGGTCTACATGAAGAACCGGGGCGCCAATGTGCCGGCGGGCCAGTGGGTGCGGATCGAGCCGGAGAAGCTCTCCGACGGGAATCTGGTGACCAACGGGGCGACCGATCCGCTGGTCGCGGCCGAGCTGCTGCGCGGGGCGCGCGGGGTGGCGTACGCCGGTACGGAGGAGCTGGCCGGCGTGCGGGTGCGGCACTACAAGGGGACCGCCGATCTGGCGGTGGCGGCACGGAACGCGGCGACGCCGGAGGCCAGAGCGGTGCTGGCAGCGGCGGCGAAGGGGTTCGCCGGACCCGGGGTGCCCTTCGACGCCTACTTCGACGTCCAGGGCCGGCTGCGCAAGGTGCGCGAGATCTTCAGCTTCGCCAACAAGGGACAAACGGTTCAGGTGGCGTCGACGACGCTGCTCTACGACTTCGGCGCACCGGTGGCCGTGACGCTGCCGCCCCTCGGTGATATCTACGCCGGAACCGTCGAGTAGGCGGAACCGTCGAGCAGGAACCGTCAGGAACCAGTGGGAAATGGTCCGTCCGTGCCATGCGCGGCATGCGCGCGTTTCCCTACGCTGGGAAGTCGGCTCAGAAAGGGGTGATGGCCATGGCCGGAGTGCTGACCATGCAGGACCGCATCGCCCTCGTCGAGATCGAACTGTGCGGAGAGTTGATGATCGCGGCCGCCGCTTCGCTGGAGGAGCGGCTCAGCCAGGCCCGCATCGACGAGGTGCTGATGGTGAGGACCGAGCGGTCCACGCGGACCGCTCCCCCGGAGGGGTGTGTCCGCGCCCGCCGGGACCGTGAACGCGAACCCGAACACGAACGCTGAGCGGACTCCGTCACGGGAGGACGCGGTGCGGCCGGGCAGGAAGCCCCGGCCGCCCTGACCGCCCTGACCGCCCTGACCGCCCTGACCGTACCGATCGACGGTTTTTTTCAGCCACCCCGCTCCGCAGCCTTACCACCGCTCCCGCTCCCACCGCACCACCGCCGACCGGCAAGCAGCTTCAGGTGCGCAGCAGCCGGGCGATCGCCTTGGTGGCTTCCTCGACCTTCGCGTCGACCTCCTCGCCGCCGCGGACCGCGGCGTCCGCCACGCAGTGCCGCAGGTGCTCCTCCAGGAGCTGGAGCGCGAAGGACTGCAGGGCCTTGGTGGAAGCCGATACCTGGGTGAGTATGTCGATGCAGTAGACGTCCTCGTCCACGAGCCGCTGCAACCCGCGGATCTGGCCCTCGATCCGGCGCAGCCGCTTGAGGTGTTCGTCCTTCTGCTTGTGGTAGCCGTGTACGACGGGCACGGTGCCCGGCTCCTGGGCCGTACGGTCGGGCGCGCCGGCCGCCTCGGTGGTTGTCATCGCGTCCTCCCGTTGTGGAACCGTTGTGAATGATGATGGCTCGTTGTCCAGAAAGGTTCTTGATACCCCTCGTGGGTATATAGTACCGATCCTTCCGAAAATCGGGGCGGGCCCCGTGCTGATCACTGTGCCCCATGGGCGACACTGAACAACGCCGGTTAGCCGTGGCCGGATGATGCGCCTAGCATCAGCCTGACCGAATCCAGAGCCCCGAGGACCCCACGTGCGCTTTCGTCTGACCCCCAGGGAGACGAGCTTCTACGACATGTTCGCCGCATCCGCGGACAACATCGTCACGGGCTCGAAGCTCCTCATGGAACTGCTCGGCGCGGACGCATCCGGCCGGGTCGAGATCGCGGAGCGGATGCGGGCAGCGGAGCACGCGGGAGACGACGCGACTCACGCGATCTTCCACCAGCTCAACTCCTCCTTCATCACGCCGTTCGACCGCGAGGACATCTACAACCTCGCCTCGTGTCTCGACGACATCATGGACTTCATGGAGGAGGCCGTCGACCTGGTCGTGCTCTACCAGGTCGAGGAGCTGCCCAAGGGCGTCGAGCAGCAGATCGAGGTGCTGGCCAGGGCGGCCGTGCTGACCGCTGAGGCGATGCCGAGCCTGCGGACCATGAACAACCTCACCGAGTACTGGATCGAGGTCAACCGGCTGGAGAACCAGGCCGACCAGATCCACCGCAAGCTGCTCGCGCACCTCTTCAACGGCAAGTACGACGCCATGGAGGTCCTGAAGCTCAAGCAGATCGTGGATGTGCTGGAAGAGGCGGCCGACGCGTTCGAGCACGTCGCCAACACGGTGGAGACCATCGCGGTCAAGGAGTCCTGAACCTCGTGGACACCTTCACTCTGATCGTGACCATCGCTGTCGCGCTCGGATTCACTTACACGAACGGCTTCCACGACTCCGCCAACGCCATCGCGACCTCGGTGTCCACCCGTGCGCTGACCCCGCGTGCGGCCCTGGCGATGGCCGCTGTGATGAACCTCGCGGGCGCCTTCCTGGGCAGCGGCGTCGCCAAGACCGTCAGTGAGGGCCTCATCGCCACGCCCAAGGGGCAGCAGGGGATGGGCATCCTCTTCTCGGCGCTGGTCGGAGCGATCGTCTGGAACCTGATCACCTGGTACTTCGGGCTGCCGTCCTCGTCATCGCACGCCCTGTTCGGCGGCCTGGTCGGCGCCGCGCTCGCGGGCGGCACGCTGGTGCACTGGAGCGGGGTGGTCGAGAAGATCGTCATCCCGATGCTCCTGTCCCCGGTCGTCGGTCTGGTGGTCGGCTATCTGGTGATGGTCGCGATCCTGTGGATGTTCCGCAAGGCCAACCCGCACAAGGCGAAGCGCGGATTCCGTATCGCCCAGACGGTCTCCGCCGCGGGTATGGCGCTCGGCCACGGTCTCCAGGACGCGCAGAAGACCATGGGTGTGGTCATGATGGCGCTGGTCATCTCGGGTCACGAGACCTTCCAGGACGCGATCCCTGTCTGGGTCAAGCTGGTCTGCGCGCTGATGCTCTCGCTCGGTACGTACGCGGGCGGCTGGCGCATCATGCGGACCCTCGGCCGCAAGATCATCGAGCTGGACCCGCCGCAGGGCTTCGCGGCTGAGACCACCGGTGCCGCGATCATGTTCGGCTCGTCGTACCTCTTCCAGGCGCCGATCTCGACCACGCATGTCATCACCTCGGCGATCATGGGTGTGGGAGCGACCAAGCGCCCGCGCGCGGTGCGCTGGGGCGTGGCCAAGAACATCGTGCTCGGCTGGTTCATCACCATGCCGGCCGCCGCGGTCGTCGGGGCCCTCGCCTACTGGGTCGTCATGCTGATCTTCTGATGCCTCGCGTACGCGCGATGCCCTGAGTACGCGCGATGCCTTGAGTACGCGTGCGCCTCGCGTGTGCCCGTGTGCCTCGCGTACGCCCGTACGGCAGTGGGCCCGCCCCCCGGAATCCACGGGGGGCGGGCCCTTTTCTGCCTTGCGGTGGCACCGCCATGCAGCACCGCAAGCTGTGGCGTCTATCCGAAGCGCCCCGAGATGTAGTCCTCGGTCGCCTGGACTGACGGGTTCGAGAAGATCCGTTCGGTCTCGTCGATCTCGATGAGCCGGCCCGGCTTGCCCACCGCCGAGAGGTTGAAGAAGGCCGTGCGGTCCGAGACGCGCGCCGCCTGCTGCATGTTGTGCGTCACGATGACGATCGTGAAGCGCTCCTTCAGCTCACCGACCAGGTCCTCGATGGCGAGGGTGGAGATCGGGTCGAGCGCGGAGCACGGCTCGTCCATCAGCAGGACCTGCGGTTCGACCGCGATGGCGCGGGCGATGCAGAGCCGCTGCTGCTGGCCGCCGGAGAGCCCGGAACCGGGCTTGTTGAGGCGGTCCTTGACCTCGTTCCAGAGGTTCGCGCCCTTGAGTGACTTCTCGACGATGTCGTTCAGCTCGCTCTTGCGGTACGAGCCGTTCAGGCGCAGGCCCGCCGCGACGTTGTCGAAGATCGACATGGTCGGGAAGGGGTTCGGGCGCTGGAAGACCATGCCGACCGTACGGCGTACGGCGACGGGGTCGACGTGGCTCCCGTACAGGTTCTCGTCGTCCAGCATCACCTTGCCCTCGACGCGGCCGCCCGGGGTGACCTCGTGCATCCGGTTGAGGGTCCGCAGGAAGGTCGACTTGCCGCAGCCGGACGGGCCGATGAAGGCGGTCACCGAGCGGGGTTCCACGGTCATCGAGATGTCCTCGATGGCCTTGTGGGAGCTGTAGTAGGCGGTCAGGCCGCTGATGTCGATTCGCTTGGCCATGAAAATCAGCTTCTTCCGTCGGCCTCAGCGGCCGGTCTTCGGTGCCTTCCAGCGGGCTATGCCGCGGGCGACGAGGTTCAGGATCATGACGAAGGCGATCAGCACCAGTGCCGCTGCCCAGGCCCGGTCGATCGCGGGCGGCTCGCCGAGCTTGTACTGCTCGAAGATGTAGTACGGCAGGGAGGACTGGCCGTCCTTGAACGGGTTGGTGTTGATCATCTGGCTGCCGAACACCAGCAGCATGATCGGCGCGGTCTCTCCGGCGATGCGCGCGATGGCCAGCATCACACCGGTGGTGATACCGCCGATCGCGGTCGGCAGGACGACCTTGAGGATCATGCGCCACTTCGGTACGCCGAGGGCCAGCGCGGCTTCGCGCAGCTCGTTCGGGACGAGCTTGAGCATCTCCTCGGTGGAGCGGACCACGACCGGAATCATCAGGATCGTCAGCGCGAGTGAGCCCATCAGGCCCGAGGGCGCGGTGTCGGTCATCAACATGATCGACAGGATGAACAGGCCGGCGACGATGGACGGGATGCCGGTCATGACGTCCACGAAGAACGTCACGGCCCTGGCCAGCGCGCCCTTGCCGTACTCCACCAGATAGACGGCGGTCAGCAGGCCGACCGGGACGGCGATCACCGTGGCGATACCGACCTGCTCCACGGTGCCGACCAGCGCGTGGTAGACACCGCCGCCCTGGTCGGACGAGAGGACGCCGACCATCGAGTGGGTGAGGAAGTTGACGCTGAGGTCCTTCACCCCGTGGCCGACGGTCGTCCAGAGCAGCGAGAGCAGCGGGATGACGGCCAGGATGAAGCAGACCCAGATGATGCTGGTGGCGAAGCGGTCCTTGGCCTGGCGCTTGTTCTCGACCAGCGCGGTGGTGACGTAGGAGAGCGCGAGGAAGGCGACGACGGCGATCAGGCCCCACTGGACCTTGCTGCTGAGCCCTGCGGCGGTGCCGATGCCCACGCCGATCAGGATCGCGGCGGCGGCGAATCCGGCGGGCGCCCAGCGGGGGAGGCTGCGCGCGCTGAGGCTCGGCGTTCCCTGCACGCGCGGGAGCTGCTCCTGCCCGGTCTCTACGGCTGCGGCTGTGTCGCTCATGCGTTGGCCCCCGAGTACTCCTTGCGGCGGGCGATGATCAGCCGGGCCGCGCCGTTCACGAGCAGGGTCAGGACGAAGAGGACCAGACCGGACGCGATCAGGGCGTCACGCCCCAGCGGGTTGGCCTCGTCGAACTTCGCCGCGATGTTCTGGGCGAAGGTGCCGCCGCCCGGATCGAGCAGGTGCAGTGACATCACGTAGCTGGGGGAGAGGACCGTGGCGACGGCCATCGTCTCGCCGAGTGCGCGGCCCAGGCCCAGCATCGAGGCCGAGATGACACCGGAGCGTCCGAACGGCAGCACGGAGAGCCGGATGACCTCCCAGCGGGTGGCGCCGAGGGCCAGCGCGGCTTCCTCGTTCATCCGTGGGACCTGGAGGAAGACCTCCCGGCTGACGCTGGTCACGATCGGCAGGATCATGATCGCCAGCAGGATGCCGACGGTCAGCATGTTCCGCGAGACGCCGGACTGCGTCTGGTCGAAGATGTACGTCCAGCCGAAGTACTGGTCGAGCCAGCCGTTGAGCCCGCCGAGGTAGGGCACCAGGATCAGGGCGCCCCAGATGCCGTAGATGATGCTCGGCACCGCGGCCAGCAGGTCCACCACGTACGCGAGGGTGGTGGCCAGCCTGCGCGGTGCGTAGTGCGAGATGAAGAGCGCGATACCGACGGCGACCGGGACCGCGATGACCATCGCGATGACCGAGCTGATGACGGTGCCGACGAGCAGGACCGCGATGCCGAAGACCGGCGGTGTCTGCGAGGGCAGCCAGTCGAACGTCGTGAGGAAGTTGCCGTGGTCCTTCGAGATGGCGATGGAGGCGCGGTAGGTGAGGAACCCCGCGATCGCTGCCATCACCACGAGGAGCAGGACGCCCGAGCCTCTGGTGAGGCCCATGAAGACCCGGTCGCCCAGTCGGCCGGTGGACTGGCCGGACGGGGTGTGGAGGGGGGTTTCCGGTGGAGGGGTGTCTATCTGTGTGGTGGTAGCCATAGTGGTCTTTCCGGTCTGTGTGGGGGAGCCGCGGCTCCCCTGGCGGCGGTGCACCGGATGGGGGGGCGGTGGCCGGCCCGGAGGGGCGCTCCGGGCCGGATGCCGTCACTGCTGTGGTACGTGCTGTGCCAGCGGTACGTGCTGTGCGGGGAGGTGCACGGGGTCGTACGCGGGCGCGCCGGCCCGTACCGCGTGGCCGGGCTAGGAGATCGTGGCGAGCGTCTTGCGGACCTTGGCGTTGATCTCGGCCGGGATCGGCGCGTAGCCGGCGGTCGAGAGCTGCTTCTGGCCGTCGTCGCTCGCGGTGTAGTTCAGGAAGGACTTGACGGTGCCGAGGGTGTCGGCCTTGTTGCCCTTGTCGCAGACGATCTCGTACGTCACCAGGACGATCGGGTAGGCGCCGTCGGCCTTGGTGGTGTAGTCGAGCTTGAGCGACAGGTCGGAGCCGGTGCCGACCACCTTGGCGGCCGCGATGGCCTTGGAGGCGTTCTCGGAGGTGGCTTCGGCGGGGGAGCTGGCGCCCGTGTCGATCTTGACCGTGGAGATCTTCTGCGAGGTGGCGTACGAGAGCTCGAAGTAGCCGATCGAGCCGTCGACCTGCTTCACCTGCTGGGAGACACCGGCCGAACCGGCCGCGGCCTGGCCGCCGGGCGCGGGCCACGACTTGCCGACCGGGTACTTCCAGTCGCCGGGGGCCGCCGCGGTCAGGTACTTGCTGAGGTTCTCCGTGGTGCCGGAGTCCTCGGCGCGGTGGAAGGGCTGGATCGCCTTGGACGGCAGCTTCGCGCCGGGGTTGAGCTTCTTGATCGCCGGGTCGTCCCAGGTCTTGATCTTCGCGGAGAAGATCTTCGCCAGGGTGGGGCCGTCGAGGACCAGGTTGTCGACGCCCTCCAGGTGGTAGCCGACCGCGATGGGGCCGCCGACCATCGGGAGGTCGATGCCACGGCCGCCGCTGCAGACCTTCTTGGAGTCCGCCACCTCGGCGGGCTTCAGCGGCGAGTCCGAACCGGCGTAGCCGACCGTGCCCTGGTTGAAGGCGACGATGCCCTCACCGGACGAGGACGACTTGTAGTTGATGTCGACGCCGGAGCAGGCGGCCATGTAGCCCTTGGCCCACAGGTCCATCGCGTTCTTCTGCGCGCTCGAACCGGAGGCGCGCAGCTGCCCCTTCGCACCGTCGCACTTGACGTTGGAGGCGGCGTTCGTCTTGGTGCCGGTGCCGCCGGTCGAGCCGCTGTTGTTGTCCGAACCGCACGCCGTGAGGACCAGGGCGCCGGATACGGCGAGGGCGCCGAGCGCGGCGGCGCGAAGCCGGGTCTTGCGCTGCTGAAGCTTCACTTCGGGTGTTCCTTCCAGGAGCCGCCGGGTTTCGTCTCGTTGTACGGCGGCGTGCGAAGAGGTGGCCGGTGCGGCGGGGTGCCGTACACCGTGTAAGGCCGAAATTAGGCAGATCAGGTGAAGTGGCCGACGGGGGTGAGTGAACGGAGAGTGAACCTCGGCGGACGACCGGGTGCGGGGTGGTGGGGGTCACTCCGGGGTGCGGGGCCCAGCACTCTGAGTTCCCGGCCTTGCGGGGAGAAGATCGAGGCGCAGCTGAGTGCCGCGCTCCAGGTCATGCGCCGCTATCCGCAGATCGGACTCGCTGACGCCATGAACGTCACGCTGGCGGCCGTCTACAGCACGGATGAGGTCGCCACCCTCGACCGCGAACACATGCGGGCAGTACGGCCGCTCACCGGGCACGCCGCGTTCCGGCTGCTTCCCGACGACTGCTGACTGGCGGCGCCGGCGTCACGCGGGTTCTTTCCCGGCCGGACCTGACACGTTCAGCAGCGCGTCGAGCAGATCCCGGTCGCGCTGCTGGGCGAGGCGGGCGCGGGCCGCCGCCGGGGGGAGCCACAGCACCCGGTCCACCTCGCTGTTCGGGGTGAATTCTCCGGCCGTCGCCTCGGCGGCCCAGTAACTGACCTCCTTGGGGCGGCCGTTCGCCCGGTATCGCACGGTGGGAAGGCGGGCGCCGGGGGCGCAGTCGTGGCCGGTCTCCTCGTGGACCTCGCGCAGTGCGGCGGCCAGGGGGTCCTCGCCCGGTTTCAGCTTGCCCTTCGGGTGCGACCAGTCGTCGTACTTCGGCCGGTGGACCAGGCAGATCTCCAGGCCGCCGGCCCGGGCGCGGCGCCAGAGCACGCACCCCGCCGCCCGGACGGGAACCTCCGCGTCACTCGTCATGGCGCGCTCACCGCCGTGCGCTGCCAGGCCTGCTGGAAGGTGTAGCGGGCGGCTTCGACCTCGTGGCGCTGGTCGGCGTGGAGCACCCCCAGTGCGTACGCCGTCGCCGGGGCGATCCGGGGCGTACGGGCCGCCGAAGCGGCCGCCCCCGCGGCCTCGGCCGCTTCGCGGTGCTGGTCGAGGGCCTGGCCCGCGCCGTAGAGCCGCGGGTCGGGGCCCGGCCGGTCGTCCAGGCCCGCGTGCAGGGCCTCCTGCGCGTAGCGGTGCAGCCGCAGCAGCAGCCGGACCTGGTGCCAGGGGGCGTCCTGGGCGTCGCTCAGCCCCTCCGCGTTGTACGGGTGCGCGGCCCGGTGCAGCGGTAGTGCCGCCACCGCGTCCGCGAGTCTGCGGCCCGCCGTCTCGGCCGCGGGCGGCAGGGTCTCGGTGGCGTACGTGGTCGCGGCGGGCGCGAACGGCACGTCCGACGCCAGCAGGGCGACGGCGTCCGCGACCGCGTGGAATCGGGAGGAGCCCAGCGCCTGCAGCGCCGCCGAGTGGGCGCGGGTCCTGGCCAGGGTCAGCTGCCGCTCCAGGAGCGCGCCGGCGCGCGCCGCGCCCATGGCGAGCGCGGCGGGCGGGGCCGTCCCGTCGCGCGGGCCGGGCAGCGAAGCCGTACCGTCCGAGAGCCTGCCGAGCGCTTCGAGCAGCCGGGCCAGCCGCCCGGCGTACGCGTGCTCGCGGGCCAGCGTGCCGGAGAGCCAGGCCAGTTCGGACCGCAGCTGGTCGGCCCAGGCCGCGTCGAGGTGGCCGCGGAAGGTGTGCAGCGTGCCGCTGATGCGGCGGGCCGACCGGCGCAGCGCGCGGGCGGCCTCCTCGTCCCCGTCCGAGTACGTGCGCAGGCTGCGCAGGAACTCCGCGGCCTGGTCGTGCAGATAGCGGGCGAGGAGCTGGCCCGCGGTCGCCGTCGGGTCAGGACGTGGCACGACTGCGCCTCCGGGGAGCATCAAGGGGTCGCACGACGGCGCCTCCTGGCGTCTATCAACATTTCCTGCACATGACGCAGCGGCCGGCCCTCGGCATCGGTCGCGTGGCGCGTCCAGTTGCCGTCGGCCCCCAGGTGCCAGGAGGACGTGGTGTCGGACATGCCGGCCTCCAGGAGCCGGCTGAGGGCGGCGCGGTGGGCCGGGTCGGTGACGCGGACCAGCGCTTCGATCCTGCGGTCGAGGTTGCGGTGCATCATGTCGGAGCTGCCCAGCCACACTTCGGGCTCGCCGCCGTTGCCGAAGGCGAACACCCGGGAGTGTTCGAGGAATCGGCCCAGTATCGACCGGACCCGGATGTTCTCGGAGAGGCCGGTGACACCGGGGCGTATGGCGCAGATGCCGCGCACCCAGACGTCGACGGGCACCCCGGCCTGCGCGGCCCGGTAGCAGGCGTCGATGACCGCTTCGTCGACCATCGAGTTGACCTTGATACGGACGTAGGCGGGGCGGCCCGCGCGCTGGTGCGCGATCTCCTTGTCGATCCGGACGACCAGGCCGTCGCGCAGCGACTTGGGGGCGACGAGCAGCCGCCGGTAGGTCTCGCGCCGCGAGTAGCCGGAGAGCCGGTTGAACAGGTCGGAGAGGTCCGCGCCGACCTGCGGATCGGCGGTGAGCAGCCCGAGGTCCTCGTACAGCCTGGCCGTCTTCGGGTGGTAGTTGCCGGTGCCGACGTGGGAGTAGCGGCGCAGCGTGTCGCCCTCCTGCCGTACGACGAGCGAGAGTTTGCAGTGCGTCTTCAGCCCCACCAGGCCGTAGACCACATGGCAGCCCGCCTCCTCCAGCTTCCTGGCCCACTTGATGTTGGCCTGCTCGTCGAAGCGGGCCTTGATCTCGACCAGGACGAGCACCTGCTTGCCGGATTCGGCCGCGTCGATCAGGGCGTCCACGATCGGTGAGTCGCCGGAAGTCCGGTACAGGGTCTGCTTGATGGCGAGCACGTCCGGGTCGCCCGCCGCCTGTTCCAGGAAGGCCTGGACGGAGGTGGAGAACGAGTCGTACGGGTGGTGCAGCAGCACGTCCCGTTCCCGCAGCGCGGCGAAGACGTCGGGCGCCGAAGCGGACTCGACCTCGGCGAGGTCGCGGTGGGTGCCCGCTATGAACGGCGGGAACTGCAGCTCGGGCCGGTCCAGCATCGCGATGCCGAAGAGCCCGGTGAGGTCGAGCGGGCCGGGCAGCGGATACACCTCGGCCTCGGACATCTTCAGCTCGCGTACCAGCAGGTCGAGGACGTACGGATCGATGGACTCCTCGACCTCCAGCCGGACCGGCGGGCCGAAGCGGCGCCGCATCAGCTCCTTCTCCAGGGCCTTGAGGAGGTTCTCGGTGTCGTCCTCCTCGACCTCCAGGTCCTCGTTCCTGGTGACCCGGAACATGTGGTGCGCCAGCACCTCCATGCCCGGGAAGAGCTCCTCCAGATGCGCCGCGATGATGTCCTCGACGGGCACGTACCGCTGGGGCGACGCCTCCAGGAACCGGGTGAGCAGCGGCGGCACCTTGACCCGGGCGAAGTGGCGGTGGCCGCTGACCGGGTTGCGGACGACCACGGCGAGGTTGAGCGAGAGCCCCGAGATGTACGGGAAGGGGTGCGCGGGGTCGACGGCCAGCGGGGTCAGTACCGGGAAGATCCGCTGCCGGAAGAAGGTGAAGAGCCGGGCCTTCTCCTTGTCGGTCAGGTCGTCCCAGCGGATCAGGTGGATGTTCTCGTCGGCGAGTGCGGCCGAGACGTCCTGCTGGTAGCAGGCGGCGTGCCGGGCCATCAGCTCGCGCGACCTGGTCCAGATCTGCTCCAGCACCTCGCGGGGCTGGAAGCCGGATGCCGAGCGGGTGGCGACACCGGTCGCGATACGGCGTTTGAGGCCGGCCACCCGGACCATGAAGAACTCGTCGAGGTTGCTCGCGAAGATGGCGAGGTAGTTAGCCCGTTCGAGGAGAGGGGTCGCCGGATCCTCGGCCAGTTCGAGCACCCGTTCGTTGAAGGCGAGCCAGCTCTGCTCCCGGTCGAGGAAGCGGCCGGACGGCAGCTCGGCGTCGGCGCCGTCGGCGGACTCGTCGTACGCGTCGACGTCGGCGTCGATGCCCGGATCCAGGTCGGGCACGGCTGCCGCGACGGTGTGCGGACGGTGTGCTGCTATGGAACCGACGGAGGGCTGGAGGTGCTTGACCGGGACCTCTGCACTGGGCTGCTGGCTCATATGCCCATTGTTCCGCGCGGGAGGGTCGGCGGGCGCGGTGACGGGTTGCATTCCGTGAGGGTCGCAAGCGTGTCTGAATGACGGGTAACGAGGACATGACGTCCGGGAAGCGCGCCATGACGTCCGGGAGGATCGGATCGGCAGTACCCACCGTGAACACCACCCCCCACCCGTAAACGCCATTACCCACCCGTAATCCACGCGTACAGGAGGATCGGTATGCGCACCCTCGCCATCACCGAGAACGTCACCGTCGACGGCTCGGTCGAGATGCTCACGGACTGGTTCGACCCGCAGGCCCAGGGCGCCCCCGACATGAGCGACGTCATGGAGGAGAGCCACCGGCAGGACAGCCGGGCCGACGCCCTGCTGGTCGGCCGGCGGACCTTCGAGGACTTCCGGGGCTACTGGCCGAAGCAGACCGACGACACCACCGGCATCACCGACTACCTGAACCGGGTCCAGAAGTACGTGGTGTCCGCCTCGCTCACGGATCCGCAGTGGGAGAACTCGACCGTGCTGAAGGGCGATCCGGTCGAGGAGGTGACCGCGCTCAAGGAGCGGGAGGGCGGGAAGGACATCGTGCTCACCGGCAGCATCACCCTGGCGCACACGCTGATCGCGGCCGGTCTGGTGGACGAGTACCGCCTCTTCGTCTACCCCGTGGTCCAGGGCCGCGGCCGCCGTCTCTTCCCCGAGGGGTACGGGATCCCGCAGCTGCGGCTCCTGGAGTCGAAGGCCTTCCGCGGCGGGATCACCCTCCAGCGCTACGTACCGGCCTGAGCGGGCCCGCCCCCCGGCTCCGCCGCTCAGACGGCCATCCGCTTCACGATGCGGAACACCACCAGGGTCAGTACGGCGGTCAGGGCCAGCAGGAGGCCGGTCTCGACCAGCTGGAGCGGCCAGAAGTGGGACACGGGGTGCGAGGAGCGGAAGTAGCCCGCCAGGTGGTGGGCCGCCTGGCACTGCTTGTCGTCCACGCAGATCGGGTCGGCGACGTGGGCGCCGCTCGTCGTGACGGCGCCCTCGCTGGTGACCATGCCGTTCATCGCCGGGTAGCCCGTGGCGAGGCTGGTGCGGACGGTCACGACCGGCCAGAGGTGACCGCGTACGGCTCCGACCACATCGGACACGACCGCGGTGGCGATCAGGCTGGTCACGATCGCGGGCACGGTGCGGCGGACCAGCAGGCCGGTCAGGGCGCCGAGCGGGACCACGAGCAGGGCGGTTGCGATGCCGATCGGGCCGATGGCCTGGTAGACGCTGTCGGAGTACCAGTTCAGGGCCGGGTTCTCGTGCCGGCTGGTGCTCCACACCCAGCGGTAGAGGCAGTCGAGGACGACCGAACCGACGAGGGCCAGCGCGGTCGGCACGGCGAGTTTCGCCGCGAACCAGCGGACGGGGGAGACGGACTGCGTCCACAGCAGCTGGTGGCTGCCGGACTCCAGCTCGCGGGCGACCACCGGACCGGCCACGAAAGCGGCGATCAGATAGGGGAGCAGCGCGATCACCGATGAGGCGTTCTCCACCACCCGGGTGTCCGTCCAGTACCCGCCCGCCAGGCCGCCGCCCCAGAGGTGGATCGCGATCAGCAGGAGCACGGCCAGGACGAGGAGCCCGGCGGCCCCCTGGAGGGTGGAGCGGTGCATCCGGGCGGCGGCCCAGTACGGACCGCGCAGCCGCTGCGAGCCGGGGTGTGCGCCGGACGCGCCCGATGCGTCTGTGGTCTCGGTGTTCTGGTGCAGGGTGCTCATGCCCTTGCCTCCGTACGGTGTTCGGCGCTCGGTGTCAGCAGGGCGGGTGCGTCGGGTGACCGCAGATGGGCGAGGAGCAGCTCCTCCAGGGACGGTTCCATGGTCTGCCAGTCGCCCGACACCGGACCGTCCCGCCGTACCAGCGCGGACAGTTGCCGTCCTGTGGTGCGCGATTCGATGACGGTGTGCGGGTCGAGGGCGGCCACCGGCCCGGTCAGCAGGGTGTGAGCGGCGAGCAGGTCCTCGGTCTCGCCGCCCAGCCGTACCCGGCCGGCGTCGACCAGCAGCAAGTAGTCGCAGGCGCCGTCCAGTTCGGACAGGACATGGGAGGACATCACGATCGTCGTCCCGTGCTCGGCGGCCTCGGACATCAGGGCGCCCATCAGCTCGTGCCGGGCGAGCGGGTCGAGATCGGCCATCGGCTCGTCGAGCAGCATCAGTTCGGGCCGCTTGCCGAGAGCGAGTGCGAGGGCGACGCGGGTGCGCTGGCCGCCGGAGAGGGTACGGACGGGGTCGTTGCGGTTGAACTTGCCTCCAGCGATGATCCGCTCGGCGGCCGCCGCGTCCCAGCGGGCCGGGTTCAGCTCGTACCCCATGCGCAGGGTCTCCGCGACGGTCAACTGCCCGACGAGCGGCTTGCTCTGGGCGACGAAGGCGATCCGCTCACGGGCGGCGGCGGGAGAGGTCCCGAGCACCTGTACGGCGCCCTCGGTGGGCCGCAGCAGTCCCGCGGTGTGGGCGAGCAGCGTCGACTTGCCGGCGCCGTTGGGGCCCACGAGTGCGCAGACCCGCCCGGCGGGTAGCCGGAAGGAACAGCCCCGCAGCGCCCAGCCGCGCCGTCTCCCGTACGTCTTGCCGAGCCCGAAGGCCTCGATGGCGGTGTCGGTCATGTGTGCTTGTCCCCCTTGGAGCGGTCTGCGGCGGCGGTCGTGGCGCGGGCATGGGCGCTGCTGCGCGAGGCGGCGCTGCTGCGTGAGGCGCCGCTGGTGTCCGTGGCGCCGCTGGTGTCGGCGATGTCCTGGAAGCAGTCGTCGAGTACGGAGGCGCAGAGCGCTGCCGCGTCGTCCTTCTCCAGTCCGGCCGTACGGGCCCGGGCGGCCCACTCGGTCAGCTCGGCCCGCAGCGCCGAATCGGCTGGCGGGGTGTGCCCGAGCGACTTGCGGATGAAGGTGCCCATGCCGCGCCGGGCCTCGACCAGTCCCTCGCGTTCCAGTTCGCGGTAGGCCTTCAGGACGGTGTTGGGGTTGATGGCGGTGGACTCGACCACGGCGCGTGCGGTGGGCAGCTGATCACCGGGCCGCAACAGACCCAGGCGCAGAGCCTGCTTGGTCTGCTGGACGATCTGGAGATACGTCGAGACACCGCTGCGCCGGTCGATACGGAACTCGATCACGCGCCCACCCCCCTTTCACTAGTTGAGTAGTGAAAGGGTGATGCACGGGGTGGGCAGGTGTCAACTCGGTGATCGGACCCGTGATCGGAACCATGAGTCGGATCCGTGATCGGGCCCAAGGGTGCGCCGCCGCCCGGCCGCTACGACGTCGTCACCTGTGTCGCCGCCATCCACCACATGCCGTTCAGCGACGCCCTCAACAGCTTCCGGCAGCACGTGGCCCCCGGCGGAACCCTGGTCGTCGTCGGCGTCTACCGCCCGGCCTCGCGGAGCGACTACCTGATCGACGCCGCCGCCATCCCGTCGAACGTCGCCATGGCCTGGCTCAAAAGCAAGGGCCGTAAGGCGCCGCGACCAGCCTCGATGACCGCCCCGACCCGGTCGGCGACCATGACCTTCGCCGACATCGTCCGCGACGCCCGCCAGGCACTGCCCGGCGCACGGCTGCGCCGACGACTGTTCTGGCGCTACACGCTGGTCTGGCACCAGAACTGAACCAGGGCATTCCGTCGGTGTTTTCGCGGGTCGGAGGTCAGGACTCCGAGCGGTACATCAGGTCGACCTCATGCGTGGTGAAGCCCAGCCGCTCGTACACCGTGACGGCGGCCGTGTTGTCGGCGTCCACGTACAGCATCGCCGTGGGCAGCCCCTCGGCCGCGAGGTGGCGCAGCCCGGTCGCGGTCAGTGCCTTGCCGAGGCCGCCGCCCTGGGCGTCCGGGCGGATACCGACCACGTAGACCTCGCCCAGCTGCTCGTCGGCGTGCACCTTCGTCCAGTGGAAACCGACGATCTCGCCGCCGGGGCCGTCCGCATCCGCGTCCCGTACCGCCAGGAAGAACCCCTTCGGGTCGAACCAGGACTCCGCCTTACGGTCGTCCAGGTCGCGCTGGCTCATCGACCCCTGCTCGGGGTGGTGGGCGAAGGCGGCGGCGTTCACGGCGAGCCAGGCCGCATCGTCCTGACCGGGTACGAAGGTCCGCACGGTGACACCGTCCGGGTACACCGGCTCGGGGATGTCCAGCGGGGCCAACGGCCGCCGCAGCTGGCGCAGTTCACGGAACATGGCCAGCCCGAGAACCTGGGCGAGGTGGCGGGCCGCCGCGTGTCCGCCGTGCGCCCAGACGCGCAGCCGCCGCCCGGAGGCGGCCAGCAGCGCGGAGCCGAGTGCGCGGCCGTTGCCCTGCCCCCGGTGCGAGGGGTGGACGACGAGCTCGGCGGCGGGCGCCTCGACGGGGTCGGTCGCCTCCAGCTGGGCGTACCCGGTGAGCGTGTCACCGACGCTGACCAGGAAGTGCTGAACCCCTTCGCGCCGCTCGCCGCGCAACTGGAGCCGCCCCTGCTCGGAGACGGCCTGCTGCCCGTCGGTCCGCGCGGCCTCGGCGAGCAGCGCACGTACGGCTTGCTCCTGGTCGGCGTTGAGCGTGTCGAGGGTCTGGATCTGCCGGCCGGCCGCGGAGTCTGAGGGCGCATTCGTCATGAGGGCGAGCGTACAGACGCCGGGACCTTGATCCGCCGGGATGTACTGCATCTGACCTCACCTCCGACCGGTGCCGGGTGGCTCGCACGCCGGGCGCAACGCAGCGGCCGGGACCCGGTGATGGTGGTCAGGCGCCGCCGGACGGCTTGCGCAGGACGTCGTCCGCGATGCGGGAGAGGTCCTCCGCGCTGGGCAGCAGCCCCTGTACGTGCTCCGGCAGTCCGGCGTAGGTGCTGACTGCCAGGGGTTTGCTGTATCCGCGCAGTGCGTACTCGACCATGGAGCGGTCCCGGCTCTCGGCGATGAGGATGCCGAGGGTAGGGCCGTCGGCATCTTTGTCGCGGACCAGGTCGTCGACCACCGACACATAGAAGCCGAGCTGTCCGAAGTGCTCCGGGTGAGCCTTCCGGGTCTTGAGCTCCAGCACCACGTAGCAGTGCAGCTTGCAGTGGTAGAAGAGCAGGTCGATACGGAACTCGGTGTCACCCACCATCACGGGGTACTGGCGCCCCACGAACGCGAAGCCGACGCCGAGTTCCGTCAGGAACCGGACCAGATGGGCGACGAGCGCGTCCTCCAGATCGCGCTCTGCCGGGCGTCCGGTCAGTTCGGTGAAGTCGAGCCGGTAGGGATCCTTGAAGACCTCCTTCACCGCGTCGGAACTCTCGGGCAGGCTGACGTCGAAGTTATTGGCGGCGGCGCCTTTGGCACGGTGCAGTGCGGTGTGGATCATCGAGCCGAGATGGTCGCGGGACCAGCCGTGGTGGACGGCGTGCTGGGCGTAGAAGTCCAGCTCGAAGCGGGTTTCGCACTTGTCCATCAGGAGCTGGAGGTGCCCCCATGGCAATTGCGCAGCAGCTTGCTGCGCAAATTGTTCGAGCCATGTTCGAGCCAGCTGCTGCATGTACTGGAGGTTGCGCGTACTGAACCCCCGCTGGTTCGGAAACTCGGTGCGCAGCTCGGCCGAGATGCGCTCGATGACCTTCGTGCCCCACTTCTCGTCCTGTTGCCGGGCCAGGATCGTCCGGCCGATCTCCCAGTACATGAGGAGCATCTCCGTGTTGACCTTCAGCTGGGCGCGGACATGGGCGCCACGCACGATCGCCTTGAGATCGTGCACCAAGTCGAAGAAGCCGGGCGGGAGAGCGGAGGCCTGAGCGGGCACAACGCCCCTGGCCGTGTCGTCGTTCATCTGGACAGGTTTTCGGTTGCCCCGGGTGCTGTGACGTTCCTGCTGAAATCAATCCACCGAACGGGTGAACCGGTGCCTCTCGACAGCGACAAACCAGCGGAGGTCGCCGTCCGCGTACCCGCTCACGAGGGAGAGCGTGGCGACATTTTGTGAGGCCGACGCACCCCTCAACACGAAAATGCCTGGTTCTGCGGGACGTCCTTGACGAACACGATGCCGTCGCTGTCCGTCAGATGGGCAGGGTCGAATGGGGAGTAGCCGAACCAGGGGGACACGCGGGGCGCGGGCCGTATGTCGCCGAGGGCGGTGGCCAGGCGGCGCGCGTCGACGACGTAGCGGTCGTCCGGGAGCGCGTACAGGAGCCCTTCGACGGTGTCCGGTGGCGGGACGTTGACGCCCTGGTGCCGGATGGTGCCGAGGGCAGTGGCTACGAAGGCGTACTCCTCGCCCAAGTGGGTGCTCACGAGTGCGCCGGCGCTCCACCACTCCAGCGGCTGACCGCCCATCCGCATCGTGCTCTTGGGCCGCTGGAGATGGCCGTTGTGGGCGTGGGCCAGTGCCGGGCCCTGGGCGGCGACGGCGAGGAGGTTGTCGGCCATCATCTGGTCCCGCAGGCCCAACAGCCGCGTCATACGGCTCGGTGAGGTGTCGGCCATCCAGTAGTGGTAGCGCAGCAGACCGGTCGCGGTGCGCCCGTACAGGCGCGCCCGGTCCCAGTCCTCCCGCGAGGTCGCCGTGATCAGCTGTGGCGTCTGCTCGTTGAGCAGCGCCACCAGGTCGTCGGCGAGCAGCCGCAGCTCCCTGGCCTCGGCCGACTGCCCCACGGACCGGGCCGGGTCCATCATCGCGGCGGGATTGGTCCACCGGTCGTCGGCGCCGAGCAGGCGGTCGAGCGTTTCCGCGGTGCAGCAGAGCAGGTCCGCGTCCACCCGGGCCGCGAGGTAGCCGTGGAGTGCGGTGAGGGCCTGCCGGGGGCTCGCGGCGTGGGTGATCTCCAGCGGGCCGTCGAAGCCGGCGAAGTGGAGCCGCTCGGACGCGGGCCGGCCGTCGTTCTCGGAACGGACGTTGGAGGCGCGCATCCAGTGGACGAGTTCGCGGTTGGCCGCCGATGCGCCCCAGCCGTGGCTGATTCCGCGTTCCATGGCTTCGTCGAGGGTGCCCCTGCCCGAGGTGACGTAGTCGTCGACGACCAGGCCCATCATGCAGTCGCTCTCGATCGCGATCGTCCGGTAGCCCTCCTCCTCGACGAGCTGCCGGAAGAGCTCGTTGCGCAGGTCGAGCAGAGCGTCTTCGCGGTGGGTGGGCTCGCCCAGGGCGAGCAGCCGGGGCCGGGCCGGGAGCAGCCTCACGAGGGCGGCGGCCTCGACGGCATGGGCGGTGCCCTTGATGTCAGTAACCATGCCTTCGACGGTATCGTTGAACCCTCGGTTGAAACCTTTCTGAACAATCTCCCGGTATCCTCCGGGCCATGGTGCGAAACCTTCAAACAAGCGATCGGCTCAGGCCGGTTGATCTGGCGCGCGGGCACGGTCTGTCCACGCAGGCGATCAGGAACTACGAGGAGGCCGGCATCCTTCCGGCCGCCGGTCGCACACCCCACGGCTACCGCACCTATACCTCGCTGCACGCGGGAGCTCTGCGCGCGTTCCTCGCCCTGGTGCCCGGCCACGGTCACCGGACGGCGACGTCGATCATGCGGGCCATGAACGAGGGCGCGGTCGATGAGGCATTCCGTCTCATCGACGAGAGCCACGCCCAGCTCCTCGACGACCGGCGGACCCTCCAGGCCGTGGAGAACGCCCTTCGTGACCTGGAGACGACCACGGCGTCCGGGCCCGCCGCGGTATCCGATCCGGTCGCGGTGGCCGGGCCCGGCGCCACTTTCATCGGGCCGCTGGCAGGGAAGCTCGGCATCCGGCCCGCGACGCTGCGCAAATGGGAGCGCGCCGGCCTGGTGGGCCCGCGCCGTGATCCGCTGACCGGGTACCGCGTCTACGACGAGGCCGACGTACGGGACGCCCGGCTGGCCCACCAACTCAGGCGGGGCGGATACCCGTTGGAGCAGATCGCCCCGCTGATCGCCCAAGTGCGGGCGGCCGGTGGGCTGGAGCCGCTGGAGGCCGCACTGGGCGACTGGCGCGGCCGGCTGTCAGCCCGCGGGCGGGCGATGCTGACGGGGGCCGCCGAGCTGGAGGCGTACCTACGCGAGCTGCCCCGTTGACGTGTGCGCCGCGCCCCCGGCGCGGATGCGCTGGCTGAGGAAGAAGGACGCGCGGTCCAGTGCCTCGTCGGCCTCGTCCAGGACGCCCGCGAACGACTGGAACACGTGCGGCACGTCGGCGGTGATGTCCAGGATGACGTCCACTCCGGCTGCCCTCGCACGCGCGGCCAGCCGTGTGGAGTCGTCCAGCAGGATCTCGTTGGTGCCCACCTGGACGAGCATCGGGGGGAAGCCGGTCAGGTCGGCGAGGACGGCTGGGCTGAGCAGGGGCTGGCGCGGGTTCTGCCCGGCGAGGTACATCGCTCCGGTGTGTGCCACGGACTCGCGGGTGAAGATCGGGTCGATGCCTTCCTTGGTGTCCATGCTCTCGCCCGTGCGGGTGGCGTCGAGGCCCGGGGAGAACGTCACGAGGGCGGCGGGCAGCGGCAGGCCCGCGTCGCGGGCGGCCAGGCAGGTCGTTACGGTCAGGCCGCCGCCGGCCGATTCGCCGGCGAACACGATGGTCGAAGGGGACTGACCGCTGTCGAGGAGGGCGCGGTAGGCACTCAGCGTGTCTTCGATCGCGGCCGGGAACGGGTGCTCGGGGGCAAGCCGGTAGTCCAGCGAGTACGCCCCGAAGCCGGTCTTGGCCACGAGGTGTCCCGTCAGCGACAGCGCGCTTTCGGGGGAGCCGTACACCCAGCCGCCGCCGTGGAGGTACAGGATCGTCCCCGCGCGCGGCCCGTTGTCCGGCTCGACACGCAGGGCGGGTCGGTTACCGAGAGTCGTCTGCGCGGTGCGGATGCCGTCGGGCACGATCATCTGCGCCATCAGCGCCTTGAATCCGGCTCGGATCTCCTCGACCGTCCCGGGGCCCTCAGGTCGCGGCTGCCGCAGCATCGCGTCGACTTGCGCGCGCTGTTCCCTGCTCATCTTCTTCTCCTGCCGTCAGTGGATCCGGGTGCCTTCCGAGGTACATTCCAGCGCACTATATGCCGTGGCATTTAATGTAGGCTATCCGCCGTGACAGCCAAAGCAAGCGGTGAGACGGTCGACCTCCCGGGCTTCTTCGCCGACCTGGTCCGGTGCGAGACGCGTCTGTACAACGCCCTCAACGACCGTCTCCGCGAGCTGCACGGGATCGTCACCTCGCAGTTCGAGGCCCTGCGCCACCTGCGCGACCATCCGGGGTCCCGGGTGGCGGACCTCGCGGCCGAGTTCGCCATCGGCATCGGGGCGGCCAGTAAGACCGTCGACCGTCTGGAGAAGAAGGGATGGGCCGTCCGGCAGCCGAACCCGTCCGATCGCCGGTCCTCACTGCTGGCCCTCACCGACGACGGCTCACGGCTTGTTGATGCGGCGGAGAAGACCTTCACCGATGGAGTGGCCGACCTGATCGGAGGCGCTCTCGACAGTTCCTCGGTGTCGGCCGTCGCGCAGGCACTCTCGACGCTGCGCTCCGTGCTCGAACGCGACCAGATCGGCACGCCCGCAGGCTGACGGGTCTCCCGGCCCGTAAATTTCTCAGCCCCTGACCGTAACCCCCTGTTGCGCTACGCGCGTTGACTCTAGGCTGCCGATCGTCACCCCTCGCCCTTCACACAGAACTCACAAGGGGACGAATGTCAGCCAAACCTCACAGAACCCTCCGCCGTCGGAGCGACCGGGCGACCCGGCCGACCCGGCGGGTTCTTGTCGCCGCTGCCGGGTTCGTGACTGTCGGCGCACTGGTTGCCGCCATGCCGGCCCAGGCGCAGAGTCACGGCGGTCCCGCGAACGGCGGTCACGCGCAGCACGGTTCGGGCCACTCCAGGCCCGACCCCACCGTCGATGTGCAGATGCTGTCCTTCAACGACCTGCACGGGAATCTGGAGCCGCCGGCCGGTTCGTCGGGGACCGTGGCCGAGACGCAGCCCGACGGCACCGTGAAGTCGGTACCCGCCGGGGGCGCGGAGTATCTGGCGAGTTCGCTGCGGGCCGCCCGTAAGGGTCATCCGTACTCGGTCACCGCGGCGGGCGGCGACATGATCGGCGCCAGCCCGATGCTCTCGGGGCTCTTCCACGACGAGCCGACCATCGAGGCGCTCAACGACATCAAGCTCGACGTCACCTCCGTCGGCAACCACGAGTTCGACGAGGGCGCGACCGAGCTGGCCCGGATGCAGAACGGCGGCTGTCACCCGACCGACGGCTGTTATGAGAAGGGCAAGAAGTTCCAGGGCGCCGACTTCCCCTATCTGGCCGCCAATGTGACCAGCGAGAAGACCGGCAAGCCGATCCTCAAGCCGTACACGGTCTGGAAGAAGAACGGCGTCAGGATCGGCTTCATCGGCGTGACGCTGGAGGGCACGCCCAACGTCGTCACCGCGAACGGCGTCAAGGGCCTCAAGTTCCACGACGAGATCGAGACGGTCAACAAGTACGCCAAGGAACTGGACCGCCAGGGCGTCAAGTCCATCGTGGCCCTGATCCACGAGGGCGGTATGCCCGCGAGCAGTTCGTACAACTACGACTGCGACTCACCCGGCGCCGGCGACGGCATCTCGGGCCCCATCGTCGACATCGCCAAGGGCATCTCGCCGAAGGTGGACGCGCTGGTCACGGGCCACACCCACCAGTCGTACGTGTGTGACATCCCGGACCCCGCGGGCAACCCGCGCATGGTGACGTCGGCCGCGTCCTTCGGGCGCCTGTACACGGACAGCACCCTCACGTACGACCTGAAGACCCGCGACATCGTGCGGACGGCCGCCAAGACGGCCGGCGGGCACGGCATGACCGGTACCGGCGTGCGGCCCGTCAACCACATCGTCAGCCGCGACCAGCCCAAGGCGCCGGACATCACCTCGCTGATCAACCGCTGGAACACGCTGGCCGCTCCGGTCGCCAACAAGCCGCAGGGCTTCATCTCCGCCGACATCAACGGGCGCGGTGACACCTCCCCGGAGACCCGGCTCGGCGATCTGATCGCCGACGCGCAGCTCGCGGGCCTCTCCCCGGCCGACAAGGGCGGCGCCCAGCTGGCCCTGATGAACCCGGGCGGCATCAGGTCCGACCTGGTGTACAAGGCGAGCGGCAGTGAGGGCGACGGGGTGGTGACGTACGGCGAGGCGTTCACCGTGCAGCCGTTCACCAACATGATGAACGTGGTTGATCTGACCGGCGCGCAGCTCCTGACCGCGCTCCAGCAGCAGGTCAGTGGGGGTAACGCGGCCTCCCCGAAGATCCTTCAGGTGTCGAAGGGCCTGACGTACACCCTCGACCTGACGAAGTCTGGCGCGGACCGCGTGGTCGCGAACACGGTCGAGCTGAACGGCACGGCCATCGACCCGGCCGCGACCTACCGTGTCGCGATGAACGAGTTCCTCGCGGGCGGTGGCGACGGCTTCGCGGCCCTGGGCCAGGGTACGAACAAGCTGGTCGGTGCGTCCGACCTGGATGTGTTCAACGCCTATCTGGCGGCGAACTCCTCGGCGTCCACGCCGATCCCGACGCCGACGGCGGACCGGATCACGGTCGTCAAGTAGCGCCCGGTACGGCCGGCACGACACAGGCCGCGGCCCCGCTCGCCTGCTCGGCGGACGGGGGCCGCGGCCTATGGCGGAGAGTGAGGTCAGGGCGCGGGGATTTCCTTCGTGATGTGCGAGGACCAGGGGCACCAGACCAGGCCCGGGAGGAACGCCCCGCCCGCCTCGTCCAGGTGGTCCTCGACGTACGCGGGGTGCGCGTCGCAGACCTCGATGGCGTAGTCGAAGAAGCTGATGGTCTCCGGTCGGAGGTTGTAGCTCCAGCGCGGGTTGTACGGCGCGGGCCGCTTGTCGATCCGCCCGAGGATATGGGGCCTCTCGGTCGTCGACCCGCTCGCGAGGTCACGGGCGTGCTGGATCTCTTCCGGCTTGGTCAGTTTGATGACCCAGGTGTCGCGGTTGTTATGGTCGCTGGCCACCTCGAAGTAGGCGGTGTCGCCCGCTGCGGCGCGGGTGGCGGTGTCCGGCTGGGCGGTGGCGGTGCCGGTGGCGGCACCGGTGAGGGTGAGCATCAGGGCCGAGGCAAACAGGCCGATCTTGGTGACACGTCGCATGGATGCAGAGGTCCTTCCGGGAAGTACGGCCGTCCACATGGCCGTCGCGTCACCGAAGGTACCGGCCCGGCTACTTAAAGTGAGCAACGTGTGGATCTTGGTCTGGGTGGTGTCGGCGAGGAGCCGGCGTCCCGGCGCTCAGTTCTTGGTGTGCGGTTGGCGGGGCGGAGACCCGACGGGCCCTAACGGCTCGCCGCCCCTCTTCTTTTCGGCTGTCAGCTTTCAGTTCCCCAGGTCGGGAACTGTCAGGTCAGTCACCCGTGTTGGTCGCCCACACGGGGCGGTGGGCGTTGTTGTAGATGACGACGTTGCCGTCGTCCTGGATGGCCAGGTAGCCGCCCTTGTGCCAGGTGCCGGACGCCCATACGGGCTGACCCGTGGAGTTGTAGACGACGAAGTTGCCGTCCTCCTGGAACACCGCGCAGTTCCCGTGCGACCAGGTGTGGGGCGCCTGCCAGACCGGGTGACCGTCCTTGTAGAGAACGAAGTTGCCGTCCTCCTGCATACGGAGGATGGTCCGGCCGTTGCCCGACGTCCACGCGCCGTTCTTACAGATCTGCGCGCGCGGCCGGATGATGGTGTCACTGGTGGGACGCGCGGCTGCGACCTTGGCCGCCCCGGCCTGGCTCGTGGTGAGGGCTGGAGCCGCGAAGGCACTTCCCGCACCCAGGATCAGCGTTGCCGATACGGCCGCGACGCACAGAGAATTACGGAATTTCACCAGGTACTCCTTGGCGCTGACGGGCCACTTGAATAAGTAACCCTGCGTAGCCATAGGTATACAGACCGACTTCTCCGAGCAGAAGATCGGCTCAGCGCTTCCACTCCAACGAGCTACGGAAGGCGGCGCGTTGGAGACCCGCCGCGCCGGAGCGTTGCGCCGGAACGCGCCCGTGAAAAGTGCAGGTGCGGAGTGTTGCGGGCGCCTATCGGGGCTCGTCGGCCCCGACCCTGGCGAGCGTGAACCAGACGGCCTTACGGTCCGGGGTGCAGCCGCCCAGGAGGGTCCATCCCCAGGCGAGCGCGAGCCTGTCGACCAGTAACAGACCGCGTCCGCACTCCAGTTGATCTCCGGCAGGTGGAGTGGTGAGTACGGGAAGGAACCAGGGCGCGTTGTCCGCGACGGAGACGGTGACCTGCTTGCGGTTGACGGTCGCGCAGAGCTGAATCCGGGGCGTACGGGTGTGGCGGTGGGCGTTGCTGACCACCTCCGCGACGCAGAGCCGCGCGTCGTCGGCCAGGTCACGGTGGCGGCTGACGGTGAGCAGCGAGGTGACGAAGTCCCGCGCGATGCGGGGTGCGTTGGCGGTGCTGGGCAGGGCGATGCGGTAGAACTCGCCGCCCTGTGGGCGGCGTGGTGGGGCCGGGGCCATGTGGTTCTCCCTACGTGATGCGATCCGAAACGGGTGCGCCGCTCGTTGTCCGTGGCGATGGCCGGATCGGCGCGCAGGTCTCAACGCGCGCTGAAGCAGCTGCACTTCGGGCTTGCCGACGTCGGTGATGACGTTAGCGCACGAGGCTAATTAGTGTGACCGAGTGGACTCATTCGCTCAACGAGGTGGACTGACGAATGGGCACGGGCCACACTGGGTCCCGACAAAAGGAGAGTCGATGCCATCGAGGAAGGCACCCACGGCGCGGCAGCGTCGTCTGGGCACTGAGCTGCGGAAGATGCGTGAGCATGCCGGTTTGTCACTGGCTCAGGCCGCAGCGCTGCTCAGTACGGACCGCACCGCGATCAGCAACACGGAATCAGGTCGATTCGGAGTCAGCAGTGAACGGGTGCGGACCTGGGCCGGCCAGTACGAGTGCCCTGATGCGGCGTATATCGATGCTCTCGCCGACATGGCAGCCGAGCGCATAAGCGGCTGGTGGGAGGACTATCGCGGCGACTTCTCCAGCGGCGCGCTGGACCTGGCCGAGATGGAGCATCATGCGATCGGTATCCGCTCGGTGCAGATCATGTTCATGCCTGGCCTGCTCCAGAACGAGGACTACGCCCGTGCTGTGTTCGGGGAAGTCGTGCCGCCGCCGAGCCCAGCGCGCCAACGACGGCTACTGTCACATCGGCTGAAGCGCCGAGATGTGCTCGACCGTGAAGATCCGCCTGCCTGCACGTTCCTCATTCACGAGGCTGCTCTCCGGATGACGTACGGCGGCCCGAACGTGGCCCGTGGCCAACTTAACCACCTGCTCAAGGAGTCGGACCGGGACAACATCACCATTCGGGTGATCCCCTTCGCGGCGGGCGGTGTCCCGGAGACCGGCGGTTCGACACAATACGTCTACGGCTCCGTCCCGCAGCTGGACACCGTCCAGATGGACACTGCGACCGGGCCTGCATTTCTGGATGCCGAGACTCGTCTCGTGAACTATCGAGCAGTGCTCGACCGGACCGAGGAGCGTTCGCTCGATCCGGAGAGTTCCCGGGACTTCATCCGAAGAATCGCACAACAAGTATGAAGGCGTGAGAACCAATGGAAATCCAGTGGCGCAAGTCCTCGAAGTCGTCGGGTCCGGAGGGGAACAACTGTCTCGAACTCGCCGAGCAGGGGGACGAGATCCTGTTGCGTGAGAGCGACAACCCTGGCGTGATCGTTAGGACCAGTCGGGCCAAGTTGCGTGCCTTCCTCGGAGGCGCCAAGGAGGGCGAGTTCGACGACCTGGCCTGATTCGGCCCACTCCGGCTTCGGGCGGTCTCCTATCGGCGCAGGTGGGGACCGCCCGTTTCGTTGCGTAACACTCGTCCGGGGGATGGGTCTCACTCGTTAGACGTCAAACTCTTGATACGCGGTGGTCGCAACCGCTAGCTTCCTGGTGTGGCGCCAACCGGGCGTTCGTTGAGGAACGTTCACGCCTCGGCGCCGCAACTGCCCCTCAAACTGCGCCGCTTGGGGGGCCAAGAAGGGGCCGCCTCGCTACCTACAGCTCGTCACGCCGGCAGTGGGCAGGGGGCGGCCCCGACGTCGCGTCAGGAGGCCCCATCATGCGTGTCCCGCACCCCACCCGCGCCTTCTGGTGCGAGCGGATCACGTACCGCACGATGGACGCCGACGACGTGGGGGACGTAGCGCGTTACGCCGCAACCTCCCCGGCCGAGGCGATCCGCCGCATCCGTGCGGAGGTACGCGAGCTGGCGCACGCCCTTCCGTCCATCGAGCGCCACCGCGCGCTGAGTTGGGTGGATGGTGGTGGTTGTGTCGGCGCGATCGGCGCACTGCACCGCGGGGAACCGTGCGGGTTCTCGTTGAGTCACCGGGGCCGGTGGACCGAGTGGTCCGTACGCCCGTACCTGGAATTCCGTGTCGACGGCGGGGCGCTGATCCCCGTCCTGGGCGGCACATGCGGGCCGTACTGAGGTGGGCCGGCCCGTTCGGGTCAGGCGAGGGTCTCGCCGCCGTCGACGGTGATGATCTGGCCAGTGACGTAGTTGTTGGCCATGAGGAAGAGGGCCGAGGCGGCTGCTTCCTCGGCGGTGCCGAAGCGGCCGAGGGGAGCGGTCGATCCGGCGGTGGTGATCGCGTCGTCGGAGTCCAGCCCCGGTTGCGAGCGAAGGTCCGCGTCTCCGTCTCCGTCGGTCCCGACGCGGTGGCCGACTCGGTCGGGCAGCTCTTCGACTGGTACCAGGAGCACCCGGAGCTGATCAGGTTGCTGCTGTGGGAGGCGCTGGAAGGGGGCGGCGAATCCGACGAGACCGAGCGGGAACGCCGTGACGGTTTCCGCGAAAAGGCTCGCAGTCTCGTGGAGGGGGGCGTGGCCCGCCACCTTCCCGAGGACGCACGGGTCGGCGCCGCCCAGGACCTGTTGTTCACCACCATGGGGCTGATCGCCTGGAACTTCGCGGTGCCCAGGATGGCCCGTATGGCCCTGGACGAGGAGACCGACCAGGCCACCTTCGCCCGCCGTCGCGCGACAGTGATCGAAGCGGCTCGGACGCTCGCCGCCAATGCCAACGCAGAGTGACGCCAGGGCGGGGTCCCGGAGTAAAGGACCGGGACGGCGCCCAGCCTGCCCGGTTCGTCGGTGTGGTTGACGAAGGCGTTCGAAGACGCGGGTATCGCCGGGCAGTTGCTGGGGCCTCACCTGGGCGGGGTCGCCTCGCCCCGGTTCGGGGCGCTACGTGTCCTTGGGTGCTACTTGTCCTTGAACACGTCCTTGATGGCTTCCTTGGCCTTGCGCACGTCACCCTGGGTCTCTTCGGCCCGGCCCTCGGCCTGGAGCGACTCGTTGCCCACCGCATCGCCGGCCGTCTTCTTGATCTTTCCCTCGACCCGCTCGCCCCTGGCCTGGGCCTTCTCGTCCGCAGCCACGATCAATCACTCCTGACCTAGTCGGAAACAGTGCCAGCACAGCGCCTTTCCGCAGGAGTTCCATTCAAACCCCGGCTGAAGTTCCACAGGCGTTCGCCCAGTGGGGAGGGGGGTGGCAGTTGTCGGACAGTCGCTGTCAGGAAACTTTCCAGGGATCGGGGGAATGAAGGGATGAGGCCGGGGCACTCGGTGCTTCGGAGGTTGATAAAGATGGTTCCTATTCTTCTCGTTCTTCTGCTCGCCCTGCTCCTTTTCGGTGTGGGGTTCGCTGTAAAGGCACTGTGGTGGATCGCCGCCATCGTGCTGGTCGTGTGGCTGCTGGGCTTCCTCATCCGCCCTGCGGCGTCCGGCGGAAAGCGAGGCCGCTGGTACCGCTGGTAGTCGGCCGTAAGCCGCTTCCGGCCGTGCATGAGAAGGTGAGTCGGTTTCCCGGCAGTCTTTTGAGCTGGGGCAGGAATGCGAATGCGGGAGCCAATATATGGGTGACGGCATCTGGTGCTGCAAAAGGCCGCCGCCGCCCCTGGCTCACCGTGCTCCGTCATGAAGCGGGGTCGGCCAGATTTTCCTGGTCGGCCCCGCTTCGGGCTGTGACCGGCCTAGCAACCGGCGTTTGGCCGACAAAGGGTGCAAAGCAGGGGGCTACCACCGGTACGACTTGCGTTCGGGGGGCGCACACGTGGTGGGATGAGCCGATGCGACCCCCCACACGCATACCCCCGCATCCGCGCAATCCCTACGAAGAGCTGGCGCAACTCCGCGACCCGGAGCCGGGTTTCGAGCCGTACGGCCACGAGGAGCGCGACCCCCTCGGGCTCGGGTTGAAGTCCGAGCACGACGAAGCCGAAGGTGTCGTCGGCGAGAGCCGTGACGACCCCGATGACAACTGGTCGCCGCCCAACCACCGCGCCCGGAGCCGGTTCGCCGCCGTGTCCACCGTGGTGAAGGTCGCCGTCGCGGCGCTGGTCTGCACCGGATTCCTCTTCCTCGCCGACCGGTTCGCCGAGCTGTACGCGCAGAACAAGGCCGCCGAGAAGCTCCAGCAGTCGATGCACCTGGTGACCAGGCCGGAGGTCGACATCCACGGCTTCCCGTTCCTCACCCAGGTTCTCGACAAGCACCTGGACCGGGTCGACGTGTCCGTACCCGACGTTCCGGCCGACCGGGTCTCGCTCGCGGAGGTGCACGCCACCGCCAAGGACATCCGGATCAACGGAGACCTCCCCAGCTCCATCAAGGGCGCCGTGGTCGGCCGGATGGACGGCGACGTCTTCCTCTCGTTCGCGGACATGAACCGCGAACTCGGCGCCTCGCAGGTCAAGTTCACCGACCAGGGGCACGACTCGATCAATGTGCGGGGCGGGCTGCCCGTGGCGGGTACGGAGGTGCGGGTCCAGGCCAAGGCACACGTCCAGCGGGACGGCGGCCGGGCGGTCTCCACGACGGTCGACCACATGCGGATCGAAGTGCCCGGCATCGCGACGTACACGCCCGGCAGGGACCGCGCGCACTCCGGGCTCCGGCTCGCCCCCGCAGCGGCGGCCCGGATCGCCCGCGAGGAGAACCACATCAGGGCGCTGCTCTCCGTGCCGTCCATCGTCCAGCGGATCGGCGTACCGCAGAAGCGCGTACAGCAGGCGCTGCAGAGCGACGACCAGCTGCACGAACTGACCGGCACACCGCGCTTCGCGCACCAGCTGATGCAGGTCAACCTGGTCGACGAGGTCGTGGCCCACCCCTGGCTGCTGCAGAAGGCGGGCATCGACCCCAAGCTGATCGCCGCCGTGATGAGTCTGCGTCCGCCGGAGCTCTCCAGTCAGTTCTCGCTCTCCTTCAAGCTGCCCAAGGCCCCCGGAGACATCAGCCTGCGCCATGTGGTGGTGAAGAAGGACGGGATCAGGGCGGACCTGGCGGGTTCCGGCCTGCACCTGGGCAAGTAGCACCGAGCCCTGAAGACGGTGGGCGCCGGGATGGGCACAGGGCCGGCGTCGGCAGTGTCAGTGGACCACGTCGAAGACGTTCTTCTGGAGGCCGTTGGAGTAGGCCTCGTACTCGACCAGCTTCAGCTTCTGGGTGTCCTTGTCCGTGGCGCTGAACAGGCGCTTGCCGGCGCCGAGCAGCAGCGGGAAGACGAGCAGGTGGTAGCGGTCGATGAGGCCCGCGTCCGAGAGGCCGTGGTTCAGCTGGGCGCTGCCGTGGACGATGATCGGGCCGCCTTCGGTCTGCTTGAGGGCGGCGACGTCGTCCAGGGAACGCAGGATGGTGGTCTCGCCCCAGTTGGGGACGAGCCGGTCGTCGGTGAGGGTGGTCGAGACGACGTACTTCGGCACCGACTTGTAGTGCGCGAACTCGGCCATGTCCGGCCAGACGGGGCTGAAGGCTTCGTAGCTGACGCGGCCCATCAGGATCGCGGTGGCCTCCTCCTGTTCCCGCCCCTTGATCTCGAATGCCTCAGGAACGAAGTCGACGTCCTTGAAGGTCCATCCGGAGTTGCGGTAACCGGGTTCGCCGCCCGGCGCCTCGACTACGCCGTCGAGTGAGATGAAGGCGGTGCTGATCACCGTGCGCATGAGGGTTTCCTGACTTGGTGGGTGTGGTGCGTGTGGTGCATGTTGAGGGGCTGGGCGGCGTCTCTTTCGGGTGCGCCAGGGTCAGGCGAGGATGCTGGTGAGCCACTGCTGCCAGGCGTCCTCGGCGCCGCCGGTGTGCGGGCCGAAGAGGTGGTGGAACATCAGCACCACGCCGGGGGAGTGGTGGAAGGTGTAGAGCCCGTCCGCGGCCCGGACCTCGATGTGCTCATCGTCCGACCAGGTCACTTCGCCGTCCACCGGCGGCAGGCCGGCCGGCTCCGCGTGTGCCCGGGCGCCCACGGCGGCCGGACTCGGCAGCGACAGTCCACGGCTGAGGGCCGCCCGTACCTGCGGCGAGACCTGCCCGCCCGAGAGCGCCATGGCGAAGACGGGGGCGCCGCGACGTCCCGGGAAGCGGGCCAGGTATTCGCGGAGCGTGTGGAGGTGGAAGGGCCAGCCCCTGCGCAGCGCGTCGTACTCGTCCTGCCAGTCGTCACCGAGCAGGCCGCTGTGGACGACGCGGAGCACGGTACTGCCGCCGGCCCGCCCCTCGATCAGGTACTCGAAGGCCATGAAGCGGCCGTCCTCGGCGGTGGCCGTGCGCGTGGCGAAGCGTTTGCCGGGTTCGTACGCGATGACCGTCGCCTCCTGCTGGTGGCCGCCGGTCTCCATGCTCACCGCGCCGCCCTCGCGAGGCTCGACCTCGTTGCGCCCCATGAACCAGGAGTCGATCCCCGGCCCGGTGGCGATCGCCTCCCAGACCTCTTCGGGGCTCGCCGGCAGGGTCGTCTCCTGCTCGATCTCAAAGGGATGCGTCATCGCGGGTTCTCCTGTTGCGCCTGGGGTCCGTGCTCTGGTGTCCCCCACCCGGTCTGCGGCCGGCGCGGGGCGGCCGGGGTCTGCGGTGCGTCGGGTGCGGCCGGGCTCCGCGGTCCGGCCGGGGTCTGCGGTGCGTCGGTGGGCGCGACGGGTATCTGGTGCAGGCCGACGATCACCCGGTGGCTGCGGCCCTGGGGGGCGGACTCGTCGTGGTAGCGGCTGACGAGGGCGGTCATGGCCTGGGTCAGTTCGTCGGCGAAGGCCGTCCGGTCGGCCGCCGAGGCGAGCCGCACCTCCGCGTCGATGGCGAAGGTGGCGACCCGTTGCCGTACCCGGGAGGCGCCGGTGACCAGGGCGCCGACCTCCTGGACCAGCCGGGCCCCCAGGGCCAGCAGCCAGCGGGCGGAGAGCTGGTCCGGGGAGCGGGAGGGGTCCGGGCTGACGGCGGCCAGGGCGCTGGGGGAGATCACGTACGAGGCGGCGGTGGCGCCGTAGATCCGCTCGGTGACGTTGCCCTTGCGCCGCTCCTCGGCGAGCTCGACCAGCCCGTGACGCTCCAGCTCCTTCAGGTGGTAGTTGACCTTCTGCCGGGGGAGCCCCAGACGGACGGCCAGCATGGTGGCCGAGCCGGGCTCGGCCAGGGCGGCGAGGATCCGGGACCGTATCGGGTCCAGGGACGCCTCGGCCGCGGCGGGTTCTTCGATAACAGCGACGTCAAGCACCACTCCAGAGTCCAGCCGACAAAATATTTTGTCAAGGTGGGGAAAGTTGTCGGGGGCCTCGGCGCCTCAGCGCCTCACGCCTCTGGCTTCGGTACTCCTCACACCTCCTGTGAAGGCGGCGCATCCGGCGCGGGCGGCGCAGCCGGCGGTGGTGTCGCGGCGCCCGGGATCCGGATGACCGCCTCCGTGCCGCCGCCCGGCGCCGGGTTGAGCGCGATATCGCCGCCGGACTGCTGGACCGTACGGGCCACGATGGAGAGTCCGAGCCCCGAGCCGGGAAGGGAGCGGGCCGACGGCGACCGCCAGAACCGCTCGAAGACGTACGGGAGGTCGTCGGCCGGAATGCCGGGGCCCTGGTCCCGTACCGTCAGCAGGCCGTCGCCCAGGGCGACTTCGATGGTGCCGCCGGGCGGGCTGAACTTCACCGCGTTGTCCAGGACGTTGATCACGGCCCGTTCCAGCGCGGCCGGTTCGGCCTGTACGTACCAGGGCCTGAGGTCGACGGCGAAGGTCAGCTCCGGGCCGCGCAGCCGCGCCCGGTCCAGGGCCGACTGCGCGATGTCGTGCAGTGCGACGACGTTCAGGGTCTCCGGCGCATGGGTGGCGTCCGAGCGGGACAGCTCCTGCAAGTCCCCGATGAGCGCGGCCAGTTCGGTCATCTGCGCCTTGACCGAAGCCATCAGGGCCTTGCGGTCGTCGGGCGGGATGGGCCGGCCGGTCTCCTCGCTGCGGGCGAGCAGCTCGATGTTGGTACGGAGCGAGGTGAGCGGGGTGCGCAGCTCGTGCCCGGCGTCCGCGATGAGCTGCGCCTGACGGTCGCGGGAGTCGCCGAGTGCGGCGGTCATCGAGTTGAAGGACCGGGAGAGCCGGGCGATCTCGTCCTCGCCCTCGACCGGGATGCGTACGGTGAGGTCCTCCGTGCGGGCCACGTGCTCGACGGCCTCGGTCAGTTCGTCGACCGGTTTGAGCCCGGCCCGCGCGATCCACAGGCCCGCCGCGCCCGCCCCGATGACACCGACCCCGGAGACACCGAGCAGTAGCAGGGCCAGTTCGCTGAGGGTGCTGCGGGTGTCCGCCAGCGGGTAGGCGACCATCTGCACGATGTCCGGGTAGGGCACCCCGGGCTGGATGAACACATGTGCCGTGAGAATCCGGATGGCGTGGCCGTCGGAGTCGGTGCCGTTGCGGTACTTGGCCAGCTCGGCGTTGCCGGCTTTCGCCAGGGAACGGTCGCTGCCGGTGACCCTGATGGTGCCCGCGCCGCCGCGCACACAGGTGGTGCCGTCCGACTGGACGAGCTGCGCGTAGTACGGGGACGTCTGCTGGCCGAAGTTGCCGGGCGGTGCGGGCGCGCGGCAGTCACTGAGGTTGTTGCGCAGGGTGGTGGGGGAGACGGTCTGGGTGTAGATCTGTCCGCTGAGCTTCGAGTCGATCTCGTCGTACAGCTTCCCCTGCACCAGGAACCAGCAGATCACCGAGACCACGGCCACCGCGAACGCCACCGCCGCGGCCGTCAGCATCGCCAGCCGGGAGCGCAGCGGAAGCCGCTGGAACCAGCGCACGGGCTGGGGGAAACTCACTCGGCGCTCCCGGTGCGCAGCGCGTATCCCACGCCCCGCACCGTGTGCACCAGCCGTGGTTCGCCGCCCGCCTCCGTCTTGCGGCGGAGGTACATCACGTACACGTCCAGCGAGTTGGACGACGGCTCGAAGTCGAAGCCCCACACCGCCTTGAGGATCTGCTCGCGGGTGAGCACCTGGCGCGGATGGGCCAGGAACATCTCAAGGAGCGTGAACTCGGTACGGGTCAGCTCCACCCGCCGATCCCCGCGCACCACCTCGCGCGTCGAGAGGTCCATCCGCAGGTCGGCGAAGGACAGCACGTTGCCGTCGGGGGCCTCGCCCGCGGTCGCCGTGTACGAACTGCGGCGCAGCAGTGCGCGGATGCGGGCGAACAGCTCGTCCAGTTCGAACGGCTTCACCAGGTAGTCGTCGGCGCCCGCGTCGAGTCCGGTCACCCGGTCGCCGACCGTGTCACGGGCGGTGAGCATCAGGATCGGGGTGGTCGACCCCGACGCCCGCAGCCTGCGGGCCGCGGTCAGGCCGTCCATGCGGGGCATCTGGATGTCGAGGACGATGAGATCCGGCTCGTACGGGGCCGCCTTCGTCAGCGCGTCCAGACCATCGACGGCGACCTCCGTCCCGTACCCCTCGAAGGCGAGACTGCGGCGCAGCGCCTCGCGTACGGCGGGCTCGTCGTCGACGATCAGGATGCGCTGCTGGTCGTGGCCGTCCTCGGCGGGGCTCATCGGCTCTCTGTCCTCGTTCGCTGGGGTTCGCTGGGGTTCGCTGGGGGCGCGGGCTGGCGTCCCTCAGCCTCGCACGGCCGGCCGTCGGCGGCGCGCGGCACGCCCCTTGGAGGTGGAGGCGCGCACCTCGGGGGCGCGGGCCGCTGTCTGATCGGCGTTCCCGTCCTGCCCCGGCTGCCCTGGCTGCCCCGCCTTCCCGGTCTGATCGGCCTGGGACTGGGCCAGCGCGAGGGGGAGCCCCAGGCCGGCGGGGTCCGCCCAGGAGACCGCGGTGAGCAGCGCGTGCCTGGCTCGGTTGATGGTGACGGTGATGGTGGGGGTGAGGGCGGGGGTAGCGGTGCCGTGCGGAGTTGCGGTCACGGGGTCCTCCTGGTGGCGTCGGCGCGGGTGCGGCGCCGACTGGTGGTGCTGGGTGGTGCTGGATCACGCGGGCCGGTCGCGCCAGACAATGTCCGGCCGGCCATTGCCTAGTTGCTGTTGCTGCCGCCCGCGCGCAGGTGGGCGAGGTCGGCCTTGACCGTGTTGATGGGGATGGCGAAGCCGAGGCCCACGCTCCCGGCGTCGCTCGAACTGTCGCTGCTCTGCGAACTGGCCGAGTACATCGCGGAGTTGATGCCGATGATCTCGCCGTTCATGTTGATCAGCGCACCGCCGGAGTTGCCGGGGTTGAGTGAGGCGTCGGTCTGGAGCGCCTTGTACGTGGTGGTGGAGTTGCCGGTGTCGCCGTTGAACTGCCGTCCGCCGAACTGGAACGGCCAGTTCCCGTCGCCGCCGCCCTGCCCCTGGCCGTACTGCCCCTGTCCCTGACCCTGGTCCTGGCTCTGCCCCTGGCCGCCCTCCTTGGCGACGGTGACATCGCGGTTCAGCGCCGAGATGATGCCGCTGGTGACGGTGCCGGTCAGGCCCTCGGGGGAGCCGATCGCCACGACCTGGTCGCCGACGGCGACGTCGGACGAGTCACCGAGCGAGGCGGGCTTGAGGCCGGACGCGCCCTGCACCTTGATCAGTGCCAGGTCCTTGTCGGGGTCGGTGCCGACCACCTTCGCCGTGTACGTCTTGCCGTCGCTCAGGGAGACCTTGACCGAGCCGGCACCGGAGATGACGTGGTTGTTCGTGACGATCTCACCGGCGGCGGTGACGATCACGCCTGCCCCGGTGGACTGACCCGCCGTGGAGGTCGCCTTGACCTCGACGATGCTCGGCGAGACGGCCTGGGCGACACCGGAGACCGTGCCCTTGCTCGACTGCGAGACGGTGGTGCCGCTGACGGTGCCCGCGGGATTGCCGCCGTTGGCGCTGTTGTTCATCAGGGACTCGGCGAGCGCCGCCGAACCGCCGCCCACGACCGCGGCGATGATGGCGACAGCGGCGAGGAGTGCGACCGGCCGCTTGGCGCGCCTGGATGTGACATGGTCCGCCGGGGCGGCCGGAGCCGGCGGCGGCCAGGCCGCTGACGGCTGGTGTGCGGGCGGCGGCGGGTAGGACCGGGCCGTGTACGCATCGTCCTGCTGCGGGTTGGGGTACTGCTCCGGGTTCTCGGTCATGTCTCATAGCCTTGCCACCGACCATGAGAGTTTCCTGAGTGCCCGCTGAGAAGCCCGACAGAACCCCGTATGCCCGATATAAAGGCCCGACAGGCCCGCACCCGGGCGGTGTTGGGCGTCAGGGCCAGGGACCAGGGCCGGGTGTCAGCCGCAGCCGCAGGAACGCCGTACGACGAGCGCCGAAGGGAACTGCTTCAGCCGCTCCCGCCGCGACCCCGCGACCCGCAGCGCGTCGTCCAGTACGAGATCGACGGCCGAGCGCGCCATCGCCGGCCGGTCCGAGTACACGGTCGTGAGCGGCGGGTCCGTGAGCGCCGCCTCCTTGACGTCGTCGAAACCGGCCACCGCCAGCTCGGTGGGCACGTCGATCCGCAGCTCACGGGCGGCCCGCAGGACACCGATGGCCTGGTCGTCGGTGGAACAGAAGATCGCCGGGGGCCGGTCCGGGCCCGCCAGCAGCTTCAGCGCCACCTGGTACGCGTCGTAACGGTTGTACGGAGCCTGGAAGAGCCGGCCCTCGATGGAGTGGCCCGACTCCTGCATGGCGCGCCGCCAGCCCTCGACGTGGTCGGCCACCGGGTCGCCGACAGCGGGCGTCGACTCGACGCCGCCGAGGCAGGCCACGTACGCGTAGCCGTGCTCCAGGAGGTGTCGGGTGGCGAGCTGGGCGCCGCCGATGTCGTCCGTCACGACGGCGACGTCGTCGATGGCCTCGGGCCGCTCGTGCAGCAGCACCACGCGGGCGTCCCACGCCTCTATCTCGGCGGCGGCGAGCTCGCTCATGCCCTGGCTGACCAGGATCAGACCGGAGACCCGCATACCGAGGAAGGCCCGCAGATAGTGGACCTCGCGCTCGTCGATGTAGTCCGAGTTGCCGACGAGCACCATTTTTCCGCGCTCGGCGGCGGCCTGTTCGACCGCGTGCGCCATCTCCGCGAAGAAGGGCTGCCGGGCGTCCGGCACGATCATCCCTATGAGATCGGTGCGCCGTGAGGCCATGGCCTGCGCCACCCGGTCCGGCCGGTACCCCAGCTCTTTGATCGCGTTGACTACCCGCTCGCGCGTGGCCGGGGCAACCGGCCTCGGTCCGTTGTTGATGACATAGCTGACGACAGCGGTCGAAGTCCCCGCCAGTCGCGCCACATCGTCCCGCGTCACCTTGGCCACGCGCGGCAGTCTACGCGGATGGACCTGCCGTTGGACCTACCGTTTTACGGGCCGGACCGCGGGCTCCCGGGCGGCCGCCTTGTCCTCCGTCCGGGGGAGCGCCCCGGAGGTCCGTTCGGCGGCCTTGGCCTGGGCTTCTTCGGCCGCGCGCTCCACCTTCTCGGGGGTGACGAAGCGGTAGCCGACGTTACGGACGGTGCCGATCAGCGACTCGTGCTCGGGGCCGAGCTTGGCGCGCAGCCGCCGTACGTGGACGTCGACCGTGCGCGTACCGCCGAAGTAGTCGTAGCCCCACACCTCCTGGAGCAGCTGTGCACGGGTGAAGACCCGGCCCGGGTGCTGGGCGAGGTACTTGATCAGCTCGAACTCCTTGAAGGTCAGGTCCAGGACCCGGCCCTTGAGCTTCGCGCTGTACGTCGTCTCGTCGACCGAGAGGTCGCCGATCCGGATCTCGGTCGGGGAGTCGTCCGATGTGATCTGCTGGCGTCCGGTCGCGAGCCGCAGCCGCGCCTCGACCTCGGCCGGGCCCGCGGTGTCGAGCAGTACGTCGTCCACGCCCCAGTCGGCCGTGACGGCCGCGAGGCCGCCCTCGGTGACGACGAGGATCAGCGGACAGCCGGGCCCCGTGGAGCGGAGAAGCTGACAGAGACTGCGGACCTGGGGAAGGTCGCGGCGCCCGTCCACGAGAATCACATCGGCACCCGGGGTGTCGATGAGAGCCGGGCCTTCGGCGGGAGCGACCCGCACGCTGTGCAGCAGAAGTCCGAGGGCGGGTAGCACCTCCGTCGACGGCTGGAGGGCGTTGGTCAGGAGCAGCAGAGAACTCATCGCGCTCCACCTGCCGTGGTCGTCATGCGGTTGTGCATATATCGCTCGCCCATTACGTCGGTTCCTCCTCGGTCCCTGCGATGGGGGCCCCTCCCACGCCGTTCAGGCAGTGGGGCGTATGTGGCACTGCTTTTTTTCTCGCATACCCCGCGCCCGGGGCCTGCTGCGCGTCCGGCGGGTTTCGTATACAACCCACCGAAAGCACAAAAGGACCTGGGGGCAACTTTGCCCAGGTCCTGATCGCACCAGAATAGCCCACATGAGTTCTGCGTCAGAAGAGCGTTTCCGGAAGGCTTCTGTTCCCTTGGTCACTCCGGGCGACTTGAGGGTGATCCTTCGTACCCGGGACGGGGTGCCGGTCGAGGCGCTGTACGAGCCGGGCGTGGGGGGCCCGGGCGACACGGCGATCGTGGTCGCCCACGGGTTCACGGGGTCGGTCGACCGGCCCGCGGTGCGGCGCGCCGCGGGGGTGTTCGCGCAGCGTGCGGCCGTGGTGACCTTCTCGTTCCGGGGGCACGGGCGGTCGGGCGGGCGCTCGACGGTGGGCGACAAGGAGGTGCTCGATCTGGAGGCGGCGGTCGAGTGGGCCCGCAGCCTCGGGCACAGCCGGGTGGTGACGGTCGGCTTCTCGATGGGCGGCTCGGTGGTGCTGAGGCATGCGGCGCTGTACGGGGAGGGGGGCGAGGGTGCTGGGGCTGGATCAGCCGGGTCCGTGCAGGCGGTGGCCGCGGTGAGTGCTCCCGCGCGGTGGTACTACCGGGGGACGGCGCCGATGCGGAGGCTGCACTGGGTGGTCACGCGACCGCTGGGGCGGCTGGTGGGGCGGTTCGGGCTGCGGACCCGGATCCACACGGAGGACTGGGATCCGGTCCCGCTGTCACCGGTGGAGGCGGTGCCGATGATCGCGCCCGCGCCGCTGCTGATCGTGCACGGGGACCGGGACCCCTACTTCCCGCTGGACCATCCGCGGATGCTGGCCGCGGCGGCCGGGGCAGGGGCCGTGGAGCTCTGGGTGGAGCCGGGGATGGGCCATGCGGAGAACGCGGCCGGGGACGAGCTGCTGGGGCGGGTGGGGGAGTGGTTGATGCGGTAGGGGGTGTGGGTCGCCTGCGGCGGGCTTCCGGGGGCGCTGCCCGGGCAGGGGGCGGAGGGCCGTCGAGTCGAGCAGGAAGCCGGAGCCCCAGCGCTGTGGTGACGGGCTGGGGCGCGGTCGCCTCTCCGTACCCGGCATCATGGACCCGCGCGACGTAAACCACTGAGGAGTACCCATGCCCGCGGGAACCATCCGCTACTGGGCCGCCGCCAAGGCCGCCGCAGGCACAGCCGAGGAGCCGTACAGCGGCGCCACCCTGGCCGAAGCGCTCGACGCGGCGCGCGAGCGGCACCCCGGTGAGCTGGCGCAGGTGCTGCGGCGATGCTCGTTCCTCGTCGACGGCGATCCCGTGGGGACCCGAGACCATGAGACGGTACGGCTTGCCGAGGGCGGCACGGTCGAGGTGCTCCCGCCGTTCGCAGGAGGGTGACCCCCCACAATGAGTGATCAGCGATATCCGTACGGGCAGCAGCAGCCGCAGCCGCCGCAGCAGCAGCCCGACCCGCGGTTCTACCAGGATCCGCATGGGTACCAGGACGCGAACGGGTACCAGGATCCGCACCCGGATGTTCAGTTCGACCAGACCTGGGACGGGCAGACCTGGGACTCCTACATCCAGCCACCGCCGGCCCCGTACCAGCAGGAGGCTGCGCAGAACCCGTACGCCCAGCAGCAGGCGCCGTACCAGCAGGGCCCGCAGGACTCTTACGCTCAGCAGGCTCCGTACCAGCAGAGCCAGCCGTATCAGCAGCACCAGGCGCCTCGGCAGAACCAAGCGCCTCAGCAGCCCCACGGGGCCCAGCAGTCCTACGGGGCCCAGCAGAACCAGGCACACCAGCAGCCCCACGGCTCCCCGCAGCCCGACGGGCCCCAGCAGCACGACGCGCAGCAGCAGCCGCAGCCCCAGCAGCCGTACACCGCCCCCGAATCCACCTACTTCCCGCCGCAGTCGCTCCCCCTTCCGCCGGAGACGCCCGCCCCCGCCCCCGCGCCCTACGCCGTGCGGCCCGTGTCCGCCGCGGCCGGTGCGCCCGCCGACGGCCCCGCGTACAGCGCCCCCAGCACCGTCGGACAGCCGCGGGTCACCGACGCGCAGCGGGCCCGCGCGGAGGGGCGGTCGCCGGTCATCGCCCCGGGGATGCAGCCCGCCGCGCTGACGGCCGGGCTCGGGATCGTGCTCGCCGCAGCCGCGTTCGGCGGTCGGTACGCCGTGGTCGTGCCGCTGCTGGTGCTCCAGGCCGTCACCGCCGCAGGCTGGTTCCGGCTGAACGGCATGTGGCCCGCCCGGCAGGGCATCGCGCTCGCCTTCCTCGGCGGTGTCGTCGCGGACATCGCGCTGCTCGTCGCGGGCGCGGACCACGGGCCCGCCGCGATCATCGGCACGCTCGGTGTCTGGATGCTGCTCACGCTCGTGCTCCAGCTGCGCAGCCACGCACCGGCCGACGAGCGGATGGCCGGGCTGATGGCGACCATCGCCTCCTCCGCGCTCACCATCGTCGCGACGGGAATCCTCGCGGCGTCGACGGACGCGGTGACGGTCGGCTGTACGGCGGTGGCGGTCGCCGCCGTCGTCCGCGCGCTCCCGCTGCCGGGCCCCGCCGGGCTCGTCGCCGCCCTGGTCGCGGCTGCTGCTGCCGGGGCCCTGGCGGGCGGTGCCACCGGTCTCGGGCTCCAGGGCGCTCTGCTCGGGTTCGCGGCCGGCTGCTGCGCCCTGATCGGACTGCGCGTCGCGAGCTACGACTACCCCTCCCGGTTCGTCCACATGACGGCCGGAGTGGCCCTGCCGCTCTCCGCCGCCGCACCGGCGATCTATCTGATCGGCCGGCTGGTGGGCTGATCGCCCCGTTAGGCTCGGGTCCGTGCCACCGGCACGGATCAGGACTCGGGTACGAGCAGAGGGACGACCGGCCATGCGAGCACTGCGGACACTGCTCATCGTCGTCGTGGTGCTGGGCGGGCTCTTCGTCCTCGCCGACCGGATCGCGGTGCATTTCGCGGACAACAAGGCGGCGGACCGAATACGCAGCAGCGAGGGCCTCTCGGCCTCCCCCGACGTCGACATCAAGGGCTTCCCGTTCCTGACCCAGGTCCTCGACAAGAAGCTCGGCCGGGTCGACGTCACGCTCAAGGGCGTCGAGGCGAACGCGTCCGGCCGCCACCTGCGGATCACCGAGGTGCGGGCCGAACTGCACGACGTCACGGTCTCCAGCGACTTCAGCAGCGCGGTGGCCGCGCGCGCCAGCGGCAGCGCGCACATCTCGTACGCGGACCTCACCAAGGCGTCCGACTCCGGCGCCAAGGTCGCGTACGCGGGGAACGGCAAGGTCAAGGTCACCGGCTCGGTCGCCATCCTGGGGCGCACGGTCAGCCGCAGCGTGACGTCGTCGGTGACGATGGTCGGGACGAACCGGATCAAGGTGCACGCGGACACCGTGCCCGGCGAGGGCATCCCCGGCCTGGAGGGCCTGGTCCGGCAGCAGACGGACTTCGAGAGCACGGTCGGCGGGCTGCCCGCCGGGCTGAAACTCAGCGAGCTGCGGGCCACAGCGGAGGGCGTCGACATCGGCGTCACGGGTACGAACGTCGCGCTGGCCGGACAGTAGGAGGGCGGCCGAGAGGCTCCGAGCGACCGGATAGTGAGACGGAGGAGTCCGCTCCGTAGATGGTGGGCAGGTACGGAGCCGTGGGCATCCCCGGCCGTACACGCGTCATCGACCCTTCGTCCCGCATTGTGGACGATCGCGTCTCAGTGTGCGAAACGACGGTGACATCTCCGCCCGTACTTCCCTACGATCGACCCCATGAAGCAGCAGGCGGATCTCACGAAGCGGCGGGCAGTCGACCTGTGCCGCGTCGCCGCCATGCTCTGTCGCGTCTTCTGAGCGGGAGCTCCGCCTCCCGTATCCCCCGGGTCCCCCGACCGTCTGTCGGGGCCACCCCCCGCGGTGCCGGATGCGCTCTCTCCCGGCCTCCGTGGATCCGTACGCCCGTCACCTTCGCCCCATCCCGCCGCACGTCCCCACGCTCCGCAGGAGCAGGGGATTCCCATCCCCGGAGGAGATTCCGCATGAGCCGCAGCGACGTTCTGGTAGACGCAGACTGGGTCGAGGCCCACATCGAGGACCCGCAGGTCGCCATCGTCGAGGTGGACGAGGACACCTCTGCGTACGAGAAGAACCACATCAGGAACGCGATCCGGATCGACTGGACCAAGGACCTCCAGGACCCGGTCCGCCGTGACTTCATCGACCAGGCCGGCTTCGAGAAGCTGCTGTCGGAGAAGGGCATCGGCAACGACACGACCGTCGTGCTGTACGGCGGCAACAACAACTGGTTCGCCTCGTACGCCTTCTGGTACTTCAAGCTCTACGGCCACAGCGACGTCCGGCTGCTCGACGGCGGCCGCAAGAAGTGGGAGCTCGACTCCCGCGACCTGGTCGACGCCGTACCGTCCCGCCCGGCCACCACGTACAAGGCCAAGCCGCAGGACGAGTCGATCCGTGCCTACCGCGATGACGTGGTGGCCGCGATCAACAGCAAGAACCTGGTCGACGTCCGGTCGCCCGACGAGTTCAGCGGCAAGCTGCTCGCCCCGGCGCACCTCCCGCAGGAGCAGTCGCAGCGCCCCGGCCACGTGCCGAGCGCCCGCAACATCCCGTGGTCGAAGAACGCCAACGACGACGGCACCTTCAAGTCGGACGACGAGCTGAAGGCCCTCTACGAGGACGAGCAGGTCGACCTGGCCAAGGACACCATCGCGTACTGCCGCATCGGCGAGCGCTCCGCGCTGACCTGGTTCGTGCTGCACGAGCTGCTCGGTCAGGAGAACGTCAAGAACTACGACGGCTCGTGGACCGAGTACGGCTCGCTGGTCGGCGTGCCGATCGAGCTCGGCGCCAACAAGTAGTACCGACCTTCATCAGCCTCTCAGGACCCTCAGGAGAACAGCATGTGCGGAGCGAAGGCCGGCGGCCCGGACGCCTCGACGATCAAGCCCGGCGAGACCACGATCCAGGGCAGCGTGACCCGTGACGGCGAGCCCGTCACCGGTTATGTGCGCCTGCTGGACTCGACCGGCGAGTTCACCGCCGAGGTCCCCACCTCGGCCACCGGACAGTTCCGTTTCTACGCGGCAGAGGGCACGTGGACGCTGCGCGCCCTCGTCCCGGGCGGCACGGCAGACCGTACGGTCGTCGCGCAGACCGGCGGCCTCGCGGAGATCGCGATCGCTGTCTGACGGGCAGGACCTGATCCGGCCGGAGGGCCGCACCCCAGGGGGTTGGACGCCACTTGGACCGGGTGCGGCCCTTCGCGCCGTCCGGGGCCGGGAAGTCGCCGAGCGCCGCCAGGGGGCGGGGAGTTGCCGGTCGGTCTTACGCTGGATGCATGTACTCGCGACGTCGGCGCGGCTATTTCCTGTTGATGGGCGGCTGTCTGCTGCTCTTCGTATCCGCCTGGGCCTTCGTACGTCTCTGGTCGGTGCCTGCCGCCATCGGTATGTGTTTCGTGGCGATGGTCATCCCACCGGTCGCGGCGATCGTCGGCAACCGGCGCGGTCCCGATGACCGCTGGTGGGACGAGCCGCCACCCGCCAGCGGGTCCACCGACAAGCAATCGGAGAGGCAAACGGGCAAGCGCACCGACAAGCACGCGGACAAGCACACGGACCTGCCGCCTTCGGGGGACCGCATGTCCGACGAGTGGTGGGACGAGCTGGACGGGAAGAAGCGGCGCCGTTAGGCCCTGGCGGACAGCTCGCAGTCTCAGTAGACGAGCGCCTGGACGCCGTCGGCCATCGCTTCCTGTACGAAGAGCTGGGCGCCCGCGATCCGTACGCCCTCCAGCACGTCCTGCTCCGTGATGTCGCGGCGGGCCGCGCACTGCGTGCAGACGGTGATCTGTCCGCCCGACCGGATCGAGTCGATCAGATCCGGCAGCGGCGCCGCGTGCGGCAGCTCGAACTCGGCGGCCCGGCCCGGCAGGGCGAACCACGAAGACTCACCGGTGAGCCAGAGGGAGACCTCCACCCCGCTGGCCACGGCGATGGCCGCCACAGTAAAGGCCTGGGAGCACCGCTCGGGGGCGTCGGATCCCGCAGTCACCTTGATCACTAGCTTCTTCTGCGCCATGGCCGAACTGTAATGGCCGGAGTGTGGGCGCCGGCCGCCGCCGCACCTCGCGGAGCCGCCGCCACACCTCACGGAGAGCCGGGCCCGCACCTCGCAGTGAGGGCCGGGCCCCCACCCATTAGGCTGGGACCCGGCCCTTCCTGCTTTTCACGATCACGCGGCCGCCGTCGTCCGTGCGGTCGCGCATACCGTGCACTCGCTCATACAAGGAGCACCTCGTGCTTGACGCCATTTTCATCGCTCTGCTGATCCTGGTCTGTGTCGGCGTCATCGCCTTCGCCGGTCTTTCGGTGAAGAAGCTCTACCAGGGCCAGCGCTGACCGCTGGCAGCCGGCAGCCGGTAGCCCGAACCCCTCTCACAGATCGTCTGAGCCCTCATGATCGAGATTCCGTCGGACCTCCATCCGACCCTCGTCCCGCTGGTCTTCCTCCTCGGCAACTGGACGGGGGCGGGTGTCGCGGACTTCCCCGGTGAGGAGAAGTGCAACTTCGGCCAGGAAGTCGCCTTCACCCACGACGGCCGCGACTTCCTTGAGTACACCTCGCACACCTGGGTGCTGGACTCCGAGGGCACGAAGGTCAGGCCGCTGGAGTCCGAGTCCGGGTACTGGCGCGTCGACGAGCACCGCAAGGTCGAGGTCGTGATGGTCCGCGACCAGGGCGTCGTCGAGATCTGGTACGGCGAGCTGGCCGACCAGAAGCCACAGATCGACCTGGTGACGGACGCGGTCGCGCGGACAGCGGCGTCCGGCCCGTACAGCGGCGGGAAGCGGCTCTACGGCTATGTGAACAGCGATCTGATGTGGGTGGGCGAGAAGGCCACCCCGGAAGTCGAGCTGCGGCCCTACATGTCCGCGCATCTGAAGAAGTCCGTCGACCCCAGCGAGTGGGCGAAGGATCTGAAGGACCTTCCTGACGACGGAATCGCCTTCTTCAAGTAGGTCGCCGCTTCACGTAGGCCTTGGCGGAGGCCGCTCCTACACTGGAGGCGTGGTGACCACTGACTGGCAGAGCGACCTCCGCAGCCGCGGGTACCGGCTGACCCCGCAGCGACAGCTCGTGCTGGAGGCCGTGGACGCGCTGGAGCACGCGACGCCCGACGACATCCTCACCGAGGTGCGGAAGACGGCGGGCGGCGTGAACATCTCCACGGTCTACCGCACCCTGGAGCTGCTTGAGGAGCTGGGCCTGGTGAGCCACGCCCATCTCGGGCACGGCGCCCCCACGTACCACCTCGCCGACCGGCACCACCACATCCATCTGGTCTGCCGGGACTGCACGGACGTCATCGAGGCCGACATCAGTGTGGCCGCGGACTTCACCGGGCAGCTCCGCGAGGCGTTCGGCTTCGAGACGGACATGAAGCACTTCGCCATCTTCGGGCAGTGCCGGAAGTGCGCGGCCAAGGCCGGCCGGCCCCCGGTTCCCGGCGATTCGTAGTGCCGCGGCAGGCAACGTCTGCCCCGGCTTCCGGCGGCGGTTCGTAGCCGCACGGCGGCGGGTCGTACGCTTGCGGACATGAAGAGCCCGCTGTTGTCACTGCCCGGTGCCGTCCCCGCCGAAGGCCGGGACGAAGGTGTCGCCGCCCACTACGGGGACCTGTTCCGCGAACAGCGTGCGCTGTCGGACGGTACCGGTCTCGTGGACCTCTCCCACCGCGGCGTCATCACGGTCACCGGCCCCGACCGGCTGAGCTGGCTGCATCTGCTGCTCACCCAGCACGTCAGCGAGCTCCCGCGAGGTGTGGCCACCGAGGCGCTGATCCTCTCGGCCAACGGCCACATCGAGCACGCCCTCTACCTCGTGGACGACGGCGAGACGGTGTGGGCGCATGTCGAGCCGGGCACGCAGCAGGAGTTGATCGCGTACCTGGAGAGCATGAAGTTCTACTACCGGGCCGAGATCGCCGACCGCACCGATGACATCGCGGTCGTGCATCTGCCGGCCGGTTCGATCGCCGGAGTGCCGGACGGCGTGGTCGTACGGGAGACGGCGCACGGCCGTGACCTCTTCCTGCCCCGGGAGCAGCTGGAGGCGTACGCGGCCGAGCACGGTCCGGTCGCCGGGCTCCTCGCGTACGAGGCGCTGCGCATCGAGGCGCACCGGCCGCGGGTCGGTCTGGAGACCGACCACCGGACCATCCCGCACGAGCTGGGGCTGATCGGCAGCGCGGTCCACCTGGAGAAGGGCTGCTACCGGGGCCAGGAGACGGTCGCCCGTGTCCACAACCTGGGGAAGCCGCCGCGGCGGCTGGTCTTCCTGCATCTGGACGGCAGCGAGGTGCTGCTGCCGGGGCACGGTACGCCGGTCCGGCTCGCGTCGGACGGCGCCGAGGGCCGCCAGCTGGGCTTCGTCACCTCGTCGGCCCGCCACCACGAACTGGGGCCGATCGCGCTGGCGCTGGTGAAGCGCAATGTGCCGGTGGACGCGGAGCTGCTGGCGGGGGACACCGCGGCCGCCCAGGAAGTGGTCGTGGAGCCGTAGGGGCTGCCCCCAGTCCGGCTCGGATCTCCCGTCGGCTCAGATCTCCAGCAGGACCGTGAACGGGCCGTCGTTCGTCAGCGAGACACGCATACTCGCGCCGAACCGGCCCGTTCCGACCGTCGCGCCGAGGGCGCGCAGCTGAGCCACCACCTCGTCCACGAGCGGCTCGGCCAGCTCGCCGGGAGCGGCCCCGTTCCAGGTGGGCCGGCGGCCCTTCCGCGCGTCTCCGTACAGGGTGAACTGTGAAATCACCAGCAAAGGTGCATTCACGTCCGAACACGACTTTTCACCAGACAGGATCCGGAGCGACCAGACCTTTCGGGCTAGCTGCGCCGCTTTTTCCGTTGTGTCCTCATGAGTGACCCCCACAAGGACGCACAACCCCTCGCCGGTGATCTCACCCACGGTCTCACCAGCCACGACGACGCTCGCGCCGTCCACCCTCTGCACCACTGCACGCATACGGTCCAACCTATCCGGGGCCGAACGGGCGCGGAGAGTCGGCAGTGGCACCACCTGGAGTGGCACCATGCACGAGAGGCGGTGCACCGCACCGGTCGAGGGGACGGAATACGCATATGAGTACATCTGGCGCCGGGCAGTCGCCCGGTCCCGTATCCATGACCCGGATCAGCTCCGTGACACGAGCACCCGCGCAGCGTTCGGGCGCCGCGCTCCCGGCGGCCACCGAGCACGACATCGGCGGGCTGCGCCTGCCCGAACTGCGCACGCTGCGCAGGGACGCCCAGCGGGACGAGGCCGACCTCAGCTACGTACGCCGGATGCTGCACGGGCGGATCGACATCCTCCGCGCCGAGCTGTCCCGGCGCACGGGCCCGGAGTCCCCGGTCGTCGAGCGGCTCTCCGAGATCCTGGCCGACGTGCCCTCCTCGCACCGTTCGTCCGCCCGCCATGTGACGCTCTCGACGCCGCGCAGCGCCGAGAACAGCAAGCTGGCCGCCGACATGCTCGCCGAGGTCGAACTCTCCGATCTCTGCGCCCGTACGGACGAAGAGCTGCACAACGGAATGGGGCGCCTCGTCCGCTACGAACAGCAGGTATCCAGCCGCCGCCAGCACCTCCAGCGCACCGCCGACGATTGCAGCGCGGAGATCGCCCGCAGGTACCGTGAGGGCGAAGCGCAAGTAGACGACCTGCTCACCTGAGACGATCCTTCCGGTGAGCGGCCCCGTTCCCGGAAGGCCGACGATGACCGCCAGCACCACCGCCCCTGTATCCCCGGTCCTCGCCGAGGTCGTACGCTCCGGCTTCGTGGAAGGCCGGCACCGGGGCTCGCTGGTGGTGCTCGCGGCCGACGGGAGCATCGACTACGCGCTCGGCGACCCGTCGCTGCCCGTCTTCCCGCGCTCCAGCAACAAGCCGATGCAGGCGGCCGCCATACTGCGGGCCGGGCTCGACCTCTCGGGCGAGCGGCTGGCGCTGGCCTCGGCGAGCCACTCGGGCGAGGAGTTCCAGCGGGCGCTCGTGCAGAAGATGCTCGGTGAGTACGGGCTGCAGGAGAGCGATCTCCAGTGCCCCGCCGATCTGCCGCTGGACCCGGTCGAGGCCGAGGGATATCTCGCCGCGGGCCACGAGCGTGCGCGCGTCGCCATGAACTGCTCGGGCAAGCACACCGCGATGCTGGCCGTCTGCGCGCTGAACGGCTGGCCCTCCGACTCCTACCTCGACCCCTCCCACCCGCTCCAGCGGCTGGTGCTGACGGTGATCGAGGAGGCGGCGGGCGAGCCGGTGGTCTCGGTCGGTACGGACGGGTGCGGGGCGCCGCTGATGGCGATCAGCCTGGTGGGCCTGGCCCGTGCGTTCCGTACGTTCGTGCTGGCCCCGGAGGGGTCGCCGGAGCGCCGGGTCGCGGACGCGATGCGCGCCCACCCCGAGTACGTCGCCGGGACCCGCAGGCCCGACACCTGGGTGATGCGGGCGCTGCCGGGCGCGCTCTCCAAGATGGGCGCGGAGGCGGTCCAGGCGCTGGCGCTCCCCGACGGCCGGGCGCTCGCCTTCAAGGTCGACGACGGTGCGACCCGGGTGCTCGGTCCGGTGCTGGCGCGGACTCTGGAGCGGATGGGTGTGGAGAGCCCGGTGCTGGCCAGGCTGGCGGACGCGCCGCTGCTCGGCGGCACCGCGAAGGTCGGCGAGATCCGCGCGGCGGTCTGAAGCAGCTGGCCTGCGGCGGCGGTTCAACAGGACGTGGTTCACGGACGCCGGTCCGAAAATCGCGCGACAGTCCGAGGGATGGGTACTTACCGTGGCCACCATGGCAGTTGACGTCCACACGGTCTCCGAGTCCGAATACCGCGACTGGCTCCGCGCCTGTCACACCGGCTTCCTCCGGCCGCCGGTGGTCTCCGACGAGGAGGCGCGCAGCCGCCGTCCGAACATTGACCTGGCGCGCACCCAGGGGGCGTTCGACCGCGGACGCTGTGTGGGGACCTTCCGGTCCTTCGCGCAGGAGATCACCGTCGTCGGCGGGGCCTCGCTCCCGTCGGACGCGGTCACCAACGTCACGGTCACTCCGACGCACCGCAGGCGCGGGCTGCTCAGCCGGATGATGGCGGTGGACCTGGCGGCGGCGAAGGAGCGCGGGGAGGCGCTGGCCACGCTGATCGCCGCCGAGTACCCGATCTACGGCCGCTTCGGCTTCGGCCCGGCCGCCTGGGCGACCGACTGGACGGTCGACGTGCCACGCGCCGGACTCGACCCGCGCTGGTCCCGCCCGGAGTGCGCTCCGCTTCGCTCCGCCTCCGCCCGTGACAAGGACCTTTGCGGCGGAGCCGGCCGGATCGACTTGGTCGACGGCGCGGACGTACGGGAGCTCGGCCCCGAACTGCACGCCCGCTTCCGGCAGTCGCAGCCGGGCGCGACCAGCAGAAACGAGCGCTGGTGGGCTGTCAGGACCGGCCTGGAGCAGGTGCCGGGCCACCCGTGGACCGAGCCCTTCTACGCGGTCTACCGCTCGCCCCGGGGCGAGATCGACGGCCTGCTCGTGTACACCGCCGACGACCACTGGGGCGATGCCAAGCAGCCGCTCAACACCGCGGACGTGACGGACCTGATCGCCGTTTCCCCGGCCGCCGAGCGCGCCCTGTGGCACTTTCTCTGCTCGGTCGACTGGGTCACCACGGTGAAGGCCGGGCACCGGGGCCCGGACGATCTGCTGCCGTCGCTGCTGCCCGACCCGCGTGCGGCCCGGATCACCCAGCAGGCGGACTTCCTGTGGATCCGGCTGCTCGATGTCGTACGGGCGCTGGAAGCCCGTACGTACGAGGCGTCCGGCATCCTGGTACTGGAGGTCCGGGACCACGACGGGCTCTCGGCGGGCCGCTACCGGCTGGACGCATCGCCCGACGGAGCGGTGTGTGCGCCGACCTCCCAAGCGGCCGATGTGACGCTGGACGTGGGGGAGTTGGGAGCCCTGTATCTGGGTGATGCCTCGGCGGTCCGGCTCGCCGCGCTGGGCCGGATCTCGGAGGAGACGGCTGGTGCGGTCGCCGTCACCGAGGCGCTGTTCCGTACGGCGGTCCGGCCGTGGTGCCCGGACGGCTTCTAGTTCGCGGCAGGGTACCGCGACACTGGCGATTCTCGTCCGGCCTCAGCCGATCAGTGCTTTCACCTGGACGAAGAGCATGAAGGCGCCCAGACAACTGCACGGGACGCTGCCTGCCTTCACGCCGACGGTGAGCATGCCGAATCCGACGAGACCTGCGATTCCGAACGCGGACTGAACGGTCTGCTCGATGATGTATCCGAGTCCTGCGACCAGAAGAGCTGCGGTAGGCATGGGGTTCCCTCCTTCGGGATGGTGGGGAGCACCAGTTGCCTGCACACCGTTGTATCGGCTCGTATGCCCCGGGGAGAGGTTCTTGCAGTCAAGTACCAGACAAGTTGGCCTGGTTGGCCTGACGCTGGTATGCCCGCTGGTTACATGTCCGTAAACTTGTCCGGTGACTGGCCTGGTTGGTTGGCTGGAAAAGTGACCCTGCCTGTTTGGTCCTGTCAATTACGCCGAGGTGCCCGGTAGTTGTACGGTGGGGTGGTGGCCATACGTGACGCAGGCAGCACAGACGGCAGGAAGTTCCAGGTCATCGCGGACGACCTGCGGACCGAGATCGCCGACGGAGTCCACCGGGCGGGCCGCCAACTGCCCTCGCAGCGCGAACTCCAGGCCACCTACGGCGTTTCGCGTGAGACAGTCGGCCGGGCACTCGAAGTACTCAGGGCCGAGGGGCTGATCTCGTCCAGCCGGGGCCGCCCCGCGACCGTGACCGGCGGCTCCGCTCCGGCGTCCGCCGCACACTCCGTACCGTCCGCGCAGCCCGCGCAGGTCACCCTCCAGCCCAGGCTGCGGGCCGCCTTCGAGGCCGACGAGATCACGATGGACGTGCTCTCGCTGACCTCCGAGACGATGGCCCAGCACCTCGGCGCGCAGGTCGCCCGGATCAGCGACGGCGAGATCCGGCCGCAGAGCATCGCGCTACGGCTGATGCTCCCCGACATCACCGGGATGCGGCTCGCCTTCCCGCGGGGGGTCGAGGACCCCGACGACGACCGGCCGCGCAAGCGCCACCGCAACATGGTGATCAACCACGCCAGGTCGCTGCGCCACTCGCTGCTGCGACTGCGCCACCAGGGACTGGTCCCCGAGGTCTCGGTGCAGATCCGGACCGTGCCCTTCACCCCGCCGCTGAAGTTGTACCTGCTGAACAAGGACCAGCTGCTGGAGGGCTACTACACCCTGGAGCAGTGGACACCTGAGCCCATCGACGGCGTGGAGGTCACCATCCTCGACTCGCTCGGTGTGGGCGCGACGCTCTTCCCGTACACCAAGCCCGGACAGGCACTGAAGGTGGAAGCGGCGCAGAAATTCTTCGACTCCTACTGGGACCAGTTGGCCCAAGATGCGGATTTCGGCGACTGACGTGCTGCCTTCCTCCGATGCCACCTCCACTTCCACTTCCGCCCTTGATCCCACATCCGTTCCAGGGCTGCGGGCGCTGCTCTCCCGGGCCTCGCTGGTCCTCTGGGACTTCGACGGGCCGGTCTGCGGGCTCTTCGCCGGGCTGCGTGCCCCCGCGATCGCCGCCGAACTGCGCGCCATGGCCGCCGTACGGCTGCCGCACTGGTCGGAACCCGACGAGCCGCACGATCCCCTCGCGGTGCTCCGGCGGGCGCACGACGCCTTCCCCAGCGACCCGGACGGGCTGGTCTCCGCCCTGCGCAAGCGGCTGGAGGAGCTGGAGACGGAGGCGGCGGCCACCGCGGAGCCCACGCCCGGCGCGTTCGACCTGATGGAAAGGCTGCTGGCGGCCGGCAAGCAGCTGGTCATCGCGACCAACAACAGCGAGGCCGCCGCCCGCGCCTATCTGGAACTGCACGGAATCGAGGGGTACTTCGGTGCGGTCGTCGGGCGGCACGACGACCCGCGGCTGATGAAACCGCATCCGTACTGTCTGGAGCGGCTGCTGGCGGAGACCGGTACGGCTGCCGCCGACGGGCTGATGATCGGGGACTCGCCCGCCGACGCTCTCGCCGCCGCCTCGACCGGCGTCCCGTTCGTGGGGTACGGCACCGGGGCCGCGAAGCTGCTGCGGCTCAGGGACGCGGGCGCGGAGTGCTTCGTGACGGGCCTGGCCGCCATGACGGAGGCGGTCGGGGAGTAGCCGGGCGGTGGCTGCCGGTAAGGGCGACGACCGGGGCGCGGCCGTTGCTGCAACTCCCTTTTGCCTCCGGGGGTTTGAGGCTATCCGTAGCCTTGGGTATGAAGGTGGGCAGCGGCCAGGGACGGACCGCCGGCGAGCTTCCGGTCACGAGAGCGCAGGAGCCGCATGCCTGATGTAGCCCGCGGCGCCTCCGGCCGCACGGCCGACAGCTGGGACCTGCTGTACCGAGCCGCCGCTGAGGGGGAGCCCCTCAGCGGCTACTACCACCGGAACTACCGGGTGGGGCTGCCGCCCGAGCTCGCCGACGCGGTGTCGCTCCCCGCCGGTACGCCGGTGAAGGTGCGCGCGCCCATCCCCGAAGCGGTCCAGTTCAATCTGCGGATCTGGCCGGAGGGCGAACTGCTGCGCGCCATTGCGGGGCGGGTGGACGGCAGTCCGCGGGTGCTCGCCGACCGGCCGGGCTTCACCGTGCACTCCTTCGCGCAGGGCGTGCCGCTCTCCGGTCGGGGCGGGGCCGGGCTTCGCCAAGGGCGCGGTTACGCGGCGCAACTGGAGACGCTCTTCCGGCAGACGGCCGCCGTCCCGTTCGACGCGTTGCCGCCGCTGCCCGGCGGCTGGCCGGCGGACGGGGACTGCGCCGGGTTTCTGCGTACGCTCGTCGACTTCACCGAGTCCGAGGTCAAGGGCCGCAGCAGCCGGGCCCATCAGGAGCTCTTCGCCGCTCTCGGGGTGGCGGACGGTGCGCTAGGGAGGCTGCGGGAGCGGGCGGCGGGGCTGAGTGAGCGGCCGTTCACGCTGCTGCACACGGACGCCCACGCCGGGAACCTGATCGTCGGACCCGGCCAGGAACTCTCGCTGATCGACTGGGAGTTGGCGCTCTACGGCGACCCGGTCTACGAGATCGCCGCCCATCTCGGGCGGATGCGGTACGCCACCGGCGGCCGGCGGAGGTCCGCGCTCAGGGCGTGGCGGTCCGCGGTAGCGGTGAGCTGCCCCGGCGCGCTGAGCGGCCACCGGGGCGCGCTGCGGGTCTATCTGGACTTCGAGCGGCTGCTCTCCGTCTACATCGATGTGATCCGGCTGACGCTGGCGCTGCCGCACCGGGCGGGCCCGGCGGAGCTGACGGCGACCGCGGAGCGGATCCTCGTCCTGCTCGCCGCCGCGCGGGGGCCGCTCGGGTTGCGCAGGGTGCCTGATACGGAACGGATCGCTGCGGCCTGCGCAGTGTGGCAGCGGAACGAGAGGGAGGTCCCCCGGATGTGGAACGGTACGGCGGAGACCGGCGTCTTGACGTACGGACAGCAGCGTTCGCAGAAGGATCCGCAGAAAGATCCGCGGAGAGAACCACAGAGAAGTCCGCGGAGAAAGCGGAACGTGGTGGAAGAGCCGCAGAAGTGGTTCGATGCAGTCAGGACTGCGAAGGGTCCGGACCTGGGGAGCCTGTCCGAATGACTGCAGAGGCGACTGACACGACTGGCACGGCTGTTCCGGCCGGCGCAGCCAACCCGGCTGACCCGGACGGCACGACGAGAAGCGAACAGGCGGTATCCGTGATCCGTGAGAACCTCCGAGACCGGATCACCACGACACGCTATGTGCTGTTCGGCTTCGACGGCCCGCTCTGCCGGCTGTTCGGCCCGAGCGCCGAGCGGGCCGCTTCCGACGGGATGCGGACCTTCCTGGAGGAGCGCGGGATCACCGCTCTCGCCCCGGAAGCGGACCTCGGCGGGCTCGCCGCTCCGCTCGACATCCTGCGTACGGTCGGGGCGCTCCACCCGGGCAGCGATCTCGTGGCCGACCTGGAGGAGTGGCTGACGCGCCACGAGCAGCGCGCCGTCGCCGGGGCGTGGCCCACGATGTACGCGGACGGCGTCGTCCGCACCTGGACTGCGACCGGCGGCCGGCTGGCCGTCACCACGAACCACTCGTCCCGGGCGGTACGCGAGTATGTGACGGGCCGGGGCCTCGCGGAGTGCTTCGGGCAGCACATCCACGGCCGGGCTGCGACGGACCTTCGACTGCTCAAGCCGCACCCCCACACCCTGGAGCAGGCGCTGACGGGGCTGGGCGCGGACCGCGCGACGACGCTGGTGATCGGCGACTCGGTGCCGGACCTGCGGGCGGCCCAGGAGGTCGGCCTGCCGTTCCTCGGCTACGCCACGAACGACGCGGCCGTCGATGAACTCGCCTCGGCGGGCGCCGACCTGGTGCTCAACACCTGGGAGCCGGTCCTGGACATCCTGTGGGGCCGGTAGGGCCTTCCGTCCGGATCAGGCCGGGTCCGTCCATTGCGTACGCTCATCCGTCATGAGCGGCGAGATGGGCTTGCGCGAGCACAACCGGCAGCGGACGTACTGGGCGATCTCCAACGCCGCGATCCGGCTCTTCCTGCAGAAGGGGTACGACGCGGTGCCGGTGGCGGAGGTGGCGGCGGCGGCCGGGATCTCCAAGCCCACGCTCTTCCGGTACTTCCCGGCCAAGGAGGACCTGGTCCTGCACCGGTTCGCCGACCACGAGCGGGAGGCGGCCGGTGTGGTGGCGGGGCGGCCGGCCGGGCGGCCGCCACTCGACGCGCTGCGGTTGCACTTCCTCGACGGCCTCGGCCGGCGCGACCCGGTGACCGGGCTCAACGACGCGGATGAGGTGCTGGCCTTCCACCGGCTGCTGTACGGAACGCCCGCACTCGTCGCCCGGATTTACGCGTACACCAGCCGCTCGGAGGACGCGCTGACGGAGGCCCTGGTGGGGGCGGCGGATGTGGCGGCGGACGAAGGAGCGCAGGGGGCGGAGCTCGGGGCGCGGCTGGCCGCCGGGCAGATCGTCGCCGTCCAGCGGATTCTGGCCATGGAGAACTGGCGGCGGATCGCGGCCGGTGAGAGCGCCGACCAGGTGTACCCCGACGCGGTGACCGCAGCGGAGCGGGGATTCGCGCAGCTGCGGGAGGGGGTCGGGGACCCGCCCGCCCGTATGTGGCGCTGACCCGGACGGCTTGCCCCGCCGGACTCACGGCTCCTTCGCCGGGGCCGGGTGCACCCCTGGAAGCAGCTATGGCGCATATTGAGGACCATGGTTGAGCAGGCGGCGGCAGAGGCCGGCCGAACAGAGGAGGGGCGCGGGAATGCCGTGACCCGCCCGCCGGTCTTCGCCGATGGTTGCGGGTGCCGGGCGGCCACCTGTTGGCTGTGCGGGTTGAGTTTGGCCGCGTGAGGCCGGCTGCGTGAGTTCGGCTGCCTGGGTTCGGGCTGCCTGAGTTTTGGCTGCGTGAGTGGGGACGACATTGGACATCGTGGTGGAGTTCGACCGGGAGCCCCGGGCGGAGCACCTGTTGTGGCAGGAGCTGTGCGCGGGGCTGCCCGCCGGTACCCCGGCGCCCGGTGGGAGCCGCCGCCCGCACCCCGGGACACTGGGCGTCGCGACCGCCCGCTCGGGCGATGGCGCACTGCTCGGGTGGGCCCCCGTGTTCACCGGCCAGGATCCGGACGCGGCGACCGTCGAGTGGCTGCTGGTCTCCCGGGAGCGCGAGCGCATCGTGCACGGCAGTGTCGCCGAGCCCGACGGTACCGGCGACGAGGAAGCCGTCCTGGTCGCCCTCTTCCGTGCGGCGGCCCACGCGGCCCGCACGGCCGGCTTCCGCGCGCTGGACTGGCTGGACCGGGGCGACACCGGTGCGGAACTGGATGCCCGCGCGGCGGCTGAGCTGGAGGCATCCATCCACCGGGAGCTGGGCCGCAAGTGGGGCGTCTCGGTGCTGGCCCGCTGGCAGCGCCCCGACGGCCTGCCCGCCGTACGGACCCGCCGGGCGCCCCGGGGCACAGGGTGGCAGGGCCTGGAACTGCTGACGGCCGACGGACGGACGGCGGCCCGGATCGCCACTGTGGTCGCGGGACCCGAGGTGTACATCGAAAGGGTCGCCCACCACGGCGTCGACGCACCCGAACTGGGCTCCCTGGTGGCGGACTTCGTCGAGCAGATCCGCGAGGACCACCCCTCGGTGGAGTCCTTCCGGGTCCGCGAGCTGGACGACGAGGTGCTGGGCGCGGCGCTCAAGTCGGCCAAGCTGCGGATCAACGAACGCTGGTGGCAGTACCGGCTGCCGCTCACCTAGCCGAGGCGCTCCCGGGGCTCCCGGGGCCCTTGAGGGATTCAGGGTTCAGAGATCCCCGGATGTGACGACGACGCCGTAGAGGTCGGTGATCGTCGCGAGCGCGCTGCGGTGGATCTGTTCCGCGCTCAGCTCGGTGCCTGCTTGGGTGCCTGCCTCGGTGCCTCCCTCGGTGCCTGCCGAGGGGAGCGGGCGGGTCGCGCAGGCGTCGGCGACGACGGTGGGCCTGTTTCCGCGCAGGAAGGCTCCCTCGGCGGTGAACGTCACGCACATGTGGGTCATGAACCCGGCGATGATGACGTCCTTGTGGCCTGCGGCGTCGACGTGCTCGCCCAGGTCGGTGCCGACGAAGGCGTTCGGGGCGTTCTTGACGACGACGGGCTCGCCCTCGACCGGAGCCACGGAGGGGTGGATCCGGCCGGCCTCCGCCCGGATGTCGTACGGGGTGCCCGCACCGCCGTCGTGGATGACGTGGATGACCTTCGCACCGGCCTCCCGGGCCCGCCCCAGCAGCGCGGCGGCGGAGTCGAGCGCGGCCCGCCAGCCCGTCAGCTCCAGCACACCACCGACGTAGGTGTTCTGGTAGTCGACAAGGATCAGGGTCGCATCGGCGAGCGACGCGGGTGTCTCGTCGAAACCGTTCAGCTCGCGCAGAGTCGTCGTAGCCATGGAAGTACCGCCTCAGGTGTCACATGCCGGATGTCGCGCGCTCGGTGAGCCGCGCCCAGCTCGGTAGCTGCGCCCAGAACGCTACGGCCGCCGGAGAGTGTCGGCAATGTCGTCTAACATGCAGATCCAGACATCGGCGATTCAGACACCAGCGATTCAGTCATCACTGATTCAGACATCACTGATCCAGCCGCCGCCAGCGCTGTCGACATCGCTGTGGCCTTCCATGAGCCGGACCGGCCGACCGGGCGGAGACCCCCATGAGTGTCCTCGAACGACTTGTCGTGATCGTCCTCTTCGAGGGCGTTGACCTGCTCGACATCACCGGGCCACCGGAGGTGTTCTCCCTCGTACAACGGGAGACGGACGGCGCGACGGGTTACGAGGTCGTCCTCGCGGCCGAGACCCTGGACCCTGTCACCACATCGGCGGGTGTGCGCGTACTTCCCGACATCACCTTCCACGAGGTGTCCACGCGGAGCATCGACACCCTCCTGGTCCCGGGGGCGGTCGAAGTCGACAGCCACCGCCGTGTCCACGCCCTCACCGATCACGCCGTGGTCGGCTGGGTGCGGACGCTCGCCGCCAGGACACGGCGGGTCACGTCCGTCTGTGTCGGGGCGCATCTCCTCGCCGCCGCCGGACTGCTCGACGGCAAGCGCGCCACCACGCACTGGTCGACCGCGCAGCAACTGGCCGACGATCACCCGGGTGTCGAGGTCGACGCCGACCCGATCTTCATCCGCGCGGGCGACGTATGGACCGGCGCGGGAATCAGCGCCTGCCTTGACCTGGCACTCGCCCTGGTCGCCGACGATTTCGGTGAGGCCCTGGCGCTGCGGGTCGCCCGGCAGCTCGTGATGTATCTGAAGCGGCCGAGCGGGCAGAGCCAGTTCAGCGTGCCCCTCGAACCGGTCTCCACGACACGGCGGGTGGAAGAGATCCGCCACCACATCATGCGCAACATCGGCGAGCGGCTCACCGTCGCGGACCTCGCCGCGTACGCCCATGTCGGCGAGCGGCAGCTCACCCGGATCTTCAAGGCCGAACTCGGTATGACCCCGAGCGCCTACGTAGAGTCGGCCCGCGTCGAGGTGGCGCGCAACCAGCTCGAATCCACCGATGCGACCCTCGATCGCATCGTGTCCACGTGCGGCTTCGGTACGACGGACACCCTGGTAAGGGCATTCCGCCGACGGCTCGACACGACACCGACGGAGTACCGGCTCCGGTTCCGCGCCACTGCGGGCTGACACCGGCAGCCGAGGCGGTCACGTCAGTTCGCGCAGGTCAGAAAGGTTTCAGTGCGCCGTCCGCCGGTTCATCGGCCGGTTCATCCGCTGGTTCATCCGGGGGTCTGTCAGTGCCTGGCGGTAATCTGGAACCCATGAAATCGCGTGGTCTCGAGCACCTCGTGCAGCTGCGCCGGGCACGGGATCTGATCGACCGGGAGTACGCGCGTCCGCTCGACGTGCCGACGATGGCCCGGCACGCGCTCATGTCACCGGGACACTTCTCGCGACAGTTCCGGGCGACCTACGGCGAGACGCCGTACAGCTATCTCATGACCCGCCGTATCGAGCGGGCGATGGCGCTGCTGCGCGGCGGTACGAGTGTGACCGACACGTGCATGGAGGTCGGCTGCAGTTCGCTCGGCTCGTTTAGTTCGCGGTTCAGCGAACTCGTGGGGGAGTCGCCGACGGCGTACCGCGCCCGCGAGCATGGCGCCGTCACGGCGATGCCCCCGTGCGTGGCGAAGGTGCGCACCCGGCCGGTCAGGGGCGCCCCGACCGGCGGCAAAAGGACGGCAGACGCACAGAACGGCGCTGTACGGCCCGGCGACGCACGGCCCGGCGGCGCACAGCCCGGAACCGAATCGGGCAGGATTGAAGAAGCGGGCTCATCGGCCGCCATCTAGCGTTGGTCCCATGACCATTGCGCTCCAGTACTGCCACATCACCGTGAACGACCCGGACGAGGCCCTCACCTTCTACCGTGACGCGCTCGGCCTTGAGGTGCGCAACGACGTCGCGTCGGGCGACTTCCGCTGGGTCACCCTTGGCAGCGCCTCTCAGCCCGGCCTTGAGATCGTGATCTCGGAACCGCACGCCGGCCGCTCCCAGGCCGACGGCGACGCCCTGCAGGAACTGCTCACCAAGGGCGTCCTGCCGAACATCGTCTTCTGCTCCGACGACCTCGACGCGACCTTCGAGAAGTTGCTGGAGTCCGGCGCGGAGGTGCTCCAGGAGCCCATCGACCAGCCCTGGGGGCCGCGCGACTGCGCGTTCCGTGACCCCTCCGGCAACATGGTGCGGATCTCCCAGGCGCCGAAGGCGTAGCCGCGCGCCCGTCGCTCGTCGACTGGGTCTGGGGGGAGCGCCCGCCCGCCGACGCGGCGAACGCCCTGCACCGCTTGGTGTCCGGGCTGCGGAAGGCACTGCCGTACGGGGCGATCGAGAGGCACCGGGACGGCTTCCGGCTGACGGCGCAGCCCGACGCCGTCGACGCCTGGTCGTCCGGCTCGACGGGTTGCGCCTGGTGGGCCGACCAGAACGTGTATCGGCACACGCATGGCAGCAAACACTTCCACCACCCGATCGTCGGCCCGCTCACCCTCAATTACGAGTCCCTCACCCTGCCCGCCGACCCAGACCAGCGGCTGAGTGTCTACACCGTCGAGGCAGGCACCAGCTCCGAAGAGGCGCTTCGGCTACTGGCCACGTGGATACGGCAGCCCGAGCCCTCGAAGGGGCAGCACGCAGAGCATTAGAGGCCCGCCGGTCCGCGGGAAGCGGTCGGCCGCAGTGGCCGCGTCCCATGAGCCGGGATGGGCGTTGTGCCACACCGGCAAAGGTCAAAACTCAAGCTCGCCGTGTCGCTCGCCGACCTTGCGCACGTGTGAAGTCGTTGCCGTGACGGGCCGCCCCTTCTGGTCCAGAACGTGGAAGCGGGGCATTTCGCGTCCGTCGCGGTCGGTCAGAACGGAGTGGTCCTCGCCGGGAGCGAAGGCGTGGTCTTCCCCCCACTGCCTGAGCGCGACAATGACGGTGAACAATTCCCGCCCGGCGTCGCTGAGTTGGTACGTGTACCGCTTGGCTCCCGGGGGCGCGCTCGTAACGAGGATGCCGTGCGCGGTGAGCTTCCGTAGCCGGTCGCTGAGGATGTTGCGGGCGACGCCGAGGCGGCTCAGGAAGTCGGTGAACGACGTCGCGCCGTCCATGGCGTCACGGACGATGAGCAGGCTCCACCGGTCGCCCACGAGGTCGACCGTGCGCGCGACCGGGCACGTCGGGTCGGTCCACTTCTGATCGGTTGGCACCGCGTCCGTCATCGGACTCCTCCGGTATCGGTTGCAGATCAAAACCATTATGCCTTACGCTCAAAACGGTTTCACATCGCAACCAATCAATAGGTCGACTGATCGGCCAATGGGGGTGGGCAGAGATGTCGTCGACGATCACAAGCGGTCAGCGTTTCGTCCTGGCGTCGGTGTGCGCGGTGGCGGTGTCCACGATCTACGCGATCCAGCCGGTGCTGGAGGCTGCGGGCAGCGATCTCGGGCTGGCCGGGTCAACGCTGGGTTGGCTGGTCGCTGTCGGCCAACTCGGTTATTTCGCTGGGCTCGTGCTGCTGGTGCCGCTCGGGGATGTCCTCAACCGGCGCACGCTGATCGTCGGGCATCTGATGCTCACCGGCGCAGGTGCGACGATCACGTCTCTCGCACCCAGCGGAGTGGTCGCCGGGGTCGGCCTGGCGGTCGCGGGCCTGTTCGCGGTGGTTGTGCAGATCACGGTGGCCTACGTCGCGGCCACCTCACCGGAAGGCGAGCGCGGCCGCAACATCGGCACGGTCACCTCGGGGGTGGTGCTCGGGATCCTCGCCGTCCGCGTGCTCGCGGGCGTGCTGGGTGAAAGCGTCGGCTGGCGGGCCGTCTACGCCGTACTTGCCGTCCTCTGCATCGCTCTCGCCCTGGTCGCGCAGGTGGCCCTGTACTCCGACGCGCGACCCGCGCGAGCCCGCTACCGGGACGCCCTCGCCACCGCGGGGCGTCTCGTCGTCACCGACCGGCTCTTCCTCAGCCGGGGGCTGATCGCTTTCTTCCTGTTCGCGTCCTTCGGCACCCTGTGGAGCGGGCTTGCTCTGCCGTTGGGGGCCGCACCCTGGCATTTCGGCACGACGGCCGTCGGGCTGTTCGGTCTGGCCGGCCTCGTCGGCGCCGTGGCCGCCTCGCGCGCGGGCGCCTGGGCCGACGCGGGGCGTGCCCGGGCCGTCACCGGCTGGTCGCTGGCGCTCCTGGCCGCGTCCTGGGCGCTCACCACGCGGACGACACCGACCCTGTGGCTGCTCATCACGGGCGTCGTACTGCTGGACTTCGCGGTCCAGGCCGTGCACGTGAGCAATCAGCACCTCCTCACCGCCGCGCACCCCGAACGCTCCAGCAGCGTCATCGGCGCCTACATGGCCTTCTACTCACTCGGCTCCGCCCTCGGCGCCACCACTACGACATGGGCGTACACCGCCGCGGGGTGGTGGGCGTCCTGCCTGCTCGGCGCGGCTTACGCCGTCGCCGCGCTGGCCGTGTGGACACTCGCACGGCGCGCTACGGCTTCGCTTCTCGTGGACCCGGTCCCGGAGCCGCCCTCGCCCTCGCCCCCGCCGCCGCCCCCGGCCTCGGCTTCGGCTTCGGCTTCGGCTTCGGCTTCGCAGAAGCTTGCGTGACGCCGTAGTCCCGTCCGTACCCCCGACGCGTACGCCCCCGGGCCTCCGCTCCGCAGAAGTCGGCCGTATCCCGGCCCTCTCTCAGCCGGAGTGAAGGACCCGGAAACGACCGGGTTCCGCCGGATCTCGATCAACGACTTGGACCGGCGCCCAAGCCCACTGCCACACGCTGATGCCCGGCGGGCGGGAGAACTGGATCTGTCCGCGGGTGCCTTCGATCGCGACGCGCGGCCAGTCTGCCGCAGTTCGTGCCCGGTCCGCGCCGTGCGAACGCAGTACATCGGCGAGGACGGCGACCGTGTCGTAGCCCTCGAAGGCGACGAAGGAGGGCGCTTCGCCCAGCTGTTCGCGGAGGGCCGTACCGACGCGTGCACCGAGTGGGCCGGCGCGCTCGGGCAGGTAGCGCAGGAACGGGATCGAGGCGCCCTCGTCGCCCAGCGCCGTCGCCCATTCGTTGAACTCCGGTTGCCCGGCCGGAGCACCGATCATGACCCCGGCGAGGCGCTGGTCGCGGCGGACGGACTTGACGATCGACACGGCCGGCTCCGGGTGGCCGACCAGAAGGAGGAGGGCTGTCGCGCGCTGGTCGACGAGTGCGTCGCACACGGCCGCGGGGGTGAGCGCGCCCATGTCGAGTTCGGTGACGGTGCCGCCGCGAGGAGCGAGGTAGTCCCGCAGAATGCGGGTCCCGGACGCCCAGTAGACGCTCGGCTGGGCTGCCACGGCGATTCGGCTGTGGCCCGCGCCGAGGAGGAAGTCCGCGTAGATCTGCCAGCCATGGGACTGCGCAGGGGCGATGCGTGCGACCCATTCCGTCGGCTGGTCGGTGAGCGTGTCGAGAACCGCTGACGAGCAGAGGAACGGCAGGCAGAGGGCGTCGGCCCTGGCGGCAGCGGCGCGAGCGACGACGCTGTGATACTCCCCGGCCACGGCAGCCACGCCCAGACGAGCCAACTCATCAACGGCAGCCGCGGCCTTCTGCGGATCAGCCGCGGTGTCCCGGACCACCAGTTCCAGTGGCGTTCCGGCGATCCCGCCGGCGTCATTGACTTCGCGAACGCCCAGCTGCAGTCCGGCGAGCAAGTGCCGGCCTGCCTCGGCCCAGCCGGGCCGAGTCAGCGGAACGAGAACGCCGATCCGGATGGCCGGGGCGTCAGTTGGCCCTGACTCAAAGTCGGAAGGTGGGGTACTCATGTGCTGGCGTCTCCTGTGTGACGATGCGGCGGCAACTTGTCCGGATCCCAGACGGTCAAGGCCCCGTAGTACGCGTTCATCCCATCGCGTCTCACCGTGGCGGCCGCACCTGGGTGACCATGCCGGACATTGCATCCACCACCATCGCCGACAGGCAACCGATTATTTGTTCACTGAACCGCCGGGACAAGCGCACGGTGACGGGCACCTTTCCCGCTCGACCGCGGGCAGTTGCCTTCTGGGCCGGCGAGCAGGGCGCGGGCGTCACCAAGCCCCTCAACTCTTGACGGCCTTCGCGATCTGCAAGGCGGCCTGGGCGGGCGTGAGGTGCGTGGTGTCGACGACCTCGGCCTCGTTGTGCAGCCATGTGCGGGCCGCCTCGGCGTAGGGCTCAAGGTACTGGAGGCGGAACGTGGAGTTGGGGCCGACAACAGTGTCGCCTGCGATGCGCCCGCGCAGGGTGTCCTGGTCGGCGTGGAGGACAAAGTGCCGTACTGGAATGGCATGTTGGGCGAGGCCCGTGCTGATCTCGCGCCAGTACTGCTCGACCAGGACAGTCATGGGCATCACCAGGGTGCCGCCGGTGTAGTCGAGTACGCGCCAGGCGGTCTCGACGACCAGCTGCCGCCATGGCGGCCAGTGCTGGAAGTTGTCAGCCCACGGAAGCCCCGGTGTGATGTCCATGAGCGTTTCGCCGACCTTCTCGGCGTCGAACACCCGTGAATCCGGGAGGAGCCGCTGCACGAGCGCACTGGTCGTCGTCTTGCCTGCGCCGTGGGTGCCGTTGAGCCATACGATCATTGTGCTGACGCTAGCGGCGTGCGGACCGCGTGTCGGTGCCGATCACGTCACAGAACGGCGCGGCAGAAACCCGGTACGGCTTCGGCGTCCTGGCCGGAGAACATCGGAACGTGTGAGGCAGGCCACCCGGAACGGTCGCCCGGAACCGTCGCCCCACATCGCTTTGCCGAACCGGCAACGAGACTCGTACCGCCGCGCCGCTACTCGCATGATGGGGGACCGGACTTGCCGTACGGCAAGTCGAGAAACTTGGAGGGTTCATGTCGCAGCAGGCCACGGAAGTCACGCACCGGTTGGTGTCCTCGCCCGCTGGCCGGATCCACTTGGTGGAGCAGGGCACCGGGCCGCTGGTGCTGCTCGTGCACGGGTTCCCGGAATCCTGGTACTCCTGGCGCCACCAGCTGCCGGCCCTGGCCGCGGCCGGGTACCGCGCGGCCGCGATCGATGTCCGCGGCTACGGCCGCTCCTCCAAGCCCGGCGACCCCGAGGCGTACCGGATGCTGGAGCTGGTGGAGGACAACGCCGCCGTGGTGCACGCCCTGGGTGAGCAGTCCGCGGTGATCGTCGGCCACGACTGGGGGTCGCCCATCGCCGCCAACTCCGCCCTGGTCAGGCCGGACGTCTTCCGCGCGGTGGGGATGCTCAGTGTTCCGTACGCCCCGCGCGGCGGGCCGCGGCCCAGCGAGGTTTTCGCGAAGGTGGGCGGGGACGACGAGTTCTACGTCTCCTACTTCCAGGAGCCCGGCCGGGCCGAGGCCGAGATCGAGTCCGACGTGCGCGGCTGGCTCGCGGGCCTCTACGCCGCCCTGACCCCCGGAACCATGCCCGCGTCCGACGCGCCCGACCCGCACTTCGTCAGCCGGGGCGGGAGAATGCGCGACCGTTTCCCCGCCGGCCGACTGCCCGGCTGGCTCAGTGAAGGCGATCTGGACGTCTTCGCCGGGGAGTTCGAGCGGACCGGCATGAGCGGGGCGCTCAACCGCTACCGGAACATGGACCGGGACTGGGAAGATCTCGCCGACTTCGACGGCGCCCCCATCACCCAGCCGTCCCTGTTCGTCGGTGGCGGCCAGGACGCCTCCACCATGTGGATGGCCGATGCGATCAAGGCCTACCCCACCACTCTGCCCGGCCTGGTCTCCTCCCGGATCCTCGACGACTGCGGCCACTGGATCCAGCAAGAGCGCCCCGCCGAGATCAACGCGCTCCTGACCGACTGGCTCGCCTCCCTGCCCGCCTGAAGCCTCTCCGGAAACCGGGGCGGGCCGGCCGAAGCGCGGCGTCTTGAAGCCCGCCAGAAAAATTCCGCGATGGGATGTCGAGAACCGGCGCGTGGCTCCGTCCCTGGAGTGAACGCGGCCACAATGGGCCGTACCGCACCGAGGAGAAGATGATGGCCAAGTACCTGCTGCTCAAGCACTACCGGGGCGCGCCGGCGGCGGTCAACGACGTGCCGATGGACCAGTGGGAGCCGGAGGAGGTGTCGGCCCACATGCAGTACATGCGTGACTTCGCCGCCCGGCTTGAGGGCACCGGCGAGTTCGTCGACGGTCAGGCGCTCTCCCCGGAGGGCACGTTTGTCCGCTACGACGGCGAGGGGCGGCCGCCGGTCACCGACGGCCCGTTCGCGGAGACCAAGGACCTGATCGCCGGCTGGATGGTGATCGACGTCGAGACCTACGAGCGCGCGATCGAGTTGGCCGGCGAGTTGTCCGCTGCTCCGGGCGCGGGTGGGAAGCCGATCCACGAGTGGCTTGAGGTGCGCCCGTTCTACGGCGAGCAGCCCACGACCACCGAGTGAACGAGTCGCTGCTCCGGGAGCTGGTGCCCGCGGTGATCGGTGTTCTTGTCCGTCGCGGAGCCGACTTCGCGGCGGCCGAGGACGCCGTGCAGGAGGCCCTGGTCGAGGCGGTGCGCGGGTGGCCGGACGACCCAGGCTCTTCGAGCGAGGGACACCCCGTGCGGGACCCGAAGGGCTGGCTGGTCACGGTGGCCTGGCGCAAATTCCTCGACGCGGTCCGCGCCGATACCTCCCGGCGGCGGCGAGAGGAGGTGGTCGAGGCCGAGCCCCTGCCCGGCCCCGGTGAGGCGGTGGACGACACGCTTCAGCTGTACTTTCTGTGCGCGCACCCGTCCCTGACACCGGCCTCGGCCGTCGCGCTCACACTGCGCGCGGTCGGCGGTCTGACCACGCGGCAGATCGCTCGGGCCTACCTTGTGCCGGAGGCGACCATGGCGCAGAGGATCAGCAGGGCCAAGCGGACCGTCTCCGGCGTCCGGTTCGAACAGCCCGGTGACGTCGCCACGGTGCTGCGCGTGCTCTACCTGGTCTTCAACGAGGGCTACTCCGGCGATGTCGACCTCGCCGCCGAGGCGATCCGGCTCACTCGCCAACTCGCGGCCAGGACCAGCCAGGAGGAGGTCGCGGGCCTGCTGGCGCTCATGCTGCTCCACCACGCACGGCGCCCGGCACGGACCGGCCCGGACAGCAGGCTCGTGCCGCTCGCCGAGCAGGACCGCAGCCTGTGGAACACCCAACTGATCACCGAGGGCGTCGAGATGCTCCAGGCCGCCCTCGCCCGCGACCGCCTGGGCGAATTCCAGGCGCAGGCGGCCATCGCCGCGCTCCACGCCGACGCCCAGGCGGCCGAGGAAACCGACTGGGTGCAGATCGTCGAGTGGTACGACGAACTGGTGCGCCTCACCGACAGCCCAGTGGCCCGCCTCAACCGCGCCGTCGCGGTAGGCGAGGCCGACGGCCCGCGGGCCGGCCTGGCCGCGCTGGTGGGGCTCGACCCCTCCCTGCCCCGGCACACTGCCGTCGCGGCATACCTGCACGAGCGTGATGGTGATCGAGTGACCGCAGCCCGGCTCTACGCCCAAGCGGCCCGATCAGCGCCCAACGTCCCCGAACGCGACCATCTGACGCGACAGGCCGCCCGGCTCAACGCGCAACTGCGCAGGTGAGCGGCGAACTGTCGGGGAAGCCGACTGGGGAACCGCTCGCGGCGGCGACGGGACAGACAGGAGTGGCATGACACACTTTTGCAAGCGCCTGCTTGCAAAAGTTAGCGACATGAGTGCAGCATGGCCGTATGGCATCACTCAACGTCGGCAATCTCGGTGAGTACCTGCGCGAGCAGCGGCGCACCGCGCAGCTCTCCCTGCGCCAGCTTGCTGACGCGGCCGGGGTGTCGAATCCGTATCTGAGTCAGATCGAGCGCGGCCTGCGTAAGCCCAGCGCGGACATTCTCCAGCAGCTGGCGAAGGCGCTGCGGATCTCCGCGGAGACCCTGTACGTCCAGGCCGGGATCCTTGATGAGCGGGAGCGGGACGAGCTGGAGACGCGCGCCGTCATTCTGGCCGACCCCTCCATATCCGAGCGCCAGAAGCAGGTGCTGCTCCAGATCTACGACTCGTTCCGCAAGGAGAACGGGCTCGAACCGGATGCGGCCCGCACGGCGGACACCGGCCTGGCGGACGGCAGTGATGCCGCGCAGCCGCCACAGCGCGCAGCGCACGAAGAACACGAAGCGCACAGAGAAGTACGCGAAGAAGTACGCAAACCACGCGACGACCACGAACAGAACTGATCCGGGAGGACCACAGTCATGGCCATCACCGATGACCTGCGTAAGACCCTCACCGACCCGACCCCCCTCTACTTCGCGGCCGGCACGGCCGACCTCGCCATGCAGCAGGCCAAGAAGGTGCCCGGGCTGCTGGAGAAGTTCCAGGCCGAGGCGCCCGCGCGTATCGACGCGGTGCGCAACACCGACCCCAAGGACGTCCAGGACCGCGTGACCACGCAGGCGAAGGAGGCGCAGGCCACCGTCACCGCGAAGGTCAATGAGGTCATCGGGGCGTTCGACACCGACCTGAAGAAGCTGGGCGAGACCGCGCAGGACCTGGCGCTGCGCAGTGTGGGCGTGGCCGCGGAGTACGCGGTCCGGGCCCGTGAGACGTACGAGAAGGTCGCCGAGCGGGGCGAGCAGTCCGTACGGCAGTGGCGTGGCGAGGCCGCCGACGACATCGTCGTGTTCGGCACCGTCGTCGAACCGGATGCCCCGGCCAGGTCGAAGTCAGGGACCAAGGCGGCGGGCAAGGCCACGCCCAAGTCCAGGACCGAGACCAAGGCCGCGCCGAAGCCGGGAGCGAGGAGCGAGCCGGCCAGGGCCGAGTCACGTATCGCTCAGCCCCGGACCGGGGCCAAGCCCGCGTCCTCGTCCTCGGCCGCCCCTTCGCCCGCGCCGGCGACTGCCCCGAAGTCCGAGGTGAAGGCCGAGGCCAAGCCCGCCGCGGCCCGGAAGAGCGCCGCCCCCCGCGGCACGACGGCGAAGAAGAACACGCCGCCGGCCGGGAAGTAGGACCCCGGGCGACCTGGGGAAGCAGGCGTCCGTTTCGCTCCGGAGGGATTCGGAGGGATTCGGACGGATTCGGATAGGTCGGGCCGGGCCGGGCACCTCCTGGGTGCCCGGCCCGTTCTCCCGGTAGCTTGGCCGTGTTGATGGCCGGTCGAACAGGCGGTGTTGCACAGTGTTGATGCAGGGTTTCGCAGGGTTGATGTCGCTGTTGAGTCTGGCGCTGATCCTTTTCAGCGGCTTCGCGCTGGTGGACGCGGTGATCCGCCGGGAGGACGCGTACCGCGCTGCGAGCAAGCAGACCAAGCCGTTCTGGCTGATCATCCTGGCCATCGCGTTCGTGGTGAACTGGCTGTTCCCGATTCTGTCGTTCCTGCCCGTCATCGGGCTGATCGCGACGATCGTCTACATGGTGGACGTGCGCCCCGCGGTCCGGCAGATCTCGGGCGGTGGCCGTGGCCGCAGAGGCGGCGGCTCCAGCAGCGACGGACCGTACGGCCCGTACAACGGCGGGCGATAGCCGGCCCCGCTGCCCCTCCCGACCACCGGCACGACGCATGACGCACCACGCATGACGCACGATGCGCCCCGGACGCCACTGGCGTCCGGGGCGCGTCCGTTCGGCCGGCTACTGATCCGGTCGCCTGCCGACCAGACCAGACCAGACCAGACCAGACCAGATCAGACCAGACCAGATCAGACCAGACCAGATCCATCCCGACTCGACCCGCCCAGTCCTACCGGCTCATACTCCGTCGGCGCTCCAGCAGCAGGACCGCCACGTCGTCGGTGAGCTCGCCGCCGTTCAGTTCGCGGACCTCCGCCACCGCCGCCTCCAGCAGACTCTCGCCGCACAGGCCCCCCGTCAGCTGCCGGTCGATCATCTCGACCATGCCCTCCTGGCCGAGCCGCTGCGTCCCCTGGCCGATCCGGCCCTCGATCAGGCCGTCCGTGTACATCAACAGGTTCCAGGAGCCGCCGAGTTCGACCTGGCGCCGGGGCCACCGGGCCTGCGGGAGCAGGCCGAGCGCCGGGCCGCCGTCCTCGTGCGGGAGGAGCTGCGCGGTCCCGCCGTCGCGGGAGACCAGTGGGGCGGGGTGGCCCGCCAGGCAGAGCCCGGCATGGCGGCCGTCCGGGGCGATGTCGACCGTGCAGAGCGTGGCGAACAGCTCCTCGCTCTCCCGCTCGTGCTCCAGCACCTGCTGGAGCGTGGAGAGCAACTGGTCCCCGCAGAGCCCGGCGAACGTCAACGCCCGCCAGGCGATGCGTAGTTCCACCCCCAGCGCGGCCTCGTCGGGGCCGTGCCCGCAGACGTCGCCGATCATCGCGTGCACGGTCCCGTCGGGTGTCCGCACCACGTCGTAGAAGTCGCCCCCGAGCAGCGCGCGCGAGCGGCCCGGCCGGTACCGTGCGGCGAAACGCAGGTCAGAGCCGTCCAGGAGTGGCGTCGGGAGCAGGCCGCGCTCCAGACGGGCGTTCTCCTGGGCGCGCAGCCGGGACTCGGCCAGCTTGTAGTGCGCGGTGTCGGCGCGCTTGCGCTCCACCGCGTACCGGACGGCACGGTTCAGCAGTCTGCCGTCCAGCTCCTCGCGGAGCAGGTAGTCCTGCGCCCCGACCCGGACCGCGTCCGCCGCGCTCTCCACATGACCGGACGTGGCAAGCGCCAGCACGGCGTGACCGGGCGCCAGCTTGAGGACATGGCGGAGTACGGACAGCTCGTCGTCCGCGTCCGCTCCAGGCAGTGCCAGGTCGAGCAGGATGCAGTGCACGTCGTCCGTGAGCAGCCGCTCGGCCTCGGTGAGGTTCCGTGCGGTACGGACGCGTACCCGCGTTCCGGAGGCGTCGAGCAGCTCCGGGACCGTAAAAGTGCCCGCTGGATCGTTCTCGATCACCAGCAGCGTCAGGTCGGTGCTGCCGGTGGAGTCCGGTCCCCTGGTCTGGTGGGGCAGAACGGTCTGACCGTTCTCCATCGCTTCGGTTTCCTTCCCTCCCCCCGAGGGCGCGGTGGAACGCCAGTCGACGTACCACCAGACGGGGACCTTAGCGGTTGGCGGGGCCACAGCGGAATGGCGCCGGAGAAACCTCCGGGGTCATATGCCCTCTCCCGGCCCGCATCCGGCGGTTTGACGGTGTGCCGACCCATGACGAACGTCACTCGGTTGCCCGGCCGGCCGGGGGTGACGCACGCCACGGACAGCGCGGCAGGGGAGGGCGGGGGGAGGCGGTGCGGAGGAGGACGGGACCGGGCAGAGCGGGACCGGGCAGGGTGAGACCGCCGGGACGACCGGGAGGCGGGTGCGGCGGGTGCGGCTACTTGTCCGGCCGGACCACGCCGAGGATCGGCATCGAGCCCGCACCGCCGATCGTGACGTTCCTGCCGGGCCGCGGCGCGTTCACCATCGCCCCGTCCCCGATGTACATCCCGACGTGGGTCGCGTCCGAGAAGTAGATGATCAGGTCCCCGGGCCGCATGTCCTTCACCTGGACGTGCGGCAGCTGCTTCCACTGCTCCTGCGAGGTGCGCGGGATGGGGGCCCCGGCCGCCGCCCACGCCTGGGAGGTCAGCCCGGAGCAGTCGAACGAATGCGGCCCCGCCGCGCCCCACACGTACGGCTTGCCGATCTGGTCCGTGGCGAACTTGACCGCCTTCTTGCCCTCGGCGCTCGCCTTGTTGTCGATCTCCTTGAGGATTCCCGAGCTGAGCCAGGCCGTCTGCGCCTTGAACTCCTGATCTTCCTCAAGCTTCTTGAGCCGTGCGCGTTCCTTCTTGGCCAGGCCCGATTCGAGCTTCTTGGCCGCTTCGATCTTCTGCTGGATGTCCTTCTTCTTCTTGGCCTGCTTCGCACGGTTGGCGTCCAGCTTCTGCCACTGGTCGCCGGCGTCCTGGGTGTAGGCCGTCAAGTCCTTCTGGGTCTGGTCCATTTCGGCCAGTAGGTTCTTCTGCGCCTGCTGCCCCGAGCGCAGCCGGTCGGCGCCGTCGAGGAAGCTGTCCGGGTCGCCGCTGAGCATCAGCTGCGCCGCGGGAGGCAGACCGCTGTCCCGGTACTGGGCACGGGCCTCGGCGCCCGCCTGCTTCTTCAGCGCGGTGATCCTCGACTGGCCCTGCACGATGCGCTGGGCCAGCTTCACGATCTCGGACGACTGCTTCTCGGACTGCTCCGTGGCCAGGTTGTACGCGTCGGTGGCGGCCCCGGCCTGGCGGTAGAGGTCGTCGATCTTCTGACGGACGGCTTCGAGGCGCTCGGTACCGGAGCCCGCAGAACCGGAGCCCGCAGAGCCAGTCCCGGAGCCCGAAGAGTCAGAGCCCGAAGACCCGGAGCCCGATGGCCTGGGATCGGCGTACGCGGCAGTCGGCGCGGTCAGTATGGTCAGTGCGCAGACCAGCGTGATCGCGGCGGCGACACAGCGGCGTCGGTTCACGAGCTCCCCCTCCAGAGCTGATTTACCGTCAGTAACTTAGGTGGCTGGCGTGATGGTGCCATGCCCTGCGCGAATGCGACAGAGGCGTACAACAACTCCCCGGCCCCACCCGTGCTCCCGCGTCACCCCCTGCCCGGTCCGACGAACGAACCCTGGTTCAAGTTCCCGGCCGGGGCGCCAGCGCCGCCCAGTTCACGGTGATTTCACCCTGCCGCCACCTGCGGACGTCGTCGGCCAGCGGCCAGTCGGCCGCGAGGGAGCGCACGGCGGTGATCCACCGCTGCCGGGCGCCGAGCGAGGCGTACGGGGCCGCCGCGGCCCAGGCACGGTCGAAGTCGCGCAGAAAGGCGTGCACCGGTTCGCCGGGGACGTTCCGGTGGATCAGCGCCTTCGGCAGCCGCTCCGCCAGATCGGACGGCTGGTGCAGCGAGCCGAGCCGGGTCGCGAACGTCACCGTGCGCGGCCCGCCGGGCCCGAGCGCGACCCATACATGGCGCCGCCCGATCTCGTCACAGGTGCCCTCGACCAGCAGCCCGTCCGGAGCGAGCCGCGCGCACAGCCGCTGCCATACGGCGGCGACCTCCTCCTCGTCGTACTGGCGCAGCACATTGGCGGCCCGGATCAGCGAGGGGCTGCGGCCGTCCAGCGGCACCTCGAAGCCGCCGTGCCGGAAGGTCAGCCCCGGCCGCTCGTACGGCTTCGCCGCCGCGACCCGGGACGGCTCGATCTCGATACCGACGACCTCGGCGGCGGGCACGGCCGTACGCAGCCGCTGGAGCAGTTCCACGGCGGTCCAGGGGGCCGCCCCGTACCCGAGGTCCACCGCGAGGGGGTCGGCCGAGCGCCGCAGGGCGGGCCCGTGCACGGCGGTGATCCAGCGGTCCATACGGCGCAGCCGGTTGGGGTTGGTGGTCCCGCGGGTCACGGCCCCCACCGGACGGGCGCCCGTCGTACGGACCCCCGTCGTACGCACTCCGGACCGGCCACCGGCGGAGCTGTCACCAGGGGAGCGGTCACCGGCGGAACGGCCGCCGCCGGGGCGGCGTGGGGAGGGCTGGGCCATGTGCCGAGGGTATGTGAGCGGCGTCAAGGTAATTATTCGGTAAAGCGGAAATGCGACAGCGCGCCCCGCTGTTCCAGACGTCAGACGGGGTGCGCCTGCCCTGGAGTCGAGCGTGCCCGCGCGAGGAGAGGACCGTCCACGTGAGCCAGTACGTGTCCCGGCTCGGGGGCCGGATCACGGGACCCGCGCGGCCCCCCAGGCTGAAGTTCGCAGGACACCGCAGGCCGCGCAGGGTCGCCATGCTCAGCGTGCACACCTCCCCCCTGCACCAGCCGGGCACCGGCGACGCGGGCGGCATGAACGTCTACATCGTGGAGCTGGCGAAGCGGCTGGCCGCGATCAACATCGAGGTGGAGATCTTCACCCGCGCCACCACGGGCGGCCTCCCGCCGCTCGTCGATCTCGCGCCCGGCGTGCTCGTACGCCATGTGGACGCCGGCCCCTACGAGGGCTTGGCCAAGGAGGAGCTGCCCGCCCAGCTCTGCGCCTTCACCCACGGTGTGATGCAGGCCTGGGCCGGTCACCGGCCCGGCTACTACGACCTGGTGCACTCCCACTACTGGCTCTCCGGCCACGTCGGCTGGCTCGCCGCCGAGCGCTGGGGCGCGCCGCTCGTCCACGCGATGCACACCATGGCGAAGGTCAAGAACGCCGCGCTGGCCGACGGCGACACGCCCGAACCCGCCGCGCGGGTCATCGGCGAGACGCAGATCGTACGGGCCTCCGACCGGCTCATCGCCAACACCGATGAGGAGGCCGGCGAGCTGGTACGCCACTACGAGGCCGACGCCGGCAAGGTCGCCGTCGTCCACCCCGGCGTGAACCTCGACCGCTTCCGCCCTGCGGACGGGCGGGCCGCTGCCCGGGCCCGCCTCGGGCTGCCGCAGGACGCCTTCGTGCCGCTCTTCGCCGGCCGCATACAGCCGCTCAAGGCGCCCGACGTCCTGCTGCGCGCGGTGGCGGTCCTGCTGGACGAGGACCCCTCGCTGCGCAAGCGCATGGTGGTGCCGGTGGTCGGCGGGCCCAGCGGCAGCGGCCTCGCCAAGCCGGAGGGCCTGCAGAAACTGGCTGCCCGCCTCGGTATCTCGGACATCGTCCGGTTCAACCCGCCGGTCGGCCAGGACCAGCTCGCCGACTGGTTCCGGGCCGCTTCCGTGCTGGTCATGCCCTCGTACAACGAATCCTTCGGCCTGGTCGCCATCGAGGCCCAGGCGGCCGGGACCCCGGTGGTGGCCGCCGCGGTCGGCGGGCTGCCCGTCGCCGTACGCGAAGGGTCGACCGGGTTCCTGATCCCCGGCCACGACCCGGCGCGGTACGCGGTGGCGCTGCGCCGCTTCATCGAGAACCCGCGACTGGTGGACGAGATGGGCGGGGCCGCCGCGCGCCACGCCGGACGGTTCGGCTGGGACACGGCAGCGGCGGCCACCGCGGACGTCTACACGGCCGCGATGCACGAACACCGCCGTCGCGTACGCTCGCACCATGGCTGATCAGGCTGGCGAGGCTGGAGCACGAGAGGTCCTGGAGCAGGCGTTCAAGGACGCCGAGCTGGAGTGGGAGAGCCCGGAGCCGGGCTCCTACGTGGTGAAGCTCCCCGGCACCCGGAAGCTCTCCACCACGTGCTCGCTGATCGTCGGGAAGCATTCGCTGTCGGTCAACGCGTTCGTGATCCGGCACCCCGACGAGAACGACGCCGGGGTGCACCGGTGGCTTCTGGAGCGCAACCTCCGGCTGTACGGGGTGAGTTACGCGATCGACTCGCTCGGCGACATCTACCTCGCCGGGAAGCTGCCGCTGTCCGTGGTCACACCCGATGAGATCGACCGGCTGCTGGGATCGGTCCTGGAAGCGGCCGACGGGCCCTTCAACACGCTGCTTGAGCTGGGTTTCGCCAGTGCGATCAAGCGGGAGTACGCGTGGCGGGTATCGCGGGGCGAGCCGACCCGGAACCTGGACGCGTTCACACATCTGACCCGCGAGGCTGAGGGCTAGAGAGGCTGAGGGCTAGAGCAAGGCCAAGGACGAGGGCTGACGGGCGCTCGTCGGGCTCGTCGGGCGTCGTTCCCGCCGGACGGAACCGGTGTCCCGCCACAGCGGAGCCGCCAGCAGGTACCTCCACGACTCGCGCGTCCCGCGCGACTCGGCGACTCCATGCATGCCTCTTCCCGGCCCCCGATCCCCGTGGCATGCTCACTGCCAACGCACTCATGAACTCTGTTCATATACATGAGCCCATGGGGATCGTGAAGTTCATGAAGATTCATACAGAAGATCCATGAAAGAGGCGGGCCTCATGGGGACCATCAGCAGACGCGCACTGCTCGGCAGCGCCACGGCCGTCGCGGCCGTCATCGCGACGGGAGGGACATCCACGGCCGCATCGCGCGGCCGGACCCCGTCCACCACCCCGCTCTGGCGGGAGTTCTCCCGGACGCCGTACACCCACCCGCAGATCCCGTACATCGGCGGATCCGGCCGCCGCACGGGCGAGCGCCGCTTCCCGCGGCTCCCCGCCGTCGCCGACGTCCGCGAGTACGGGGCGGTCCCCGACGGGTCCGCCGACTCGGCGCCCGCGATCAACCGTGCCATCGCCGCTGCCGGCCAACGCGGCGGTGGCACGGTCCTCATTCCGCCCGGCACCTTCCGTATCGACGACCTCATCCGCATCGGGCACAGCAACGTCGTGCTGCGCGGCGCGGGCAGCGGCCGCACCACTCTCTACGCGACGAAGAGCCTCACCGAGCTGATCGGCCCGTACGGCTCCCGGTACGGCGGCAACAAGTCCTCGTGGTCCTGGGCGGGCGGGCTCATCTGGCTCTGCCCCGAGGCGCGGTTCGCGAGTCTGACGGCCGCCATCACCGCCGCGGCCTGGCCCTTCGAGGGCTGGACGGGCAACAAACGCGACGAGTGGAGCACCCTCACCACCGTCGCCCCTGCCCGGCAGGGTGACCGCACGGTCACCGTCGCGGACACCTCGCGACTCGGCCGCGGCGACCTCGTGCTGCTCCGGCTCGCGGACGACGCGGGCCACACGCTCCTGGAGCACATGGCGGGCGGCGGACCGGGCCCCGAGGCGTACGAGTGGGACGACAAGACCAAGCTGACCTCGTACGTCCCGTACGAGTGGCCCGTGCGCATCACAGCGGTGCACGGCCGCAGGCTCACCCTGGAACGCCCTCTCCCGCTCGACATCCGCCCCGAGTGGGACCCACGGCTCACCACTCATGTCGCGCCGCTGACCGGGTCGGCTGTCGAGGGGCTCACGCTCGAAGCGGTTCTCACTCCGCAGTCGCCGCATCTGCTCGACAAGGGGTACAACGGCGTCGCGTTCCAGTGCACGTACGACTGCTGGGCCGACGATGTCGTCGTACGCGACGTCGACAACGGCTTCGGTCTTGTCGCCGCGTCCGCCACCACCCTGCGCCGTACCCGCGTCGAGGGCCGGGGCTCGCACCATCCGTACTTCTGCCGGGAGGGCTCGCACGACAACCTCGTCGAGGAGTTCACGATCGCCGAGCGCACCGTGCCCGCCCCGGCGGGCACCCAGCTGCACGGCATCAACGTCGAGGGGCTCTCCAGCTACAACGTCTGGTCGCGCGGGGTGATGGAGATGGGCACCTTCGACTCGCACCGGGGCCTGCCGTTCGCCAATGTGCGGACCGACATCACCGTCAACAACAACGGTCAGCACGGCGGGGACGCCTCGGCGGGTCCGCTCTTCGGCGCCCGGTTCACCCACTGGAACATCCGGGTCACCAACGGCCGGGAGGGCCTGATGAGGATCGACGGCCTCGCCCCGTACAGCGCGAGCGTCGGGATCAGCACGGTCCGCCCGTTCGGCCAGATCGACGTGCCCGACTTCACCGGCGATCTGCATGCACGGCTCGAGGCGTACGGCGCGCCGGAATCCGTACACCCCGCCAATCTGCACGACGCCCAACGAACGCTGAACCCGTAGTTGTTGGCGGTGACCGGTGGCGGTCTTCTACGGGACGGCCGTCCTACGGGGTGGCCGTTCGGCGGGAGGGCCGCTCAACGGGAAGCTCCACGGGACGGCCGGAGCGCATGGGCTCGCGCACAGGGTCACCCTGCGGTGGCAGCCCGACGTGACTGAGCCGGACCGGCGCGGGCGCGCACGCGAGCGCGTGGGTGTGCGGGTGAGCGTCACGCGGACCGGATGTAAGTGGTGTTTTGTACTCACGGGCATTACGTTCAGCCGGTTCCGGGCCGCCACTCAATTGACGGAGGGCGTCAATCAGCGGCCGTCCTGCCGTCGATTAGGCTCGGGGTCATGGCCGACGCACCGTACAAGCTGATCCTCCTCCGCCACGGCGAGAGCGAATGGAACGCTACGAATCAGTTCACCGGTTGGGTGGACGTCAACCTGACGCAGAAAGGCGAGAAGGAGGCGGTCCGCGGCGGTGAGCTGCTCACGGACGCCGGCCTGCTCCCCGATGTCGTGCACACCTCGCTCCAGAAGCGCGCCATCCGCACCGCCCAGCTCTCGCTGGAGGCGTCGGACCGCCACTGGATCCCCGTGCACCGTTCCTGGCGCCTGAACGAGCGGCACTACGGTGCGCTCCAGGGCAAGGACAAGGCGCAGACGCTCGCCGAGTTCGGCGAGGAGCAGTTCATGCTGTGGCGCCGTTCGTACGACACCCCGCCGCCGGTCCTGGAGGACGGCTCGCCGTACTCGCAGAGCGGCGACGCGCGGTACGCGACGATCCCGCCGGAGCTGCGCCCGCGCACCGAGTGCCTCAAGGACGTCGTCGTCCGCATGCTGCCGTACTGGTACGACGGCATCGTCCCGGACCTGCTCGCCGGCCGCACGGTTCTGGTCGCCGCGCACGGCAACTCGCTGCGCGCACTGGTCAAACACCTCGACGGCATCTCGGACGCGGACATCGCGGGCCTCAACATCCCGACGGGCATCCCGCTCACGTACGAGCTGGACGCCGACTTCAAGCCGGTCAACCCCGGCGGCACGTACCTCGACCCGGACGCGGCGGCCGCAGCCATCGAGGCCGTCAAGAACCAGGGCAAGAAGAAGTAAGCAGCTTGCCATAAGCCCCCCACCTGCGGGTTCTCCGCGGGGTGGGGGGCTTTTTGGTGCGCCACCTCATGTCCACTCCGGCCGACTGGATTTCCTCGTGTCGGACGGCGAGGCAGCGGCAGTCGGCTTCGAACGGCCATGAGCGGGGAGCGGCCCGGAACCGGGCGCCCTCACCCCCGGCCGGGCCGGTCAGGGCGCTGGTCGCCTTGGCCGATGAGGGTGTCGAGCTGGGTGGCGAGGCGGGGGTGGGCGGCGGTCAGGTAGGGGCGGGTCTCGGTCAGTGGGTGGACGAGGACTGCGGGGTCGCTGTGGGCGAGGGCGGCGTCGAGCCGGCCGAGGGGGGTGCGGGCGGCGGTGGGGAGGTCGGTGAGGGCGGTGATCTGGCCGGCGAGGCGGCGCAGGGCTGCCGCGTTGTCGCGGGCCCAGGCGGTGTGGGTGCGGTCGGCGGCGCGGCTTTCGCGGGTGGCCTGGACGCGCTGTTCTCCGGTGGTGCCCGCGAGGCCGGGGCGGTTGCGCAGGTAGCGGCGTTCGGCGGCCTGGCGGCTGGCGACGCCGAGGGGGTGGGCGAGGTCGGCCCAGCTGGCGCCCGCGAGGCGGGCGGTTTCGATCAGGCCGGTTTCCCATCCGGCGAGCTGCTCACGGACCTGCCGCAACAGCAGAAGGGATGCCAGGGCCTGCTGCGGACCGGCATCCGCGTCGGCGGGGTCGGCGGCCTGGCTGTTGGCCTCGTGCACGGCGATATCGATGGTGTCCAGGGCCGCCGCCGCGGCCAGGAACGAGGCCGGGCTCTGGGCGTCGGCGTGGGAGCGGGGTGGGGGGCCGGCTGCTGGCACGGGAACTCCTTCCGGGGCTGTCATCCTTTCGACGACATGCTGTTTGTCATCCATTGGATGACATGTTACAACGGTGTCAGTGAAGCGCATTGGCGGGTACAACCCGAACCTTCTGGAGGTGTTTCGCGATGTTGATGCGCACCGACCCTTTCCGTGAACTCGACCGTCTCGCCCAGCAGTTGACCGGCTCCGGCACCTGGACGCGCCCCTCCGCGATGGCGATGGACGCCTACCGCGAGGGTGCCGAGTACGTGGTGGCCTTCGACCTCCCCGGCGTCAGCGCGGAGGCGATCGACATCGACGTCGAGCGGAACATGCTGACCGTCAAGGCCGAGCGCCGGCCGGTGGCGAAGGCCGACGACGTGCAGATGGAACTGTCGGAACGGCCGCTGGGTGTCTTCTCCCGCCAGATCGTGCTGGCGGACACTCTGGACACCGAGCGCATCACGGCCGACTACGACGCAGGGGTGCTGACCCTGCGCATCCCGATCACCGAGCGCGCCAAGCCTCGCAAGATCTCCGTCGGCGGGGAGTCCTCCCGCCAGGAGATCACCGGCTGAGCCCGGCGCCCCCGGTCGGCCGGGGGCGCAGGACGGGCCCTTCATCTCCCCCTCCGCCCGCCCTCCCACCCGGGGCCCCGGGCCCACTTGGGGCCCCGGGCCCCGCCGGGCACACACCACGACCTCGACGACGAGAAAGGCGACTACCGCAGTGATGTCCGACCAGCGTGAACCGGTCCCGCACCTCCCCGCGATGACGTTCGAGGAGCTGCTGGAGAAGGTCCGCTACGAAGGGGCCTATCCCACCCGGGAACGGGCCGCCGAAGCCGTCCGCCTGGTCCTTTCGGGACTTGGACGCCAGCTGACCGGCGACGAACGCGTCGAACTGGCAGCTCACCTGCCCTTCGAGGCCGCCGCGATTCTCACCGAACAGATCCCTGCGATAGAGCCCCTCACCGGCTGGGCCTTCGTCAAGGACCTCGCCACCCGCACCGGAGCCCCACCGGCCATCACCCGCTGGGACACCGGCACCGTCCTGGCCGCCGTCGCCACCCTCGCCGGCAACGACCTCCTCACCCGCACCCTCAACCAGCTCCCCGCCGGCTACGCCCTTCTGTTCGGCCGTGCCGAACTCACCCAAGCCGCCTGAGACACGGCACAGATCCACCCGCCCACTCCGGGGCGGCAGCCCATTCGGCCCGCCAGGCGGTCTCCGCTTTTCCAAGCCGGCGCAGCGAGGGCCCCGTCCGCACCACCGCAATGAGTCAGCAGTGGCGCGGGACGGGGCCCTCGCAGTCGTACGGAACGGTTCGCGTCAGCCCTGGCAGCCGCTGCACTGGCATGGAGCGCCGGACTGGCAGCCGCAGCCGCAGCCCGGACCGCAGCCACAGGCGCCGAGAACGCTCAGATGGTGCACTTCGACGGGGGCTTGCTGCTCGGGGGCGGTGACGGGGGAATCGGCCATGATTTCCTCCTGCTCGGCATGCGAGGACGTACTGCCTCCGCCATCTCATACCCACCCCGGTGGGGCGCATCAACGGCGCATACGCGCAAGCGCGCCGTTCACGCCCCCTCGACCTGCGCCGGTGCGGACTGGAGCTCGTCGGCGTGCTCGCCCGTCACCAGATAGACCACGCGCTTGGCCACCGACACCGCGTGGTCGGCGAACCGCTCGTAGTAGCGGCCGAGGAGCGTCACGTCGACCGCCGTCTCGATGCCGTGCTTCCACCGGTCGTCCATCAGGTGCTGGAAGAGCGTCCGGTGCAGCAGATCCATCTCGTCGTCGTCCGTCTCCAGCTGGAGCGCCAGGTCGACGTCCATCGTGATGATGACCTCGGCCGCCTTCGCCATCAGCCGTTGCGCGAGCTGTCCCATTTCCAGGATCGTGGCGTGCAGATCGTGCGGAACGGCCCGGTCCGGGTAACGGAGCCGGGTGAGCTTCGCTACGTGCTGGGCCAGGTCGCCCGAGCGCTCCAGGTCGGCGCTCATCCGCAGCGAGGTGACCACAATGCGCAGATCGGTGGCGACGGGCTGCTGCCTGGCCAGCAGGGCGATGGCCCGCGCTTCGAGGTCGTGCTGCAGGTCGTCGACCTTCTGATCGGCGGCGATCACGCTCTCGGCGAGCTTCAGATCGGCGTCCAGCATGGCGGTCGTGGCCCGGCCGATCGCCGAACCGACGAGCCGGGCCATCTCGACCAGGCCCTCGCCGATCGAGTCCAGTTCCTCGTGGTACGCGTCCCGCATGGGAGTCCCTCTCTAATACGGCTGATCCTGTACGGCTGGTGTGGTGCGGCAGATCCCGTATGGCCGGCTCTGTGCGGCTGGTCCTGTGCCACCGGCACGGCGGCACCTTCTGGCGGTGTCTGGCAGGGGTTCCCGACAGGTGTCCACCTCCACGCTTCCACCGTCGGTGCGCCACGCGTCCGTTTCCGTCATCCCAAGTGAACCGGCCCTATCCCCTCAGTGAACTCTGGGCGACGAACGTTCGAGCAGGCACCCGGATGGCTGGGGATATGTCGGTGGTGCCGCATAACCTGGACACATGGACGTGAACGCGGCGGTCGCCGCAGCAAGCGCGATCGCCGGGCTGTGCACCGGTGTCATCGGCGTGCTGGCGTTCCGCTGGAGCGAGCGCGAACTGGCACGCCCCACCCGGACCTCCCTGCACACCGACGACGTGCTGCCGCCCGGCGTGGACACCGTTCTCTCCGTACTCAGCTCCTCCGCCGTGGTGCTCGACGAGAGCGACTCGGTGGTCAAAGCCAGCTCGGCCGCGTACGCCCTGGGCCTGGTCAGGGGCGGGAAGCTGGCCGTGGAGCCCATGCTGCACATGGCCCGGGACACCCGGCGCGACGGGGAGATACGACAGGTCGAGCTCGACCTTCCCCGCCGGGGTACCGGCCGCGGCGAGGCGCTCGCGGTCTCCGCACGGGTGGCGCCGCTCGGCTCCCGGCTGGTGCTGCTGCTCGTCGAGGACCTCACCGAGGCCCGGCGCATCGAAGCCGTACGGCGTGACTTCGTCGCCAACGTCAGCCACGAGCTGAAGACCCCGGTCGGGGCGCTCTCACTGCTCTCCGAGGCGGTCATGGGAGCGTCGGACGACCCGGAGGCGGTCACCCGTTTCGCGGGTCGGATGCAGATAGAGGCGACCCGGCTCACCAATCTGGTCCAGGAGCTCATCGACCTCTCCCGGGTCCAGAACGACGACCCGCTCGAAGACGCCGAGCCGGTCCGGGTCGATGTCCTGGTCGCCGAGGCCATCGACCGCTGCCGCCACCAGGCGGGCACCAAGCAGATCACCATGGCGGCCGGCGGTACGGCCGACCTTCACGTCTGGGGCAACCGCTCCCAGCTCGCCGCCGCGCTGGGAAACCTCGTGGAGAACGCGGTCAACTACTCTCCGGCCCGCACCCGGGTCGGTATCGCCGCCCGCCGCACCTCCGCCCCCGGCGGTGGGGGCACCTCCCAGGCTTTCGGCTCTGGGGGACTCATCGAGATCGCCGTCACCGACCAGGGGCTCGGTATCACCGAGAAGGACCGCGAGCGGATCTTCGAGCGCTTCTACCGCGTCGACCCGGCCCGCTCGCGCGCCACCGGCGGCACGGGCCTGGGCCTCGCCATCGTCAAACACGTGGCCGCCTCGCACGGCGGGGAGGTCACGGTGTGGAGCTCGGAGGGCCAGGGCTCCACCTTCACCCTGCGGCTGCCGGAATCCGGTTCCGTACGCAATCGCCATGGCACGGATCCGACGGCCGCCCCCGCACAGCACCACACCGGCTACGCCGAGTCCGCCGATCCCACTGACGCTGTCGGCGATGACGACGACCAGCCCTTCGCGACCTTCCTGTCCTCTGAACCCATTCCTGCCCCGGAGGTCCTTCCGTGACCCGAGTGCTTGTCGTCGAGGATGAGGAATCCTTCAGCGACGCCCTGTCCTACATGCTCCGCAAGGAAGGATTCGAGGTCGCCATCGCGGCCACGGGCCCTGACGGACTCGACGAATTCGAGCGCAACGGCGCCGACCTCGTACTGCTCGACCTGATGCTTCCGGGACTGCCCGGCACCGAGGTGTGCCGCCAGCTGCGCGGCCGCTCCAACGTCCCGGTGATCATGGTGACCGCCAAGGACAGCGAGATCGACAAGGTGGTCGGCCTGGAAATAGGAGCGGACGACTACGTCACCAAGCCCTTCTCGTCACGGGAGCTGGTCGCCCGTATCCGTGCGGTGCTGCGCCGCCGCGGCGAGCCCGAGGAGGTCTCCCCGGCGGCACTGGAGGCCGGCCCGGTCCGGATGGACGTGGACCGCCATGTCGTCACGGTCTCCGGCGCCAAGGTCGACCTGCCGCTCAAGGAGTTCGACCTGCTGGAGATGCTGCTCAGGAACGCGGGCCGGGTGCTGACCCGGATGCAGCTGATCGACCGGGTCTGGGGCGCGGACTACGTCGGGGACACCAAGACCCTCGACGTCCACGTGAAGCGGCTGCGCGCCAAGATCGAGCCGGACCCGGGCGCGCCCCGGTATCTGGTGACGGTCCGGGGCCTGGGCTACAAGTTCGAGCCGTAAGCCTCCCGCGCGTACGAGGCACGTACGAAAGGAGGTGCCCCCGCCGGAATCGGACTTCCGGCGGGGGCACCTCCGTATGCGCTCTGCACGCTCTGCAAGCGCTGTGCGCTCACGCGCGGTGCGGTTCAGCTGCTCGGCGAGCCCGTGACGGAGCCGGCCGGCGTCTTGTTGGCACCCGGGGTGGTCTTGCCCGACGCACCCGGGCTGGCCTTGCCCGATGCACCCGGGGAGGCCTTGCCCGAGGGCGCCGAGGGGGAGGGCGTCATGGGCAGGCTGCTCGGGCCGAAGCCCTGGAAGTAGCTGGTGGCCGGGACGACGAGCGCGGCCAGTGTCACCCGACCGGTCTCGCTGAACTGGAAGACCAGGTTCTGTGTGGAGCCGTCGGCGGCTGCGGCGCGGCCGTCGGCGAGCACGGCGGCGGCGTTGTTCTTGCCGCCGATGGCGACCGAACCGTGCGCGGGCACCGAGATCGGCCCCTTGCCCGTGGCCGGGGTGAGCTTCACGACGGAGCTGGAGCCCGCGAGCTTGATGTCCTGGAGCGTCTGGTTCGTGTCACCGCTGTTGAAGAGGGTCGCCGAGATGACGGCGGGGCCCTTGGCCGTGGCCTTCGGCTGGGTGATCACCGTCGCGTTCTGGACCTTGATGGAACCGGCCGTCGTAGCGGCGTTGTCCGGCTTGATCTTGATCGTCGCCGCGTTGTTGCCCGCGCCACAGGCGGACAGGGCGGCGATCGAGACCACGATGGCAGAAGCGGCGAGGACGCCGCGTCGAAGGCTGCTGCTCACGGCGGCGGCTTCTCCTAGGACGTACGGACAGGACGGGGACAGGGGGCGGGAGGGGGTAAAGCCTCCCTAAGGGTGTGTCAGCGGCCTCAGGTTACCGAGCCGTGGTCACGGCCCCGCACCCGACCCGCCCCGCGGCCGGTGACGGTGCCTGACGGCGCCCGTGGGCCGTCCGATCTCACGGCTTCGTACTCACCGCTTCGTACGCCGTTCACATATCGCGAGTGATCAATTCTCTCTGCCGCTCTTCACCACCACGCATTCCTTACGGAAAACCCTCTTCCGGCGCACAGTGATCAATTTCTGATTGCGTCCGTATGGGTGATCGACATCCGAACTGGGGTCGCGAAGTTCACCGTTTCGAATGCGGCAAATCGGGACGTTAGCCACCTGTGGGAAGCCTTCGGATCCGTGTGGCGCCTGGGTTTCTCTCCGTGCGCAGAGCCGCTCCGACCTGCGAATACCGTCCCCGAGGGGCCGTCCGCAGCACGTTCGTGTTGCTGTTGTCAAGCCCCGAGATATGCCCTGACCTGCGAAAACGTCATTCAGAAGAAGCCGTTCTCGTGTTAGACTGGATAGCCACGGAAGGGGTACCTGTCACATGACGTTCAAGGTTGGCGACACCGTGGTCTATCCCCATCACGGGGCCGCGCTGATCGAGGCTATCGAAACTCGCCAGATCAAAGGCGTGGACAAGACCTACTTGGTGCTCAAGGTCGCCCAGGGCGACTTGACTGTTCGTGTGCCGGCGGACAATGCGGAGTTCGTAGGCGTGCGTGACGTGGTTGGTCAGGAAGGGCTGGACCGGGTCTTCGAGGTGCTTCGCGCACCGTATGCCGAAGAGCCCACGAACTGGTCCCGTCGCTACAAGGCGAATCTTGAGAAACTCGCCTCCGGCGACGTCATCAAGGTAGCCGAAGTGGTCCGCGACCTGTGGCGTCGTGAGCGTGAGCGCGGACTTTCCGCTGGTGAGAAGCGCATGCTCGCCAAGGCCCGCCAGATCCTGGTGAGTGAGCTCGCTCTCGCGGAGAACACCAACGAAGACAAGGCCGAGGCTCTGCTCGACGAGGTCCTCGCGTCCTGAATCGCTTGACCCGTTCACCTGCTCGACGCTTTGAATGCCGTGGTGCCCGTTGACCACATGGACTGTCCATGCACATGGATCAGTTTTCATGTGTCGTCGGGCGCTACGGCATGTTGTTTTCCCGCGCAGCTCCGCTGTCGCGGCTCTTCCGCGTTTCCCGCCATGGCTCATGGCCCTGCGGCTTCGGGCGAGGCTGGGTCTGCTGTGCGCCTGTTTTCATGGAGCGGTGCTGCGTGAGCGGTACCTTGGCCGGTACTGGTGTGCCGGGCCCGGGATGCCGACTCGACCAGTCGTCACGGAAGGGGCCAGTCAGGGCGTCGCGCCCGGCACCCCCAGGCCATACCCATGTCGGCTGAGGACACAAACCCTGAACGCGCAACCGATGTCAGACGAGCCCGGGACCCCCTCCCGTACCGGCTCCACCGCAGAATCCCCTGCCGCCGCTCCGGCCGGATCCAGCCACATCACCGCCGCAGTGATTCCCGCCGCCGGGCGTGGTGTCCGGCTCGGCCCCGGAGCCCCCAAGGCGCTCCGCACCCTCAACGGGACCCCGATGCTGGTCCACGCCGTACGGGCGATGGCCGGATCGCGTGCTGTCTCGCTGGTGGTCGTAGTGGCCCCGCCGGACGGTGCCGCGGAGGTGAAGGCCCTGCTGGCCGAGCACTCCTGCCCCCCGGGCACCGAGCTTCTGGTCGTACCCGGTGGTGACACCCGTCAGGAGTCCGTCCGGCTCGGGATCGGCGTACTCCCCGAGAGCGTCACCGAGGTGCTGGTGCACGACGCTGCCCGCCCGCTCGTGCCTGTCGACACCGTGGACGCGGTGATCGCAGCGGTACGGAACGGTGCCCCTGCGGTCGTTCCCGCGCTGCCGCTCGCCGACACCGTCAAACAGGTCGAGCCGCAGACGGGCGGCGGACCCGAGCCGGTCGTCGCCACTCCGGAGCGGGCTCTGCTGCGCGCCGTGCAGACCCCGCAGGGCTTCGACCGTGCGCTGCTCGCCCGAGCGCACGCCACGGTCACCCACGACGTCACCGACGACGCGAGCATGGTCGAGCAGCTCGGGGTGCGGGTCGTGGTGGTCCCCGGACACGAAGAGGCGTTCAAGGTGACCAGGCCGCTGGACCTGGTCCTGGCCGAGGCGGTTCTCGCCCGCAGGAGGGTCAACAATGGCTTCTGAACCTGAGCAGTCCGGGCGTGAGCAGTCCGGGCATGAAGAAAGCGGGCATGAGCAGTCCGTACGGCCGCCCGTGCCGGTGGTGATGCCGCAGGTCGGTATCGGGACCGATATCCACGCCTTCGAGGAGGGCCGCGAACTCTGGTGCGCCGGGCTCCGCTGGGAGGGTGAGGGCCCGGGTCTCGCCGGGCACTCCGACGCGGACGTCGTCGCCCACGCCGCCTGCAACGCGCTCTTCTCCGCCGCCGGGATCGGCGACCTCGGCGCCCACTTCGGCACCGGCCGCCCCGAGTGGTCCGGGGCCTCCGGGCTCACCCTGCTCACCGAGGCCGCCAGGATCGTCCGCGCCGAGGGGTTCGCCATCGGCAACGTGGCCGTCCAGGTGGTCGGCAGCCGGCCGAAGATCGGCAAGCGCAGGGACGAGGCGCAGCAGGTTCTCTCGGGAGCTGTCGGCGCGCCCGTCTCGGTCTCCGCGGCCACCAGCGACGGGCTCGGCTTCACCGGCCGGGGCGAAGGGCTGGCAGCCATCGCGACGGCCCTGGTGATCCGTACGTGACGTCCCGATGATCCGTACGTGACGGCCCCGGCGATCCGTACGTAACGACCGGACCGGGCCCCGGGGCCCCCGTGGCAGCGGTCTCCGGATCCGTGCGGTCCTGCCTGCCGTATCCGCGCGACGCGGCCCGGAAGCCGGGACAGGGCCGCGCTGTTTGGGGTAGGGATGTGGACGCACCCCGTCCACTCCCACAACCTCTTCCGCACCCTGTTCAGCAACCCGGAGGCCAAGCCCGTGTCTGCCGTACTCAGCGACAAGCTCAAGGAACTCCTCGACACCCCCGTCTTCGTCAACATCGCCACCATCCAGCCCGACGGCAGCCCTCAGGTGAGCCCGGTCTGGGTGAAGCGGGACGGTGACGATGTCCTGATCTCGACCACGACCGACCGCCGCAAGGAGAAGAATCTCCGCCGCGACCCCCGGGTCACGGTGCTGGTGCAGCCCGCCGACGCCCCCTACTCGTACGCCGAGATCCGGGGTACGGCGACGCTCACCACCGACGGCGCCCAGGAACTGATCGACGAGCTGGCGCTGAAGTACCAGGGCAAGCGGTACGCCGAGTTCAACCCGGACTCCGTCAACGACGCCCCCCGGGTCGTCGTCAGGATCACCCCGCGCAAGGTCGTCGGCCGTATCTGAGGGCCGGATCCCGGGGAGCCCGATGGCCGGGTCCCGGGGAGCCCAGGATCCCGGGGAAAGCGGGCCGGATCCTGGGAAAGCGGGGCCGGGCCCCCGGGGGGAGTGCCCGCCCGAGCTCCCGTTCAGCGGCTGTTCACCGGCTGCCGGACGGGAGCTCCGGGGCACTGTTGCGTCACACTTCCCTGCCCCGTTGCCCAAAGGGTCGCGGGGCACTGGTATGGGCCCACTACCCTGGTGCAGTGACTATTCGTCTGTACGACACCAGCGCCCGGCAGATCCGCGACTTCGTCCCGCTCACCGCGGGCTGTGTCTCGATCTACCTCTGCGGCGCCACGGTGCAGGCGGCCCCGCACATCGGGCACATCAGGTCCGGGCTGAATTTCGACATCATGCGCCGCTGGTTCGCGTACCGCGGCTACGAGGTCACGTTCATCCGGAACGTCACGGACATCGACGACAAGATCATCAAGAAGGCGGCGGAGCAGAACCGCCCCTGGTGGTCGATCGGCTACGAGAACGAGCGCGCGTTCAACACCGGATACGACGTGCTCGGCTGCCTGCCGGTCACCTACGAGCCGCGTGCCACCGGTCACATGACCGAGATGATCGAGATGATGCGCGTCCTCATCGAGCGCGGCCACGCCTACGAGGCCGACGGCAACGTCTACTTCGACGTGCGCTCGTACGACGGCTATCTCCAGCTCTCCAACCAGGATTTGGACGGGCTGCGCCAGCCCGCCGAGGACGGCGTGACCGGAAAGCGCGACCCGCGTGACTTCGCCATGTGGAAGTCCGCCAAGCCCGGCGAGCCCTCCTGGGAGACCCCGTGGGGTCCCGGCAGGCCCGGCTGGCACCTGGAGTGCTCCGCGATGGCCCACAAGTACCTCGGCCGCGCCTTCGACATCCACGGGGGCGGGATCGATCTGATCTTCCCGCACCACGAGAACGAGATCGCGCAGTCCAAGGCGTACGGCGACGACTTCGCGACGTACTGGCTGCACAACGCCTGGGTCACCATGAGCGGCGAGAAGATGTCCAAGTCGCTGGGCAACTCCGTGCTGGTCAGCGAGATGGTCAAGCAGTGGCGCCCCATCGTCCTGCGCTACTACCTGGGAACCCCGCACTACCGGTCGATGATCGAGTACAGCGAGGAGGCCCTGCGGGAGGCCGAGTCGGCCTTCGCCCGTATCGAGGGATTCATCCAGCGGGTCATCGAGAAGGCCGGCGGCCCGGTCGCCCCGGCAGCCGAGGTGCCGCTCGCGTTCGCCGAGGCGATGGACGACGACATGGGTGTGCCGCAGGCGCTCGCGATCGTGCACACCACGGTCCGCCAGGGGAACTCCGCACTGGCCGCCGACGACAAGGAAGCCGCCGTCGCCAGACTGGCCGAGGTACGGGCCATGCTCGGGGCCCTCGGTCTCGACCCGCTCGACGAGCAGTGGGCGGGCGAGGGGGACCGCGGCGAGGACCTGCACGGCGCGGTGGACACCCTCGTCCGGCTCGTACTCGAACAGCGGGAGGCCGCCAGGTCCCGCAAGGACTGGGCCACCGCGGACTCGATCCGCGACCAGCTCCAGCAGTCCGGTCTGGTCATCGAGGACGGGCCGAACGGTCCCCGCTGGACTCTCGGCCCGCGGTGATGCCCGCGGTGAGCGCCGCGCCGCCGATCGCGGCACACTTTCCTATACGTAGTACGTACTGAGCAGCAGAGAAACAGGTAGGTCATGGCCGGGAACAGCCAGCGCAGGAACCGCCGCACGTCCAACAAGAAGGGCGCGCAGGTCGGCAGCGGGGGCCAGCGACGCCGCGGCCTGGAGGGGAAGGGTCCGACGCCGCCCGCGTCCGAACGCAAGGGGCACAAGAAGAACCGCATCGCCGGCGCCCAGGCCCGGCAGGCCGCGGCCCGCCGCCCGGCGCCGCGCCGTGGCGGGGCCAAGGGCACGTCCGAGATGGTCGTCGGCCGCAACCCGGTCTTCGAGGCGCTGCGCGACGGCGTCCCGGCGGTGACCCTGTACGTCCAGCAGTACATCGACAACGACGAGCGGGTGCGCGAGGCGCTCCAGCTCGCCGGGCAGCGCGGCAACATCAACCTGATGGAGGCCCCGCGCCCCGAGCTGGACCGGATGACGAACGGCCTGAACCACCAGGGCCTCGTCCTCCAGGTCCCGCCGTACGAGTACGCGCACCCCGAGGACCTCACCTCCGCCGCGTACGACGCCAACGAGGACCCGCTGATCGTCGCCCTCGACGGGGTGACCGACCCGCGGAACCTGGGTGCGATCGTCCGCTCCGTCTCCGCGTTCGGCGGCCACGGCGTGGTCGTCCCGGAGCGCCGGGCGGCCGGGATGACTGCGGGCGCCTGGAAGTCGTCCGCCGGCACGGCCGCGCGTACGCCGGTCTCCCGGGTCACCAACCTGACGCGGGCGCTGGAGGGCTACCAGAAGGCCGGCATCACGGTCGTCGGCCTGGCTGCGGACGGCGAACACGAGGTGCAGGACCTGGAGGCGCTGGGCGGCCCGGTCGTCATCGTCATCGGCAGTGAGGGCAAGGGCCTCGGCCGACTCGTCGGCGAGACCTGCGACTACCGGGTGCGGATCCCGATGCCGGGCGGCGCGGAGTCGCTGAACGCGGGTGTGGCGGCGGGCATCGTCCTGTACGAGGCGGCGCGCCGCCGCGCCTGACCGGGAAACCGGAAGCGGGGGCGGGAGCCAGAACGCGGCCCGGTGCGCACCGTTCGTCATTACGGACGGTGCGCACCGGGCTGTTGTGGCTGTTGCCGCTCCTGGGGCTCTCGTGGCCCCTGTTGCGGGTGGCCGCTGTTGTGGCTGGTGGGGGCTGCGTGCCTGAAGCCGGGGGCGGCAGGCCGGATGCTCCGCGGGGAGGCGCTTCGCCTTACGGGGAACGCCTGTTGACGGGTCGCGGACAGATCCGGAGTGTCAAGGCAGTGTCCTAAACCTGTGTCACTCGGTTAGATGAGCGTGGACACCAGAACACCCGGGTTCGACGACCTGCCCGCGCTGAGCATGGTCAAGGTGCCGTGCGATCCCGCACAGGTCGTCGTCAACCACGCCAGCTTCCGGGTGCAGCTCGCACCGAACTCGATTCTGCGGCCCGCCGGTTCGGGCCTGAAGGACACGGCAAGAATCCCCGCGGTCTCCGGCGCGGGCGGGCGGCGGCGGGCCCCTGTCGTGTGGAGTGGGAAGTCCGCCCCCGACGACACCGGGGCCATCAGACTTCTCCAGGCCGTGCGGAACTCCGGCGTCCAGGAGGTCGGTTACGCGTCCGGCCACGAGGCGGGAGCCACCCAGGTCATCCCCCGTGTCGGCGTCGACCAAGCGGACGGCTCCCGGCTCGGCGGCCCCGGGGGAGAGGGCCCCGGCACGCAGTTGCTGCCCAGGATGCGCGAGGCGGTCGGCGCGTACGACGAGCAGGAGCGCTACTCCGGCGGCCCGTACGCGGATGGCGCCGACGATGCCGACGACGCGTTCGACGACGGCCTCGGCTACGGCCCCGACGGCAACGGGAGCGGTACGGAGGCCGGGCGCGGCTCGGACGGCGTCCGCCACGCCTACTACCCCGACCGCCGGATGAACCTCGGCGTGGTGCTGCTCCCGCTCCGCGTGTTCCTCGGGTTCATCTCGATGTACGCGGGCATGGGCAAGCTCTGCGACCCCGTCTACTTCGACGGCGGCGAACGCGGCTCCATGGTCAAGTGGCTGCACTCGCTGCACCCTTGGGCCCTGGCGAGCCCGCTCCGTGACTTCGCGCTGTCGCATCCGGTGGGCGCCGGGCTGACCATCGCGTTCCTGCAGGTCGTGGTCGGGGTACTGACCGTACTCGGGCTCTGGCAGCGGGTCGCGGGGGTCTTCGGCGCGCTGCTCTCCGCTGCGCTCGTCGTCACGGTCAGCTGGCGGACCGTCCCGGTGTACGACGCGCCGGACATCATCTACCTCGCCGCCTGGTCGCCGCTGATCATCGCGGGTGCGCCGGTCTACTCGATCGACAGCCGCCTTGCGGGCGAGGCCTGGCGCACCCTCGGTCCGCGCTCCGAACTCGCCGAGCTGCGGCGGCGGGTGCTGCGGCGCGGCGCCGTTGTCGCATCGGTGGTCGTAGGACTGACGCTGATCATCGGCGCGGTGCTGGGCGGCGCCGTGCGCTCCGCCGAGGTCGTGACCGTACCGGGTCCGAACACCGATCCCACCAACCGGCTGCCGGGACAGCCGCTGCCGCAGGAGCCCGGCGCATCGGGCAGCCCGTCGCAGCAGCGCACGTCCAGGGCGCCCGCACCGTCCGCGAGCGGCGCCGCTCATCCCTCGGCGAAGTCGTCGACGCCCGCCACGGTCCGGGAGAGCGCGACCGCCGGCACCACGGGCCGCCAGCAGCCCAGCGAGACCCAGGGCACCGGCCGGCAGCCATCGCAGCAACAGCAGCAACAGGCTCCGCCGCCCCCGGCAGCGACCAGCGCGGGTCCCTCGGCGTCCGGCGGGACCAGCACCGGCGGCGGCGCCAACGGCGGCTCCGGTACGTCGGGTGGTGGCGCGGGCGGCAGTTCGTCCAGCGGGGGAGGAAGCAACAAGAACCCGATCGGTGGCCTTCTCGGCTGACGGAGGCGCAGGGGCGTCGGGGTGCCGGGGGCCCCGTAGGTGCGTAGGTAGGGGCGATCGCGTGGGCGGTCGCCCCTTACTCGTGACTTTCCCGCGGCTGTGCGGGGAGTTGAGGTGTGGCCCCGCCCAGCAGGGAGCGTCACAGGGCCGCGTGGTGGCTCAGGTGGGGCCGCCGAGTTCTTTCGCCGCCTCGGTGAGGTCCTTGGCGGTGTCGATGGCCCGCCAGTACGCGCCGTGCGGCAGCGGGTAGCCGGCCAGCCTGCGCTCGCGGGCGAGCCGGGGGAACGTGGACCGCTCGTGGTCGCCGCGGTCCGGGAGAAGGGGCGTGAAGCCCGCGGAGAAGACGTAGATGCCCGCGTTGATGAGGTAGGGCGACGGGGGCGACTCGATGAAGTCCAGCACATGCCCGAACTGGTCCGTCTCGACCGCGCCCCACGGGATCCGGGGCCGGGCGAGAGCGAGCGTGGCGACGGCATCGCGCTCGGCGTGGAAGGCGGCCATCTCGCGCAGTGAGAAGCGCGTCCAGATGTCGCCGTTCGTCGCGTACCAGGGCCGGTCTGGGTGGGGCAGATGTGCGGCGGCGTATTTGAGACCGCCGCCGCGCCCGAGCGGTTCGGACTCGACGACGGTCGTGACCCGCAGGGGCAACTCGGCGGAGTCCAGCCACTCCTGGAGCACTTCGGCGAGATGGCCGCAGGAGATGACGGCGTCGGTGACACCCTCGGATGCCAGCCAGGCCAGCTGATGGCCGATGATCGGCGTGCCGGTGCCCGGGATCTCGACCATCGGCTTGGGCCGGTCGTCGGTGTACGGGCGCAGCCGGGAGCCCTGGCCGCCCGCCAGAACCACGGCCTGCGTGGGCAGCGCGTGAGCGTGAGGATCAGCGGTCGTCATCATGAGGCGCACCCTACGACCTGGTGCGCCTCATGACGTCGGTGCTCGGCCGACCTCGGTGCTCGGCCGACGTCGCTGCCGGGCTGACGCCCGTACGTGGCCGGCGTCGTACCCGTACCCGGCATGGAGTCAGTCCCGGCATGACGTCAGTGCTGGTGCGCGACCCCGTACGCGAAGGAGGTGTCGCAGACCGGGCGGGAGAACGACTGGGCGCGCGTCGGCCCGTACCGCTCGACGGCGGCACGGCCCAGCGAGCGGGCGATCGACATGCAGTGGCTCGCCAGGGAGGGTCGGCTCTCGACCTCACGCTGGAGGTGCGTGAGCGCCGTACCCGGATCCTTCTCCTGGAGCTCGGTGAGGAGCTTGTCGCGCAGAATGTCCTGCGGGGTACGGGTCTTGGCGCGTACCGACACCTCCTTGGTGGCGGCGGTCAGCATCTGCGTGCCGTTGGAGGTGCCTGCCCACGGGACGCGGGTGACCGCGAGCGTCCCGGAGAGAACCAGGACGACGGGCAGGACGAGTGCGAGAGTTCGGCCGATTCGGCGGGCTGTGTGGGTCACGCTGTGGAGCGTAGCGGGCGGTGATGATTTGGCGACATTTAGTCACTCGTGCGGGGGATGGTTCGAGTTTGCTTTTCGAATCACGTGTTGACGGCCCACTGCGAAATGCCCGCTCTGCCGGGGTGTTTACCGGGAACGCGCCGCGGCCCCGCACCTCCGGGTGAGGGAGGGCGGGGCCGCAACGCGTCGTTGATCCGTCAGTCGTTGAGGAGAACCCGGAGGAGAACCCCGGAGGAGAACATTCAGAGTCCTCAGAGACCTCAGAGTCCTCAGAGCCGGACTCAGTCGCTGAGGCGCTCGCCGGTCGAGGTCGAGAAGACGTGGATCTCGCCGGTGCGCGGGACGACGTGGAGCTTGGTGCCCTTGTCCGGGACCTTGCGGCCGTTGACACGGACCACGAGCTCCTTGTCCACGCCGTTGACCTCGGCGGAGCCGTAGACGTAACCGTCGGCGCCGAGTTCCTCGACGACGTTGACGGCGACGGCCAGACCGGCCGGGGCGTCGGCGCTGTCCTTGGCGAGCGACTTCGGGACCTCGTCGTGCTCGACGACCTCGAAGTGCTCGGGACGGACGCCGACCGTGACCGTGGTGTCGCCCTTCTCGGCCGCGGCGGCGAGCGCCTCACGGGAGACCGGGACGACGCTGTTGCCGAACTTCACGCCGCCGTCGGTGATCGGGACCTCGACCAGGTTCATGGCCGGGGAGCCGATGAAGCCGGCGACGAAGAGGTTGTTCGGGCGGTCGTACATGTTGCGCGGCGAGTCGATCTGCTGGAGCAGACCGTCCTTGAGCACCACGACGCGGTCGCCCATGGTCATGGCCTCGACCTGGTCGTGGGTGACGTAGACGGTGGTGATGCCGAGGCGGCGCTGGAGCGACGCGATCTGCGTACGGGTCGAGACACGGAGCTTGGCGTCGAGGTTCGACAGCGGCTCGTCCATGAGGAAGACCTGCGGCTCACGGACGATGGCGCGGCCCATCGCGACACGCTGGCGCTGACCACCGGAGAGGGCCTTCGGCTTGCGATCGAGGTAGTCCGTGAGGTCGAGGATCTTCGCGGCCTCTTCGACCTTGGCGCGGATCTCCGTCTTGTTGATGCCGGCGATCTTGAGCGCGAAGCCCATGTTGTCCGCGACGGTCATGTGCGGGTACAGCGCGTAGTTCTGGAACACCATCGCGATGTCGCGGTCCTTCGGCGGAAGGTGCGTGACATCACGCTCACCGATGCGGATCGCGCCGCCGTTGACGTCCTCAAGACCCGCGAGCATGCGCAGGGAGGTCGACTTGCCGCAGCCGGAAGGACCGACGAGGACGAGGAACTCGCCGTCCTCGACATCGATCTCCAGCGCGTCCACGGCGGGCTTGGTGGATCCGGGGTATATCCGGGTGGCCTTGTCGAACGTGACTGTTGCCATGGGTGTGCGCTCCTTCACCGGCAGGAACGTGCCGGACGATCCGAGTAAAGGTGAGTGGTGTAGTCCACACGGGTGAACTGCAACGAGACGCTACCTGGCGGTTTGCGGTCTGTCAGTAGTTCGGGGCCGGGCAAATTTCCGACAGAGTCACGCCCGCACTGCGGTTAGAATGCTCCGACACGCCTCCTTAGCTCAGCTGGCCAGAGCAACGCACTTGTAATGCGTAGGTCATCGGTTCGAATCCGATAGGGGGCTCGAAGAAACCCCAGGTCGCAGCGCTCGTGACCTGGGGTTTTTCATGGCCGGGGCGCGACGATCCGCACGACAGGGATGCCGTGGAAGTGCTTGCGTGAGCGATGCGTGAGCGGAGCGGCTCTGCGACCTACTTGTCGGGCCGCTTGCCCGTGCCCTTGTCGGTCTTCGGTTCCGTCCAGACGGGAGCCTTGGGCCGAGCCGACGAGAGCCGATGTGGGGCTTGAGGTGGACGCGGATGTCGGTTTCGTAGCGGTTCAGCCCGGACTTGCGGATCCGTTTGCCCGCCAGCCACCGGTCGAGCCACTCGGCGACGGTCAGGCTGCCGCCCTGTCGTGGCCCAGGGTCCGAGAGCGTCTGGCCGCCACGGACAGTACGAGCCGCCCGTGGCAGGCCGCCCTCACCACCGTCGAGCACATCCGCACACCCTCCACCACGGCGACTCGCCTGCCGCACAGGCCCACATCACCGCACCCGCCGAAACCATCGACGCCCTGCCCCTGCTCGCCCACGCCCTGCAGGGAGGAACTCTGCCGGGCAGCAGCTGCCTTCGAACGCGCCTCCCGCTCCCGTGTCCACGCCGAAAACCAGCACGCCGCCCGGCTGCGCGGAGCGGTCAAGGACATGCTCCGCACGACCCCGCCCACAGCCCGGATGGCACGCTCCTGGCCCTGTTCCTCGACACGATCGTCCTCGCCGTCGTCCACCGCCCGATGACACGACCTGCACCGACACGGCCAACAGGTCAGCGCAGCACGCGAAGCCCTCACCGGGCAGCCCGTCACCGGGTATTGACGATTTCCTGTCCGTGAGTCTGGCCGCCCTGGAGGAGTCCGATGGCCATACAAATTGGATGCGGTATCGGTGGGCACAAACGCTGATCGAGCGTGCCGCGATCCTTGGGGCTACTTGAGAGCTAGAAGGGCGTGGATTGCTTTTGGCCTCGATCGGAGTGCATGTCTGGCGTGGGCTCCTTGCTGGTAGCCTCCCTTGCCGCGCCCAAGAACCGTTCCCCGCTGAGTTCCCGGGCTTCCTTGTTGCGCATGAGTAAATCCCCCATTGAGAACGCCCAGCTCGCAGCCGTGGAGATGCGCTACATATTCACGGTCAGTGCTTCCCGCTCCTTTCCAGAGGCCTGGCAAGATCGCTCGATGCTCTCCATTACCGCCCGCGACAGGGGGGCCATCAAGCTCGCGCAGGTCACGCCTCTGACTTCGATAACCAGTTACGAGCTCCGCAACCTGTCGACCGCGTGGGGGGATTCCTCTCTTGCCTCGGCCATAGCCTCAGTGGAGCCCATCAACCTCCGCTACCGCGGTTCGGGCCACCTCGATGAACCAAACAGCGACTTTGACGTCCAGCTCGGGCTGTGAAGGAGAGCACGCTTCGGGTGGAGGAGTTGCTGTTCCCGTCGATCGCGAACATCGCGATTGCGTGAGTGTGGTGCATTGCCGCAGGTACCTGGTGTCCGGGTTGCAGGGCGTGGTCCGATCGGTCACGGCTCCCACCTGCGTTTCCCGCTGACGGGCCGAGCGCGGGACAATCCGACGTAGTCGAGTTGCTTGCCGGAACGCCGAGTGGGGACACCGCACGTTCGCCGGGCAGAGACCCGGCCTGACCGAATTCACGACCAGCGGACCGAGCGACTGCGCCCCCCTGGTCGCGATCGGTCTCGCCCTCGCAGGCCCGGCCGGCACCCCCGGGCATCGTCGGCGCGCCGGTCAGTCGCCGCGCAGTCTTGCGGCTGATTTCTCACAGGGGAACGCGTGACGCATTATTTCCATATTCGATTTCCGTTGTCGGGGCACTCACTTTCGAAGAAACAATTCTGCATCAAGAAGGGACGATTCTGCATCGTCTGGGATCGCCGTGAAGGCCTGAAGCTTGGTGTTATCTGATTCCTGTAACTCCTCGCGATGCCTGAAGAGGTATCGACTCGCCCCAATCTTTGGAATTCCGCGACCCCTTCAATGTGTAATATGCGGGCGACATACGACGGCTTCCGGGGAGCCCGGAAAGGCTCGGAAGTCGCCGCCTCTCAAAGAGAAATCGGTTTCTGATGAAGCTCAGATCTACTGAGGCTGCACGACGGCGCACTGTTTCGGCCTGGCTCACGGGAACATTCACGGCGGTTGTTGCCGCCGGAATGGTGGCTGTGGCGCCGGCCCAGGCGTTCGCCACCGCCACTCCCGTGCCGCTGGGTACGGCGGACAGCTTCGCCGTGCTGGCAGGTCAATCGATCACCAACACCGGCCCTTCCGTGATCACTGGGGATATCGGGGTCAGCCCTGGAACGGCCATCAGTGGATTCCCGCCGGGAATCGTGAACGGGGCCCAGCACTCGGCGGACGCCGTCGCGCTCCAGGCCAAGTCCGACCTGGTCGCGGCGTTCAACAACGCAGCGGGCCAGGCAACGGACGCCGCGCTTCCGCCGGACGCCGGAGGGCTGACGCTGGTACCCGGCGTCTACACCGCCTCCTCGACCCTGGGGCTCACCGGCACCCTTACCCTCGACGCCCACGGTGACCCCAACGCGGTCTGGGTCTTCCAGGTCGGTTCGGGGCTGACGACGGCGTCCGCCAGCCGCGTCTCACTCATCAACGGCGCGCAACCGTGCAACGTGTTCTGGGAGATCGGCAGTTCGGCCACGCTCGGCACCAACTCGACCTTCGTGGGCAACATCCTGGCCCTGACCTCGATCGGCGCCACCACCGGCGCCAGCATCGACGGCCGGGCGCTGGCACGTAACGGCTCGGTCACCCTGGACACCAACCGCATCACGCGGCCCACCTGCTCCACCGGACCCACGGGCGGGACGACGACCGGGACGACGGCCGGAACCACGACGGGCGGCACTACCACCGGCACCACGGCCGGAGTGCTGGGCGGAGTGCTGGGCGGAGTCCTGACCGGCGGTACGACGGGCGGCACTTCCACGGGTGGAGTGCTGGGCGGAGTACTGGGCGGAGCCCTGACAGGCGGCACCATCGGCGGAACCTCGGGAGGCGGGGGCACCACCGGGAGCACCACCGGGAACATCGCAGGCAACACCTCAGGAAACGTCGCCGGCAACACCACGGGCGGCGGAAACGCCGGCAACACCACGGGTGGCGGAAACGGCGGCAAGCCTGGCCACGACCATGGCGGCAAGCCTGGCCACGACCATGGCGGCAAGCCTGGCCACGACCATGGCGGCAAGCCTGGCCACGACCATGGCGGCTACGGCGGCGACAACGGCGGCTACGGCGACAAGCCCGAGCAGCATGGCGGCTACGGCGACAAGCCCGAGCAGCACGGCGGCTACGGCGACAAGCCCGAGCAGCACGGCGGCTACGAAGGCTAGTTGGCAGCGGCGGCTCGCGCGCTGCCAACTGAACGGCGCGTGGTGGGGCATCTCCTCCTGGCCCCGCCACGCGCTTCCACGAGACGCACGACAAGAAGAACAGGGCGAGCAGTGCTGGGCGGAATCGAATCAGAGCAAGGGCAGATGCGAGGGCAGACCACCGGCCCGGGACTGGTCATAGACCACACGCACGGAGAAGAGGAAGAGCAAGGCGAAATCCACAGGCCGCGCAGAGCCCAACGGGTGGTGCGGGGAACGTTGAACACCGCTGTGGTCCTCTGTCTCGTCACGGCCCTGATGCATGTCGTCATGGTGTTTCTGCACGTGGCGCCTTCGAACGTCGTCTCACAGCGCTACAGCCGACAGGTGAACGCCTGGATCTATCCCCTCTTCGAACAGAACTGGCGGCTGTTCGCCCCAGACCCGGACTCCGTCAACCGGACGATCTCCGCACGGACCGCACACACGGCCCGGGACGGGTCGGTCCAGGTCAGTCCCTGGGTCGATCTGACCGCCATGGACGAGTCTGCCGTCAAGCACAACGTCTTTCCGAGCCACACCTCGCAGAACCTGCTGCGTCGTTCCTGGACGTCCTACGTCGAACTGCACGGTGGAGACGACAGCTCGCACTCGCCCCGGGCCGAGATGATGCGGCAGTACCTGCGCAACATCGCCGCCGACCGGATGACCGACCGGGACGGCAAGGCGTTCGAGTTCATCCAGCTCCGGGTGGTCACCCGGCCCATTGCCGCTTCAGGCACCGCGGGCAGTGACCGCCGTGCCACGTCCGCGAATGCCGAAACACGGCGTCTGCCCTGGTGGAAGGTGGCCTCCGATGTCTCCGACGGGAAATGACATGATCAGGCCCTCGGCAGCCCAGGACGGGGCGACCGGCCGGCGGCTGCTCGGATGGCTGACCGATCCCGCACACGGTGCGTGGGTGCTCCTGACCGGACGCCCTCTCTCGCTCTACGCGGTGTCGGTGCTTCGAGTCGGATACGGCCTGCTCTACCTCGTCTTCCTGCTGCGCGAGTTCCCGCACCGCGACGAGATCTGGGGCCCCGATTCACCGTGGACGCCCACGCTCGCGCGGCAGCTCTTCGCCCAGACCGGCTGGGCCAGTGTGCTCACCCTGTCGGACAGCCGCGCCTACTTCGAGATCTGCTACGCGGCGGCACTCGTCATCTGCGCCTTGTTCATGCTGGGCTGGCGGACCCGTGCCGTGTCCGTGCTCTTCGCTGCCGTCGTCACATCGTTCCACGCGAGGGCGATCTTCATGACGGACGGAGGCGACAACCTCGTCCTCCTGATGGCGCTCTACCTCGTCTTCACCGCATGCGGACGCCGCTGGTCCCTGGATGCCAGACGGGCCAGGCGCAGGCCCGCCAGGGGGGAGCCCGGCCGGTGGCGGTCCGACGTCGCACCACAACTACGCGAGGCACGGGAGACCTTGGTCACGGCCGCGCACAACTGTGGGCTCCTCGTGATCGCGGTTCAGGTCTGCTTCCTCTACGGCGCGGCCGGTCTTTACAAGGCACAGGGCGGAACCTGGGGTGCCGGAACCGCGTTGCACTATGTGCTGAACCTCGGGCTCTTCCAGCCATGGCCTGCGCTCTCCCACTGGGTAGACGGTCAGCAGGCCACCATCGCGGTGGCCGGCTATCTGACCGTGCTTCTCCAAATCGCCTTCCCCTTCGTCCTCTTCGGCAAGATGAAGTACCCGGTGCTGACCATGCTGCTTTGCATGCACATCGGTATCGCAGTACTCATGGGGCTGCCGCTGTTCTCCGGCGCGATGATCATCGCAGACGCGGTGTTCCTGCCGGATCGCTTCTACGTCGCGGTGCCAAACCTGTACCGACGGGTCTCGCGGCGGCAGAGTGCGCCGCGTACCGCGCCACGCACGGAGGCAGGGGAAGGAGTGGTGCCCAAGCAGGCCGGCCCTGGATCCCTCGTACGTGGCCGCCCCTGAAGGCCATGCCGTAAGTGACATCCCGGCCGGGCCAGACATCCCGCTGTTGTTCGAATTGATTACCCGCGTGGCCGCAGCAATCGGCTAATCCGCGACGAGGAGAAAATGCAGATGCAAGCTGTGCTTGTCTATGACGGGGACTGCGGTTTCTGTGCCAGCTCGGTGAAGTTCGCCGAGCGGCGTCTCCGCCCCCGTTGCGCGACCACACCGTGGCAGTGTGCAGATCTGGGGGCGCTTGGTATCACGCAGCAGCGTGCTGAGTACGAAGTCTTGTGGGTGACACCGGCAGGGGCGGTGCACGGCGGATGCCAGGCAGTTGCCAAGCTGTTCCTGAATGCACACAGTGGATGGCCGGTGTTGGGAGCGCTGCTGACCCTGCCCCCTGTGCGATGGGCGGCCCAGGGTGTTTACCGGCTCGTGGCGAATAATCGTCAGCGGATGCCAGGCGGAACGTCGGAGTGTGCGCTGCCGGCCCGACACAGGACGTATACGTAGTCAGATTCGCCGTGCCCAAGCGATGCGTGAGCGGACGGGGAAACACGGGTGGGACCGAGAGTCACGGGCGCGAGCAGCACCACGCCCCTGACCCGGAAGGACAGGACCCAGCGTGCAACCACGGCAGTACCGGCATGATCTCGCAGGCCCTTGTCATGCGTAGGCCATCGGTTCGAATCCGATAGGGGGCGCTGTGGGCCCCAGGTCGCGTAGCCCGTGACCTGGGGCTTTTTGCTTTTCTGTGCCCTTTTTCCTGATCGGCCCCCGTGAACCGGCGCGGCAGCGCTAGGCGGCCTTGGGCAGGGCAGGTGAGTCCAGGTCGGCGAAGCCCAGGAAGGTCAGCAGGCTCCGGGCCTCCACGTTGAGGTGGTTGCCGTAGCGTACGAACTCCGTGAGCTGGCGCAGCGTCATCCACATGTAGTTGTCCGGGACCTCCACCGGGAAGTCGTCGCCCGCCTCGACCAGCAGGTAGCGGTTCTGCGCGTGGTAGAAACGGCCGCCCTCCTCGGAGTGGATCGCCTCGAAGCGGACGCTCTCGGGCGGCGCGGTGAGCACCGTGTCGAGGAACCGCGGCCGCTCGCCGTCGGGGGCGGATCCGTAGTTGCCCGGCTGGCAGTGCACCGTCGGCGCCATTTCGATCACGTCGCCGGCCCCCGTCTCGATCCGGGCCTGCACCAGCAGATGCATCACACCCGCCACGCGCTTGGCCAGGAAGGCGATGACGCCCTCGCTGGACGGCTTGAGCATCACCTGGGACCAGCTGGCCACCTCGCGGTTGCTGGCGTCGACGTCGACGCCGACGACGCTGAAGTGCTTGTTCTCGTCATGGGTGATGGTGCCGTCGGACAAGGACCAGCTGTGCACCTTGGACAACGGGATGCGTTCCCGGGTCAGGGTGGCCCGGCACTTGGCCTCGGTGAACCAGCTCAGCAGCTCCGCTGTGTCGCGGTGGCTCCCTGAGCCCGGCTGCCACGATCGGGCCAGCGCGTTGCGGAACGTGTCGCCCCGGCGCTCGGAGCCGGTCAGCCGGAACAGGGCCGCGCCGGAGAGGACGGTCCGGGTGTCCATGTTCACGAGGTTGTCGACTGCCAGCAGTTCACTGAGCTGGTCGACGCCGAGCCAGCAGAAGTCGTCGAGCAGTTCGATGTCCTCCTCCACCTCGACGATCATGTTGCGATTGCGCTTGCCCAGGAACCACGACGCCTGCTCGGACTGGAGCGCGTCGTGCAGTACCCGGCCCCTGCGTGGGGAGACGAACCACTCCAGGTACGGGACCGCCTTGCCTCCGTGCACCTGTGTGTAGTTGCTCTTCGTCGCCTGGACGGTGGGCGAGAGCTGGACGAGGTTGATATTGCCCGGCTCCATCTTGGCCTGGAGCAGGAAGTGCGGTACGCCGTTGAACTGCTTGACGAGGCACCCGAGAATCCCGTACTCGGGCTGCACGATGATCGGTTGCTGCCAGGCGTCGACCTCGCGGCCGGAGTTCCTGATGTCCAGGCCCTCGACCGAGAAGAAGCGCCCGCTGCGGTGCACCAGGTTCCCGGTCCCCGGCTCGACGTGCCAGCCGTCGAGCCGGTCGAGCGGGACCTGGGCCACGCGGTACTCGTTCGCCTCGCACCGGTCGGTGAACCAGCTGGTGAAGTCGGCTATTCCAGAGAACAATTGGAGCTCCCAAGTACGGTTCGGACGCCGAGCCACAGCCCGCTACCGGGACTGCAGCTCCCGCATGAGTCGGTCGATCACGGCTGCGGGGCTGGGCTGGAGCGCCATCTCCTCGCTCACAGCCGCCGCCGCCTCGGCGTAGGCCGGATCGGTGAGCAGACGGTCGGCCAGCTCCCGTACGGTGGCCGGGTCCGCCTCGTCGAGCGGCAGTGACAGGCCGGCCTTGCAGTCGACGACCCGCTGTGCCACCAGGGGCTGGTCGGCGCCGTCGGGGAGTACCAACTGCGGTATTCCGCTGTGCAGCGCGGCGGCGGTGGTGCCCGAGCCGCCGTGGTGGACGATCAGTGAGCAGGTGTCGAGGAAGGCCGACAGCGGCAGGTATCCGGCCAGGCGTACGTTGTCGGGCAGTTCGCCGAGGGCCTCGAAGTCCGTCGAGTGGTCGGCGAGGACGATCTCGGCGTCCAGTTCACTCAGCGCCTGTATCAGCAGCAGAAGGCCACTGCCGTCGGACAGCAGCGGGATGACCGTGCCCAGGGTCAGGCAGATCCTCGGCCGCTCACTCCGGTTCAGCACCCACTCGGGCACGACGGAACCGCCGTTGTAGGGGACATAGCGCATCGGCCACCAGGGGGCTCCGCCCTCGGCGTCGGCCTGGTCCTCGGCCAGGCCGCCGAGGCTCGGGGGACGCGGGTCGATACGGGCGACCAGCCGGGGCCGGCGGTCGCCGATGCCCAGCCGTTCCCGCAGTCCGGTGATGACCGGCGAGTCCTCGTCGATGACACCGGTGCGGTGGTTCCGCGCGCCGCTCTCCTTGATGCCCTCGTCGCGCATCGACCACGAGACGCGGTTGCCGACCTCCAGCGACGGAACCCCCAGCGCGGCGGCTGCCAGCAGGCCGGCCGCGTGGTCGGACGGATACACCACCAGGTCCGCCCCGAAGCTGCGGCCGGCCTCGATGGTGCCCTCGGTCATGGCGAGCGTGAAGAGGTCGAAGGGCTTCATCTCACGGGCCGCCTCCCAGTAGCCCGGCGGCAGTTCAGGCCCTGGTTCTCCGCCGTCCGGCTCGGGGGCCCCGCTCTTCTGTGCGAGCAGCAGATCCGCGCCGACGTCGCGGTGCGGGAAGACGTCGACGGTCGGGAGCCCGGACTCCGCCGCGGCACCTGTCACATAGGCGGTGGTGGCGAGCAGGACCTCGTGCCCGGCGGCCCGAGCGGCCCACACCAGTGGCACGACCGGCAGCAGCAGCCCATAGCCGGGTGCGGCAGGAAAGAGGATTTTCATGACGTGGATGCTGCCACAGGGCAACCATGAATTGGGAAGCCCGGCCCGGGCGAATTCGGTCTTCAATTCGAGTTACAGGAATGCACCATCGTCATTCGAGTGCGGCCCTAGTGAGACTCCGTTACCGAGCGGAATTACGGAGTCGGAAACTTCGCAACCCCAGGGCCCCGGCGCCGGCGGACATTGCGCACCTTCTCTCCTTTTTCGGCGGCATCCCGTATCGCCCCAGCGTCGCATTGCCGGGATTTGAGCGAGGCCCGAGTGGCGAAAGTATCGTCGTGGGTGAGCCGCATAAAAATGGAGGTTGGGTGCTGTGAGTGGTATTCCGCGGGGCGGGTCGGTGGAGGACGCGTTCGCCGAGGTGGCGGAGGCGTTCGAGGCGAACTTCGCGTCGGGCGCGGAGGTGGGGGCCGGTGTGTGCGTCTACCACCGCGGCCGGCCGGTGGTGAACCTCTGGGGCGGCACCGCGAGCAAGAACGACGACGACCCGTGGCGGCCCGGGACGCTCGGGTTGCTCGCTTCGCCCACCAAGGCGCTGGTCGCGGTGTCGGCGCTGCTGCTGGTGGAGCGGGGGCTCCTGGAGCTGGACACGCCGATCGCCGCGTACTGGCCCGAGTTCGCCGCGGGCGGCAAGGAGAACATCACGCTGCGGATGGTGCTCAGCCACCGTTCGGGAGTGGTGTGCCTGGACCACGCCCCGATCACGCATGAGGCCATGCGCGCCCACACCCCGATCGCCGAGGCACTCGCCGCGGCGCGCCCGGAGTGGGAGCCCGGCACCGCACACGGCTATCACGGCATCACCTTTGGGTACCTGGTGAGCGAACTGGTGCGGCGGAGGACCGGGCTGACCGTCGGCCGGTTCTTCGCGCGGGAGATCGCCGGGCCGCTCGGACTCGACTGCTACATCGGCCTGCCCGACCAGGACGCCGTCCATGTCGCCACCATGTTCCAGTCCAAGGCCGAGGCCCTGTTCGCAGGCGATGACCTTGACCTGGCCTCGTTCATCGACTCCACCTCGCTGACCTACCGTTCGATGATGGGCAGCCTGGCGCTGGGCGGCCGTGCGGTCGCACTGGAGGCGGAGGATCCGTCCTACGGGGGGCAAGCCAGTGCGCCTTCGCTCGCCCGCTTCATGGCCGCGCTGATCGGCGAGGTCGACGGCATCCGGCTCCTCGGCCCCGCCACCCTGGCGGAAATGACACGGCCTCATTCCGAAGGCCATTGCCTGGTGACGCTGACGCAGTGCAACTGGGGCCTCGGATTCCAGGTGCCCGATCATGCGGTGTTCCCAGCCTCGGCCGGCCTCGACACCGCTTTCGGTCTCAGCGCGGCGACCGGCTCGTACATCTTCGCCGACCCCGAGTACGACCTCGCGTTCGGCTACATGCAAAATGCCGGCTCGCCGGTGATGGGAAGTCTGGACGATCGTCCCCGACGACTCATCGAGGCCGTCTACCGCAGTGTCGGAAAGGCCGGCCATCGGGAGGACCGGCCCGTCGCATTCAGTGAATAGCCGTTCCTGATCTTCTTCCAGCCGCTGCAGATGAAGGGAACAAAGAAGTGTCCTTGGATATCCGCAAATTAGGTGGCCGTATCGGTGCCGAGGTGATCGGCGTGGATCTGAGCAGGGAGCTGCCCGATCCGGTCTTCGCCCAGGTCCGTCAGGGACTTCTTGAGCACAAGGTGCTCTTCTTCCGGGACCAGGAGATCACTGACGAGGAGCAATTGGCCTTCGCCGGCCGTTTCGGCCCGCTGACGCAGAAGCACCCGATGATGCGCACCGCCGATGGGAATCCCCAGGTGATCCCGGTCGACGGTGAGGACCAGCGCGCGGACCACTGGCACACCGACATCAGCTTCACACCGACTCCGTCAATGGGGACGACGCTGCGCAGTGTCGTCCTGCCGCCCTACGGCGGCGACACGATGGTCGCCAACGGTGAGGCCGCCTACCGGCAACTCCCGCCGGAGCTGCGGGAGATCGCGGACAGACTCTGGGCCGTCCACACCAACCACGCCGAGCAGCCGAGGCTCCGCACCGCTCGCGGTGAGGCGACACGCAAGGCGTTCCTCGCCAAGCGGTTCGAGACCGCGCATCCCGTGGTGCGGGTGCATCCGGAGTCCGGCGAACCGTCTCTGTTCCTCGGCGGTTTCGCCCAGCGCCTGGTCGGCCTGACCTTGCGCGAGTCCCGCCCGATCATCGACGTACTCCAGTCCTATGTGCACCGGCCGGAGAACGTGGCGCGGTGGACCTGGCGGCCGGGCGACGTACTGATCTTCGACAACCGCAACACACAGCACTTCGCGGTCAACGACTACGACAGCCACAAGCGGGTGCTGAACCGGGTCTCGATCACCGGTGACGTGCCGGTGGGCCTCGACGGCAAGAGCAGCTACGTGATCGAGGAGGGCCAGTGAGCTCCGGACGGCGCGATCCGGGAGCCTTCGCAGCCCGGCTGCGGAGCCGGGAGAGGCTCGTCGGCTACTGGATCGCATGCGACAACCCGGTCGGGACCGAGCGCATCGCGGGCGTCGGCTACGACTACATCGGCGTCGACGGCCAGCACGGTGTCCTTCACCAGCAGGGCTGGCAGTCCGCGATGCTCGCCGTGGACGCCATGGGGTCTTCGGCGGGAATCATCCGTGTCCCGTCGGTCGACCCGATCGCCATCGGGGCGGCCCTGGACTCGGGGGCGCGCGCGGTGATCGTCCCCATGGTCGAGACGGCCGAGGAGGCGGCGGTCGCCGCCCGCGCCTGCCGGCACTGGCCCGTGGGCACTCGCAGCCTGGGGGGACCGGTGCGCGCGGAGCTCCGGCTCGGCGCCGTTCCAGGAGAGCTGGACGACGCGGTGGCCTGCATCGCGATGATCGAGACCGCCGGCGCGATGGACAATCTGGTGTCGATCTGCGCCACCCCGCACCTGGACGCGGTGTACGTCGGTCCGGCGGACCTGTCCGTCGCGCTCGGGGCCGCGTACTTCGGCGACCCGGCGGTTCAGGACCGCCTGGAACAGGCGCTGAAGGACGTCACCGGAGCCGCGGCCGAGGCGGGCATCGCATGCGGGATCCACTGTCTGGACGGCTCCACGGCCGCCCGACGGCTGACCGAGGGGTTCACCTTCGCCACGGTGTCGAGCGACATCACTCATCTGCAAGAGGCGGCGGCCTCCCATCTGGCCGCCGCGCTCGGTACGCGAGCAGCCGCTCGCGTCACGGAAACGGATCGTAAACCGTGATGACGGGGGCTGTTCCGCGGCCGGTCCGCTCCCTGGAGGAGCTGGTGGGCCACACTCCGACGATGGAGGTGCGGCTGCCCGGAGTCCCCGACGGGGTGCGGCTGCTGGCCAAGCTGGAGATGTTCAATCCGCTGTTCAACGTGAAGGACCGGGCGGTCCTCTACATGCTGCGGGAGGCGGAGCGGACCGGTCTGCTGCCCGCACGGGGCGGCACCGTGATCGAGTGCTCGTCGGGCAGCACCGGCATCTCGCTGGCGGCCGTGTGCGCCGTGCGCGGTCATCGGTGCATCATCGTCATGCCGGACAACGCGACCGCGGAACGGCGCCAGATCCTGCGCGAATTCGGCGCGGAGACCGTACTGGTGCCGCACGCGGAAGGGCTGCTGCCCGCCTGGAAGTTCGCTGAGGAGATGCAGAGGGAGATCCCCGGCTCCTGGCTGCCCCACCAGGACCGTAATCCGGCCAACGTGCGTGCGCACTACGAGACGACCGGGCCGGAGATCTGGGAGGCGTGCGCCGGGCGGGCGGATGTCTTCGTGTGCGGGGTGGGGACCGGCGGAACGCTGACCGGGGTGGCCCGCTACCTCAAGGAGCGTGGGGAGGTGCACGTGGTCGCCGTCGAACCCGAACGTTCGGCGGTCCTGTCCGGCGGGGGAGCGGGTCCGCACGGGATTCCCGGTATCGGGGCGGGCTACGTGTCGGACATCACCGATCGCGGTGTCATCGACGAGGTCATCACCGTGCCGGACAAGGCGGCGGCGACCGTACGACGGGAGATCACCCTGGCCACCGGCCTGCTCACCGGTGTGTCCTCCGGCGCTGTGGCGCACGTCTGCCGTGTGCTGAGCCGGCGTGAGCGCTGGGCGGGGGCGACGATCGTGACCGTCTTCCCCGATACCGGGGAGCGCTATCTGTCCATGGCTTCGGAGTAGTGCCGCGACAGGTGAGTCCGCCCCGCCGCGGCGCTGGGCCGTGTCCGCGAAGTCGCGCCGGGCTCGCGACCTCGCGGACGCGGCCCGGAGCCTGTCTCAGGGCGTGGCCGGTCCTCGGGTCTCCGTGCGCGCAGGGGAGCGGGCGGGGGGAGCGGGATCGTTTGTCGTCCCCAACCGGCCCATTGGCACTGAGAGTTCATTGGGCCTTTCGTGCCTCTGTCACTGGATCGACGACCTGATTCGCACAGCTCAATGAGCACAACCTGACGGTCCTTGGCTGACCGGACCGCCATATCCGCACCGCGGTCCTGGGGGAGGAAAAAGAAGATGTGCCGTATCTACGGCTATTTCAATGCCAGTGCGTCACCGAGCGAGATGAAGACGGTCAGCGCACTGCAACGGCACGGAGGGCCGGACCACACGGGAATGTCCCGGGCCCCCGGCTGGGGCCTGGGCAGCAACAGACTCGCCGTGATCGACCTCGACGGCGGCATCCAGCCATACGAGATCGACGGGCGGATCTCGGTCGTGTTCAACGGCGAGATCTACAACCACGACGCTCTGCGGGACCAGCTGAGGCAGCGCGGCCACACCTTCGCCGACCGCTGCGACGGCGCGATCATTCCGGCCCTGTACGAGGAGTACGGGGAAAGGTTCACCGACCACCTCGACGGCATGTACGCCATCGCCGTGCTGGACCTGCGCGAGCGGCCGGAACTGCTCCTGGCCACCGACCACATGGGGATGAAGCCGCTCTACTACCGATGGGACCCGGCTGACAGGTCGCTGCGCTTCTCGTCCGAGATCCCGGCATTGCTGGCCTTCGAGGGGCTCGGCAGGACGATCTGGGAACCGGGGCTCGACGCGTACCTCGCGAGCAAGACGCCGTTCGGCGAGCGCACCATGTTCGAGGAGATCAGGGTCCTGCCGGCAGCCACCACGCTGCGGTGCAAGCTGGGCGGGGCACCCGATGTGGTGCGCCGTGCGCCCGCTCCCGCGCCGGTTCCCGCCGACGTGGACAAGGCGGCCGAGCTGGTGCGCGAGACTCTGCGCACGGAGGTCGGACGCCTCCTGGTCGCCGATGTCCCGGTCGCAGTGATCACCTCGGGCGGCCTCGACTCCAGTCTGGTGACCGCTCTGGCGGCCGAGCACGGGCCCGTGCACTCGTTCAACATCGCCTATCGGGGCACCTGGCCGTTCGAGGAGCGGCACTTCGCCCGGCAGGCCGCCGAGCATGCGGGCGCCGTCTACCACCAGGTCGAACTGGACCCGGCGACCCTGCCCGAACTGATCGAGGACGTGGTCTGGCACCTCGGCCAGCCCAACGCCGACCCGATCACCGTGAGCACCTACGCCCTGTTCGCCGCGGTGCGGGAGGCCGGATTCAAGGTCGCGCTCACCGGGGACGCGGCGGATGAGGTGTTCGGCGGCTATGCGCGGATGCACGCGGCACACGAGGCCGCTCCGGCCGGCCCCGAGTGGTACGCGCGCTATCTCGACGCGCTGGCCGTCGTCCCCGCCGACCGGCGGCACTCGCTCTACACAGACGACTACCGGCTGCTCGTCGAGGGCGTACCTGCGATCCCCGCCGAGGCTCTCGGCCCGCTGCGCGGTGGCGAAGGCACGGTGCTCCAGCGCGTCACCGACTTCGAACTCGCCTACCGGCTGCCCGCCTACCACCTGCGCAGGGTGGACCACCTCAGCATGGCGCACTCGGTCGAGTCGCGACTGCCCTTCTGCCAGCCCAGCGTCACCTCGCTGGGCCGGGGGCTGCCCGACCGGCTCAGGATCGGCGGCGGCAAGGTCAAGCGGACGCTCTACGGTGCGGCCGCCGGCCTGGTCCCCGACGCGGTGCACGAGCGAGTGAAGCAGCCGTTCACGCTTCCCGTCACGGCCATGATCGCTCCCGGGTCACCCCTGTGGGAGATGGCGCGGGACACTCTCGCGACGAGTCGGCTGCGCTCCGCCGGCCGGCTCGACCCGAACGCGGTCGACGCCCTCTTCGAGACACAGGCGCAGCGGCCCGACGACACCACCGCGCTGACCATCTGGGCGCTGATGACGCACGAGGTGTGGCGGGACCAGTTCCAGGGGACGACGAGACCGGTCGACGTCGGGGCCGCGGCATGATCGCGCATCTCGCGTACGCGACAGGCAGCCCCTGCCCCACGCTCGTCCTCGCCGCCGACACGGTTCCGCAGACCGAGAGCGCCCTGCTGGAGCATCTGGCCGGCGTCCGGCGTCTCCTCGACGCGACCGGCAACGGGCATGTGCTCAAGATCGCGCTGGTGCGTCCTTCCCCGCACCCCATGTACGACCTGGAGTACCGCTTCGTACAGGCGCTGCCGGGGGCGGCGGAGTCGTTCGACCTGCGAGGGTCGTGCGGGCACTCGATCCTGTCCTCGGCCGTCGTCGCCGAGCGGATGGGCATGCTGCCCCGGTTGTCCGTGGGCACCAGGGTGCGGGTGCATGTCCTCAACAACGGCGACAGCGTGGTGTGCGAGGTCGACGCCGTCGACCGCGACACGGCGCGGTTCACCGTGCATTCCGTGCCCACCAGGGTGATTCCGTTGACGGAACTGCTGATCACCGGCGAGCCGCGGACCGCGGTGGCGGTCGACGGTGAGCTGCACCAAGTGTCGCTGGTGTCGTCCGGCAACGCGTACGCGTTCCTCGACGCGCGCACGGTGGGCGTCAAGGACCCCGACGCGCTGTTCGCCGGCGGTGATGCCCTCTTCGGGGTTCTCGCCCGGATCCGCGCTGCGGTGACGGACCAGCTGGGCTGGGCCGCGGGCGGGGCGTTCCCCAAAATCGCCGCCCTGCTGCCGGTGGAGGCGGGCCGGATCGCCGCGCGGGCGATCTCGGTGCCCTCGTGGCATCCGACCATCGCGCTGACCGGTGCGGTGTGTCTCGGCTCGGCCATCCGGGTCCCCGGCACCGTGCCCTGGCGGATAGCGCAGGAGCTGGGCTGCCCGGACGGCCTGGAGATCGTCACGCCCGGCGGCCGCACCGCGGTGACCACGGCCGTCCAGGACATCGACGGGGTGGCCTCGCTGTGCTGGGTCTCCGTCGAACGTAAACGGGTGACATTCCAGGGGGCGTTCCCGCTGGAGCCGTCGGCACCAACCACGTTGTGAGGAGTTCACCGGAAATGCCTGGCACCGTCCACGACGTCCGAACCGACACCGATATCGACCCCGAACTGGCCGTGAGACTGCGGCAGTCGGCCGACCGGACCGCTCTCACCGGGCAACCGGACCACGAGACGCTGGCCGAGCTGCGTGCGTCGGGTCTGCTCGCCACCGCGGTCCCCCGTGAGTACGGCGGGGCGGGGGGTGACGCGACCGACGTCAACGGGGTCGTCGAGCGGCTCGCGCGGCTGAACCCGTCCCTGGCCATCATGGCTTTCCAGCACTTCGCGGTGAGCTCCCGGATCACCGAGTGGGGCTCGCCAGGACAGAAGCGGGAACTCCTGCCGCGGCTGGCGGACGGCACCTGCCTCGCCGCCTCCGCGTGGAGCGAGCAAGGCGCGGGCGCGGCGAAGCGCGACCTCAGCAGTACCGCCGTGCGCCGGCCCGACGGGAGCTGGGTGCTCGACGGGGCGAAGTCCTTCACCACCACCGCGTCGGTCGCCGATGTGTACCTCGTCCTGGTGCGCACGGGGGACCGGCCCGTGGATACGGGCAGCGGCTACGGGGCGGCCGGACAGACCTTCTTCCTCATCGAGGCGGGCCACCCGGGGCTGTTCCCCGATCTGAGCCTCGATCTCGTCGGCATGAGGGGGTCGGCGACCGGGTTCGTCTCGATGCGCGAGTGCGTCGTCGCCGACACGGACCGGCTGGGCCCCGAGGGCCGGGCGGCGCAGATCATCGCGGGGGTACGGGAGTCGGGGGCCTCGCTGGGCGCGGTCGCCGTGGGGGCCGCCCAGGCGGCGTTCGAGCTGCTGGTCGAACACCTGCGACAGCGGGGCCAGTTGGCGTCGCCGGTCGTCAGGGACCGGCTCGTGTCCATGGCGACAAGGGTCGAGTCGGCGCGGGCGGTGGTCGAGAGGGCGGGCGCCCGGTCGTCGGCCGACCCCGGAACGACCACGCTGCACAGCAAGTTGCACGCCTCCGCGGTGGCCGAGGAGATCTGTCTTGAGGCGGCCGGGATGCTCGGCTCGGCCGGATACACGGCCGCCTCGGGTATCAACCGGCTGCTCTCCGATGTCCGGGCCGTGGCCCTGATGGGGCCGACCAACGCCCTCTGCAGAGAACTGGTGGCTTCGACATGGCCGAACTGACCACCGCCGACCTCGCCGTCACCGCCGGAAGACTCGTGACTCCCACGGGGGTCCGGGCGGGCACGGTGCTGATCGCGGACGGGCGCGTCCTCGCCGTCCTGGAACCAGGTGCCGCACCGCCCCCCGGGGTGACGGTGGTCGACGCCGGCGACTGCTACGTCCTGCCCGGCCTGATCGACTCCCATGTGCACTTCCGTACCCCGGGCCTGACGTACAAGGAGGACTGGGAGCACGGGAGCCGGGCGGCCGTGGCGGGCGGTGTCACCACGGTGCTGGACATGCCCAACACCAGCCCGCCGGCGCTGACCGCCGACGAGATCCGGGAGAAGGCGGCGCTGATCGCGGGCCATTCCCTGGTCGACCACCGGTTCCACATCGGAGCTGACCCGGCCCGGCCGGAGGCGCTGGCCGGACTCGACCCCGCAGTCGCCACCAGCGCGAAGATCTTCATGGCCGGTCACCACACGGCTCCGACCGTGTTCCGTGACCCGGCGCAGCTGGAGAAGGCATTCATCGCCGCGGCGGAGTCCGGGGTACGACTGGTGCTGCACGCCGAGGACGGCGAACTCTTCTCGCTGCTCGACGGGTGGTGGGGCGCCCCGGACAGCTATCTGGACTACGAGGCGCGCCGCCCGCGCAGCGGCGGGATCTCGGCGGTGGCGAAGGTCATCGAACTGGTCCGGCGGCACGGCACCGAGGCGCACGTACTCCACCTCTCCAGCCGGGAGGAGGCGGATCTGGTGTGCGCCGCCCGCGCCGCGGGACTGCCCGTCACCTTCGAGGTGACGGGGCACCACCTGTCGTTCACCGACACCGACACCCTGCGTCTGGGTGCCCGGACGAGGCTGTCGCCCTCGATCCGCCAGCAGAGCGACCAGGACCGGCTGTGGCAGGCACTGGCAGCCGGTCAGGCCGACACGATCGGCAGTGACCACGCGCCCCACACGATCGAGGAGAAGACCCGGACGGTCCAGGAGTCGCCGCCGGGCCAGCCCGGCGTACAGGAACTGGCGGTCGCGGTGTGGACGGGTATGCGCAGACGGCTGCCCGACGAACATCCCGACGTCGCGGTCACCCGCCTGGTCCGCCATCTGTCGGCGCGGCCCGCTGAACTCTTCGGTCTGCGGGACAAGGGGCGGATCGCCCCGGGAGCAGACGCCGACCTGGTGTTCTTCGCCCCGGACGACCCCTGGATGCTGTCGGCGCGGAGCGTGCGGTCCAAGTGCGGCTGGTCGGCGTACGAGGGCTGGACGATGGCCGGCCGGGTGCTGCGGACCATGCGGCGCGGCGAGGTCGTCTGGGATGCCGACAACGGCACGTTCGGCTCGTACGAGGGACGGTGGATCCAGTGAGCGTCAGCCACCGTGCGGTCGTGGCGGGCGGCGGGATCGGCGGTCTGGCGACCGCCGCCGCCTTGGCGTCCTCGGGGCTCGCGGTCACTGTGATCGAGCGTGCGGCGCGCATCGAGGACGTCGGGTCCGGTCTGCTGCTCTACCAGAACGGCATCGCCGCGGCCGACGCCATCAGCTCCCGGCTGGGCGCGGGGATCCGCGCGGCCGGACATGTGGTGGGCCCCGACGAGGTGCGGGTGCTGATGGACTCGGCCGGCCGGGTCCTGACCCGGGAGCCGATCGGTGAGATGGGCCGGCGCCTGGGCCTGCCCCAGGTGCCCATCCTGCGGACGGCGCTGCAGAACCTGCTGCTGCGGGAGGCGGCAGCGGCGGGGGCGGACATCCGCCTCGGCACTGCCGTGGAGGGGTACGACCAGGACGGCGGCCAGGTGTCCGTGCGCCTGTCGGACGGCACCACCCTGGACAGCGATGTCCTGGTGGCGGCCGACGGCCTCAACTCCGCGGTGCGCGCCGCCATGTTGCGGGACGGCCCGCCCCAGTACCTGGGGTACACCTCGGTCCGGGGCCGGACCGTCGGGTCCGAGCTGCACCCCCGGTCGTTCGTCGTCAACGGGGTGGGCGTACAGATCTTCGTGGCCCCGGCCGACGGGGAGACGCTGTACTGGACGGCGAAGATCACCTCTCCGCCGGGTGTCTGGCCGGCCATGGGGCAGGAGGGTGCGCTCGCGGCGCTGCTCGGCCGCATCGCCGGCTGGCACGAGCCGGTCGTACGGGTGATCCGTGCCGCTGCCCCGGCGGACCTGTCGGTGACGGACATCCACGACCGGGACCCGGTGTCGTGCTGGGTGGACGGCCGGGTGGCCCTGCTCGGCGACGCCGCACACCCGATGGCACCCGCGATGGGCCAGGGCGCGAACACGGCGATCGAGGACGCGGTCGTGCTCGCCGAGTCACTGAGGGCGTGTGCCGATCCGGGCGAGGCCCTCATCCGCTACCAGGCGCAGCGCGTCGGGCGCACGGCCCGGATCGTGCTGCACTCGCGCAGCCAGGGCGCCCTCGACCAGGGCGCGAGCCGGGAGCACGCGCGGGTGCGCGACGGCGCCATGAGGCAGCGGGGCCGCAAGGACGCCGCCACGCTCGACGTCGTCGACTGGCGGCCGGGTACGGCTGTTCCTCTCACCGAAGCGGACTGGGTCCGAACGATCCCGGTCCGCCGGACAGGCGCCGACGCGGCCGGCGCATGACATCGACGGAGGTTGTCACTGCAGTGGACACACCGAACATAGTGCTCGTCAGCGGATCGCTGAGGGCGGACTCGACCTCGGACCGGGTGGCGCGCTGGTGCGCGCGGCAGTGCGCGAAACAGGGGGCCTCCGCACGCGTGTTCACAGGGGCCGAGCTGCAGTTTCCCTTCTACCGGCCCGGTCTGTCCGAACAGGGCGGCGAGACCGGCGGGTTCGTGCGCGCGCTGAGCCGCGCGGACGGGCTCGTTCTCGTCTCGCCCACGTATCACGGCACGGTCTCCGGGCTGCTGAAGAACGCCCTGGACTACGCCAACGACCTGGTCGCACCCCGGATGTTCCTGGAGGGAGTGCCGGTCGGCTGCGTCGCGGTCGGCGCCGGGGCGCAGGGCATGGCATCCACCCTGACCACCCTGCGCACGATCGGCCACGCCCTGCGCGCCTGGCCGACGCCCCTCGGGGTGACCGCGCGCGACTGGGCCGACGACGAGGCGCTGATGACGGACGACCTGTCGTCCGAACAGCGCCAGTCCCGCGCCCGGATGGCCGTGATGATCTCCCAGGTGCTCCCCATGGCGTCCCTGAACGCCGCCGCTTCGTCCCGGCAGCGCCTGGCCGCCAGCCGCAGCTGACCCCCACACCGATCACCGCACCTTTCGCCACACCGTTCACCGCATCCCAGAGGAGTTTTCCGTGTCAGAACAGCAGCAGAGCGCGCACGTCTTCACGGCCGGGCCGATCTGGCGGGACGCCAACGTCCGCTCCGGCCCCTCATTGGACAGCCCTGTCCTCCAACTGCTCCTTCCCGACGACAAGGTGAGCCACGAGGCCGTCGGATGGGCGCACGGCGACGAGGTGATCGAAGGAACCATCATCAGCGACATCTGGCTGCTGCTGGCGCCGGGCCGCTGGTGCAGCGCGGTCAACTTCGACCAGGACACGATGGCCGGCATCCCCCGGGAAGCCGGACTGGACGTCAAGTGATGGGGCCCGACGGAGATCTCTTGCGGAGCGAAATGCACTCGGTTAATCTAAAGATCAGTAGAAGAGAAGAATCGGGGGTGGGCGCGTGAGCCGAGCACGGATGCTGCTGCGGACGCTGGGCGAGGATCTGCGTACCGTCATCGAGCGGGATCCCTCGGTCCGCACACACGTGGAGGCCCTCCTTCACCCCGCGCTGCCCGCGGTGTGGACCCACCGCATCGCCCACCGGCTGCACCGGCGAGGCCACCGGGTGCCCGCACGCGCGTTGATGGTTCTCGTGCGCTCGGTCACCGGTACGGAGATCCACCCCGGCGCGGAGCTCGGCCGCAGGGTGTTCATCGACCACGGCGCAGCGGTGGTCATCGGTGAGACCGCGCGGGTGGGTGATGACGTGACGATCTACCACCAGGTCACCCTCGGCGCGATCGGCTGGTGGCACGACAACGGGCGGCCCGAGGGAGAGCGACGCCACCCCGTCGTCGGGGACGGTGTCGTGCTGGGCGCGGGCGCGACGGTTCTGGGCCCGGTGACCGTCGAGGCCGGCGCCGTCGTCGGAGCCCGGACGTTCGTCGTCAAGGACGTGCCGGCGAAAGCACGGGTCCTCGCGCGCGCCACCACCCCCGGACCGCCCCGGCAGACCCCGCAGTGCGCGATCGAGCTCCTGCGCCACACCGCCTCTGCGGGCTCCTGGTGACCCCGCCCCGCACTGTCAAGGATGTCGGAGGAAGGCCACCCATGTCCGAATCACCGTCGCAGGTGCTGGTGCCCGGTGCCCGCCCCCGTATCGCCCGCAGCATCGAGGAGCTGATAGGGAACACGCCGCTGCTCAGTCTGCCGGTGGCCGGGGCGGCGGAGGGCGCGCGGTTGCTGGCCAAGCTGGAGTCGGCCAATCCGCTGGCCAGCGTCAAGGACCGGGCCGCGCTGTGGATGCTCGACGCCGCGGTGAAGAGCGGTCAGTTGCCGCCTGGCGGCACCGTGGTCGAGGCGACGTCCGGCAACACCGGCATCGCACTGGCCGCCCTCTCGGCGGCCCGCGGCTACCGCTGTGTGATCGTGCTCCCGGACAGCGCGACCACCGAACGGATCGGACTGCTGAAGGCGTTCGGTGCCGAGGTGGTGCTGACCCCCCACGAACTCCGCTTCCAGGGCGCCATCGACCGGGCCGAGGAACTGCACCGCGCGACGCCGGGCTCCTGGTTCGCCCGGCAGCACGAGAACTTCGACAACGTCCGCGCCCACCGCGCGACCACGGGCCCGGAGATCTGGGCCGACACCGAGGGCCGCGTCGACATCCTGGTGTGCGGCATCGGCACCGGTGGCACGCTGTGCGGCACCGCCGGCTTCCTCAAGGAGCACAATCCGCAGCTCAAAGCCATCGCGGTGGAGCCGGAGAGCTCCCCCGTACTGACCAAGGGCTATGCCGGTACGCATGCCATTCCCGGGCTGACCGGCGGTTTCGTCGCCGATACCACCGATCTCGATCTCATCGACGAGGTGCTGACCGTCTCCGACGACGAGGCCATGCAGACGGCCCGGTGGCTCGCCCGGGGCCTGGGCGTACTCGCCGGAGTCTCCTCCGGTGCGGCGGTGCATGCCGCCCGGCGCATCGCCCAGCTCCCCGAGAACGCGGGCAGGACCATCGTCACCATCCTGCCCGACACGGGCGAGCGCTATCTCAGCGTCTGGCCCTCCGCCCCACGGGACGGCACGCCCGCGTGACCGGGGGGTCCGGCCACGCCCGCGTGGCCGGACCCCCGGCCCTCCCCACCGCACACCACTTCCACGAAAGGAACGGACCGCTTGAATCCGGAGACCACACTGATGCTTGTGGGCGCCAACGACGAGACGGTGCAGAAGGCCAAGCAACTCGGCCTGACCGTCTTACTGTTGCAGCACCCGAGCAAGCTCAGTGACGAACAGGAGCGACTCGCGGACCACACACGGGTCCTCGACTACACCGACTGGGCCGAGGTACGGCCGGTCGCCGAGGAGCTACGGACGTCACCGGGCTTCGGCGCCGCCCTCTCCATCACCGAGGCGGGGCTGGAGAACGCCGGGCGGATCAATGACCTGTTCGGCCTCGGCGGCACCGGGTTCGAGGTGGCGCAGCGTATCCGCGACAAGTGGGCCATGCGTCTGCACCTGGCCGAACTCGACCCGGCGGCGGTGGCTGCGGCCCCGCTGCTCAAGCGCGAGGACCTCGATGTCTTCGCCGGCCGCCACGGATTTCCGTTCATCGTCAAACCGACCGACGGCACCGCCAGCCTGGGTGTCTTCCGGGTGGGGGCGCCCGAGGACGCCGACCGCGTCTGGGCGGAGGTGGAACGGCTGCGCGGCACCCGCACGGACCGGATCTCGACCCTGTTCGTCCTTCAGGACTTCCTGATGGAGGAGTACGTCGACGGCCCCGAGTTCAGCGTCGAGTCCTTCAGCTTCGCGGGCCGCCACGTCGTCGTGGCGATCACCGAGAAGTTCGTCGGCCCCCGGCACTTCGCCGAACTCGGACACGCCGTGCCCGCCCGCCTCGATCCGGCCGCGGTCCAGCAGGTGGGCGAGCGCGTACGCGGCTTTCTCGATCTGGTCGGCATCAGGGACGGCGTCTGCCACACCGAGGTCCGGATCGGCGCGCGGGGCCCCGCGATCATCGAGAGCCACAACCGCATCGCCGGGGACGCCATCACGGATCTGGTGCAGGGCGCGTACGGCATCGACCTGGTCACCTACGCCCTCGGCTGGCCCTTCGGCCTGGTACCGGAGCTGCCCGGCTCACCCGAGGCCCACGCCGGTGCGAGCACCCGGTTCCTGGTCGGCGACGCGGGGCGGGTCGAGTCGGTCTCCGGCGTCGAGGAGGCCCGGAGCCTGCCCGACGTTCTCGCCGTGCGGCTCAGCGTCGGACCCGGCGACGCCGTACGCGACCTCAAGGACAACTGGGACCGGCTGGGCCTCGTGGCCGTCACGGGCCCGGACGCGACGTCCGCGATCAGGCGCGGCGCGGAGCTCATCCGCGACACCGTCGAGGTCCGGATAGCCCGCACCGACGGCGGCAGCGCCCGCGCCCGCGTGGCCGGCTCCGAGGCCCTCACCCAGCTGACCGGAGATGCGGCATGAGCGTACTGATCCTGCATCGCAACCCGTTCGAGCCCTTCCCGTACGCGCGCTGGCTCAGTGACTACGCGGGCGACATAGTCGTGCTCGCCGCCCGCGACAAACTGGAGCTCTTCGGCGAGCAGATACCGGCCGGGAACCACGGCTTCACCCATCTGGAGATGCTCGACGACTTCGAGGACGAGGAACAGGTACGCGGGAGGGCCCTGAAGCTCGCGGTCGAATTCGGCATCCGGCACGTCGTCGCGCACCACGAGGGCGACGTGAGCATCGCGGCCTGGCTGCGTGAGGCCCTGCGGCTGGACGGCGCCTGGGCCGCTGACGTACAGCCCTTCCGGGACAAGGCACTGATGAAGGAGTGCCTTGAGCAGGCCGGAATCGAGGTCGCCCGCTACACCGTGCCGCAGGGCGCCGACGAGGCGCTCGCCTTCGCGGACCGCCACGGGTTCCCCCTGGTCTTCAAGGACCGGGCGGGTTTCAATTCCATCGGCCTGCGCATCCTGCGGGACCGGGACGAACTGGGCGCCCACACCGCGCAGGTGATGGCCGACGCCCCGCGCGACGACCTGATCCTGGAGTCGTTCGTCCCGGGCCGCATGTGCCATGTCGACGGGCTCGTGATCGACGGACGGACCGCGCTGGCCTGGCCCTCCCAGTACCAGTACGACCTGGCCTCCTACGGAACGGACCCGGGCGCCCGCATAGATCTGACCCTGGACCCGGACGACCCGCTCACCGAGCGCCTGCTGTCGCTGACCAACCGGGTCCTGGCCGCCCTGCGCGAGCCCGGCGGCAGGCTGCAAAACCACGGATTCCACGCGGAGATCTTCCACACCCCGGACGACCGTCTCGTGCTGTGCGAGATCGCGTGCAGGCCGGGCGGTGCCAAGGTCCGTGAGGTCTTCCACTCCCTGTTCGGCTTCAACCTCGGCGAGTACGCGACCCGGGCCGCCCTCGGTTTGCCGCTGCCTCTGCTGGAGCAGAGCCGCGGCGGGACCAGGCCGCGTCCCCGGTCCATGGCGGGCCAGGTGCTGATGATGAAGCGGCCGGGACACGTCCGGTCCGTACCAGCCGTACCGGATGAGCCCTGGGTGGACCGCTTCTGGCTCTACGGCGGGGTGGGCCAGGTGATCCCGCCCGCCTCGGGCTCGTCGGACTTTCTCACCTGCGCTGTCGCGTCGGCGCCCACACGTGCGGAGTGCGAACGCAGGCTGCGGGCGCTCGGTGCGCGCTTCGAGGCACAGACCGAGATCACGGCAGCACCTTGAGAAGGCTCTCGGTACAGACGCGCTATCTGCTCGGCATGGTGGTCGACGCGACCGGCAGCGGGATGTATCTCCCGCTGTCGCTGCTGTACTTCCACCACGCCACCGGGATGCCGGTCACCCGGGTCGGTGCGGTCATGACGACCGCCGCGCTGCTCGGCCTGGTCGGCAACCCCGTCACCGGTGTCCTGATCGACCGGTACGGTGCCCGCGCCGTCGTGGTGGGCGGATACGTGCTGCGCGCGGCGGGCTTCGCGACGTATCCACTGGTGGACTCGGCCGTACCGATGTTCGCGGTGGTGGCCGTGGTCGCGTGCGGCGACGTGTCGTTCTCGCCGTCGATCCAGTCGTTCATCGCGGAGATCGTGCAGGGCACCGCACGGGACAAGCTCCTCGCGGCTCAGCGCAGCCTGCGCAACGCGGGCCTGGGCGCGGGCGGTCTGATCGCGGGCGGCGCACTCGCCCTGGGGGCGGGTGCCGCCTTCCACGCGATCGTCATCGGCGTGGCCGTCGCCTATCTGGCCGCCGCCGCGCTCATCCGGTCCATCCCGCAGTCGCGGGCGGCGGACGCGCCGGCGCCCGCGCGCGCGAAGCGCGGCTACCGGCTGGTCGCGCGCGACCGCCCGTTCCTCCTGCTCACTTTGCTGAACGTGCCGACCGCCTTCGGCTACATGGTGCTTTCGGTGAGCCTGCCGGTGTACATCACCCAGGAGCTGAACGCGTCGGATTCGCTGGTCGGCGTGCTCTATGCCACCAACACCGTCGGTATCGCGCTGCTGCAGATCCCGGTGACCCGGCTGCTCACGCGTTACCGGCGCACCCGGGTCGCCGCGCTCGGCGGACTGGTGTTCTGTGCGGCCTTCCTGTCGTTCGCCGCACTGGGGCTGGTGTCGGCCAGGACTCCGGTACTGGTCGGAGTCTTCGCTGCCACGCTGCTGTTCACCCTGGGCGAGCTGATGCACGGAGCGACCGCATCCGCCCTGGTGGCCAGCGCGGCCCCCGAAGCCACCCGCGGCCGGCACCTGGCGGTCTACCAGCTCTCCTGGGCGATCCCGACCGCGCTGGCGCCCGCCGTGCTGACCGCGCTGCTCACGCTGTCCCCCACGGGCATGTGGCTGCTGCTCGCGGTGGGAGTCGCCGGTTCGGCGCTCACGCTGATCCGCCTTGAGCCCAGGCTTCCCGTACAGGCGGTCCGGCCGGACGCGCCACCCCCCGGGCCCGCCGCACCGCAGGAACCGGGTCTCGCGGGCCCCCGCTCACAGCAGACGTAGCAGTCAGCCCCGGAAGCGAGAATGGTCCCATGGGAGATTTCATCGAGGCCGAGGTCTACACGCAGCTCGCCCGGATCGGGAAGGCGCTGGCCAGTCCGGTACGGCTGCGCCTGCTCGACCTGCTGGAGAACGGTGAGAGGGACGTGGAGGGTCTCGTCACCGCGTCCGGCGTCGGCCTGAAGAACACCTCGGCCCAGCTCCAGCAGCTGCGTGGTGCGAACCTGGTCAGCACCAGACGGCAGGGGAACCGGATCTTCTACCGGCTCGCCGGGCCCGAGGTGTCGCGGCTGCTCGGCTCGCTGGAGACCTGCGCGGAGTCCAGGCTCGCGGATCTGCGGCTGGCCATCGATGATCTGCTGGGCAACACCGATGAACTCAAACCGGTCACGGCCGACGAACTGCGAGCGCACATCGACGATCCGAAGATCCTGATCGTCGATGTGCGCTCGGCAGCGGACTACGCGAGGGGCCATGTGCCAGGGGCGGTCTCGCTGCCCGCCGAGGAGCTGAGGCAGAAGATCGACAGCATCCCTCGGGGCGTGGAGGTCATCGCCTACTGCCAGGGCCCGTACTGCGTACTCTCCCCGGATCTGGTCAGGCTGCTGCGCAGCCATGAGATCCCGGCCCGTCCGCTGGAGGGCGGGATCACCCGGTGGCACCGCGAAGGCGGCGCCCTGCAGACCTGGGAAGGGCCCACGGACGCCGCGTCCTGACCCCGGCGCCGCCGGCGATTCGTCCCCGCTCGGCGAGCGCGCCGTTCAGGGGCCTGCGGGAGTGGTGGCGGGGCCGACCCGTTCCAGGACCACCACCGGGATCACCCGGGTGGTCTTGGCCTGGTAATCGCCGTACCCGGGAGCCACTTCGACGACCTTCCCGAAGAGCCGGTCGCGTACCTCTCCCTGCGGAACGGTCGCGATCGCCTCATAGGTCTCGGTGCCGGTCTCGACGGTGACCCTCGGGTTCTTCCTGATGTTGTGCACCCAGGCGGGATGCTTCGGCGCGCCGAACATCGATCCGACGACGACGGTCTCCCCGTCGACCTCGACCTTTCCCAGCGGGTTGGTCCGCAGCTCACCGCTCCTGGCACCGACGGTGGTCAGCAGGAGCAGACGCGCTCCCTCGAACATCCCGCCGACCTTCCCCTCGTTCGCACGGAACTCCTCGATGACGCCGCGCTGGAACGCCCCGGCGTCGAATTCCTTCCGGGGGGCCTCCTGTCCGGCTTCTCCAGGGGTCCCCGTCTCTTCCTCGCTCATACGACTGTCCCTTCGAGGTACGCGTCTACTTGTGGGCAGGCCGGCCGTCGGCCAGGCCGAGCGCCCGATCGGTGTAAGCGGTGGCGCAGGGACCGAACTGGAGCACTACGTGTCCTGCCGCCGAGTTGACGTCCCGCCACATCCGCTGGAGTGGGCTGTCGGCGCTGTGACCGGCGGTTCCTGAGGCTCTGAACAGCCGGTTCACCGCGCCCACCAGGAGATCTGCCGCAAGAGCGCAGTCCCGCTGGTTCCGGGCCGTCTCCACGCTGGTGATACCCGCACCCGTGTCGGCGACCCGGGCCGCCCGTTCCAGCAGCAGCCGCGCGGCGTCGATCTCGCCGGAGCACCGGGCCAGCACCTCCTCGTAGAACCCGCGAGCGGGGCCGGGCCCGGGCCTGGAGGGCGACCAGGCGCGGATCTTCTTCGTGGCGTAGGCAGACCAGTGTTCCAGAGCGCCCTCGGCGGCGCCGAGGATCGGCAGACAGAACGAGAGTCCGTTCACCGCCTGCAACGGAACCGCGTGGCACGGGGGGACGGGCCCGGGGCCGCCCCCTTCGACCAGGTCCCTGACGGGAAAGCTCAGCCTGGCCGGTACGAACACGTCATCGGCGGCCAGGGTGTTGCTCCCGGTGGCCCGCATCCCGATGTCGGACCACGTCTTCTCGATGGCGTAGGCATCGCGGGGCAGCGCGAAGAGTCTCGGTTCGTAACCGTCACCGGTCGATGTCACACCGCACACGAGCGCCCAGTCGGAGTGGTCGACGACGCTGATGTAGGGCCACTTCCCCGACAGCCTCCATCCGTCACCCTCCGCGCGCGCCCTCCCGATGGGGGAGACGCCGCCGACGATCACGGTGTCGGGCCCGTCCTTCCAGACCTCCTTGCGCCCTTCCTCCGGCAGGTAGGCCGCCATCCTGGCAAGGTTCGCGACCAACGAGGCGGACCAGGCCGTCGCCGCGCACCGGGCGCCGATGGCGGCGACCGCGGCGGACAGTTCCGTGAAGGTGCCGGCGCTTCCTCCGTGGTCGGCCGGTACGAAGTGGCGGGCGAATCCCGCCGTGACGATCGCCCGCACGACTTCGGCGCTCAACTGCCGGTCGTCTTCTGCCTGGTCCACCCGGAGGGCGGCAAGGGACGCGACGTCCTGCGCGGCTCGTGCCACCCCTGACGCGGGCGGAGACTGGTCGGTCATCTGCATGGCCTCCTCGGCTCGACTCCGGGCCCGATCCTGGGCACCGCCGATCGCGGACAGCTAGAACGCCGCTGGAGCTCCCCGGCTCGACCGCGGCTCAGAGGCCCTTCGAGCCGGGCTCCAGGGGACCACCACAGAGTCGACGGAATGGACGTGGCCCCGCGGTGCGGCCTGCGCTGCCCCGTGGCGTGGCCAGTTCCGCACCGATGCCCCTACCGGAGGAACCAGCGATGACGACCGTCGTGAACGGCACATTCACCGATACCTACGCTGCGGTTCTGCAGTTCTACGCCAAGCAGGTTCAACTGCTCGATTCCGGGCGGTTCGAGGAGTACGCGGCGACGTTCACCGCGGACGGCGAGTTCCAGCACACGCCCGGTCTGCCCGCCGCGCGTACCACCGCCGGCATCATCGCCGAACTGAATTCCTTCAACACCCGGTTCGACAACGACCCGGTGCAGAGGCGCCACTGGTTCAACATGATCAATCTGACCGAGCGTACGGACGGTGCCATCGACGCCTCCTTCTACGCCCTGGTCCTCACCACGCGCCCCGGCGTCAAGGAGCCGCTCGTCGGCCCCAGTTGCTTCGTGAACGACGTACTGGTCTTCGAGGACGGCGAGCTGCGCAACCGTTCCCGCAAGGTCGGCCACGACCAGCTGTTCTGAACTCCCGGCACCGTCGATCACGCAGGAAGGGGACAACACATGACCGGTGGACAGGTCGCCCTGGTGACCGGATCGTCATCGGGCATCGGCGCCGCCATCGCCCGCCGGCTCTCCGCGGAGGGCATGGCGGTGGTCGTCAACGCCGTACGGAGTGTCGGGGCGGGCAAGGAACTTGCCGATTCGCTGCCGGACGCGAGGTTCGTCCAGGCGGACGTCTCCGACGAGGAACAGGCCCGCAGCCTGACGGAGGCGGTCATCGCCGAATACGGGCAGCTGGACCTGCTCGTCAACAACGCCGGTGTCACCCACCCCATCCCCCATGCCGACCTGGAGGCGGCGACGGGTGAGGTCTGGCGGGAGATCCTCGGTCTCAACGTCATCGGAACCTGGCAGACGACCGTCGCGGCCATGCCGCACCTGCGCAAGTCCGCCAACGGGCACGTGGTCAACATCTCTTCGGTGGCAGGGACCAGGCCCGCGGGCAGCTCCATCCCGTACGCGGTCAGCAAGGCGGCCATCGACCACATGACCAGGCTGCTCGCGGCGACGGCCGGTCCGGACGTACGGGTCAACGCGGTGGCCCCCGGGCTGATCGACACACCGTGGACGCAGAGCTTCACCGCGATCAGGGAACGGGTCGAGGCAGCCACTCCGCTGCGCCGGGTCGGCACCCCCGAGGACGTCGCCGAGCTGGTCGTCGGCCTGCACCGCGCGAGGTACTCCACGGGCCAGGTGGTCCTGGCCGACGGCGGCGCGCACCTGCTGATCTGAGCAGGACCGGCAACCTCGACGCTCATAGGGGGCACTGTTATGAAACTTGGCGTGAACCTGACTTACCAGGGTGCCGCGGAACTCGCCGTCAAGGCCGAACGGCTCGGCTACGACGTGGCCTTCGCACCCGAGGGATACCGCTCGGACGCAGCCAGTGTGCTGGGCCTCGTGGCGGGATGCACCGAACGCATCGGCCTGGCCTCCGGCGTCATGCAGATCCCGGCCCGCACACCGGCTCTGGCCGCGTTGACCGCGGCCACGCTGGACTCGCTGTCGAACGGCAGATTCCGCCTCGGCCTGGGTGTGTCCAACCCCGAGGTCTCGGACGGCTGGTACGGCGTTCCCTTCGGGCAGCCCCTGCAGAGGACCCGCGAATACGTGGAGATCGTACGGATGGCGCTGTCCGGCGAGCCGGTGCGGTACCAAGGAGAGCACTACCGGTTGCCGTACTCGGGCTCCGGCGGCGCGCCCCTGCACGTGATCACCGAAGGCGCCCGCTCTCCCGTCCCGGTCTACCTGGGAGCGGTGGGGCCGAAGAACCTCCGGCTGGCGGGCGAGATCGCCGACGGATGGATCGGTGTGTTCGCGGCGCCGGAGCACGTCGCGGAGTCCGTCGGACACATCAGGCGGGGCCGTGAGTCGGTCGGCAGGCCGATGACCGGCTTCGAGGCGATACCGGCCCTCGCGACGTCGATCGGTGAGGACACCGACGAGTGCATCGACCTGCTGCGGGACCACTACGCGCACCTCATGGGCATCGGGTCGGCCGAACGTAACTTCTACTGCTCCCTGGCGGCGCGGCTCGGCTTCGCGGACGAGGCCGCCGAGGTCAGCAGCTTCGTCCGGGCGGGAGATAGGCCCCGCGCGGCCAAGGCCGTCCCCCGGGACTTCATCGACGGGACGTCCCTCGTCGGTCCCGTCAGCCGGGTCGCCGGACGCCTGCGGGAGTACGCCGACACGGGTGTGACCACGTTGAGCATCATGATCTCGGCGGTGGCGACGGACCTCGACGGACGGCTCGCGATCCTGGAGCAGGCCATGACGGCCCTCGACCGGTCCGGCGTCCGGGACTGAGGCACGGCGGGGGAGCTCCGCGGAACGGTGTCGGCGCCGCGCTCAGCACCGTCGGACGGGCCCGGACCGGTTCCGTCAGCACTCAAGCCGATGTCGAGAGGGTGCGGTCATGGTGGCGTCGTCCCGCCCCGTGGGGCCCCGCCCCTCATCGAATCGTGGAGTGCCCTCGATGTTGCGAATCGGAGTCATCGGCTGTGCCGCGATCGCCCGGCGCCGGATGCTGCCCGCGATGCGGGCCCATCCCGGTATCGAGATCGCGGCCGTCGCCAGCCGGGATGCCGCCAAGGCGGCGGACACCGCTCGGCAGTTCGGCTGCCGCCCGGTCACCGGCTACGAGAAGCTGGTGGCCCACGACGAAGTGCAGGCCGTGTACGTTCCGTTGCCCGCGGCGCTGCACGCGCAGTGGATCGAGGCGGCTCTCGCCGCCGGCAAGCACGTACTCGCGGAGAAGCCGCTGACCACGGATCCCGCCCGCACGCGCGGGCTGATGGACATGGCGCGCGCGCGAGGGCTGACGCTGATGGAGAACGTCATGTTCGTCCATCACTCCCAGCACGCGGCGGTGAAGCGGCTGGTGGACGAGGGCGTGATCGGTGAACTCCGCGGCTTCCAGTCGGGTTTCACCATCCCCGCTCTCCCGGGGGACGACATCCGGTACCAGCCGGAGCTCGGGGGCGGCAGCCTGTACGACGTCGGCGTCTATCCCGTACGGGCGGCGGTGCACTTCCTCGGCGGAAATCTGGCGGTCCGGGGCGCCGTGCTCGAACGTTCCCCCGGCCGGCAGGTCGACACCTCCGGTGCCGTGCTGCTCCGCCGCGACGACGGCGTCGCCGCACATCTGTCGTTCGGTATGGAGCACGCCTACCGCTCCCGTTACGAACTGACGGGCAGCACGGGCCGGATCACCGTGAACCGGGCCTTCACTCCGCCCGCGGACCACGCGCCGGCTGTCACAGTCGAGACGTCCTCGGGGACACGGACCGTCCCGCTGTCGCCGGACGATCAGATCGCGAACACCCTGTCCGCCTTCGTCTCGTCGGTACGCACAGGGGCGACGTCGCACTCCGACTGCCTGGCCCAGGCGGACCTCCTGGCCGCCGTACTCCGCGCGGCCGGCCGGCCGCGCGACGAGGGCTAGAACAAGGGGCCGCCCGGCCCACGGCCGAACAGCCCCTCACCCAGATCTCATCAGCCTTCCAAGACGTTGCGGTGGGCCGACCGGAGAACAATGGCTGGAACCGGGCTGCTCGGTCCGCACGGGCTATACAACGGAATGTTCAACCCGTCTTCATATCCACAACGACGTCCAGCACTTCGGCCGGGCCGGGCAGTGCGGCCATCTCGGCGGCGACCGCCTGTGACCGCTCCCGGTACGACGGCGTGGACAGCAGTTGACGACAGGCTTCCGCGACGGCGTTCGAGGGAGCCTCCCCGGGCAGCAGCGTGAGTGCGACGCCGGAATCCGCGAGCCGCCGCGAGTGCGGGACCAGTTTGGGCATGTTCGGCAGCACCAGCTGCGGTACGCCGTCGTGCAGCGCGGTGAGTGCGGTCTGGCCGCCGCCTGCGTGTACGAGCACGTCGCAGGTGGGGAGCACGGTGCCCAGCGGCAACCAGCCCGCGCGCACCTGCGGCCGCCCCTCGGTCAGCGCTGGGGCGAGCTCGTCCGGTGCGGCGATGACCAGTTCCACATCGAGGTTGCCGACCTCCGACACCAGACCGTTGAGGAAGTCCAGATCCTGCTCGCGGCTCGCCCGGCTGCCCGCCGTCACACACACCCGCGGCCTGGTCGGGCGGGTGTACATCCAGGGTTCCATCCGCCGTTGCCTGCCGGTGGGGACGAACCGCATCACCTGGCCGGCCGGCGCTTCGGGCGCAAGCAGACTCGGCGGGCAGATGTGCACCCAGAGATCCGGCTCGGGCAGCTCGGTGAGGCCGAGCCCGGCCAGCTCCGGCGCGAGTCGCTCAGCGGCTCCGAGGTCCATTTCGGGTGGCTCGCCCATGTCCCATGCGTGCCGCACGTAGGGAACGCCCAAGTGCCTGGCCAGGAGTGCCGCGACAAAGGACAGGGTGCCTCCGACGACGACGTCGGGCCGCCAGGCCTCGCTCAGCGCCCGCAGGTTCTCCAGGCTGCCGGCCGCCAGCCGGCCGAAGCCGTGACCGCCGAACCGCAGCCGGGCGGTCGTGTCGTCCGGCAGTGTGAGCGGGGCCCCGTCGTCGCTGGTGAACATGTACTCGCGCATCGTCCGGCTGGTCAGGGACACCGCCGGCAGCCCCGCCCCGACGACGACCGGCATCATCTCCTCGGTCGCCGCCATGAAAACGTCGTGCCCGGCGTTGCGCGCCGCGGTCGCCAGCGGGGCGAGGGCGAAGACGGTCGCCGGACTCCCCGCCGCGACGAATAGCATTCTCAAGCCGCTTCCCATGACAGCGGAGCTCCTCTCGTCAGCCCTAACCTGGAACGCAGTCTCCGCACTGCCACTTGAGCGCGAGTACATCTCTGATAGAGGGAGCGTTTTCGTACCGCATACGTCACCGTTTTGCACCTCGCTTCCGTAACGCCAGGAATTCCTTTACGGATGCCGGCGCCACCGTCGTAGCGGTCGCAGACGGCCGCCGTCCGACCCGAGCGTGACCTGAAATCCACCTGCGCTCCGGCAGCGGCAGGCGCCAGAATAGGCAACGATCAAGCCACGAGCGAGGACCAGCCAACCAGCGGAAGAGGTTGCGATAGGGAAGTACGACCACGCCTATCGACGCAACCACCTGGCGACCTCGCGGGGCCTGACCCGCTCGACTACCTCATCGCTCGCATAAGCAGCAGCAAACCGGATGAGGAGTCGCCAGTTGTGGCGCCAAGTGCGCCCGGCATCCTGTCGCCGCCCAGTGCCGCCAAGCAGCCCGTAACGCAGCGGGTGGCGGGCCGCGGCCTCATGTAGCGCGAGTTTCGACCGCGCTTTTCGATGCTTTCCCGAAGGGAAAACCGAGCAACCGAATGGGGAAACACAAAGTTCGTCGATTTTCCTGAACGTGCACTTCTGGTCAATTCACAGGGGGATGAAACGATGATCCAGAACAATGTGTCGGAACAGTTGATCGAGGCGCGACACGTACCATCAGCAGAGATAAGGCTCCTCGGACCGCTGGACGTGAGAATCGGCGGTGTATCGATCGTGCCTTCGGCCGGGAAGCCGAAGCAGCTGCTCGCCCTGTTGGCTCTGCGCTGCGGTCGCGTCGTACCCGTCTCGACCTTGATGGACGAGATCTGGGGGGAGACGATTCCCCGCAGCAGCACGACCACCCTCCAGACGTACATCCTTCAACTGCGCAAGCTAATCATGGAGTCCCTGCCCAGGGATTGCGCCGGAGGAGCCAAGGACATCCTGGTCACCCACTTCAACGGGTACCAGCTGATAATCGATTCCTGCACGTCCGATGTGGGGGAATTCGAGCGGCTCTCGGTGAAGGGCTATCTCGCGCTCGAGTCGGGGGACGCCGCCACCGCGTCGAAGTATCTGACTCAGGCACTCGAACAGTGGCGCGGCCCCGCGCTGATGGATGTGCCGGCCGGACGCGTGCTCCACATGGAGTCGATCGGCTTCGAGGAGGGCCGCATGAGGGCCCACGAGCAGCGCATCTCCGCCGACCTGAGTCTCGGCAAGCACTCCATGCTGGTTCCTGAGCTTCGGATGCTGGTCGCCCAGCACCCCATGGATGAGCGATTTTGCGCCATGCTCATGGTCGCGCTCCACAGGTCGGGTGCGCCCTGGCGGGCCCTGCAGGTGTTCCGGGACCTCCGCAAGACCCTGAGCGGCGAACTCGGTGTCGAGCCCTCCCGCCGGCTGCAGGAACTGCACCAGGCCGTGCTGGCGAACACGCCTGACCTGTCACTCCAGGAATTCGGTGTCGCCTGATGTCGCCGGCACGCGCGTGAAAACCAGGACGATCAACACATCGAGGAGCTCTGCCATGTCGTCGTCATCAGCAACGTCCCCGAGCGAGCCGGTACTTCAGGAGGTGGCCGACGGCGTCTTCGCCTACGTCCAGGCGCCCGGCGGATGGTGCGTGAACAACGCGGGCGTGCTCGCGTCGGGCAAGGAGGTGGCGCTGGTGGACACCGCGGCCACCCAGGCACGCGCCGTCCGGCTGCGCGAGCACGTGCTACGCAACGGCCGCCAGGCACCGTTCGCGATCATCAACACCCACTCGCACGGGGATCACACCTTCGGCAACTTCGTGTTCCCCGAGGCGACGGTCTTCGGGCATGTGCTCGCCCGGGACGAAATGCGTCAGGCCGGCCTGCACCTCACCGAACTGTGGCCGGACGTGGCGTGGGGCGCGATCGAACTCGCGCTGCCGGTCGCGACGTACGACGACCGCATGACCCTGCACGTGGGGGACCTGACCGCCGAACTCATCCACACCGGGCCCGCCCACTCGAACAACGACACCATCGTGTGGGTCCCCGAACAGCGGGTCCTGTTCACCGGCGACATCGTCATGTCCGGCGTGACCCCGTTCTTCCCCATGGGTTCGATCGCCGGTTCACTGCGGGCCATCGAGCTGATGCGCGCGCTGGGAGCCGACACCGTGGTGAGCGGTCACGGCCCGGTCGGCGGACCGGCGATCCTCGACACCGGCGAGGCGTATCTGCGATGGGTACAGGATCTGGCCAGGGGCGGCATGGCGGCGGGCCTCGCGCCCAGCGAGGTGGCGCGCGATGCCGAGAAGGGGGATTTCGCCGAACTCCTGGAACCGGAGAGGCTGGTGGCGAACCTGCACCGCGCCTACGCCGAGGAGTACGACGCCGCGGTCGGCCAGGAACCGGACGTCACGGCCATGCTCAAGAGGATGGGCGTCATCTTCCAGGAGATGGTCGACTACAACGGAGGCCCGATCTCCTGCCACGCGTGACCCCGTCCGGCGCCGCCCGGTCGGTGTGACAGAACGGCTGCCGTGCGCGGACCCGCGCACGGCAGCCGTTCCGGCGCGATGCGCCGATGTCCGCCGCCCCCCACATGCTCCATCGTGGCGGGCCGGCGCACCGAGGAGTCCGGCATGTTCCGCCGGGTTCAGGGACTCACATGGAAGGGCCTGGCAAGCAGTCCTCGTACCGCGCGAGGACGCCCTGCTCCAACGCCTCGTCGAGGCTGAGTGCGGCGGCGTCCCGCTCGGACACCAGGAACTCCGTGTCCTTGGGCCACGGCAGGCCGAGTTTCGGGTCGAACGCGTCCACCGCCTTCTCCAGCCCCGCCTGATAGCCGGTGGAGACGAGATACGAGATCGCCGTGTCGTCCTCCAGCGCGAGGAAGGCATGGCCGACGCCCACGGGAAGGTAGACCGACCGGAACGAGACGGTGTCCAGGTCGACGGTGTCCCAGACACCGAAGGTCGGTGACCCGGCCCGGAGGTCCACGATGACATCGAGCGCACTGCCGTTGGCGCAGTTGACGTACTTGGCCTGCCCCGGAGGCGTCGTGGTGAAGTGGACCCCCCGCAGCACGCCCTTGGCCGACCGGCTGTGGTTGGTCTGAGCGACGTGGAACCCGTGGCCGACCGCCTCGACGAAGGCCGGTTCCTCCAAGGGCGATACGAAGACCCCACGACGGTCGGGGTGCGGCTGTGGGGTGAATTCGAAGCTGCCGGGAACGGCGAGCTCGCGCACCTGCATGACACTTCCATTCGCTCGGTGGTCGGGGTCAGCTCGATGTTGCCAGACCGATCCCCGCTGGTGCAGGCGTAGTTGGTCGGCTCCGCCGGGGCGCAGGCGATACTCGAGCGGGGCCCCAAGCCAGGATCGAGGCAGTGCATCCAGTGTGGTAGGAACCCGCCCCGACCCGGATTTTGGGAGAGCCTCGATGCGTGTCCTGTTCAGTGTGTTTCCGGCGACGGCACATGTGCACCCGATCGTTCCGCTGGCCTGGGCGTTGCAGAATGCCGGGCACGAGGTCCGCGTCGCGATCCATCCGGACGCGACGGACCTGGTGACCGAGGCCGGTCTCGCCGCGGTTCCCGCCGGTGGTTGTCTTGAGAACGTCATGGAGTGGAACGACAACTTCGAGAAACTTGAGAGCCTCACCGACTTCATGTCTCTCGACACCGAGCACGACGACACCTGGGCCGAGCAGTGGCGTGGCTCCACAGGCATGCTCTCGCTGTTCACACCGATGCTGGACGACCTTGTGGACTTCTGCGAGCGGTGGCGTCCCGACCTGGTGCTGTGGGACCCGTTCTGTGTGGCGGCCGCGGTCGCAGCCAAGGTGACCGGCGCCAGGCACGCCCGCTTCCTGTGGGGCCAGGACAACATCGGCTGGCTCCGCGCGAAGTCGCGTGCTGCTCTGGCCGAGCGGGGTGCCGGAGCGGAGAAGGACCCGGTGACGGCTCTGATGAGTCCGATGCTGGAGGCGCACGGTCTCGACTTCACGGAGGATCTCCTCCTCGGCGAGTGGACGATCGACCCGATGCCGGCCGCGCTGCGGCTGCCGCTGGACGTGTCGTACGAGCCGATCCGGCGGGTCCCCTACAACGGGAACCTCGCGCCGGAGCCCTGGATGCACGACCGGCCCGAGCGCCCCAGGGTGCTGCTGACGCTCGGGGTCGGCGGGCGCGGCAGGCAGCTGTTCCGCGAGGCCGGCGTGACGTTCGTGGAGGTCGTGGCGGCCCTGTCGGAGCTGGACATCGAGGTGATCGCCACCCTGCACGCCAAGCATCTGGACACGGTCCGCAAGGTGCCCGACAACGTCCGTCTGGTCGAGTACGTGCCGTTGAACTACGTGCTGCCCACGTGTACGGCGCTGATCCACCACGGTGGCGGTGGAACGTTCGCGGCGGCCGTGGCGCACCGGGTCCCGCAGCTGATCTCACCCATGCCGATGTGGGGCGAGGCGATCACCGCGCGGTACATGGCCGAACGCGGTGCGGGGCTGCTGCTCGACCCGAAGGAACTCACGGCCCAGACGCTGCAGAAGCACCTGACCAGGGTCCTCACGGAGCCGTCGTTCAGCGAGGGCGCCGACCTGCTGCACCAGGAGATGCTGGCGGCGCCGGGCCCGCACGACATGGTCCGGCGCCTTGAGTCACTCGTTGCGCCCCGGCGGGTTCAGCGCCGGGCCGTCACGTTGTAGAGCTCCAGCTCCGGCCACATGAACGGGGCGCGGGCGCCGGAGACGGTCAGCCCGTGCCCCCGGAGGGTCCGCTCCACTTCGTCGCGGACGCCGGCGAGACCGCTGACCTCGATGACCACGGCGCCCGTCCTGGCCCAGTCGGCCGGATCGACGCCGTCGAGCAGGTCCAGCTCGGCGCCCTCGACATCGATCTTCAGCAGATCGATCGAGGTGACCTCGGGATGCCGGGTGGCCAGCACGTCGGAGAGCCGGTCGACCGGGACGGTGATCCCGGTCGGCTCCAGGGCGGCCGCAGCCCGCTCCTCGCCCATGTGCCTGGCCATGAGTGTCTTCTGAAGGGCGAGCCCTTCGGGGTAGCGGGTGGAGTTGCCGGGCAGCCGCGGGAAGTACGTGAAGTCCGCCCCGGCCGCCGGCTCCGAGCCCAGGCAGACCGGGTGGACCGTGACATCGTCGATGCCGTGCAGGCACAGGTTCTTCTTGAGGATGCGGATGTTCTCCGGCACGGGCTCGAAGGCGATGACCCGGGCCGCGGGGTACTTGCGCTTGATGTACAGGGTGAACAGGCCGATGTTGGCCCCGGCATCGACGACCACGGGAGCGTCGGGCAGGCCGTCCAGATCGTAGGTGTCGTCCTGGAAGATCTCCCGGTGGATGAACCGGGCCTCCGCCTCGCTGCTCGTGTAGCAGTGGAAGCCGTCCTCCAGCTCGATCAGCTGTATGCCGTCCTCGGGCATGGAAATTCCTCCTGTCCTCTGGGACTTGGCCGCCGGGGCGTACCGAAGGGCTGATCCCCCCGGCACGCCCCGACGGTTCGCGCGCTACACCGGCAGCGGGATGGACACCGCGTTGTACTTCGTCGTCGGTGTCGGGGGGAGCGGGAAGCGGGAGTTCGTCAGGTAGAGCCGGTCGCGGTACACGGCGGCCGCGCAGGGCGTGTCGAACTGCGGGTCGGTGAGGGCGAGGACCGGACGGCCGCTGTCCCCGGCGTTGTTGAGCCGGATGGCCGTCAGTTCGGTCTGCTGCGGCGCGTACAGGATGCGGTCATGCACCGTGATCCCGTTCGCGGTCTGCAGCTTCAGGTCGCCCAGCGGCACCCGGCGAGCGGATCCGGTGGTCTTGTCGACCCGGAACAGGGAGCCCCCGTCCGCGGACTGGTTGATCACCATCAGGGCCCTGCCGTCCGGCGTCGGTGCGACGCCGGCCGAGGTGATGATGTCCTGCGCCCCCTGCACCCACTCCCCGGACAGTTCCAGGGTCACCACGCCGTCCTTCTCGGGCAGCGACCCGTCCGGTCCGAACGGGAGGCCGAAGAGGAGCCCGTTGCAGGCGTCGGTGAACCACGCACCGTCCCGTGTGACGGTCACATGGTTGACGCAGGAGTGGGGGAGGCCCACCTGGTACGTCTTGAGCACGGCACCGCTGCCGGCGTCGATGACGGTGATGGTCCGGCCCCAGCCGCCGGCGACGAACAGCCGCCCACGGTCGTCCACTTGGACCCCGATGGCCATGTACCCCTGACCGAGCCCCGGATAGATGACCTCGCCCTGCCCGGATACGAGGCTGGCACGGTAGATGGCGCCACCGAGCAGGGACCCGAAGTAGGCGTAGGGCTGCTTACCGATGGTGATGTCCGCCGGATGGAAGCCGTCCGGCAGGTTCAGTGTGGTGGGCCAGGCATTCCGGGCCCGGAGGTCCGCCGCCCGGGCCGTACCCTGCCCTGCCCCCAGCACCACCGCACCGCCCAGCGCCGCGCCTAGGCCGAGGAACCCGCGGCGTGTCGTCGTCATTCCCTGCATGTTTCCCTCCTGGGTGTCGGCGTGCACTGTCGCAGAGCCCGCCTGAAATCCACTTGAGCGGGAGGGAGCCGCGGAATTTCAGCGGTACTCGAGCAGCCGTGTAGGCCGGTCCCAGATCCTGCCTCCCATGGACAAGACCGCGTTCGTCTTTCCCGGCCAGGGCGCCCAGCGCGTAGGCATGGGCCTTGACCTGCTGAAACGCTGGCCGAAGCTGGCCGACACCCACTACCGCCCTGCCGATGAGCTGCTGGGGTTCGGACTGTCGCAGCTGTGCTGGACAGGGCCGGCCGAGGCCCTGCGGCATATGACGGTCACGCAGCCCGCGATGGTACTGACCAGTCTGGCCGCGCTGAGTGTGCTGGAGGAGCGTGGCGTCGTACCCGACTTCGTGTCCGGACACAGCCTGGGCGAGTTCACGGCGATGGTGTGCGCCGGGGTTCTGCGGCGGGCCGACGCGCTGCGACTGGTGACTCTGCGGGGGAAGTTGATGGCGTCCGTGACCGAGAAGGTGCCGGGCAAGATGGCCGCTGTGGTCGGCCTGGATCTGGCGGCCGTGGAGTCCCTGTGCGCCAAGGCCGCCGCGGAGTCCGGCCAGGTCGTGGAGGTCGCCAACCACAACGACTTCACCCAGGTGGTGATCTCCGGCCAGACGGCCGCGGTGGACATCCTCCTCGGTCTGGTGGCGGCGGCCGGCGCGGACCGGGTCGTGGTGCTGGAGATCGGCGGTGCGGCCCACTGCACGCTGCTCGGCAGTGTCGAGGACGAGTTCGCCGCCGCCCTCGCGGAGGTCGAGTTCAGGGATCCGGTGATCCCGGTGATCTCCAGTGTCACGGCCGGGCCGGTGGCCGACGGGGACGAGGCCCGGGCCTGTCTGCTCCGGCAGCTCACCGGCCGCGTCAACTGGACGGACACCGTGCGGTACTTGACGTCTGCGGGAGTGCGGCAGTTCGTCGAGGTCGGCCCCGGAAAGGCGCTCGGCGGGCTCTGCCGCCGGATCAGCCCCGGTGTGGAGACCTACCGGACGGGCGATGCCGCCCACCTGGAGCTGGCCGTGGAGGCGTTCCACCGGAGCCGCCGCACTGTCTGAGCCGGCCCGCCAGCCCTTGGCCCCGCCCTCCATCGGCAAAGGCAGGCAGCAGCGAAGCGATCTCGCTGCTGCCTGCCTTGTCCACGCACGTCGCCGCGGACCGGGGACGGGGCGGCCCCCGGCTCCGGGAGGGTCAGTAGTTGCCGAGCCCGCCACAGACGTTGAGGGCCTGCGCCGTCACACTGGCAGCGCCAGGGCCGGCCAGGTACTCGACCATCGCCGCGACCTCCTCAGGTACCACGTAGCGGCCGATCGGCACCCGGGCGCTCACACGCTCGTGCACCTCGTCCACCGGAACGCCCCAGATACCGGAGTAGTGCTCCCGCACCCGTTCGGCCATCGGGGTCTCCACGAAGCCCGGGCATACCGCGTTCACGGTGACACCGGTCTTGGCGAGTTCGAGGCCGAGCGACTTGGTGAACCCGACGACACCGTGCTTGGACGCCGAGTAGGGAGCACCGTGCAGCACGCCCTGCTTCCCGCCGGTCGAGGCGATGTTGATGATCCGGCCATGGCCCTTCTCCAGCATCCCCGCGTGATTGAGGACTTCCTTGGTCATCAGGAAGACGCTGTTGAGGTTGGTGTTGATCACGTCGAACCACTCGTCGTCCGGAAAGTCCTTGGTGGCCCCGCCGCCGGAGCGGCCGGCGTTGTTCACCAGGATGTCGACGGGGCCGAAGCGCTCGACCGCGGACCGCACGTAGGAGCGGATCTCCTCGGGCGAGGTCACATCGCAGACCTGCCCGTCGACGTCCAGGCCCTCGTCCTGGAGCGACTTGACGGTGGCTGCCAGCACGTCGGCCTGCCGGGCGCAGATGTACACGCGCCCGCCGTTCCGGGCCAGGCGTTCGGTGATCTCCAGGCCGATTCCACTGGTGGCGCCGGTGACGAGAGCCACCCGGTTGTTCCCCGGCATGATTCCTCCATAAAGGTCGAATTGGTTGTGTGGAACGGGCGGCCCCGGGCCGTACTCGTCCGGAGCCGCCCCGAGCCGCGCGCACCTCCGTCAGCGGATTCCCTCGACGCTGCGGTAGACGGCCTCGACCAGGCGGCGGGCCCGGTCGTCCAACTTGCCCAGTCCTGGCGAGCCCGCGTTCTGCACGTACGCGAACGAGAGCTCGTGCGCCGGGTCGGCGAAGGTGAAGGTGCCGTTCGCACCATCGAAGCCGAAGGCGGTGCCGAGGCCGGCCGAGACCGGGAACACCGGGCTGTCACCCCGCATGAAGCCCAGGCTCCAGGCGGTCGTCATCATCGTGATGCGGCACGGGCCGCTCGCGTGCACCCGGCTCAGCTCAGCGGTGAGGGCCGGTCCGATGAGCCGGAAACCATCGGCCTCTCCGATGAGCGAGGCCATCAGCCCGGCCAGCGACCGCGCGCTGCTCAGGCCCCCGTAGGACGGGTCCTCCACCGTCAGATCCACGAACCCCGGATCCAGCGACATGCTGCTGATCGTCGCGCGGTAGGTGACCGATTCCGGCTTGCCGAGTTCGACCAGCATGGGGACCGCGTCGCCGGGGTCTCCACCCGACATCACGTCCTCGGCCTTGGACTGGAACATGGTGGCGACATGGACGGCGTCCGGGTCGGGCAGGCCGATGTAGCAGTCGAGTCCGAGCGGCCCGGCGATCTCCCGCGCGAAGAACCGGCCGACGGTCAGCCCGGTCCTCCGCCGCACCAGTTCGCTCACCAGGTACCCGAACGTGATGGCGTGGTAGCCGTGTGCGGTGCCGGGTTCCCACTCCGGGCGCGCCGCGGCGAGTGCCTCGGCGATCGGGGTGTGGGCGCGCATGGCCTCATGCGTGATCGGGGCGTGGTCCAGGCACACCACTCCCGAACGGTGGCTGAGCACCATCCGCAGCGTGATGTTCTCCTTGCCGCCCGCGGCGAACTCGGGCCAGTACGCGGCGATCGGGGTGTCCAGCTCCAGGAGCCCCCGCTCCACCAGCAGCAGCGCCGAGACCGCGACCAGCGCCTTGGTGGGCGAAGCGAGCATGCTCACCGTCCCCGGCCGCCACGGGTCGTCGTCGTTCTCGCTCGCGGTGCCGCCCCAGAGGTTCACCACCGGCCGGCCGCGGTGGTAGACGCACACACCGGCCCCCACCTCCGCGCCCGACGCGAAGTTCGCCTCGAACGCCTCCGCCACCTCGGCGAACGCGTCCTCCACCGACCCGCCCCGCGGAACACCACTCACCGCACCCACCCTGCTCATCGTGTGAACGCCCGGGCATGGGACAGCGTGCTGCGGCTGTTCCTGCCGAGCGCCGCCCGGATGTACTCCTTGGCATCAGCGAGCGTGGCCTTCGCGCCGACCACCGCAGGGACGGCGGCCGGGTCGATGGCGACCGTGTGCTCAGCGGTGACGACCACGCCGTCCGGGGTGTCGGTGAACTCCCACCGCCCGCTGTGGCCGAGCAGCAGCTCCGGCGGGACGAGCTGCTTGTAGACGATCCGCTCGCCCGGTACGCACACCCGGATCGACCGGGTGGTGTGCGCGGAACCGTCCTGGGTGACGGTGTCCATCTCCATGTACTGGATGCCCGGCACGTCCTCGGTGAGGGTCACCCGGCCCACATGGGGCAGCCGCTGCGCCCACAGGTCCGACCGGTACACGAAGTCGTAGACATCGGCGGCCGAACCGTCCGAGGTCACGGTGTCGCTGAAGGAGAAGACCACATCCTCGACGGGGTGGCCGAGCTCGGCCACCCGGGCGAGGGCGGCCAGCTCCACCGGACTGTTGCGGTCCAGCGCGGCATTGATCCAGTCCACCGTCCCGGGGTCGTCCCCCACGGCCGTGAAGTCGTGCAGCAGCACGATCTCGGTACCGCCTCCGGGCAGCGGCCGGAAGATCCACTCCCCGCCCATGCTCGCGATGGGCGCGGCGCTCTTCTCCTGGTCGAAACGGATGCGCTGACGGTCCGGGTCCAGTTCCCGCCGGGACACCCAGGTCTTCACCTCGCCGCCCACCTCGGCCCACAGCTGGAACCGCTCGGACCGCTCGTCGCGCTCGAAGTGGTGTGCGTACACGGTCGGCGCGAAGATGGCGGGCCAGCGGCTCACGTCGGCGGCCAGGTCGTACAGCACTCCGGCGGGCGCTGAGGAGATCAGTGTGTGTTCGGTGTGCCTCCGCATCGCTCAGCCGGCCGTGCGGACGAGACCGTTGACCAGTTCGAGCAGGGCCCGTGGGGTCTCCAGGTCGAAGAGCTCGTCGTCCGGGATCACGATCCCGAACTCCCGGCTGATCACGGAGGCGGTCTCCATCATGGCCAGCGAGTCGTAGCCCAGGTCGTCGAAGGACTTGTCGAGGATGTCCCCGTCCAGGCTCCCGCCCTCCGTGGCCCCGGCGCACGAGGCCAGGATGCGGCGGAGATCGTCAACGGTGATGTCGTTGCTCATGGGTGCTTCCTTAGAGGTAGGAGGTCTCAGCCGTTGAAGGCACGTACGACGATCGCCGCGTTGAAGCCCCACTTGCCGCGGGCCAGAACGAGAGCGTTCGACACGGTCCGGTAGCGCGGTTCGTCGCGCACCAGGTCGATCAGGTGGTCGGCGGGAAGGTCGCGGACGCCTGCCGTCGCGGGGATCACGCCGTCCCGGACGGACAGCAGCGCCGCGGCCACATCCAGCGGCCCGCCCCCCGAGTAGAGCCGGCCGGTCAGCGTCTTGGGTGCGGTCACCGGCACACTGGACGGGCCGAAGACCGCGGCGATCGCCTCGGCCTCCTGCCGGTCCAGTTCGGGTACGCCGGCCGCGTCGGCGAAGACCACGTCGACATCGCCGGGCGCGAGTCCCGCGTCGGCCAGGGCCAGTTCGACCGCCCGGCGCAGCCCCGGCGGGCGCGGCGACCCGGGCGCCGGATCGAAGGTGGTCGCGTAACCGGCGATCTCACCGTAGATCCGGCCGACCCCGCGCCGACGGGCCGCGTCGATGTCCTCGACGACGAGGAACGCGCCGCCTTCGCCCGGTACGTAACCACTCGCGTCCACGTCGAACGGGTGGTAGCCGACGGGGCTCACCCGGCCGCCGGACAGCTGGGACGCCCAGCCCCACGGGTCGAGAGCCGAATCGACACCTCCGGTGACGACCAGGCCGGTGCCCTCCCGCACAGTGCGCCGGGCGTGCCCGATCGCGTCCAGACCGCCCGCCTGCTCGGCCACGAGAGCCTTGCTGGGCCCGCGCATCCCGTGCCGGATGGAGATCTGCCCGGTGTTGACGGCGTAGAACCAGGCGAACGACTCGTAGACGCTCACATGCTGCCCGCCCTTGGACCACAGCTTGCTGAGCTCTTTGTGGGTGAACTCGAAACCGCCGAAGGCGTTGGCCGTCACCACGCCCATGTCGTAGTCGACCAGCGTGGACGGGTCCACGGCGGCGTCGCACAGCGCCCACTCGGCGGCAGCGAGTGCGAAACGGGTGGAGATGTCGGTCTGCGGCAGCAGCCTGGCGGGAGTCTGCCAGGCGGCGTCGAAGTCCGTTATCTGCCCGGCCAGTCCGGCACCGTACTCGGATGTGTCGAAACGGGTGATCTTTGAGATCCCGCTGCGGCCGTCCAGGGTGGACTTCCAGAATTCCTCGATGCCCAGCCCATTGGGTGCCACCAGGCCGAGGCCGGTCACTACGGCCGTGGTCATTCCGCTCCTCCCGGCTGCTTCAGCACGATCGCGCTCTGGAATCCGCCGAACCCGCTGCCCACGCTCAGTACGGTGTCCACCCGCTGCTCGCGGGCGGTCACCGGCACATAGTCGAGGTCGCACTCCGGGTCGGCCTGGTGCAGGTTCGCGGTGGGGGGTACGGCGTTGTTCTCCATCGCGAGCAGACTCGCCGCGATCTCGATGGACCCGATCGCGCCCAGCGAGTGTCCGACCATCGACTTGATCGAACTGACCGGTGTCCCGTACGCGTGCCGGCCGAGACTGCGCTTCAGCGCGGCGGTCTCGTGCCAGTCGTTCTGCTTGGTGCCCGAACCGTGGGCGTTGATGTAGTCGAGACCGTCAGGGTTGGTCCTCGCCTGGCCCAGCGCGGCACCGATGGCCTCGGACATCTCGCGGCCGTCCTTCTTCAGACCGGTCATGTGGTAAGCGTTGCTCCGCGTCGCGTAGCCGCCGACCTCGGCGTAGATGTGCGCTCCGCGGGCGCTGGCCCGCTCGTAGCTCTCCAGCACGAACATGGCGCAGCCCTCGGCCAGTACAAAGCCGTTGCGGGTCGCGTCGAAGGGCCGGGAGGCGTGCTCGGGGTCGTCGTTGTAGGTGGTCGTGGCCTTGATCGCGTCGAAGCAGGCCACGACGATCGGGGTGACCGGGGTGTCCGCGGCCCCAGCGATCATGACGTCCGCCGCGCCCTCGCGAATCGTCTGGGCAGCGTTGCCGACCGCGTCGAGCCCGGAAGTGCAGCCGTTGGAGACCATCACGACGGGCCCCTCGGCTCCGACCCGCCACGCCACCTCGGCCGGCACCACACCGGGGGTGAGGTAGTCGAACATGTGCGGCGACAGATACCCGGAGTCGACGTTCCACTGCTTGCCCGCGTCGGACAGGACCTGGTACTCGCGGTCAAGGCTGGTGGAGGCCGCGACCGCACTGCCGAGGCTCACTCCGACCCGGTGCGGGTCGAGTGCGCTCAGCGTGAGGCCGCTGTCCGCGACGGCGTCGTCGGTGCATACCGCGGCGAACTGCGCGACCCTGTCCATGCGCCGGATCTCCCGCGCGGTCAGGCCTTCGAGTTCGGCATCGAAGTCACATTCGCCGGCCACTTGGGACCGATAGGGCGAGGGATCGAAAAAGCTGATCCGACGGGTCGCGGTGCGGCCAGAGCTCAACAGGTCCCAGAACTCTTTTGTTCCGGATGCCCCTGGCGCTCGCACCCCGATTCCCGTAATCACGACGCGACAGGACATATATTGATTCCTTCCTTGATTCTGGGAAGAACTCAAGCTGCGAGCCTTTGTGCGGCCCCTGAGGAGGATGCCGAGCGTCTTCCTTTGCTCATATTGGCGACCCCCGCTTGAGGACAACTCAACGCCTGCTATCGAGGGTGCAGAAAACGGGATTTCCGGGTCCGGGCAGGCCGCCTGGCCGGCCCCGGACACAGCAGCACCCCCGGGCCGAGGAGCGAGACGGCCGCGGGGGTGCTGGTGGGGACGGTCAGCCGAAGTCCGGAGCCGGAGCTGTCGCGTTGAGAGCGGTCACGATCGTCTCCTCCTCGTACCTGAAGTGGGTTTCGAGCCGGTTCGCCAGCAGCTCCAGGTCGGCGCGCAGCCGCACGGGGTCGGTCTCACCGGGTACGAAGCTGTCGACGAGCTGCTGGATGTCGTCCTGCAGCCGGGCCACGACCTCGTGCTCCTCGCCGAGCTGCGCCAGCGCCGGAGCGAGCGCCGGGAACTGCTTGGCCAGCATCGGGAACATGGCTGCGTCCTCGCCGCCGTGATGCCTCTTCAGGGCCCCGCAGAAGCTGAGGCAGTGGGTGCGCATCTGCTGGGCGAGGTCCGGCGGAGTCCGCTCGATCGCGTCCGCGCTGCCGTCGATCAGCTGGTCCGCCTGTGCGCGGAGCGTCTTCAGCTCTCCCCGTAGCCAGTCGTGCACCTCGACGATCCAGTCGCCCATGCCCTTGACCCGTTCCTCGCCGGGCTTGGGGCCGATGCGGTTCAGTACGACGACCGGGATCTCACGGGTCGTCTTGGCCTGGTGGTCGGCGTACCCCGGCGCCTCGGAGATCACACGGTCGAAGAGCTTGTCCCGCTCCGCGCCCGGCGGAATGGCGGCGATCGCCTGGTAGGTGTCGGTACCCGTCTCCACCGTCACGATCGGGTTCTTGCGGATGTTGTGGTACCACGCGGGGTGCTTGTCGGCGCCGTTCGACGAGGCGACGACGACCCCTTTTCCATCGAATTCGAGATACCCCAGGATGCTCTCCCGGCGCAGGCCGCTCTTGGCTCCGACGGTCGTCAGCACGGTCAATGTCCAGCCCTCGAACATGCCGCTCATCCTGCCGTTGTTCGCCCGGAACTCGGCGATGACCTGACGCTGAAAGTCATTCACGTCGAAGCCCGCCCAGGTCTCGGCCTGCGCTTCCCAGGTCTCGGCCTGATCCTTGCTCATGCACTACCTTTCCGAGTCGATTGACCGCAGAAGGAGGGCCACGCCACCGGAAATGGACACAGAAATACCCCGCATGCCTACGCAGTGAAGAAGGGCGCAGCAATCCCAGGAAAGGGATTGACGAGCTGCGAGAGATGGACTGTGCCGATCTCTGTAATGGCTGAGTAGCCGATACCTCCATGCGTAGGCCCATACGGGGCTCGGAGAAACCGTAACACCACCCCGTGGCGCGGGCAACGTGTCCGTGCCAGGGCGTCCGGCCGCCGGTGGACCGGAGTTGAGCCAGATTTCGAGTCAGCCCCTAGCGGCCGCCCATAGCTTTCGGGCCGATCCGGCGTCGGGCACCGACTCCCTCAACCCATTCCAGGAGCTGGAACATGACCAGTGCGTCTCCACCGATCCGCCAGCTGCCCTCTCTGACCGGCTACCGCGCGATCCTGTTCATCGCCGTGTTCATCACCCATGCTCTCGGCGCCGGCTACTTCTTCACCAACCAGTCGATCAACAAGGCAGGCACTCAGCTGCCCTACGGAACCGGCGCCCTGGCGACGTTCTTCGTGCTCAGCGGTTTCGTGCTCACCTGGGGTGAGCCCTGGCGCAGTACGGTGGGCCGGTTCTGGCGGCGCCGCGTGGTGAAGATCTACCCCGGGCACATGATCGTCTGGGCGGCCACCCTGCTGTTGTTGTTCGCCGTGGGGCCGATATCGATGATCGGCTCCTGGCAGCAGACCCAGGCCGGCCCGACGGCGGCCAACCTGTTCCTGCTGCAGGACTGGGTCCCCCGGATGCCGTACGTCTTCAGCGTCTACGGTGTGAACTGGTCGGTCTCCGTAGAGATCCTCTTCTACCTGGCGCTGCCGCTGTTGATCCGCCCGATCCTGCGCATCGCCGACAGGCGGCTGTGGCACTGGTTCGCCGTGTGCGCGGTGGTGATCGTCGCGATCCCCACATTCACCCACTTCTTCCTCGGCGGGCCGCTCGCGCCCGGCCAGAACATGTCCTGGAACCAGGTGTACTACACCGACTTCTTCCCGCTCTCCCGGATGCCCGAGTTCCTGCTCGGGGTCTTCCTCGCACGCATCGTGCAGACCGGCAAGTGGCCCCGGATGAGCATCTGGTGGCCTGTCGTCATCACGGTCGGTCTGTGCTGGCTGGTGTTCCAGCTGCCCGAGACGTTCCGCGTCAGCGGCCTGCTCACCATCGGTCTGTGTCTGTTCGTCCCCGCCATCGCCGTGCGTGACCTGGAGGGCCGGCCGAGCTGGCTGGACAACAAGGTCATGGTGTTGCTCGGAAACTCCTCTTACGCCGCCTACCTGGTGCATTTCCCACTGCTCGCACTGACCCGGCACCTGGTCGGCGAGGGGAAGCAGTTCAAGCAGTTCGACGTGGGGACCGGGCTCCTCATCGTGGTGGTGCTCTTCGTGGTCGTCCAGCTCATCGGCGTCGGGATGTTCCTCGCGGTGGAACGACCGCTCATGCGCCGGTTCGGCTCGCCACGACGGAAGCCGGCCTCCGACCCCGTACCGGCCTGACCGCCCCCCTCCAGAGACCGAGGAGCTCCTGTGACCGATCCGGACCAGGTGATGAAGTTCCCCTTCCCCGACAGCCACCGGCTGGACGTGCCGACGGAGTTCGCCGATCTGCGGGCGAAGTGCCCGGTGCAGAGGGTGGACCTGCCGTACGGCGGTGAAGGCTGGCTGGTGACCCGGCAGGCCGACGTCAAGACTGTGCTCGGCGACTCCCGGTTCTCCCGGGCCGCCACCGTGCACGCGGACATTCCTCGTACGAAGGAGTGGCTGAATCCCGGTGGTGACATCCTGTCGTTGGACCCGCCGGAGCACGCCCGGATACGCAAGCTGGTCTCAGGAGCGTTCTCGCGCCGGAACGTCGAGCTGTGGCGGCCCCGCATCGAGGGGCTCGTCGACGAACTCGTCGCGGGTATGCGGGCGGCCGGCTCCCCGGTGGATCTGGTCGAGTCGTTCACGATGCCGCTCCCGATCACCGTGATCTGCGAGATGCTGGGCGTGCCGGCCGAGGACCGCCACTTCTTCCAGCGGTTCTCCGAGCTGATGTTCAGCGGCGCGGGCGTCGCGGCCGAGGACATCCAGGACGCCGCCACCGGGCTGATGTCCTACCTCGCCGAACACGTCGCGCGCCATCGCGCCGAGCCGCAGGACGACCTGCTGTCCGAGCTCATCGCGGCGCGCGACGAGGACGAGGGACGGCTGTCCGAGGAGGAGCTGGTCACCCTCGGTATGACCATCCTGGCCGCGGGACACGAGACCACGGCCAACGCGATCGCCAACTTCGTCCACACCCTGCTCGTCGGCGGACTGTGGGCGGAACTGGCGGCGCGACCGGACCGGTTCGACACCGCGGTCGAGGAGTTGCTGCGGTTCGTGCCGCTGGGTGGCAGCGAGTCCCTGCCGAGGGTCGCCACTGAGGACGTGGCGCTGGGGGACGTGACCGTATGCAAGGGGGAAGCGGTTTTTCCCGCGATGGTCTCGGCCAACTTCGACGGTGAGGTGTTCACCGATCCGGATGTCCTCGATCTCGACCGGACCCACAACCCGCACCTGGCCTTCGGCTTCGGACCGCACTTCTGCCTCGGAGCCCAACTCGCCCGGACCGAGGTCCGGATCGCACTCGCGACGCTGCTGCGCGAGTTCCCCGAACTGCACCTGGCTGTACCCGAAGCCGAGGTGCCCTGGCGCGAGGACACCGCGTTGATCCGCGGCCCGCGCCGCCTCCCGGTCGCCTGGCATCCTCAGGCCGGCTGAAGGAGGAGTACCGAACGACGCGTTGAGGACGCACAACGTCCTCGGCGCGTCGTTCGGCTCTGTCCCCCGAGGCGGTTCACGACGCGGTCCCCCGGACCGTGAACCGCCTCGGCCCCCCCGGGCGTCGTGGGCCGCCCCGGCCCCGGAGCGCGCGAAGCGGCCCGGCTGGTCGGCCGGGCCGCTTCGCGCGGGGTCGGCAGGGCCCGCGGGCCCTGCCGGGGTGATCAGCCCTGCGCCTTCACGAACTCCTTCACCGAGGCGATGACGTAGTCGAGCATCTCGTCGGTGAGGGCGGGATAGACGCCGATCCAGAAGCTCTGCTCGGTGATGACGTCGCTGTTGGCGAGGTCCCCGACGACCCGGTACGGCTTGTTGATGTAGGCCGGGTGGCGGGTGAGGTTGCCGGCGAACAGCCGCCGGGTGCCGATCTTGCGGCTCTCCAGGAAGTCGACCAGTGCCGCCCGGGTGAAGGGAGCACCGGGGGTGACGGTCAGTACGAAGCCGAACCAGCTCGGGTCGCTGCCGGGCGTCGCCTCCGGCAGCAGCAGGTGGGGTACGTCCTGCAGTCCGTCGCGCAGCCGCTTCCAGTTGTGCTTGCGGGCGGCGATGAAACCGTCCAGTTTGGCGAGCTGGGTCAGGCCCAGAGCGGCCTGGAGATCGGTGGCCTTCAGGTTGTACCCGACGTGCGAGAAGATGTACTTGTGGTCGTAGCCCATCGGCAGCGTTCCCATCTGGTACTGGAATCGCTTGAGGCACTTGTCGTTCTCGCCCGGCTCGCACCAGCAGTCCCGGCCCCAGTCGCGCAGCGACTCCACGATCCGGGCCAGCGCCAGGTTCGAGGTGAGGACGCAGCCGCCCTCGCCCATCGTCAGATGGTGGGCCGGGTAGAAGCTGACCGTCGAGAAGTCGCCGAAGGTCCCGGTGAGCTTTCCGTCGTAGAGGGAGCCGACCGCGTCGCAGTTGTCCTCGATGAGGAACAGCTCGTGCTGCGCGGCGAGTTCGGCGATCTCGGCCACCTCGAAGGGGTTGCCGAGGGCGTGCGCGATGATGATCGCCCGGGTCTTGGGGCCGATCGCCAGCGCCACCCGCTCGGCGGTGGTGTTGTACGTGCCGAGCTCGACGTCGACGAAGACCGGGACCAGCCCGTTCTGCAGGATCGGATTCACCGTGGTCGGGAAACCCGCGGCCACGGTGATGACCTCGTCGCCCGGCCGGAGCCGGCGGTCCTCCAGGAGGTGGGAGGTCAGCGCGGAGACCGCGAGCAGGTTGGCCGACGACCCCGAGTTGGTCAGATGGGCCTTACGGCGCTTGAGCCTGCGCGCGAAAGCCGACTCGAACTTGCGTGAGCTGCGGCCGGCGGCTATCCGCATCTCCAGCGCGGCCTCGACGAGCGCCACCCGGTCCTCCTCGCCCAGCACCGCACCGGAGGGCCAGATCTCGGTGACGCCGGGCACGAAGCCCCCGCCGCCTTCGTGCTGTTCCTGGTGGTACTTGCGGACCTCGTCCAGCACCAGTTCCCTGTGGTCGCTCATGCCCGGTTCCTTTCTGCCGTACTGATGGGTGGTCATGCGGCCGCGAGCAGATCCCGCAGCGATTGTTCGAGTGAGTGGCGCGGCTCCCAGCCGAGCACCTCGGCGGCGCGCGAGATATCCAGTTGCTGCCATTCGGTGTCGACACGGGACGGCGCGCCGGCCGGGCTCTCCTCGACGACCCGGACGGCCAGCCCGCTGACCGCGATCAGCCGGTTGACCAGGTCGCGGGTGTGGACGGCCCTGCCACTGCCGATATTGATCACCTGGCCGACCACATCCTCGTCGTCGGCCCGGACTGTGCGCAGGACGGCGTCGGCGACGTCGCGTACGTCCACGAAGTCCCGCCAGGCGCGCAGCGGCGGCAGCCGCAGCTCCGCGGGGGCGCCGGTGCGGCCCCGGTCGGCGGTGAACCGCATCAGCCGGTCGGCCACGGAGCCCAGCAGACTGCCGGGGTGCGTGCCGGGGCCGCAGACGTTCGCGATCCGCAACACCACCCCGGGCTGCCCGCCCGCGACAGCCGCGTCGAGCACAGCCCGCGCGCCGAGGAGTTTTGTACGGCCGTAAGGGGTGACCGGCGCGGGTTCGGTGTTCTCGTGGGTGCCCGCGCCGCTCGTCCCGGGGCCGTACTCATGGCTGCTGCCCAGCTGGACGAGGCAGGGGCGCCGTTCCAGCAGGGCCAGCGCGCGTATCACGCGGGCGGGGAGTTCGACGTTGCCGGTGTGCATCTGACGCTCGTCGGCCTTCCAGGCCCGGCCCGCGGCATTGACGACGGCGTCGGCCCCGGCGTCGGCGACGAGCGCCGCGATCCGTTCCGGTTCGGCTGTCACCAGGTCGAAGCCGGCAGGGACGGTGACGATCCGGTCGCCCGCGTCCGTCAGAGTCCGGCAGATGTGCCTGCCCAGGAAGCCGCGGGCGCCCAGCACGACGATGTTCACCCGGCGCCGCCCGACAGTACGAGAGCCTCCATCGAAGGACCTTTCTCATGGGTGTGTCGTCCTCTCCGGCCGGGCTCGACGGGAGAGGACGGACGGGGGAGGCGGAGGGGGTCAGAGCGCCGCCCGCTCCTTCAGCGGCTCCCACCAGGCGCGGTTGTCGCGGTACCACTGAACCGTTGTCAGCAGGCCCTTGTGGAAATCCACCCGCGGCGCGTAACCCAACTCCCTGGTGATCTTGGCGCAGTCGACCGAGTAGCGGCGGTCATGGCCCTTTCGGTCCTCGACATGGACGACGCCGGCGTCCCAGTCGGCACCGCACGCGTCGAGGAGCAACTCCACGAGCTCCTTGTTGGACAGCTCGGTGCCGCCGCCGATGTTGTAGATCTCGCCGGCGCGCCCCCGGGTCCGTACGAGCTCGATGCCCTGGACGTGGTCGTCGATGTGCAGCCAGTCGCGGACGTTGCTGCCGTCGCCGTACAGCGGGACCTTCTTGCCGTCCAGCAGCTGTGTGACGAAGAGCGGGATGGCCTTCTCGGGGAAGTGGTGATGCCCGTAGTTGTTGGAGCAGCGGGTCACCCGCACGTCCAGGCCGTGCGTCCGGTGGTAGGACAGCGCGATGAGGTCGCTGGACGCCTTCGCAGACGCGTAGGGGGAGTTGGGCCGCAGCGGGTCGGTCTCCGGCCAGGAGCCCTCGTCGATCGACCCGTACACCTCGTCCGTGGAGATGTGCACGAACGTCCCGATGCCGGCCCGGTGAGCGGCGTTCACCAGGGTGTGCGTGCCCAGGACATTGGTCCGTACGAACTCGGCGCCCCCGTCGATCGACCGGTCCACGTGTGATTCCGCCGCGAAGTGCACCACCTGGTCGTGCTCGGCCATCAGCCGCGCGACGATGCGCTCGTCGCAGATGTCGCCCTGTACGAACGTGAAGCCGGGATGCCGGCGCACCACGTCGAGATTGGCCGGGTTGCCCGCGTAGGTGAGCTTGTCGAGTACCGTCACGGAGACATCGCCGGGCCCCTCCGGGCCCAGCAGTGTCCGGACGTAGTGGGAACCGATGAAACCGGCACCGCCGGTGACCAGTACACGCTTCGTCATGACGAGATCTGCACCTTGCTGTGGTCACCGAGCACGAACCGGTGGGCGGACGGGTTGCGGGGGGCCGGGGTCACCTGCACATTGCGGCCGATGAGCGAGGCCTCGACGCGGCGCACACCGGTCAGCGCGGAGTTCTGCAGAATGATCGTGTACTCGATCTCGCTGTCCGCGATGTGGCAGCCCTCGGACACGGACGTGAAGGGCCCGACGTACGAGTCGGTGATCACGGCGTCGGATCCGATGATCGCGGGACCGACGATACGGCTGCTGGTGATCCGGGCGCCCTTCTCGATCCGGACCCGGCCGATGATCTCGCTGGCGGCGTCGACCGTGCCCAGCACGTCGGGGACGATGGTCTCCAGCACCGAGCGGTTGACCTCCAGCATGTCCGTGACGTTGCCGGTGTCCTTCCAGTAGCCCGAGATCGTGGTCGACCGCACGTCCCGGCCCTCGTCGATCAGCCACTGGATCGCGTGAGTGATCTCCAGCTCGCCGCGCCACGACGGCTCGATGGCCCGGACGGCTTCGTGGATGGCCGGTGTGAACAGGTACACGCCCACCAGGGCGAGATCGCTCTTGGGGTGCTCTGGCTTCTCCACCAGTGCGGACACCCGGCCCTCGGCGTCCAGTTCGGCCACTCCGAAGGCCGACGGGTCGAGCACCGGGGTCAGCAGGATGTGCGCGTGGGGCCGTTCGGTGCGGAATCTGTCCACCAGCTCCGTGACGCCGCCGACGATGAAGTTGTCGCCGAGATACAGCACGAAGTCGTCGTCGCCCAGGAAGTCACGGGCGATGCGCACCGCGTGGGCCAGCCCCAGCGGGGCGTCCTGACGGATGTAGGTGACCTCCAGGCCGAATGCGGAACCGTCCCCCACGGCCGTGCGGATCTCGTCGGCGGTGTCCCCGACGACGACACCGACCTCGGTGATGCCGGCATCGGCGATCGCTTCGAGACCGTAGAAGAGCACGGGCTTGTTGGCCACAGGCACCAACTGTTTCGCCGAAGTGTGGGTGATCGGTCGAAGACGGGTCCCAGCCCCGCCCGACAGCACGAGTGCCTTCACGTAGCCAACCTCCACAGCAGATGTCGCCAGTCTCTTTCGCCGTTCGTAGCGTGGTGGCCATAGCTGCAGGGAAGGTCGAGCCGCGGTGGAGGGGCGCCGTACCGGCAGGCCCGCAGGTCGCTTCGCGATCGGCATCGGCATCGGCGAAGGGGCGCACCGCGGGGCCGGCTGTCAGGTGCCGGCCCCGCGGTGGTTCGGTGCGGCCGGTGTCCGCGTGGGCGGTGGCCCGCCCCGCTACTTCGGTGGCACGTTCAGGTGGAGCGACGCCGACGCGAGGCGCGGGGTGGCGCGGGCCTGGAGGATTCTGATCCGGATGCGGTCCGTGCTCACCGGCCCGGGCAGCGTCAGGATGCGCGCGTAGCCGATGGTGGTGCCGACCGCGGTCTGCCGCCAGGCGGTGCCGGTCCAGATGTCGACCGCGAACCCCTCCACCTGCTGGCCCCTGGTGATGTCCTCGCCGAGCCGGATGCGGTCGAAGGCACGTACCCCGGACAGCCGCACGGTGACATCGCCCGTGGTGGCCCCCTGGGACGGTGACCAGGCGGTGGTGAGACGGCCGTCGGTCAGGGTGCGCAGTACGGGGTCGCGGCGGCCGCGCCCCGCAGCGAGCAGGTTGCGGCCGTACGTAGCGGTCACGGAGTCCCCGAACGCGGTGAGGGAACCGACGTCCGGCGCGGCGATGCGGCCGTCCCGGCCCGGCGGGACGTTCAGCAGGAGTACGGCGTTGCGGCCCACCGACTCCTCGTAGATCGTGACCAGTTGCTGGGGTGTCTTGGGCTTCTCATCGGCGTGGAAGAACCAGCCGGGGCGCAGCGAGACGTCCGCCTCGGCGGGGAACCACTGGAGGTACTCGATCCCCGGTGCGGTGATCCTGTCTCGCGAGCCGATGTCGGCGGCGCTGGGGCCGTCCGGGAGCAGCCCTTCGCCGTGCGCGGTGGCGGGGTCGGCGGTGGCGGGGGTGACGCTCCACTCGGTGGTGCGGCCCGCCCCGTTCTCGTTGCCGATCCAGCGGGTGCCCTGCGGGCCCGCGAAGGTGACGGTGTCGGGGGAGAGGGCGTGGATCAGCCGGAACCAGGCGGTGAAGTCGTACTTCTCGGTGATCCCGGCGTCGGTCCAGGGGTTGGCGCCGTCGAGCCACAGCTCATCGATGGGGCCGTACTGCGTGAACAGTTCGTAGAGCTGGTTCAGGTAGTACGCGTTGTAGTCGTCGGCCTGCACGGTGAAGGACGGGATCCGGCGTGCGGCGAGCGCGTCGGCCCGGTCGTCGTCGGGGACCAGGGTCGGGATCGTACGGCTGACGACCGGGCTTCCGCTGCCGTAGCGGCCCTGGCCGCCGGGGGCGCGGTCGCCGTCGTCGACCGTGGCCTGCTCCTCGATGCTGAGCCACTGCCCCGACGCCTGTTTCGCGCGGATCTTCTCGACGTACTGGGCGTGCCAGGCGTGCGGCTGCTCGGAGCCGTCGGCGGGGGAGAGGTAGACGCCCACCTTGAGGCCGGCCCGGCGGGCGGCCTTGAGGTAGGTGCCGAGGACGTCGCCCTGGGGGTTGCGGCAGCCGGCGTCACGGGCCCGCCAGTAGGCGGCCGGGTCGTCGGAGCGGTGGGCCTCGGCCTGTGCACGGGCCTTGGCGGTGGCGTTCCGCTCTGCGTCGGAGCAGCCGTCGGTGCGGATCCACCAGGGGCTCGCGATCACCGAGTGGTTGGAGTAGCGGGTCGGGAAGAGGACGAAGCCGTCGTGGTGCTTGGCCGTGAACATCACCTGGCGGGCGCCCGCCGCCTTGTACGCGCGCATCCACTGGTCGGCGTCCATCGCGGACGGGTCGAACGTCGCCTCGTCCTCGGCGCCGGAGCCCCATTCGCGGTTGGTGAAGGTGTTCATGCCGAAGTGGGTGAAGGCGGTCACCTCCCGCTGCTGCCAGGCGACTTGGGAGGGCCGGGGGACGACTTGGGACGCCTTGCGCACGATCGTGGCCGGGGTGTCGGACGCGTCGATCGCGATCTGCGACGCGGAGGTAGTCCGATCTTTTCCGAAGGGAGCGCCGCTGGGGCTGTCCTTTCCCGGGGAGGCGATCGCTGGTGCGGCGGACAGGAGTGGCAAGGAGGCGACGCCTACTCCCAGGGCCAGTACGGATCGTCGCCCGACAGGCGTTCCCATGAGTGCTCCTTCGGTCCATGGACGCAGAGTGGAACGTATGGTCTAGACATCCAATGTCTGTCTGTCGGGCAGCAGTCTGCTGCGGGTCCGGGGGCGTTGACAAGGGGCCGTACGCGAACAGCCGGCGGACAGCAGTGCGGGGCGGCCGATATGTGCATCGGTCGCCCCGCACTGCTGTTTCGCGTTCTCCGGGCTGCCCGCCCCGCTTGTCCGCCCCGCTTATCCGCCCTGCTGGAGTTCCGGCTGCAGCTCCGGTTCCACAGCCTGCTGGAAGCGGCGCGGTACGAGGCTGAGGAAGCGCTCGGCGTGGTGCTCCTCGTGCAGGTCTATCCGGCGGGCTTCGAGCAACTGGCGCAGGCTCAGCAGCCCTTCGAGCCGGTCCGGGTCGTCCCGGTCGACGATCACGACCCGGGTGACCTGGTGCGAGGCCATGCGGTTGGCGATGGTGCGCAGGGTCTCGTCCGGGTACGCGGTCACGGCGGGCCGGGCGAGTTCGCCGAGCGGGGTCCGGTCGTCGTGGGAGCTGAACAGGAAGTCGGAGCGGGTGACGACGCCGGCCAGGTGTCCCGCCGGGTCCATCACGGGGTAGAGCCGCTGGGCGAGGAACCCGTCGACGTCATGGCTGCCGTGCGGAGCGGCCAGCTCCCGCTTGATGTCGGCCACGGTCTCCTCGGTGCGGAACGTGGCGGTGATGGGGGATTCGAGCTGCCGTACGAGATGGACCTCCAGCGGGTCCACCGAGTACTCCCGGGTGAGATGCAGCCCCCGGCGGGCGAGCTTCTCGGTGAGGACTGACCGCTTGAGGACGATCACCGAGAGCAGATAGGCGGAGGACGCGGTGATCACCATGGGGAGCATCGCGTTCATCTCATGGGTCAGTTCGAGGCAGAAGACGATGCCGGTCAGCGGGGAGCGCATGACTCCGCCGAGGACTCCGGCCAGCGAGACCAGGGCCCAGAAGCCGGGGCTCACGGTCGGGAAGATCAGCCCCTCGGCCGCGCCCAGCGCACCGCCGATCATGAACATCGGGGCGAGGACGCCGCCTGAGGTGCCCGAGCCGAGCGACAGCCCCCAGATCAGGGTCTTGACCACCAGGATGCCGATGATCAGGCCCACGGTGGCCCGGCCGGTGAGGAGCTGGTCGATGACGTCGTACCCGACACCCAGCGCGCGGGGCTCGATCAGCCCGCCGGCTCCGATGATCAGGCCGCCGATGGCGGGCCACCACATCCAGTGGAGCGGCAGCTTGGCGAACATGTCCTCGGAGAAGTACACGAGAGCGGTCGCGCCGAGTGCGAGCAGCCCGGCGCCGAGCCCGGCGACCAGGCACAGGCCGTACGCGGAGATGGGCAGCGTGGCCGGGACATGGGAACCGCCGAAGAGCGGGGCGCTGCCCAGGATCGGTTCGCGGACCAGGGTCGCGGTGACCGCGGCGACCGCGACGGGGATGTAGGAGCGCGGGCGCCACTCGAAGAGCAGCAGCTCGACGGCGAGCAGGATCGCGGCCAGCGGCGAGTTGAAGGTGGCCGCCATACCGGCGGCGGAACCGGCGACCAGCAGCGTCTTGCGCTCGTCGGTGGTGACATGCAGGAACTGGGCGAGGATCGAACCGACCGCGCCGCCGGTCATGATGATCGGCCCCTCGGCGCCGAACGGCCCGCCGGTGCCGATGCCGATGGCCGATGAGACGGGCTTGAGCACGGCCAGCCGGGGCTGCACCTTGCTGCCGCCGACCAGGATCGACTCGATGGCCTCCGGCATCCCGTGGCCGCGGATCTTCTCCGATCCGTACCGGGCCATGAAGCCGATGACCAGCCCGCCCACGATGGGCATGAAGAGGATCAGCCACCAGTGGGAGGTGGAGCCCGGTGTGGTGGTGCCGAAGGCGAACTGCCCGTGGAAGCAGAGGTTGGTGAACAGGTTGATCAGCTTGAGCAGCCCCACCGCGACCAGGGCGGCGGCCACGCCGACCGGGACGGCGAGTACGGCGATCAGCGCGACCCGGGGCGGGACATGGAAGTCCCCCAGGCTCTTGACCTTCTGCGGGGGTACGAGCCGGCCGGGGGTGCGGGCCGGTTTCGGTTCCGCGGCGGGGACGGGCGGGGTCATGGGTTTCCTCCGTTGGTGGTGCAGGCAGGGGCAGTGCCGTCACGGGCGCACGGAAGAAGGGCCGTCGGCGTACCGCGGGTGAAGCGGTGCCGGCGCCCCTGCGTACGAGTGGCTTACGCGATGGCGGTGTAGGGCGTCGTTGCCCTGGGAGCTGCCGATGCCCTGTGCGGAGGGCGGCAGTACGGGGAGGGGCGGTCCGCGGCGTGGGAGACGCCGGGTGCGGATGCCCGGATACTGGTGGGAACGGATGAGCGGTCCCCAGACTACCATTGCAGACTGCAATGATTAATGCGGCCTCGTGAACAAACTGTTGAACGAGCTGGTGAACGGCGCGATGGACAGCCTGATGAACGGCCTGATGAGCAGCCGGGTGGACACCCCGGCGGACAGGACCGCCCGGGTGGGAAGCCCGGCGGTCGGAAACGGTGGACGGACCGTATGACGGGCGAGCAGACGGCTGCCGGCAGCCGCGCCGGGGACGTGGCCGGTCTCACAGAGGTTCCCCCAGGCATTTCCGCGGACAGCCCCCATGACGAGACCGATGAGGTCACCGCCGCGGTGATGTCCGCCGCACGGCTGCTGGTCGGACTCTCGGCGCGTGCGCTCGCCGAGGTCGGCAGCGCGCTGACCCTTCCGCAGCTGCGGACGCTGGTGGTGCTGGACTCCAGCGGGCCCGTGAAGCTGGCGGCGCTGGCGGCCACGCTGGACGTCAACGCGTCGACCGCGATGCGGATGGTGGACCGGCTGGAGGCGAGCGGTCTGGTCGACCGCAAGGTCAATCCGGAGAACCGGCGGGAGGTCGTCCTGCGGACCACCGACGAGGGCACGGCGCTGGTCGGCACGGTCCTTGAGCACCGGCACCGGGAAGTCGCCGCGCTGGTGGGCCGGCTCCCGGTGGACGTACGGGCCGGGCTCGTCGTGGGGCTCAGGGCGCTGACCGTCGCCGCCGAGAGCCCCACGCTGGGCCGGCCAGGGGCCCCGGACGCCCGGGACGTGCTCGCGGACGGCACCGGGTTCTGAGCCGGTGCCACCCGCGGTGACGGGTGCGGATGCGGGTCAGGACGTGTAGCCCGAACCGATTCTCTGCACCACGTACGCGCACTCCGTGTATGTGTAACCGGGCCTGATCTTGGCCGTGTTGCTGCCCGAGGTGGTGTTCGAGCTGTTCAGCGACTTGTGCAGGAAGTACGTCGTGCCGGGCGGCAGCGAGATCGTCCGCTTCGGGTAGCTCTTGCCGCCCTTACAGGCGCTGAGCTGCGCCGTCACGTCGCTGGAGTACGTCGAACACCCCTTGCACGGCTTGAGTTTGAAGCTTCCGGTGACCGGGCCGGTGTAGAGGATCTCGACCTCGTCCGGGCTGTCGTTGCTGATCGTGACCGGGATGCTGCCGCCGGACGACATCGACGGCAGGTGCTTGCCCGCCGCCGCGTCGCTCTGGGCGATCTCCGCGGCTATGGCGGTCTTCTGGGCGCGGGCGTGGTTCTTGTCGCTCCGGTAGGCGCTCGCGAAGTCGGAAAGCGTCTTCTGCGCTCCGGTGAAGTCACCCTTCTTGTACTGGTCGACACCGCAGGCGTACGTACCCGACCGGACCTTCTGCCCGGCGGTCGCCGCGTCCTTGCGCAGCGCGTCGGTCAGGGCGCTGTCGACGCCCGCCTCCTTGCCCGGCAGGCCGACGGCCTGGCCCTGGAGGATCTTCAGGCGCTCGTTGGCCTCGCAGGGCTGGGAGCCCTTCAGGTCGCCCGCGGCCCTGTTGATCTCCGAGCTGACGGCCGGTTCCACCTTCGCGGCCTGCTTCGAGGAGGGGAACGTCGTGAGCAGCTCGCCCAGGTTCCCGCTCGGTGACACGACGTCCTTCCCGGTGCCGAGGCCCGTCACCCCGCATTCGTACAGCGAGGTCGCGAGCTTGTCGTCGGGCCACCCGGCCAGCGCGCCCAGCTGCTTCCTGCCGTAGGTCCCGGGAACCGTCCGCAGATACGTGAGCGGTTCGACGGCCTCGCAGTACTTCTTCTCGCCGAACGGTGTGGCGACCGTCTCGTAGTACGTGTGGAGGGAGGCCGGGACGCGGCGGGCGGCCCGGGAGTCCGAGTGGCGGGCGTCGAGGTCGTGGTAGGTGGTCAGGGCCTTGCTGTAGGACGCCCGCGCGGTGGTGAAGTCCTGGCCCTTCGCCTGCGTGACCAGCTGGTCCGCGTCGGCGAGCCGGCCGAGGAGCATCTGCTGCGTGGCCTCGTCGCGCGCCCCGTCGTACAGCACGACACCGCCGACGGGCGCGGCCAGCAGCACCAGGCCGAGCACGATCGCGACCGGTGACCGCGGTGGCCGGATGACGCCGTGCCGCAGGCCCCGGTACGCGCCGTGGGCCGCGACCAGGACCAGGAAGGCGAGGTACGCGACGACCGCGCCGACGGGCACGCCGTCCGGGTCTGCGGGCAGGGCGACCGAGAGCAGCACGCCCGTGGCCACCCAGCACACCGCCAGCGCGAGCCAGCGCCTGAGCAGCAGATAGCCGAGCCCCAGGCCACTGAGGTTGAGCAGCGCCACGGCCGCCGCCCGCAATGGGTCCGCCGGTGCGGGCGGGGTCGGAGGCGCGGGCGGGACGGTGGGCATCGGGGGAGGGGAGGACGGGGGCGGCGGGCCGAATCCGCTGAACCCGCCGAATCCGCCCTGTCCGCTGTGCTCTTCCCGGCCGCCGAAGCCGCCGGACCCCCCGAAGCCGCCTGACCCGCCCGACCCCCCGAAGCCGCCGGACGCCCCCAGAACCTCCGGCGGCCCGAACCCGCCCGAAGGCTCCGGCCCGCCGCTTCTCGCTGCCCCGTCCTGCTGATCCCCAGACATGCCGCCACCCCCCGGTCGCCGGCCACCCGGCGCCGAGGCGTCCGGAGACCGTCACTGTGTGTCTACGTATCTACCACGGACGGGCCTGCTGTGAACTCCGGATTACCGTCGGTGCGAGGGGACTTGGGGCAGCGCTTCCCGGAACCCGGGAAGCCGCGGACCTCAGCGCCCCGCGATCCGGTCCGCGATCGTCGCGATCCGGTCGGTGGCCGTGCTGCGGCCGGTGAGTTCGCGGGCGTCCGCCGCCCGGTACGCCCGGTACATCCCGTGCACGCCCAGCCAACGCAGCGGCTCCGGCTCCCAGTTGCGCACCTTGTGGTTCACCCAGGGGAGCGTGGTGAGGTCGGTCGGGCCCGACTGGCCCGAGTCCTGCTGGATCAGGTCACGCAGTGTACGGGCGGCCAGATTGGCGGTGGCCACGCCCGAGCCGACGTAACCGCCCGCCCAGCCGAGGCCCGTCGACCGGTCCAGGGTGACGGTGGCGCACCAGTCGCGCGGGACGCCGAGCACCCCGGACCAGGCGTGGTCGATCCGTACGCCCGCCGTGGCCGGGAAGAAGCGCACCAGGATCTCGCGCAGCGCGTCGATGGTGGCGGGCTCGGTGCGCCCGGCGCGGTCGGCGCGGGCGGCGCGCGAGCCGTAGCGGTACGGGACGCCGCGCCCGCCGAGCGCGATCCGGCCGTCGGCGGTGCGCTGCGCGTACATGTACGCGTGCGCCATGTCGCCGAGCGTCTCGCCGCCCTCCCAGCCGATGGTGTCCCAGACGGCCTGCGGCAGCGGTTCGGTGGCGATCATCGAGGAGTTCATCGGGAGCCAGCTGCGCCGGGCGCCCTTGAGGCCGGCCGTGTACCCCTCGGTGCACCGCAGGATGTAGGGCGCGCGGACCGTTCCGTACGGGGTGACCGCGTGCTTGGGCCTGATCTCGGTGACCGGTGTCGACTCGTGGATGGTGACGCCGAGGGCCTCCACCGTCTCGGCCAGGCCCTGGACCAGTTTCGCCGGGTGCAGCCGCGCGCCGTGCGGGGTCCAGGTCGAACCGACGGCCCCGGTGACCCGGATCCGCTCGGCGGTCTCGCGGGCGCCGTGCAGGGTGCGGTCCGTCTCACCGAAGGCGATCTCCACCGAGTGGAAGTCCTTGAGCCGCTGCAACTGGGCCGGTGTGTGGGCGACTTCGAGGACGCCGCCCTGCTGGATGTCGGCGTCGATCGACTCGTCGGCCGCCGTCTTGACGACTTCCGCGACGGTGTCGTTCATGGCCTGCTGGAGGCGGACGGCCGCATCGTGCCCGTGCAGCTTCGCGTACCGGTCGCGGCCCGCGATGCCGTTGTAGAGCCAGCCGCCGTTGCGGCCGGACGCGCCGTAGCCGCAGAACCTGGCCTCCAGCACGGTGATGTTGAGGAACGGGACGGCCTTCTTGAGGTAGTACGCCGTCCACAGCCCGGTGTACCCGCCGCCGACGATCACCACGTCGGTGCTCGCGTCGCCCGGCAGGGGCTCGCGGGCGAGGGGGGTGCCCCGGTCCGCGTACCAGAACGATATGCCGCCGTTGACGGTGCCGTTGACTGTGCCACTGCCGGTGGAGCTCATGGGGACCTCTGCCTTCTGGACCGGTCCGCCGGATCGGACCGCTTGATCAGGGCCGTTCGGTGTTCCTCCGGCGGTTGCCGGGAGCGTAGCGCCGCAGGGGGGCCAGCAGACTCAGCGGGTTCCACGGCGGTCCGCCGAGGCCCCGGGTCAGCGGGTAGCAGGCGAGGCCGATGAGGACCGAGGCGAAGTGGCCCAGGTCGGTGAAGGTGCGGTCGGTGAACAGCGGCAGGCCGAACACCGCGAGTACACCGGCCAGATACACGTAACGCCAGGGCCGGGCGATCCGGTAGGTCAGTACGGCGATCACCCCGGCCAGGGCGTAACTCACGCCCACATCGAGGGTGTTGACGGCCGACTCGGGGGCCCGGTGGTGGTGGATCGCCCAGAGCAGGGCGCCCTCGCTGATGAAGGAGGCGAGGACGTGCGCGAGTACGGCGACGGACAGCCAGCGGAGCGTGCCGAGCCAGCGCTCGGCCTGCGCGTGGAAGATGGTGTAGAGCACGGCGTACGAGGTCCAGCCGCTGCCGTCGATGTACATCGCGCTCTGGAACAGCACCCGGACGGGGTGGGTGGACAGTTCGTGGATGTTGGTGGAGCGCCTGCCGAGGTAGTGCCGCTCGAAACTTGGCGACATCTGGTGCAGCGCGATGGTGGTGAAGAAGAGGATGGCCAGCCAGACGTAGGTGCCCGGAGCGCTGCGGATGTAGGAGGCGACGGCGTGGCGGACGCGGTTCATGCGCCCGATTCTGCGCGTTGGCTGCCTGGAGAGCCGGGGTCACCGCGCCGTGACGGCGCGGGCGGGGGTGGCGGGCGTACGGAAGGGGAGGGAACGCGACGTGGGTGAGCGGGCGGACGGGAGCGAGCCGGTGGGTGGCGGCAGAGTGGCTGATGGTGGGGCGGCGGACGGTGGGGCGCGTCCTGCGGCGGACCGCGCCGGGGAGTTCCTGGACCGATGGGGGCTGCGACAGGAGGGACCGCCGATGCGCGGCCGGGCCGCGGTCGTCCTGCCAGTGGTGCGTACGGCCGACGGGACGCGGGCCGCGCTGAAGCTGCAGGAGGTGGACGGGGAGACCGTGGGGGAGCCGGTCGCGCTGCGGGTCTGGGACGGCCGGGGCGCGGTCCGGCTGCTCGACCACGACCCGGCGACCGGGACGATGCTCCTGGAGCGGCTGGACGAGGCCAGGCCGCTGGCTTCGGTACCGGACGTCCTGGCGGCGACCGAGGTCGTCGCGGAGCTGCTGGCCCGGCTGACGTCGGTGCCCGCGCCGGGCGGGACGCGGTGGCTCGGGGACATCACGGCCCGGATGCTCGACCGCGTACCGGATGCGGTCGGGTCGCTGGCGGACGAGGCGGACCGGCGGCTGCTGAAGAGCTGCGCGGCGGCCGTACGGGAGGTGGCGGGCGAACCGGGGGACCGGCTGCTCCACTGGGACCTGCACTTCGAGAACGTCCTGGCGGCGGGCCGTGAGCCCTGGCTGGCCATCGATCCGAAGCCGCTCGCGGGCGATCCGGGGTTCGAGCTGATGCCCGCGCTGTGGAACCGCTTCGGGGAGGGCAGGCTGCTGCGCCGGTTCGACCTGATGACCGATGTGCTGGGGATGGCGGGGGACCGGGAACGGGCACGGGCGTGGACGCTGGGGCGCGTCCTGCAGAACAGCCTCTGGACCGTGGCGGAGGGCGGCGGGCGGCTGAGCACCGAGATGACGGAGATCGCCCGGACTCTGCTGGCGCCGGGGGCGGTCGGCCGACGGGGGCCCGCACGCCCGGCCCGTAACGGATGCACCTGACACACCTGACTCCGGGCAGCCGCGGCTCCGGGCACCAGTCCTCCGGGGCGGCCGTCCAGCGACGAAGCGTACGGTGCGCCGCCCGGCTTTGTCCGCGGTGTCGAAAGCCCCGGCGCCCCGCCGCTCGTAGCCTCAGGGTCCTTCCGACCAGAGGTGACAACGATGAACTGGCTCATCCACGACTACCGCGAGGACGACCTCGCCGCCGTCGTCCATCTGATCGACAGCACCGCCGAACTCGGCCAGGAGTCGGTGTTCTCCCTGGCCGAGTGCATCGGGGCGCTCACCTCCCGCCAGCCGGCCGTGGTCGCGATCAGCGGCGGCGTGCCGATCGGGACCGCGCTGGCGACGGTGTCCGGGACGAGGGCCTGGGTGATGCGGATCGCCATCGTCCCCGGGCTGCGCGGCCAGGGCCTGGCCAGCGCGCTGCTGAAGGAGCTGGAACGGCGGCTGGTCGGGGCCGGGGTGCGGACCATCGCCTATGTGCTGCCGGAGGAGGAGCTTCTCGGCGAGGGCCTGCACAACGCCGGCTACGACCGCCGTCCCGCCGTGGCCTACTTCGAGAAGTCCCCGGCGCGCGGAACCGCCCGGGGCCGGCTGGAGGAACTCGGCGGCCGGCTGCTGGACAACGACCTGTGGGCCGCGGTGGCCGGGATGGAGCAGGAGAAGCACCTGATCGAGGCCCGGGTGGTGCGTCCGCTGGCGGAGCCCGAGCGGGCGGCCAGGCACGGGGTGCTGCCGCCCAGGGCGATCACCCTGTTCGGCCCGCCGGGGACCGGCAAGACCACGTTCGCCCGTGCGATCGCCTCCCGGCTGGGCTGGCCGTTCGTCGAGCTCCTGCCTTCACGGCTGGCCGACGAGGGCAACCTCGCCGCCGCACTGCGGGCCGCGTTCGCCGGTATCGCCGAGCTGGAACGGGTCCTGGTCTTCATCGACGAGGTCGAGGAGATCGCCGCCGAGCGCGGCAGCGCGGAACGGCCGGGGATGCACGGAGTGACCAATGAGCTGCTGAAGCTGATACCCGGTTTCCGGGAGGGGGAGGAGCGGCTGCTGGTCTGCGCGACCAACTCGATCCGCTCGCTGGACCCGGCGTTCCTGCGCCCCGGACGCTTCGACTACTTGCTGCCGATCGGGACGCCCGACGCGGTGGCGCGCGAGGCCATCTGGTCCAGGTTCACCGTGACCAGGACCGATGTGGATGTGCGGCGGCTGGTCGAGGCCAGCGAGCTGTTCACCCCGGCCGACATGGAGCATGCCGCGCGGAAGGCGGCCCAGGCGGCCTTCGAGCGGGACCGTTCCGGCGGGGAGGACGGATCGGTGGGCGCCACCACCGAGGACTACCTCGCCGCACTGGCCCTGGCCAAGCCGACTGTGACGCCGGGGATGCTGGAGGACTTCAGGGCCGACATCACCAGGCATGCCCGGACCTGACAGCGCTTCCTGCGGCCCCCGGGGACGCCATTAGGCTGCGCGCATGATTCGCAACGCCACAGCAGCTGATGTCCCCGTCATCCACGCGATGGTCCGTGAGCTCGCGGAGTACGAGAAGGCCCTGCACGAGGCCCGCGCCACGGAGGCGCAGTTGCACGAGGCGCTGTTCGGCGAGCGCCCGGCGGCGTTCGCGTTCATCGCGGAGACACCGCAGGGGGAGCCCGCCGGGTTCGCCCTGTGGTTCCTCAACTTCTCCACGTGGCGCGGGGTGCACGGGATCTACCTGGAGGATCTCTACGTACGCCCGGAACTGCGCGGCGGCGGGTACGGCAAGGCCCTGCTGACCGAACTGGCGCGGACCTGCGTGGAGCGCGGGTACGAACGCCTTGAGTGGTCGGTGCTGAACTGGAACGAGCCGTCGATCAAGTTCTACGAGTCCCTGGGTGCCCGGCCGCAGGACGAGTGGACGGTCTACCGGCTCACCGACGAGGCGCTGACGGCGCTGGGTGGGGCGGAGTAGGCGGAGGAGGGCGGAGCGGGGCGGATGTGCGAAGACCCCGGCTGTCCGCCACGGGGGAAGCGGACAACCGGGGCCGGTCGGTGGGAGGTCGCTACCTACCGCGCCCAGAAGGTGTCCTCGGCCGGGCCACGGCGCCTCGTCAGACGGCGAACACCTGGGAGTCGTCGGCGAACGCCTTGAACTCCAGGGCGTTGCCCGCCGGGTCGAGCAGGAACATCGTCCACTGCTCGCCGGTCTCGCCTGCGAAGCGCACGTAGGGCTCGATGACGAATTCGGTGTCCGCGGCGCGCAGCCGGTCGGCGAGCCCGTGGAAGGCGTCGACGGTCAGGACGAGCCCGAAGTGCGGCACGGGCACGCCGTGGCCGTCGACGGGGTTGTGGATCTGTTCGGTGCGGGCCGGGGCGAGGTGGGTGACGAGCTGGTGGCCGTGCAGGTTCCAGTCCACCCAGGTGTCGGCGCTGCGGCCTTCCTCCAGTCCGAGCGTCTGGCCGTAGAAGTGGCGGGCGGCGGGCAGGTCGTCGACCGGGACGGCGAGGTGGAAGCGGGGGATGGGGGAGTCGAGAACGGTCATGGGCTGGGTTCCTTCCGTGTGGCGTGGTGTGCCTGACGGTTACCAGTTCTGTCGGGCGGGGGAAATGATCAGGTCGTTGACGGTGACGGCGGCGGGCTGGTCGAGGGCGTGGACGACGGCGTCGGCGACGCTCTGCGGGCTGTTCGTACGGGCGTCCACGGCTGACGCCCCGCCTCCGGCACGCCTCCCGCCACGCTTTGTGCCCGATCAGTTTTCGTACCAGGAGCATTCCGCCGGAACCGGATCTTGAAAGCTGCCTCCCCGTATGCCGCTTTGCAGGCCAGAGTGGACGGCATCCTCCACCGGCATCCGCGCGCGGATGGGGCGGGTCGGGATCACGCCGACACTGACGTCGGGCAGCGCTCCGACCGTCAGCAGGTGGTCAAGCTGCTCCGCCTGAGTGTCGGCGTCACCGAGCCCGTTGTGCAAGACGGACTCCTCGACCAGGAAAGCGAAGCGGCGTTGCCCTTGCGGATCACGCGCTGGGTACTTGGGGGACTGACCACTCTGGGCCGACGGCCAACTGAGCGCTCCGCGGCCGGCTTCCAGTACGCCAAGCGCCCCCGCAAGGGCGCCGCGCCCAGGCTCCCCCTCCGCCCCCGTCAGCCCGAAGTCCCCCCGGCGCCCTCGCCCTCCGCCTCGCCCTCCGCCTTCGCCTCCGCCGCCTCGCGTCGTCTCGGTGAGGGTGCGGTCACCATGAGGAACGCGACCACAGAACCCACCACCATGAAGCCGGCCGCCCACGCCGTCGCGATGGTGAAGCCGTGCACCACCGCGGTCTTCGAGAGCTGCGCCTGCTCGGGCTTGCCGATGCCGGGTCGCATATGGCTGGCGAGGTAGCTCGCGGTGGTGGTCGTCGCGATGGTGTTGAGCAGGGACGTACCGATCGATCCGCCCACCTGCTGGGCCGTGTTGACCGTTGCGGACGTGACGCCCGAATCCTGGGGGGCCACGCCCGATGTGGCCGTCGCCATCACCGGCATGAAGACCAGGCCCATGCCGAGACCGAGCAGCAGGGTGCCCGGCAGGATGTGTTCGACGTAGTTGGAGTGCGGCCCGATGTAGGTCAGAGCGAAGAGACCGCCCGCGCCGATCAGCATCCCGGGCGATATCAGCAGGCGCGGCGGTACGTGGTGCAGCAGCCGGGCCGAGATCTGCGTCGAGGCGAAGATGAGCATCGCGGACATCGGGAGGTAGGCGACGCCCGCTCGCAGGGGGCTGTAGCCGAGGATGTTCTGCAAGTAGTACGTCAGGAAGAGGAAGAGGCCGAACATGGCCAGCGTCGCCGTCCCCATGGCGATCATCGAGCCGCCGCGGCTGCGTTCGCTGACGATGTGCAGCGGCAGCATGGGATGCCGGGCGCGCGTCTGCCACCAGGCGAAGACGGTGAGCAGGACGCCGCCGGCGATGAGCAGGCTGATGACCAGGGCCGAGGACCAGCCCTTCGACTGGGCCTCGCTCACGGCGTAGACGATCGCCACGAGACCCCCGCAGCCGAGGATCGCGCCGGGGATGTCGAGGTGGCTCTCCTTCTGCCCTTGGCGGTCGCTGAGCAGCGTGAAGGCGCCGAAGACGGTGATGGCCGCGATGGGCACGTTGACGTACAGGCACCAGCGCCAGTCGAGGAACTCGGTGAGGATGCCGCCGAGGAGCAGCCCGATGGCCGCGCCCGCGCCCGCGATGGCGCCGTAGATGCCGAACGCCTTGGCGCGCTCCCTGCCCAGCGAGAAGGTCGTGGTGAGCAGGGAGAGCGCGGACGGAGCGAGCAGGGCGGCGAAGGCGCCCTGGAGCGCACGGGCCGCGAAGAGCATGGAGCCGTTCACCGCCCCGCCGCCGAGTGCGGAGGCGGCGGCGAAGCCGATGAGGCCGATGATGAACGTCCGTTTACGGCCGACCAGGTCGGCGACGCGGCCCCCGAGCAGGAGCAGCCCGCCGAACGCCAGCGTGTACGCCGTGATGACCCACTGGCGGTTGCCGTTGGTGAGGTGCAGGTCGTGCTGGGCGGACGGCAGGGCGATGTTCACGATGGTGGCGTCGAGCACCACCATCAGCTGCGCCAGCGCGATGACGGCCAGCCCCCACCAGCGATGGGGGTCGGGCTGGTCGGGACTGGTGGGCTCCGGGGTGGATATCGCCGGGTCGCTCATCTGTCCAGAGGATCACAGAATGGGGCTGTTCGCTCTTTAGGGGGGGGTTTTCTGTGCTTGGTCCGGTTCCGGGTTGGCGACGGTGTCGTACGTGAGGTTCTCGGCGGGCCCGACTCGTACAGCCGAATGGCTCTCATGGGGCTACGGTGCAACCTCAAGTCCGCTTGAGGTCAAGGCCAGGGTGGCCGCCTCGATCGCGCTGTTGAAGGAGACCTCGGCGAGCATTCCAGGCGCGGCGCACTGGTCGCCCGCGAGGAACACCCCGTCGCCGCGCCTGATGGCGGGCCGGTCGCGCCAGGTCGTACCGGGCGGGTCGACCGCGCCCGTGCGCCCCGCGGCGACGGACGAGCCGCGCCAGGTGAGGCGTTCGCGCCAGCCAGGGAAGCCCAGGTCGAGCAGGCGCTCGGCATGGGCGACCCCGTCCGTCTTCGACTCGTCCGGCGCGACGGGCAGTTGCCCCTGGATCAGTTGCTCGCCCGCCGGGGCCAGGGTGGGGTCCTGGGCGGTGAAGCGTTCGATCCAGCCGGGGGCGTCGAGGTCGGAGATCACCCAGGCGTCGCCGCGCCGGGTCCTGAACGCGATGTCGACCAGCGTCGTACGGCCGCTGGGCCAGCGCAGACCGGATGCGCCGAGCAGGTGCCGGGCCGCGTCCAGGGAGGTCGCGACGATCACCGGCCCCTCCGCCGTGGGGAGTTCGGTGACCCGGTCGCCTGTCTCGATCTGTACGCCCAGGTCGCGGGCGCGGGCGGTCATCCGGTCGATGAGGGCGCCCCAGCCGCCCCGTACGAAGTGCGCCTCGGGCGGCAGCGAGGTGGCGCGGCGCAGCCGGGCGTGGACGAACGCCGCGGAGAGCGAGCCCGGGTCGTGGTGGTAGAGGACGACCCCTGTGTAGTTGGCGGCGGCGCGGGCGCCCGCCTCGCCGACCTGGGAGGTGGCCCAGGAGAGGAAGTCCTGCTCGACGGGGACCCCTCCGGCCGGCCGCCGCGCCAGCCGGAACAGCGCGAGCGGGGGTGTCCTGCGCAGCGTCCCGCCCTGGTGGAGCCGCAACCGGGTGGCCTCCAGGCCCGGTACGCCCACGACCGGGCCGAGCAAGCCCTGCTGCTTGAGCCAGGCCCATAGCGGGCCGCCGCTGTAGATGGCGTGCGGTCCGTCGTTGACGCGGTACGGGCCTTCGGCTGTGCGGGAGCGGCCGCCCAGGGTCCGGTGCGCCTCGCGCAGCGTGACCCGGGCGCCCGAATCGGCAGCGGTGATCGCGGCGGTGAGCCCGGCGAAGCCTCCGCCGACAACGGTGATGCGACGCATGATCCATCCCTTCTTCCTGTCTCGTCCTGCGTCCAGTCCTGCTGTCCTGGTGGCCTGTTCTGCCGGCCTGTCCTGCTGTCCTGTCCTGTGTCTGTTCCGGAGGGCGACCGCTCTTTTTCGGACGCTCTCTGTCATCAGGACGGATGGAGCAGGCGCAGATGTGACATTCGGGAAGGTTCGATGTCAGTGGTGTGGGTCACCATGAAGACATGGCAGCACGGAACGGCACGAAGAGAACCCCCCCACAAGTACGACGACCGGAAGTGCGGCTTCCCCCACTCAGTCCCTACGCCGGACGGGGCCTTGAGCCCGATGGGGACTATGACGGACTGGAGTTCACCGGCGAGGACTTCACAGGACAGTCGGGCCGCGGGGCCCGCTTCATGGACTGCTCACTGCGCGAGTGTGTGCTGGAGACGACGGAGCTGGTGCGGGCGCGTTTCATCGACTCCGTACTGACCGGGGCGAGAGGCGTGGGCACGAACCTCGCGGAGGCGTCCCTCCGCGATGTCGAGGTGGTGGACGCACGGCTCGGCGGCGTCCAGCTGTACGGAGCCGTGCTGGAGAGGGTGGTGGTGCGCGGCGGGAAGATCGACTATCTGAACCTGCGGGAGGCGCGGCTCAAGGACGTCGTCTTCGAGAACTGCATCCTGACGGAACCGGACTTCGGCTCGGCGCGGCTGGAACGGGTGGAGTTCACCGGGTGCACGCTGCGCGGGGCGGACTTCAGCGGAGCCCGGATGAAGGACGTCGATCTTCGGACGGTGGCCGAGCTGCACATCGCCCGCGGGGTGGAGCGGCTGGCCGGGGCGGTCATCAGTCCGGCGCAACTGCTGTCGCTCGCACCGGCGTTCGCCGCGCAGATCGGAGTACGGGTGGAGGTACCGGGCGAGTAGCGCGGAGGGGCCGGCTCCGGGGCCCCGCCGCGCCTTCGCTCCCGTCCCGCGCTTTTCTCCTCCCCCGGCGCTTTCCGGCTACACCCGGGGGAACCGCCCCTGCAGGTCCCAGATCACCGGATTGTCCGCAAGTCCCTCATGCATGTCCCCCAGATCCGCGATCAGGTCATGCAGGAAGTCCCGGGCCTCCCGCCGCAGCACCGTGTGCCCGAACGTCAGCGGATCCTCCTCCACCGGCATCCAGTCGGCGGCGACATCGACCCAGCCGAACCGCCGCTCGAAGAGCATCCGGTCCGTCGACTCGGTGAAGTCCAGCTCGGCGTGTTGCGGCCGCGAGGCACGGTTGCCACGCGGATCCCGGTCGAGCTGCTCGACGATGTCGCAGAGCGCCCACGCGAAGTCGAGCACCGGAACCCATCCCCAGGCTGTGGATACCTCGCGGTCCGCCTTGGTGTCGGCGAGGTAGACGTCACCGCAGAAGAGGTCGTGCCGCAGCGAGCGGACGTCCGCGCGGCGGTAGTCGGTCTGCGGGGGATCCGGGAAGCGGCGGGAGAGGGAGTAGCCGATGTCGAGCACGGGTCGATGGTGTCACGGACGGCGGTGTCACCGGTGTGGTGTCCCGGGCGGGCCCCCGGCCTGGCTCGCTCATAGGATCGGGACGTGGACCAGCGCCGACGCCGTACAGCCGTACCCGCAACGGTCGGGGCCGCCCTGCTGCTCATCGCGGGGTGCGGCGGCGTGCAGGGGCAGCCTGGCGGCGACCGGCTGCACCATCCCGACCCGTACTTCCCCCGGCTCGGCAATGGCGGCTACGACGTCCGCCACTACAGCCTGACCCTCGCGTACGACCCGGACTCCGGCCGGCTCACGGGCACCGCCGACATCACCGCCCGCGCTACCGAGGGCCTGTCGGCGTTCAATCTGGACTTCACGGGGATGACCGTGCGGGGCGCGACCGTCGACGGCCGTTACGCCTCCGCCCACCGCGCAGGCACCGAACTGACCATCCGGCCGCACCACGACCTCGTGCGGGGCGCCACCTTCCGTACCGTCGTCCGCTACGCGGGTATGCCGAAGAAGATCACCGACCCGGACGCGTCCGAGGAGGGCTGGCTGCCGGACGACATGGACGGCGCGCTCGCCCTCGGGGAGCCGACCGGCTCGATGGCGTGGTTCCCCGGGAACGACCACCCGTCCGACAAGGCGACGTACGACATCGCGGTGACCGTTCCGGCCGGGCTCCAGGCCGTCTCCAACGGCCGGCTGACCTCGCAGCGGACCAGCGGGGGCCGCACCACCTTCCATTGGCACACCGGCCGGCCGATGGCGAGCTATCTCGCGATGCTGGCCGTCGGCCACTACAAGACCCACTCCTTCACGGCGCCGTCCGGGCTGCCGGTCTTCACGGCTGTCGCACCGTCGGAGGTGAAGAGCAGCGCTTCCGTGGTGGCCAGGATCCCCGAGATCATCGCCTGGGAGAGCAAGCAGTTCGGTCCGTACCCCTTCGACTCGGCGGGCGCGGTCATCGCCCCCGTCGGGGCCGCGGGCTACTCGCTGGAGACGCAGACCAGGCCGGTGCTCCCCGGCGACCAGGCGAGCCTCTCGACGGTGGTCCACGAGCTGTCCCACCAGTGGTTCGGCGACTCGGTGACCCCCGAGTCCTGGCGCGACATGTGGCTGAACGAGGGGTTCGCGACGTACGCGACCTGGCTGTGGGACGCGGACCACGACGGCGAGAGCATCCAGGACCACTTCAACGACGCCTACGACTCCGAGGGCAACTGGGAGTTCCCGCCGGCCGACCCGCCGGGCCCGAAGGAGATCTCGGCCTCACCGGTGTACGGGCGGGGGGCCATGGTGCTCCAGATGATCCGCAGGACGGTCGGCGACGACGCGTTCTTCGCCCTGGTGCGGGGCTGGGTGAAGGACCACCGGTACTCCAACGCCGCCACGGCGGACTTCACGCGGTACGCGGAGAAGAAGACCGGCAAGGACCTGGGCGTGGTCTGGAAGGACTGGCTGTACGGCAAGGGGGAGGGGAAGGAGAAGCCGGGGAACCCGTACAAGTCGTAGGCGGCGGCGGGGCGGCGGGTTGGTGCAGGCGGGGCGCGGTGCGGTCGGTGTGCTGCGGTGCGGTGCGGTCCGGGCGTGTGCCGGGCATCTCTGTGTGCACGGCGCGGGCCGCCCCGATGCACCGGGGTGGCCCGCCACCGCTCCGCTCCGCGGGCCGGTCCGGCCCCGGGCGTCAGACCGTGACGCCGAAGTCCTGGGCGATGCCGACCAGGCCCGATGCGTAACCCTGGCCGACCGCGCGGAACTTCCACTCCGCGCCGTTGCGGTAGAGCTCGCCGAAGACCATGGCGGTCTCGGTGGCGGCGTCCTCGCTCAGGTCGTAGCGGGCGATCTCGGCCTCGCCCGCCTGGTTGATGATGCGGATGAAGGCGTTCCGCACCTGGCCGAAGTTCTGCGAGCGGTTCTCCGCGTCGTAGATCGAGACCGGGAAGACGATCTTCTCGATGTCGGCGGGCAGACCGGCCAGGTTGACCTTGATCTGCTCGTCGTCGCCCTCGCCCTGGCCAGTGACGTTGTCACCGGTGTGCACGATGGTCTGGTCCGGCGTCGCCTTGTTGTTGAAGAAGACGAAGTGCCCGTCGGAGTAGACCTTGCCCTCGGTGTTCACCGCGATGGCCGAGGCGTCGAGGTCGAAGTCGGTGCCGGTGGTCGTGCGGACGTCCCAGCCGAGGCCCACCGTGACGGCGGTCAGGCCCGGGGCCTCCTTGGTGAGGGAGACGTTGCCGCCCTTGGACAGGCTTACAGCCATGGGGATGTCCCTTTCCGTTCTGTACGCGGGCCTCGTGTGGTCACGACGCTACCGTTACCCGCCATAACGTCCGCAGGGGACCGAGAGGTTCCAACTCTCCTCGCCCTCTTTACTTTCTTTACCCCGGGTCTTGTCCGGGGCCTTTACCCGGCGCGCGGTCATCCGTGGCGGACCCGCCTCGAAAAACGGGTGACGCGCCGGTCGGGACCAGCGACCATGGACACATGTCCGGTCCCTACGTCGTCCGTGGTGCGGTCTCCCTGCCGGAGGCCGAACTCATGTGGCGCTTCTCGCGCTCGTCAGGACCCGGTGGCCAGCACGTCAACACCAGTGACACGCAGGTGGAGCTCCGCTTCGACCTCGCGAACACGGAGGCGCTGCCACCGGTCTGGAAGGAGCGCGCCCTGGAGCGGCTGGCCGCACGGCTGGTCGGCGGGGTGGTCACCGTACGGGCGTCGGAGCACCGGTCGCAGTGGCGCAACCGGGAGATGGCGGCGGTGCGGCTCGCTTCGCTGCTCGCGGAGGCCACGGCGCCGCCGCCGAAGCCCCGGCGGGCCACGAAGATCCCCCGCGGGATCAACGAGCGGCGGCTGCGGAACAAGAAGCAGCGCAGCGACACCAAGCGGGGCCGCACCGGACGCGGCTGGGACTGACCGCGGCCGGCCCGGCCTTCGGGCCCTCGGCCCGGTCGCCCGGCCCACAGCCCCCACCACAGCCGCAGCCCACACGAGAGCCCCCACCCCGCAGCCCACACGCCAGCCCTCAGCCCAGCTGCCGGTACCGCCCCCTGAAGTACGCCAGCGGGCTGCCCTCCGTGTTCGGCAGATCCGCCGTCAGGACGCGGCCGATCACCAGGGTGTGGTCCCCCGCCTCCACCCGCTGCTCCGTCACGCACTCCAGCGTCGCCAGCGCACCCCCGACCAGCGGGGCCCCCGACGCCTCGCCGCGCGTGAACTGGATGTCGGCGAACAGCAGGTCGTCGCTGATGCGGCCCTTCATCGCGAACCGGCCGGCGATCTGGCGCTGACTCTCCGCCAGGAGCGAGGCGGCCCAGTGCGGCTGCTCCGCCAGCAGGTCGTCCATCCGGGAACCGTTCCGTACGCTCACCATCGCCAGCGGCGGATCCAGCGACACCGACATGAACGCGGTCGCCGTCATCCCGACATCGGCGCCCCGCGGGCCGCCGTCCGCGTCATGGGCCGTCACCAGCACCACGCCTGCGGTCAGCCGGGACATGGCGGCGCGGAAGTCGTCGTTGCTCACCCCCTCAGGATGGGGGATGGGCTCGGGGCGCGGGGTGGGGATCGTCTGGAACACATCAAGAACGCTAGCTTCGGCCCGGTACGCCCGCATCGGGCCACAGGACCAGACGAGTCCCCTGGACGTCCTAGGACCGGTACACCGAACGGCACGACTGCCCCGTTACTTCTCATTCAACCCTTCGTACCCTGTTGTGACTTGAGTCACGACGGGCATAAATTGTTGACCCTGCGTACCTGACGGGCAGCTCGCTGTGATTCAGTGGCGGAGACACTGCACCAAGAGCGCCGGTAAAAGAACCCTGGAGTTGCTGCCGAGGTCTCGGGGAGAGCGAACGATGGAGAGCGAGTCGGAGCCGTACGTCCGCCTTGCGACCCTGCGCCAGTTGCACCAAGCCGTGGCCAATCTCAATCAGGCCCGCAGCCTGGCGGACACCCTGCAGACCGTGGCGGACGGCATCGTCGCCGGTCTCGGCTATGAACTGGCCTGCGTCAATCTGGTACGCCCGGACGGCGACCTCATGGTCGCGGCCCTCGCGGGGGACGACTCCGCCGCCGTCCTGATGACCGGCCGGGTCGGCTCCCGCACGGCCTGGGAGCGCAGGCTCTCGATGGGCGTCGGCTGGGGCGACCTCAGGTTCATCCCGCACACCGAGGGCTGGGTCCTCGACGACGACGACGTGCCGCAGGTGCACAACGACGGCCCCGAGCCGCGCTTCGAGGACGAGTGGCACCCCTCCGACCGGCTCTTCGCGCCGATGTACGCGACCGACGCGTCCGGCGGTGAGCTGATCGGCGTCATATCCGTCGACCGCCCGCGCAACGGCAGGCACCCCGGCGCCTGGGGCCAGGAAGCGCTCCAGATGTACGCGTTCCAGGCCGCCATCGCGATCACCAACGCCCGGCTGCGCGCCAACATGCAGCGCGCCCTGGTCCGCCTGGAGCGCGAGCAGCAGGCCCTGCGCGCCAGCGAGGAGTCCTTCCGGCAGGCCTTCGAGTACGCGCCGAGCGGGATGGCCATCGCCGAGATGGGCGGCGACCAGCACGGCCGGCTGCTCCGTACCAATGACGCGCTCTGCCGGCTGCTCGGGCGGCCCGCTTCCGCGATGCGGCGCTACTCCTTCGCCGACCTGGTGCACCCCGAGGACGTCGGCACCCTGCTCAGGACCTCCGCCGAGGGCGGCCGCGCCGAGCTGCGGCTGCGGCGCCGTGACACCTCGTACGTCTGGGTCTCACTCCGTAACTCCGTCGTGGCCGACACCACCGACGGCCCCCGTTTCCTGCTCACCCACGTCGAGGACGTCGAGGAGCGCAAGCGCCACGAGATCGCGCTCGCGCACCGTGCCTCGCACGACTCGCTGACCGGGCTGCCCAACAGCGCGGAGCTGCGCGCCCGTCTCAGCTCCCGGCTCTGCGACTGGCCCGACGCGGTGGGCGAGACGGCCATCGAGGCGCTCGACGCGGCGTACGAGCAGGGCCCGGCAGGGACGGGCCGGCGCCACGCGACCAACCCGCTCGCCTTCGGGGGCGGACCGGGGGGCGGCCTCTACGAGCACGTCCACACGGCCGCCCCGTCGGGCGAGACGGGCGACGGAGCCGGGCCGGGCGCGGAGGCCGACGACGGCACGAAGGGTCTCGCGGTGCTCTTCTGCGACCTCGACGGCTTCAAGTCGATCAACGACCGCTTCGGCCACCACACCGGGGACGCGGTCCTCATCGAGGTGGCGCGCAGGCTCACGTCGGGCGTGCGCGACGGCGACACGGTCGCCCGGCTCGGCGGCGACGAGTTCGTCGTCCTGGCGGACGGCCTCGGCTCGGCGGACGCCGCCGACCTGGCCGTACGGCTGCGCAACGCGATCATTCCGCCGATCCGGGTGGACGGCAGGGCGGTCCGCGTCGGGGCCAGTTTCGGGATCGGCTGGGCAAGCTGCGGCATGACCGTCGAAGAGGTGCTGCGCTCGGCCGATCAGCGGATGTACGTGGAGAAACGCTCCAGGTCGAAGCTGCACAGGCGGGCGGGGTAGGCGGTACCGCCGGGGCCCCCGGGACGGGCCGGTGCTATGCGCACTGGCCGGACTGTTCATCCGTACGGGGTAGGCTCGCCCGGGTCAGCGATGTGTGAGGAGTGCAAGGGATGACGGCCGGCAATAACGGCACGAGCACGCCCGAGGACGACGATCCGTTCGGCTATCTGTATGAGGACGGCCGGGCAGCAGGAGCCGTTCCCCCGCCCGGCGGCGGCGGATACGGCTACCCGGGTCCGACGTCCGGCGGGCAGCCCGGGGTGCCCCGGACGTCGTACAACCATGTGCGGACGGTCGGCGAGCGCCAGTACGGGCAGCAGGCACCTCAGCAGCAGTACGGTCAGCCGCCCCAGCAGTACGGCCAGCAGCAGGCGTACGGCCAGCCGACCGCGCAGTACGCGGCACCGGAGACGTACCCCGGCGGCCCTCCCGTCCAGCAGCCCCCGCGGCCGGGCAACGGCGGCGGTGGCCCGAACCACAAGGGCCTGCTGATCGGAGCGGTCGCGGTGGTCGCGGTCGTCGTCATCGGCATCGGTGTGGCGCTGGCGACCAGTGGCAACGACTCGAAGAACCAGAACGCCACTTCGGACAACGCGGGCGGCGGCCGGACCGCGGCTGAGACGGTCAAGCCCAGCCAGGCCCCGTCATCGACGCCCGCCAAGGCCCCCCTTCCGAAGCAGGACGCGGCGACGCTCCAGCTCGGCGGAGCGGCGACGACGGCCACGGACGTGCCGGGCGCCAAGGGCGCGGGCGGTTCGTACGTCGTGCTCAACCAGCCCGGCGACTCGGCGACCTGGACGGTCGACGCGCCCCACGCGGGTACGTACAAGCTGTCCATCAACTACGGCGTGCCGGGCAAGGACGCCAAGACCTCGCTCACGGTGAACGACGCCCCGAAGCCCGCGTCGATCAGCATGAAGAACTACGCCAACGCCCCGGACGGTGACGCCTCGAAGGGGTGGACCAACACCTGGAACCTGGTGAACCTCAAGAAGGGCTCCAACACGATCAAGATCTCCTGCGAGACCGGTGATCAGTGCGGGGTCAATCTGGACCAGGTCTTCCTGAAGAACCAGGGTGACAAGTCCTCCTGAGATCCTGACGGACCCGCCACCAGCAGCGGCACCCACCCGCCCCGCCGCTACGACGGTGTGTGCTCATTGACGAGGACCTGCGGAAGCAGGTCCTCGTACGCTTCCCGGTCGAATTCGCCCGCCGCGGGCGCCAGCACCGTGGCCGCCGAGAGCGCCACCGCCCTCGCCAGCCGTTCCGGCCACGGAAGTTCTTCCACCAGGCCCGAGAGCAGTCCGGCCACCGCCGAGTCGCCCGCGCCCGTCGGGTTGCCCTGGAAGCGGACCGGGGGCAGGGCCTGCCAGCTGCCATCCGGGGTCGCGGCCAGCATTCCTTCCGCGCCCAGTGACGCGACCACCGTGTGCGCGCCGCGGCGGCGGGCGTCGCGGGTGGCGCGCAGCGGTTCGCGGGAGCCGGTCAGCTGGGCCAGTTCGTCGGCGTTCGGCTTGACCAGGTCGGGGCGGGCGGCGATGCCACGGCGCAGCGGTTCGCCGCTGGTGTCCAGGAGGACCGGGACGCCCGCGCCACGGGCCTGCTTCACCAGCTGGGCGTACGCGCCGACCGGGACGCCCGGCGGCAGGCTGCCGCAGAGGGCCACCGCTTCGGCGTCGGCCAGCAGCTTCCCGTACGCGGTGAGGAAGGCGTCCCACTCGTCGGCCGAGACGGTCGGGCCCGGCTCGTTCAGCTGGGTCGTGTCGCCCGACGCGGCGTCGACCACGGCGATCGTGCGCCGGGTGGTCCCGGCGACCGGGACGAGCGCGTCGGTGGGCGGCAGCCCGGCGAGCAGTTCGCGGAGCACCTCGCCGGTCGACCCGCCGGCGAAGCCGGTGACGACGGTCTCATGGCCGAGTGCCGCGAGCACCCGGGCCACGTTCAGGCCCTTGCCGCCCGCGCGCTCGTTGACCGATTCGACTCGGTGACTGGCGTGCGGGATCAGCTCGGGGACGTGGTAGGTGATGTCCAGGGCGGTGTTCAGGGTGACGGTCAGCAGCACTTGATTGATCATGCCAAACAGAGAGCGGCACGCCCAGCCCTGGACCTGCCGCTTCTCGTCAGTTCTGCGTGATTCTGCTCAGTTCAGCTTCGGCTCGATCACCCAGGCGCCCTTGCGCATCACACCGGCCAGCTCGAAGTCCGCGTCCAGGACGACCAGATCCGCGTCCTTGCCGGGCTCCAGCGAGCCGATCCGGTCGTACAGGCCGAGCAGCCGCGCCGGGTTGGCCGAGATGGACCGTACGACGTCGTCCACCGGCAGTTCGTCGACGGTCACCGCGCGCCGGAAGGCCGTGTCCAGGGTGAGGGTGGAGCCCGCGATCGAGCCGCCTTCGGCCAGCCGGGCGACGCCTTCCTTGACCTCGACCTCCAGCGGGCCGAGCCGGTAGACGCCGTCGCCGTATCCGGCGGCGTCCATCGCGTCGGTGATGAAGGCGACGCGCGCGGAGCCCGCCGAGCGGTACGCCAGCTCCAGCGAGGCCGGGTGCAGATGCGTGCCGTCGTTGATCAGCTCGACGGTGACTCGCTCGTCCTCCAGGAGGGCGGCGATGGGGCCGGGGTCGCGGTGGCCGAACGGCGGCATCGCGTTGAAGAGGTGGGTGGCGACGCTCGCGCCCGCCTCGATGGCCTCGACGGTCTGCTCGTAGGTGGCGTCGGTGTGGCCGACGGCCGCGATGACGCCGTTCTCGGCGAGGAGGCGTACGGAGTCGATGCCGCCCTTCATCTCGGTGGCCAGGGTGAACATCTTCGCCGTACCGCGCGCCGCGTCCATCAGCTTGCGGACGTCCGACGGGTCGGGGTCGCGCAGCAGCGACTCGCTGTGCGCGCCCTTGCGGCACGGGGAGATGAACGGGCCCTCGAAGTGAAGGCCGGCCAGGTCGCCCTGCTCGACCAGTTCGGAGAGGACCGCGGCCCGCCTGGCGAGGAAGTCCATCTCGCCGGTGACGGTGGACGCGACCATCGTCGTCGTGCCGTGCCGCCGGTGGGTGCCGATGCCCTTGAGCACCTCCTCGGGGGTGCCGGAGGTGAAGGACGCCCCGCCGCCGCCGTGCACATGCATGTCGACGAACCCGGGGACCACCCAGTGTCCGGCGAGGTCGAGGACCGCCGCGCCCTCGGGAGCGCTCCCGGCGATGCGCGAGCCCTCCACGATGACCCGGCCGCCCTCGACGGTCCCGGTGGGCAGCACCACGTGGGCTCCGGCGAGGACTGTGCTTGCTTCGCTTCCGGCCATCAGGCGGATACCTCCGTGGAGAGTAGATCCCAGGCGAGCAGCCCTGCGCCCAGGCATCCAGCGGTGTCCCCGAGGGCCGCTGGGACGATGTGGGGCAGCTTCTGGAACGTCACGCGTTCCGCCACCGCTGCCTTGAGTGGTACGAACAAGGTTTCCCCGGCCTCGGCGAGGCCGCCACCGATGATCAGCGTGCGCGGGTCGAGCAGGGTGAGCGCGGTGACCAGGCCGTCGGCGAGCGCGTCCACCGCGTTCTGCCAGACGGCGACGGCCCTCGGGTCGCCGGACTCGACGGCCTTGGCGCAGTCGGCCGCGTCGGCCTCCGGGTCGCCGGACGCCTCGGCCCAGGCCAGCGAAACGGCGGAGGCGGATGCGTACCGCTCCAGGCAGCCGCGCTGTCCGCAGCCGCAGTCGACGCCGCCGGGCCGTACGACGATGTGGCCGATCTCCCCGGCGTAACCGTGGGCGCCCGCCTCTATGGACCCCTCGATGCCGATGGCGCCCGCGATACCGGTGCCGAGCGGCATGAAGAGGAAGCGGTCGGCGCCCTTGCCCGCCCCGATCCGGCCCTCGGCGAGCCCGCCGGTGCGGACGTCGTGGCCCAGCGCCACCGGGACGCCGTGCAGCCGGGCGCTGAGCAGTTTCCGCATCGGGACGTCGCGCCAGCCGAGGTTGGAGGCGTAGACGGCGACGCCGTTCTCGGCGTCGACGATGCCGGGGACGGCTACGCCCGCGGCTGACGCGGTCCGGCCGAAGTGCTCCTCGCCGTACGCGCGCAGCTCGGCGGCGAAGTCGATGATCGACGCGACGACGGCCTCGGGGCCGCGCTCCCGGCCGGTGGCCCTGCGCTCCTCGTGGAGCAGCGCGCCGTCCGCTCCGACCAGGGCGGCTTTCATGCCGGTGCCGCCCACGTCGAGGGCGATGACGTGGTTTTCGGCCGGGAGACCGGGGGTGGTTCCCCGGGAGAATGCAGTCACCCGGACAGTGTGGCTCGGATAACCGAGAAAGGTCTAGTCCACTCTGTTGGGTTGTTGCGCATCCATACAAAGTCAGGGCAAAGATCCGGGCAAGAACCGGCGCGACGCCGCCCTGTGGCGCCTGATGCCCCCGTGACGCGTGTTGCCGAAGCGAGACCGCATTGCTGTGGACCAGTAGGTGGCCGTCATGGAAAATCGCAGCCACGTGCGACGGTACGGCACGGGGGACCGGCTGAAACATAGTGCAACAAGAGGGTGGGAAAAGGCTGTGCAGCGGCGCTTCTTGGGGCTTACTGCGGCGATAGCCGCGCTCGGTATGACGGCGGTGCTCTCCGGTTGCGGATCGGACACCGGATCGGGGGACGTCACCCTCAAGGTCGTCGCCGCCAACTACGACCCGAACGACGGTCCCAGCAACCAGCAGTACTGGGACAAGCTCGCCGCCGCCTTCGAGGCGAAGAACCCGCACATCAAGGTCGACGTCTCCGTCTACTCGTGGAAGGTCATCGACGCGAAGGTCGCCGAGATGGTCAAGTCGGGCCACGCCCCCGACATCGCCCAGATGGGCTCGTACGCCGACTACGCGCACCAGGGCAAGCTGTACAGCGCGGACGACCTGCTCTCCATCGAGGTGCAGGCCAACTTCCTCAGCTCGCTCTCCGACGCGGGCGAGCAGGACCGGGTGCAGTACGGGATGCCGTTCGTCGCCTCGACCCGGCTGCTCTTCTACAACGAGAAGCTGTTCTCGGAGGCCGGCCTCAAGGCGCCGAAGACCTGGGCCGACCTCAAGTCGGACGCCGAGGTGCTCAAGGCGCGGGGCGTGAAGTACCCGTACGCCCTTCCGCTGGGCACCGAGGAGGCCCAGGTCGAGGCGGTGCAGTGGCTGCTGAGCGGCGACGGCGGCCTCACCGACGGCGTCGGTACGTACACGATCGACTCGGTCCAGAACGTCAAGACCTTCGACTGGCTGAAGAACGACCTGGTCGGCGCCAAGCTGACCGGACCCGTCGCGCCCGCCGATTTCGACCGAAGGCAGGCGTACGCGGCCTTCACCCAGGGCCAGGTCGGCATGCTCAACGGCCATCCGCAGCTGGCGCAGCAGGCCGCCAAGAAGGGCATCAAGGTCGGCATGGTCCCGATGCCGGGCATCAGTGGTCCGACCAAGGCGGACATGGGCGTGGCCGACTGGATCATGGGTTTCAAGCAGAACGGCCACCGCGCCCAGATCGGGGCGTTCCTGGACGATGTCTTCAGCGACAAGAACGTCCTGGACCTCACCCGCCAGTACAACCTGCTGCCAACCACCACATCGGCGTCCGGCACGCTCGCCGACGATCCGCGCCACAAGTCCCTCAGGACCTTCCTGAACGAGCTGCCCAACTCGCAGCTGCCGCCGGTCGGCAAGACGTCCTGGGCGGAGGTGAGCGACGACATGAAGAAGGAGATAGGCAAGGCCGTGGCGCCGGGCGGCAACCCGGCGAGCGTCCTCAACCAGATCCAGAGCGAGGCGGCGGCGGCGCAGAACGCGGAGTAGCGGAGCAGCCGGTCCGGTCCCGGTCCCGGTACTGGACTGGCCCGGTCGGCGGGCTCCCCAGTACGTTGGCTCATATGACTGGCGACGACGCGCACGGCCCCGCGCTCCCCGAGCGCGACCGCGCCGTGCTCGCGCTGGAGCGCCGCTCCTGGCCGGGCACCGGCGCCAAGGAACGGGCCATCAGGGAGCAGCTCGGCATCTCACCGGTCCGCTACTACCAGCTCCTCAACGCCCTGCTGGACGACCAGGCGGCGCTGGAGCACGACCCGGTGACGGTCAACCGCCTGCGCCGGGTCCGGGCAGCCCGCCGCGAGCGCCGCTGACCGGCTGATCCGAGGGGAAGGCGCCTGGGCCGGGGGCCGGTAACCCCGCTAGGGTCGCCCCATGGGCAGCTCACCGAACATCCTGCCGACCCCCGCCACCGCCGCCGGCCGTGACGGCCTCGCCGCCTTGCTGGCCGGGCCCCGGAAGGCCGTCGTGGCCCTCGACTTCGACGGCACGCTCGCCGACATCGTCCCCGACCCGGAACAGGCCCGCGCCCACCCGGACGCCGTGCCCGCCCTCGTCGCGCTCGCACCGGAGGTCGCCTCCGTCGCGGTCGTCACCGGGCGCCCGGCCGAGGTGGCCGTGCGGTACGGGGGATTCGCCGGCGTCCCCGGTCTGGAGCACCTGGTCGTGCTCGGCCACTACGGCGCGGAGCGCTGGGACGCCGCCACCGGTACGGTGGACGCCCCCGCCCCGCACCCCGGCGTCGCGGCCGCCCGCGCCGAACTCCCCGGACTGCTGGACGCGGAGGGCGCCGGACGCGGCACCTGGATCGAGGAGAAGGGCGGCCGGGCGGTGGCGGTCCACACCCGCCGCGCCGCCGACCCCGAAGCCGCCTTCGAGGCCCTGCGCGCCCCGCTGGCCGGGCTCGCCGCGCGGCATGGCCTGATCGTGGAGCCCGGCCGGATGGTCCTTGAGCTGCGCCCGCCGGGCGTCGACAAGGGCGTGGCGCTGACCGCGTACGTACGCGAGACGGACGCCGCGGCCGTCCTCTACGCCGGGGACGACCTCGGGGACCTGACCGCCTACGACGCCGTCGACGAGCTCCGCGCACAGGGCGTGTTCGGCCTCCTGGTGTGCAGCGGCGGCGACGAGGTGCCCGAACTGGCCGCGCGGGCCGACCTGGTGGTGCCGGGACCGGGCGCGGTGGCCGGCCTGCTCGCGGCCATCGCCCACGCCATCACGTCGTGACCGCAGGCTCCCGTCACCCCGTGGAGGCGGCCGGGTCCAGGGCGTTCAGCTGGTCCAGGAACCACTGCTGCGGCGGCAGCGCGGTCGCCGCGGCGGCCAGCCGCTTGCTGCGCTCGGCCCGCTCGCCGTCCGGCATGGTGAGTGCCTCGTGCAGCGCGGCCGCGGTGGCGCTCACGTCGTACGGATTCACGGTGATCGCGTCGCGCCCCAGCTCCTCGTACGCCCCGGCCTCCCGCGAGAGCACCAGCGCGCACCCGTGGTCGGTCACCACCGGGACCTCCTTGGCGACCAGGTTCATGCCGTCGCGGATCGGGTTGACCAGGGCGACGTCCGCGAGCCGGTAGGCGCCGAGCGAGCGGGCGAAGTCGTCCTTGAGGTAGAGGGCGACCGGGGTCCAGTCCGCCGTCCCGTAACGGGAGTTGATCTCGTCGGCGACGCGCTCCACCTCGGCCATGTAGTCGCGGTAGACCGCGAGGTCCTGCCGCGAGGGGTACGCGAACGCCATGTGCACCACCCGGCCGCGCCACTCGGGACGGGTGTCGAGCAACTCCCGGTAGGCGAGCAGCCCGCGCACGATGTTCTTGGACAGCTCGGTCCTGTCCACCCGGACGATCGTCTTGCGGCGGCCGTCGGGCCCCTCGCCCGTGCCGCCGCCGATGCGCTCCCGCAGCGCGGCCATCCGTTCGTCCACATCTGGCTCGTGCGACCGCTTCCGCAGGAAGTCCCCGTCGGCGCCGAGGCCGTGCACCGCGATCTGCGTATCCCCGGTGCCGCCCAGGACCTCGGTGCAGCAGGCGACGAAGGCGTCGGCCCAGCGCCGGGTCAGGAATCCGGCCCGGTCGGCGCCCAGGATGCCGCGCAGCAGTTCCGCGCCGATGTCGTCGGGCAGCAGCCGGAAGTACTCGGGAGGCGCCCACGGGGTGTGCGAGAAGTGCGCGATCCGCAGGTCGGGGCGGAGTTCGCGCAGTATCCCCGGCACCAGGCACAGGTGGTAGTCCTGCACCAGCACGGCGGCGCCTTCGGCGGCCTCGGCGGCCAGCGCGTCGGCGAAGGCCCGGTTGTACGTACGGAACGCGTCCCAGCGGCGCCGGAACTCCGCGTCGAAGACCGGCTCCAGCGGGGTCTGGTAGAGCATGTGGTGGACGAACCAGAGCACGGAGTTGGCGATGCCGTTGTACGCGTCGGCGTGCACCCCGGGGTCGATGTCGAGCATCCGTACCCCGTCCTCGGCGATCCCGCGCCGCACGGCGGCCCGGTCACCGTCGCCGAGTGCGGCGCAGACCCAGAGCGATTCGGCGTTCCCCCCGATGGCGGAGAGCCCCGAGACGAGACCGCCACCGCCCCGCTTCGACGTGAGTTCACCGTCGTCACGGAGGGAGTACGAGACGGGGCCACGGTTGGAGGCGACGAGGACGCGGGCGGCGTGCGGAGAGGCCATGACGCGAACCTAGCCCGTGCCGGAGACGCTCAAACGTACGGGCGGCGGAGCCGCCGGGGGGTGCGGTCCGCCGCCCGTACGGCGCGGGGGCCGGTACGGCCCGTGGTCAGGTGGCGCGGGGGTCAGTGCGACGAGGTGTTCCGTGCTGCGCGGGGATCAGCGCGACGAGGTGCCCGAAGCGTCCGTCGCCGGGGCGAATTCGTCCTCGGGGACGGAGATCACCCAGTGCGTGGCCTGCCGGGGCCGGAGGTACAGCGCCCAGTACAGCGCCGCGACGGCGACGATGACACCGGTGATGACCAGGCTCTCGACGCTCTGCTGGTACAGCACCCAGGCCAGGACCACGACCAGCAGTGCGGGGATCGCCGGCCACAGCGGCATGCGCCAGGCCAGCCGGTGCTTGTGCTCACCGCGGCGCGACACCAGGGCGCCGAGCGCGACGAAGACGTACATCGCGGCCACCGCGACACCGGTGACCTCGCTCAGCGTGTCCAGATTGACGAAGCAGAGCACCGCTCCGGGGACGCCGACGGCCAGCGTCGCCGCCCAGGGGGAGCTGTAGCGCTTGCCGATGTGGGAGAGGACGCGGTTGGCGGCGGTCGGCCAGGCCGCGTCACGGGCCGACGAGTAGACGACGCGGGAGTTCTGGATCACCATCACGATCGCCGCGTTGATGATCGCAAGCGCGATGCAGAGACTGACGAACGTGCCGACGCCGGAGTTGCTCCAGGTCTGCACCATGCCCGCGACATTGCCCGTGGCGAGGGTCTTGAGGTCCGGGGCGCCGAGCGTGATCGCGATGACCGGGATCAGGACGACGGCCGCACCGATCGCGAGCGTCCACAGCACGGTGCGGGAGACGTTGCGGCGGGGGTTGTCCATCTCCTCGGCCAGGTACACGGCGGTCGAGAAGCCCTGGAGGATGAAGAGCGCGGTGGCGAGTCCGGTCACGATCAGACCGGCGGTGACGGCCGAGCTCTGGCCGTGCCCGGCGTCCATCACCGGGTGGATGAGGACCGACGCGGACCGGCTGGTGTGGGTGAAGCCGAGGAAGGCGACGACCGCGCAGGCCACGACTTCCAGGACCAGGAAGATGCCGGTGATCCAGGCGTTGGCGCGCAGGTCGAGCAGGCCCATCGCGGTGGCGAGGAGCATCACTCCGGCCGCCGTGTACTGCGGGTTCAGATGCACGATCGGCGCCAGATAGTCGGCGGTGCCCAGCGCGATGATGGGCGGCACGATCATGACGACGATCAGCGAGAGGACGAAAACCAGCCAGCCGGCGAGCCGGCCCATGAGGGTCCCGACCATGGCGTACTCGCCACCGGAGCTCGGTATGAGCGTGCCCAGCTCCGAGTAGGTGAACGCGACTCCGATACAGAGCAGACCCGCGATGGCGATGGTGAGGGCCGTTCCGGTGCCCAGGGTAGCGAAAGAGTCCGGCACGATCACGAAGAGCGACGATGCCGGGGTCAGACAGGAGAGCGTGAGCAGCGTCCCTCCCACCACACCGATGGAACGGGTGAGGGTGGGCGCTTCCCCGGCCCTGGCGGCACGGGTGTCGGCCTCCGGTTTCCCGGGGGTCGCGGCAACGGTCGTGTCGGGCGTAGAGGTCATCCGTTGTCCCATCGGTGCTGGCGTCATGAGGCTGGCGGCATGAGGGGGCGGGCACCTTCGGGCATTCGCTGGGTATTCGCTGAAGAGTGCCGCACATGCGGGGCGGACCGCGACGACGTCCACGCCGCTCCGGTGACCGAATACAACTCCCGACGACCATTCACGTCAAGGGTTCGTTAAAGCGTCATCGCAACGAAATCCGTTGTTTCTTTACGGTGTCGCAGTGCTCCTTCCCGCCAATAAGGCGGTGACTACACGGATATCGCGGCCTGGTGAGGGGTGCGGATTCTCGTGCCGACTATGGCTAAAACCTTTCCATGGACAGCTGCCGGACACTGTCCGTGGCCGTCCGCCCCGGCAGTCTCCGGTCAGGCGGCCCGGCGGGCCGCGTACTCCCCGACGCTCCGCATCGGCGGCCGCTCCTCGGTGTCCACCGCGTGCGTCCGCGGTACGAAGCCCGACCCTTCCGCGCCCCGCTCGAACTGTGTCAGCTCCGGCCGCACCAGCTGCCCCCGCGACAGCCGCAGCTGCGCCGTGCGGTAGATCGCCGCCGCCATCCGCCCCAGCGCGAGCCCGTCCTGGTGGCGGTGTTTGCGCGAGCCCACGTCGACCTGCGCCAGCGCGTCGAGCCCCACCGTGTGGAGCGCGTCGACCAGCAGGCCCAGCTCCACCCCGTAACCGACCGGGAAGGGCAGCTGTTCGAGCAGCGAGCGCCGTACCGCGTACTCGCCGCCCAGCGGCTGGACGAAGCCGGCCAGCTGCGGCCAGTGCAGGTTCAGCAGCGGCCGCGCCACCAGCTCGGTCACCCGGCCGCCCTGACCGGCGGTCTCGCCGAGCGGCCGGTCGTACATGGCCTTCACGAACTGCACATCGGGGTCGGTCAGCAGCGGCCCGACGATCCCCGAGACGAAGTCCGCCGAGAACTCCCGCAGGTCCGCGTCCACGAAGCAGACGATGTCGCCGCCGGTCACCAGGAGCGAACGCCACAGCACCTCGCCCTTGCCGGGCACGGCCGGAATCCGCGGCAGGATCTCGTCCCGGTGCACCACCCGCGCCCCGGCGGCAGCGGCGGCAGCGGCCGTACGGTCGGTGGAGCCGGAGTCGATGACCACCAGCTCGTCCACGAGCGGCACCGGCAGGGCGTCCATCAGCTCCCGCCGGATGGTCGCGACGATCGCCCCGACCGTCGCCTCCTCGTTGAGCGCGGGCAGGACGACACTTACCCTCGTGCCGCGTTTGGCCGCGATCAGCCGGTCCAGCGGACGGTCGGCCGCCGACCAGGAACGCCTGGTCAGCCAGCGGTCCACCTCTTCCAGCACGACGCGTCTCCTTGACTGTGAGCCATCTCGCGGTTCGGACGACTATCTCAACTGTCACTGCCTTCGGTTACAGTCTTGAACAACGCAAATGGCCACGGGATGCCGGGGTCAGCAGATGCGGACAAACACGCCGGGCCTCAAGGCTCGCGTCATAAGCGCTCATCCAGAGGGACTGAGGGAACGGCCCGTAGAAGTCCCGGCAACCCTCCTGCCGACCGCGAGGTCATGGTGGGGAAGGTGCCAATTCCGTCTTGCGGCGAAGTACGTCGCGAGGAAGATGAGGAGAGGACCTCGCCACCATGGCTGTACAGACCGTCACCAGCACCAGTGACTCCACCGGGGCCGTCGATCTCGGCCCCGCCGCCGCCCTCTCGTGCCGCGAGTGCGGAGAGCGTTTCCCTCTCGGCCCCCTCTTCGCCTGCGCCTCCTGTTTCGGGCCGCTCGAAGTGGCGTACGACCTCCCGAGCGGCTCCCCCGACGAGCTGAAGAAGCGCATCGAGGCCGGCCCGAACAACATCTGGCGCTACGCCCCGCTGCTGCCGGTCCCCGCCGGTGTGGCCGACCAGCCCAACTTGAACCCGGGCTTCACCAAGCTGGTCAAGGCCGACAACCTCGCCCGCGAGCTGGGTGTCACCGGCGCTCTGCACGTCAAGGACGACTCCGGCAACCCGACGCACTCCTTCAAGGACCGTGTCGTCGCCATCGCCGTCGAGGCCGCCCGCGCCTTCGGCTTCACCACGCTCTCCTGCTCATCGACGGGCAACCTGGCCGGAGCCGTCGGCGCCGCCGCCGCCCGCGCCGGCTTCCGCTCCTGCGTGTTCATCCCGCACGACCTGGAGCAGGGCAAGGTCGTGATGGCCGCCGTCTACGGCGGCGAACTGGTCGGCATCGAGGGCAACTACGACGACGTCAACCGCTTCTGCTCCGAGCTCATCGGCGACCCGATCGGTGAGGGCTGGGGCTTCGTCAACGTCAACCTCCGCCCGTACTACGGCGAGGGTTCCAAGACCCTGGCGTACGAGATCTGCGAGCAGCTCGGCTGGCAGCTGCCCGACCAGATCGTCATCCCGATCGCGTCGGGCTCCCAGCTCACGAAGATCGACAAGGGGCTCCAGGAGCTGATCAAGCTCGGTCTGGTCGAGGACAAGCCGTACAAGATCTTCGGCGCGCAGGCCGAGGGCTGCTCACCGGTCTCCACCGCGTTCAAGGCCGGTCACGACGTCGTACGGCCGCAGAAGCCGGACACGATCGCCAAGTCGCTGGCCATCGGCAACCCGGCGGACGGCCCGTACGTCCTGGACATCGCCCGCCGCACCGGCGGCGCCGTCGAGGACGTCAACGACGAGCAGATCGTCGATGCGATCAAGCTGCTGGCCCGTACCGAGGGCATCTTCGCGGAGACTGCGGGCGGCGTGACCGTCGGCGTGACGAAGAAGCTCATCGAGGCCGGTCTGCTCGACCCGTCGCTCACCACCGTCGTACTGAACACGGGTGACGGCCTCAAGACCCTGGACGCGGTCGCCCCGACGTCCGGCCCGACCGCGACGATCCGTCCGACCCTGGACGCGTTCCGCGAGGCCGGCCTGGCCACGGGCGCCTGACCCGGGCTCTCCGTACCCAGCCCTGTCCGTACCCGCCCGTTCCGTCCCGCCCCGGACTCCTGGAAGGTAATCCCGTATGAGCGTCAAGGTCCGCATCCCCACCATCCTCCGCACCTACACGGGCGGCCAGGCCGAGGTCGCCGCCGACGGCGGCACCCTCTCCGAGGTCATCGCCGACCTGGAGAAGAACCACACCGGCATCGCGGCCCGCGTCCTGGACGACCAGGGCAAGCTGCGCCGCTTCGTGAACGTGTACGTGAACGACGACGACGTGCGCTTCGAGCAGGGCCTGGAGACGGCGACGCCGGACGGCGCGGGCGTTTCCATCATCCCGGCCGTCGCCGGCGGCTGAGCAAGCCCCTGCGGCGCCGCGGCGACCCCCGGTGCTCGCCGCCCGGGGGTCCGCCCCGCCGTCCGTCGTGTCATCTGCTGGACCCGTTGCCCTCTCCGCGTACGAAGCGGAGGGGGCAATTCAGCATGATTGAACACGGTAGAGTTGGGGCAGCCCCCTTGATCGCCCGCGCCGAGCGCGTATGAGCACGCGTCAATGTCTGGGCAATGCGTAGATCTCTTTGCGTCGTAAGTGCCCTTTGCCCGGCCCGACTTGCCCTGGGATACCCGGAAATCCGCCCAATGGGGCGTTCAGCCGTGCTCAGAATTCTCGTCCGATTGACCTGTTGCAGAGGGCAGTTGGGCAGATACATTCAGCCGCGGTCGACGCGTTCCGGCGCAAGGTCTGACCCGGATCCCGCGAAGTGCGGGCTCTGTGCAAGGGCCAGTAATAGGGGAGTTAGGCATGGCTCAGGGCACCGTCAAGTGGTTCAACGCGGAGAAGGGGTACGGCTTCATCGCGGTCGACGGTGGTGCGGATGTTTTCGTCCACTACAGCGCGATTCAGATGGACGGCTACCGCACCCTTGAAGAAGGTCAGCGAGTTGAGTTCGAGATCTCGCAGGGCCAGAAGGGTCCGCAGGCGGACATGGTCAAACTCGCCGTCTGATCTCGGCGCGATCGGCCACCGACCCACTCACGCCGAGAGGCCCGCACCCCACACAGGGGCGCGGGCCTCTCGTGCGTCCGGGGGCAGCACCGCACCCACGTGGGCCTTCTTCGAAGGCGCTTGCACTCACAGGGGTCGAGTGCTAATCATTGGCGTTAGCACTCTCCCAGTGAGAGTGACAGAAGGACCGGGTTGGTGAGGCCCGCGGGCCGGGTGGGGCAAGGAACCACCGGGCAAGCAGGCCGTCCGTCGCGGGCACCGCCAGGTCTGACGCTTTCCACCCCCTGTCCGGGAGGACCACTTCACATGGCCAAGATCATCGCGTTCGACGAGGAGGCACGGCGCGGTCTCGAGCGCGGGATGAACCAGCTCGCCGACGCCGTCAAGGTCACCCTCGGCCCCAAGGGCCGCAACGTCGTCCTTGAGAAGAAGTGGGGCGCCCCCACGATCACCAACGATGGTGTTTCCATCGCCAAGGAGATCGAGCTCGAGGACCCGTACGAGAAGATCGGCGCCGAGCTGGTCAAGGAGGTCGCCAAGAAGACGGACGACGTCGCCGGTGACGGTACGACCACCGCGACCGTCCTCGCGCAGGCGCTGGTTCGTGAGGGCCTCCGCAACGTCGCCGCCGGTGCCAACCCGATGGCCCTCAAGCGTGGCATCGAGAAGGCCGTCGAGGCCGTCTCCGCCGCTCTGCTGGAGCAGGCCAAGGACGTGGAGACCAAGGAGCAGATCGCTTCGACCGCCTCCATCTCCGCCGCTGACACCCAGATCGGCGAGCTCATCGCCGAGGCGATGGACAAGGTCGGCAAGGAAGGCGTCATCACCGTCGAGGAGTCGCAGACCTTCGGGCTTGAGCTTGAGCTCACCGAGGGCATGCGCTTCGACAAGGGCTACATCTCGGCGTACTTCGCCACCGACATGGAGCGTATGGAGGCGTCGCTCGACGACCCGTACATCCTGATCGTCAACTCCAAGATCGGCAACGTGAAGGATCTCCTTCCGCTGCTCGAGAAGGTCATGCAGTCCGGCAAGGCGCTGCTGATCATCGCGGAGGACGTCGAGGGCGAGGCGCTGTCGACCCTGGTCGTCAACAAGATCCGCGGCACCTTCAAGTCCGTCGCCGTCAAGGCCCCGGGCTTCGGCGACCGCCGCAAGGCCATGCTCGGTGACATCGCCATCCTCACCGGTGGCACGGTCATCTCCGAGGAGGTCGGCCTCAAGCTGGAGAGCGCCGGTCTCGACCTGCTCGGCCGCGCCCGTAAGGTCGTCATCACCAAGGACGAGACCACGATCGTCGACGGTGCCGGTGACAGCGACCAGGTCCAGGGTCGCGTCAACCAGATCCGCGCCGAGATCGAGAACTCCGACTCGGACTACGACCGCGAGAAGCTCCAGGAGCGCCTCGCGAAGCTGGCCGGCGGCGTGGCCGTCATCAAGGCCGGTGCCGCGACCGAGGTCGAGCTCAAGGAGCGCAAGCACCGCATCGAGGACGCCGTTCGCAACGCGAAGGCGGCCGTCGAGGAGGGCATCGTCGCCGGTGGTGGCGTGGCCCTGCTCCAGGCTTCCGCGGTGTTCGAGAAGCTTGAGCTCGAAGGCGACGAGGCGACCGGTGCCAACGCCGTGAAGCTCGCGCTTGAGGCCCCGCTGAAGCAGATCGCCGTCAACGGTGGTCTCGAAGGCGGAGTCGTCGTCGAGAAGGTCCGCAACCTGACGGTCGGCCACGGCCTGAACGCCGCGACCGGCGAGTACGTCGACATGATCGCCGAGGGCATCATCGACCCGGCGAAGGTCACGCGCTCCGCGCTGCAGAACGCCGCGTCGATCGCCGCGCTGTTCCTCACCACCGAGGCCGTCATCGCCGACAAGCCGGAGAAGGCCGCTCCCGGCGGCGCCCCGGGCGGTATGCCCGGCGGTGACATGGACTTCTGATCCTCAGCGAGAGCGAGGATCGGCTGTTCCAGCCGTAGCACGGCGAGCAGTTCGTACGGACCGAGGGCGGTACCCCTTCTCGGAGGGGTACCGCCCTCGGGCGTTCCCTGAGGGTTTCGTCAGCCGGCGTAGTCCTTGAGCCTCCCGGTCTCCAGGGTGATCGAGACCGGGGAGGGAAGAGTGACCGTGGAGCCATAGGCGTGGGACGTACGGGTCCGGTACTCGCCCCGGTCCGGCTCGCTGTAGACGACGAGCTTCTCCGCGTCCCGGTCGACGAGAAGGTAGACGGGGATGCCTGCGGCCGCGTAGCCGTCGCGCTTCTCCACGCGGTCACGGAGGTCCGTGTCCGCGTCGTACGAGGTGACTTCCACAACCATGAGCGTGCCATCGGGGTCCGCCCACTCGCCGCTCTGGCCCACGTAGTGGTCGAGCGGGGCCAGGGCACCGTCCGCGCAGGCGCGGCCCCTGCGGTAGGAGTCCACCTTGAGTCCCTGCTCCGGATACAGGGCCAGCTCAGGGCGATGCTGCATGCATTGCCTCAGCAGCCACATGACAATGGCGCCATGCAATTGGTCCAGCACGTGCTTGACCGCAAGCTTTCCACTGATGAATTCCAATGACACCGTCTCGGGCGCGTGGCGGGCGAGTTCCTCGAACTCCTCGACGGACATCTGGGCGTCCTGGGCGTGGTCAGCGGTGCTGGGGGTCATGGCGTCGCCTCCTCCCTTCCATCGTGCCCTGTTCCGGGGCCGAGTGAGCTGAACGGTCATGTGCGGGTCCTCTCGGGTTGTCGAGTCGCTGCCGCACGGGCCTGTGCCGCCCGGGTGTGGACCTGGGCCGGGGTGAGCGGGGCGGGGCGGCGTACGGGTCCGCCCCGGCACTCCGCGCACTCACCGCCGGGCAGGGCTTCCGGGCGCCCGGGGACCCCGCACTTTCCGCACTCCAGAATCCGCAGAGCCGGGCGCGGGAGGCGTGGCGCCGGGAGTGGCGGGCGCTCGGGCGGGAGCTTGTCGGTGAGCCGCCTGCGGACGAGTGAGGACGCGCGGTGTACGGGGGAGGGCAGCCCGGCGGTCAGGGCGTGCAGCATCTCCGGCTCGGTGGCGCGACGGTCGAACCACGTGGCGGCGAGGGGCTCCAGCGCGGCACAGTCCGCCGCCGACAGGCTCAACGAGGGCGCGGTGCGGCCGAGGGCGGCCAGCAGGATGAACGCCCGTGACCGGGTGGGCCGTTGGGGTGGAAGTGCGTCCTCCGGTACGCCTCCGGTGGTGAAGGCGGCCCACCAGTCGTCGTCGCGGGCGGTGCGGGAGAACCACGTACGGGTCACCCAGCGGGCGCTGTCCGCCCCGATCAGGTGCTCGCTGCCCCGGCGCAGATGCCCGGCGCGCTGAAGGGCGTTGAGCGCGGTGCGCAGGGCGCACTGCCCGTACGGAAGGACCTTGGCCAGCGTCTTCACCGAGATGTCGGCCCCGTCCGGCAGCCGGTCGATGTACGCGGCGATGGCCGCTTCGCGGGGCGGCAGCAGCGCGAAATCTGCTGCGCTGTACGCGCGTTGACCTGGCGCGGAGCGCTTTCCGTAGCCCGGATTGGCCATCGGGTGAGGGGCCCCGTGTGTCGGGTTCGGGGCAGGATTAAGGTGGCTGTCAGCCATGGATCGAACCTCGCAGCTATATCGATCTGGATGGTCAGGCCCCGGAGCCGGTGTTGGCGCACCGACCGGGGCCGTTCACGTTCTGTGAGCACGCTAGAGCCTGGCAACTGCCCGTGGCAAGTCGGTCACGAGAAGTCAACAGCACGCGCGGGGAGGGTGGTTGGGTGGGGTATCGGACCCTCCACCCCATCACTGTCAAGAGGGCTCGGGGCGCGGGACTTGAGCCCCGGGGCGCCCCCGGGGCCGGGCGAGGTCAGTGAGCGGTGTCGGCTTCGAGTGCCCTGGCCGTGGCCCTGACGAACGCGGCCGGGTTGTCCAGCATGATGTTGTGCCCGCAGTCCGGGATCGCGACCACTGATACGCCGGCCGCGGTGAGCCCGTCGGCGCCGGGGAGCGAGCCGTCGGTCTCCGGGTACAGGAAAGCGCGCGGGATCTTCAGGCCGAGGAGCAGCTCGCGCATCGACGGCGTGCTGCCGTGGGCCAGGTGGGTGGCGCTGCGGTGCAGGGCCTCCCGGCCCGCCAGCCGCATGGTGGACCACCAGTGGGCCCCGGCCTGGTCGCGTACCTCTGCCCAGCCGTACGCGAGGAACTCCTCCTCGGAGTAGGCGGCGATGCCGCTGCTGCCGAGTGTTCCCAGCGTGGGCACCAGGGGGTCGAGGTTGGCGTCGACCAGGACGAGGCGGGAGACCAGCTCCGGGTGGCGTGCGGCGAGAACGATTGCCGCCGAGCCGCCCATGCTGTGCGCGACGACCTCGGCGCCGGAGACGCCCGCCGCGGTGATGGCCGCCGCGAGGGCGTCGGCATGCGCCTCCAGGGTGTAGCCGAAGTCGGTGGGGCGGTCGCTGATGCCGTGGCCGAGCATGTCCATCAGGAGCGACCTGCGGCCTGCCAGCAGTGGATGGACCGCGACCTCGGCGAAGTAGGCGGGTGAGGTCGCGCCGAGGCCGTGCAGATAGATACGTGCGGGCTCGGCGCCCGGGAGTTCGACCCACCTGATGCGGTCACCGTTGCCTGTCACTGCGGTACTGCGCACAGCATGCTCCCCTGCGGTCAAGATGGCTGACCGCTGAGTCTAAGGCTCTGCCGTGCTGCCGTGCGGCTCGCCAGGTCGTGAACTCGCCCTGGTTGACGTGCAGTTCTCTGCACCTGCATGGATGTGACCCTTCCGGGATTCCGGGGGCGGCAACAGAATCGTGCTCGACCGGCGCCGGCGCGGACCGACCTATCGACGTGGACCGACCTATCGAGGGGACATCAGCCGTGACCGAAACAGACACCCAGCTGACCGCGACAGCGATGCTGGAGACGGCCCACAAGGCGGTGGCCCAGGGCTTTCCGTGTGACGACCGTCTTGCGCGTGCCGCGCTGCATCTCATCGAGTGCGCGGCGGACGTGGTCGAACGGCTCCCCAGGGCCGACCGTGACGTGGACTCCGCACGGGAGGCGCTCGGGCACGCCCGCGCCGCCGTCGTGACGGCGACGTTCGCCGTACGGCAGATCCACGACGAGTCCGGCAGGGGCCTGGTGCAGGAGTCCGGCAGTGTCCAGCGGCCGGGAAGGGTCGTCTGCGGCCTCGACCGTTAGGCCCAGGACCTAAGGGCTGTCCCGCAATTCCCGGCGGGCGCGCGACGACAGCTACGGCACCTCGCCGCGTTGTCGGAACGTCCACATACATCCAGTATGCGGACGTCCCTCCGCCTTGCGATGCACCGCATCTGACGCCGCGCGCTGATCCACCAGGAATTGCGGGACAGCCCTTAGCAGGGCGCATTACCCCTGGGCATATTCGGGCATCGAAGAATCCGGTAGCCGGCATTCCGGAATTACAGCATTCCGGTAGCCGTTATTCCGGTAGTGAATATTCCGGTAGGAAGCATTCCGGCGGAGGGGGCCGTGAAGGGGATCGGGCTCAGTTTTCCGTTCCCGTGGAGAGACCACCATCGCGACGGTGAGGCTCCGTTGCCGCAGTCGACTCATCGGTCGGCTGCGGCACCGGAGCCTCACCGTTTCTGCTGGTCGAGCGCCCGGTCCCATGGTTCCTACTTACGCACTGCACAAGTCTGACCTTATAGCGGGCGTCCCCTTCTCGAAGAATAGAAATGTGCGAAGGGGTCGCACGGAGAACGCAGAAGCGGACTCGAAGACTCGCAGACTCAGCGAAAAGGAAAAGAAGCCATGCGGAAGTACAACGACCAGATCAAGACCGTCGCCGCTCGCCGTGGAGTCAAGGCGGCGCTGGTGGCCGCCGTGGCCGGCGCGACGTTCGCATCTGTCGTCGGAGCCGGTGCGGTCACGCAGTTCGCGGCCGGTCCGCACACCGCCACCACCCGCGTAGCGGCCGACGTGTCCCCGGCAAGCGACCACGGCTGGGACTGATCTGTTGTATTTCCGGCCGACGCAATCACGCCACCTCAGCTGAGGAGAGAACGAATGACGATCACCACAGCCCTGGAATCCGGGACCGGAACTGCCGAATCCGCGGTCTTCGGTCCCGAGATCGAGCTCCGCTCCACGATCACCGCCGAACTCGTCGACCACACCGCGTCCGATCTCGCGGTGGTACGCGCCGCCCGGGTGTCCACCGCCGGTGAGGAAGCACACCGCGAGGAACGCGGCGACGCGTATATAGCGGGACTCATCAACTATCTGATGCGCAGCCGCCACGGCAGCCCCTTCGAGCACAATTCGCTGACCTTCCTGGTGCACGCGCCGATCTTCACGATCCGGCACATGATGCGCCACCGCATGTGGTCGTTCAATGAGGAGAGCGCCCGCTACAAGGACCTCAAGAACGTCTTCTACGTCCCCGACCGTGACCGCATGCTCCGCCAGGAGGGCAAGCCGGGGCACTACCAGTACGTGGAGGGCACCGAGCAGGATTACGAGCTGCTGTCCACGTCCACCAGTGAGGCGTACCGGGCGGCGTTCCGCGAGTACCAGCGGTTGCTCGATGCCGGGATCGCCCGTGAACTGGCCCGGATCGTACTCCCGGTGGCCACGTACTCGACGGTCTACGCGACCTGCAACGCCCGCTCACTGATGCACTTCCTCGCCCTGCGCACCAACCGCTCGGACGCCACGTATGTGTCGCATCCCCAGCGTGAGATCGAGCTGGTCGCAGAGCAGATGGAGAACGAGTTCGCGCGGCTGATGCCGCTGACCCACGCGTCCTTCGAGAAGTGCGGGCGTGTGAGCCCCTGACCGGACGGAGATCTCTGCCATGCGTATCACGGTCTACGCGGGATCGGCCCTGGGCAACAGGGCGGCCTACCGGGACGAGGCGGCTGTCTTCGCCAAGGAGATGGTCGCGGCGGGACACGAGATTGTCTACGGCGGCGGTGCGGCGGGCCTCATGGGCGTCGTCGCCGACACGGCCCTGGCCGCCGGCGGCCGGGTCACGGGAGTCATTCCCCGCCATCTGGTCGATGCCGAGGTGGCCCATCCGGGCCTCACCGAACTGCACGTCGTCGACACCATGCACCAGCGCAAGCAGCTCATGGCCGACCTGGCGGACGCCTTCGTGGCGCTTCCCGGCGGTGTCGGCACGGTCGAGGAGATCCTCGAAGTGTGGGCATGGCTGATCCTCGGCAGCCATCACAAGCCGATGGCCCTGCTGAATGTCGACGGGTACTGGGACCGGCTGCTGCGGATGAACTGCCGGATGTCCGCCAGTGGTTTCCTCCGTCCCGGCGAGGCCGGGACGCTCCCGGCGGTCGCGGACGCCGACGAGTTCATCGAGTTGATCGGATCGTGGGAGCCTCCGCCTCCGCGCTGGGGCTGAAATCGGAAGTCGGAAGTGGGAATGATGTCGGTAGTGAAGTTGGAGAGCAAGCCGCGGGAGGCCGACCCGGTCACGGTGGTGGACGGCTATGTCCCGGTGATCGACCTCAGCTCCGCCCGTACGGGGGAGAGCGCGGACCGGAGACTTGCCGCGGTGATCGACGAAGTCTGCCGGACCAGCGGCTTCCTCGTCGTCGTCGGGCACGGCGTCCAGGAGCACACGATCTCCGAGATGTACCGGGCCACCCGGGAGTTCTTCGCGCTGCCCGCCGCGCGGAAGGTGGCGCTGCGGGCGGATGCGTCCGACCCGCTGATGCGCGGCTTCGGCCGCGAGGGCAGCCTCGCCGCGTCCAACGAGGAAGCCCTGGTCGAGCAGGAGCGGGCCCTGCCGGATGTGTCGGAGACGTACACCGTCAACCGCCTGGGCGAGCCTGGCGAATCGGCTCTTCCGCCGGATGCCGACCCCGCGCTGCGCACGCCCAACCGGTGGCCCGAGCTGCCCGGCTTCGCGGAGGCGTACCGGAGTTACTACGCGGCCATGGAGACACTGGCAGCGGACATCATGCGGCTCTTCGCCCTCGCCCTTGACCTCCCGGAGGACTGGTTCGAGGAGAAGATCCGGCACCACATGACGAATCTGACCGCGAACTTCTACCCCAAGCAGCCCGTTCCGCCGGCGCCGGGGCAGTTGCGCAAGGGCATGCACAGCGACTGGGGCAGCCTCACCATCCTCTACCAGGACGACGGCCCCGGCGGGCTGCAGGTCCTCGACAAGGAGGGCCGATGGCTCGATGTCCCGGTGATCGAGGGCTCGTTCGTGGTCAACATCGGCGATCTGATGGCCATCTGGACCAACAACCGCTGGGTGAGCACCGTGCACCGGGTCGTCAACCCGCCGCGGGAGCTGGCCGGCCGGGAGCGGTACTCGGTGCCCTTCTTCCACCAGCCCTCCTACGACGCGCTCATCGAGTGCATTCCGACCTGTACCGGGCCGGACAACCCGCCCAGGCACCAGCCGGTGCGCTCGGGCGACTACATCATCGGGAAGTTCAGCAGGGCCTACGGCACGTGACGGCCCGGAAGCACGCCGGGCTGCCCTGGGGCACTCCGCGGAAGGCGAGTTGACCAACCGTGGTCAGAACAGTGCTGCTCCTCGGAGCGGAGAGCGAAGTCGCCGAACGCCTCGCGCAGGCCGCCGACGAGCTCGACATCCGGCTCCATGTGGCGACCCACCGGACGCTCTACCGGAACTACGGGGACGCGCTGCGCAACCGGCTGGCAGGCGTCGTGTTCACCGACTTCCGTATCCCGTTGCACGCCCTGGACCAGCTCACCGAGCACTGCGTCCAGGGCGGGGTCGGGGGCGTGGGGGTCAGCTGGAAGTTCCTCTCCCCGCTGGGCGCCCTGCTGGCCGCCCGGCTCGGACTGCCGGGGCACGATCCCGCCGCCGCGCCCGCGACCCGTAACAAGTGGCTGATGGCGGAGGCGTTCCGCGAACGGGGAGTCCCGCACCCGCGCACCCTGGCCGTACCGGCGCCCGACGGCGGGATTCCGGCCGGGAGCGCGGCAGGGCTCGGTTACCCCCTGGTGGTGAAGCCGGCCGAGAGCGCCGGTTCGGTGGGGGTGATTCCGGTGGACTCCCCCGACGACCTGGCGGGGATGGTGCGGGTGGCGCAGCGGCGCCGGAAGAGCCTGCCGTACGGTGCGCCCGTCGATACGACCGTCCTCATCCAGCAGCATGTGGAGGGTGCGTCGTGCGGTGTGGTGACGGCCGTGCACCAGGGGGAGTTCACCCACCTGGCGATCATGCGGAACTACACCACCACCGGCCGTTTCCGCGAGGACACCGGCCGTACGATGCCGGCCGGCTTCGGGCTGCCGGCCGAAGCCCTGATCCTCTCGACGGTGGAGAGCGGGCTGGCCGCGCTCGGCCTGCGCGACGGAGTCGCCCACAGCGATCTCAGGGTGACGGAGGCCGGGCCAACGGTGATCGCGGTGGACGTCGGGCCGCCCGACGTACCCACCATGCAGGCGATCGAGCTCGCGACCGGGGTCAACACGGCAGCGGTGTACCTCCAGACCGTCCTGGGCGAGCGACCGGGCACCCGGCCGCGGCGCACCGACGCCGCCGCGATCAGGTTCATCAGCACGGTGCGCCACGGTGTCTTCCGCGGCCTGGAGGGGCTGGCGCAGAGCCCGCACGTCGCACTCGTGCGCTCCTATGTGCAGCCGGGAGACCTCATCGGCAGCGCCCACCGGAAGTACACCCGGCTCGGCCATGTGATCGTCCAGGCGCCCAGTGCCGACCTGGCGGACCAGCGCGCCGACGCGGCGATCGCGGGCATCTCCAGCCGGGTGGAGCCCTGACCGGAGCCGGTGCCCGTCGATCACCGTCCGCCTGCCGTCATCCATCGGGCACCGTCCATCGACCGTCGAACGCTGTGGGGGCCGCCGGGCATGGTGCGCGGCGGCCCCGCCATGGACCGGAGGGAAAGATGAAAGGCACGTACCGCTCGCCGCGCCGACTGCTCGGCATCGGCTGGAGCCTGCACGGCGACGGCAGCCGTCCGCTGCCGGGAGCCGTGGTGATGCCGGACGAACGGCTCTCCTGGCCCCGTACGGTAGGGCTCGGGGCACAGCACGTCGTGGCGATGTTCGGCGCGACCTTTGTGTTCCCCGTCGTCATGGGCCTCGACCCGAACCTGGCGATCATGATGTCGGGGCTCTCGACCGTCCTGTTCCTGCTCGTCGTGCAGGGGCGGATTCCCAGCTATCTGGGGACCAGCGCGTCCTTCGTGGGCGCGGTCGCGGCCATCAGGGCCGCCGGCGGCAGCACGGGCACCGTCACCGGCGCGATCCTCGTCGCTGGCCTGGTGCTCGCCCTGGTCGGTCTCGTGGTCCATTACGCGGGCCCCGGTCTGATCAACAGGGCGTTCCCACCGGTGGTTTCGGGAGCCGTCGTGCTGCTCATCGGGCTCAATCTGGCGCCGGTGGTCGCGAAGATCTACTGGCCGCAGGACCAGTGGGTGGCGTTCGTGACGATGTGTGTCGTCGTCGGCGCCGGTGTGCTGCTGCGCGGTTTCTGGGGACGGCTCGCGGTGTTCGTCGGGCTGGTCTCCGGCTTCCTGCTGTCCTGGCTGCTGGACCGGCTCGCCGGCCCGATCACCTCGCCGGGCCCGAGCGGGGGGGTGGGCCGACATCTGCGGGTGCAGCTGTCCGGGGTCGCTTCGGCGCCGTGGGTCGGGCTGCCGCACTTCCAGGCGCCGACGTTCTCCGGGTCGGCGATCCTGCTCGTACTCCCGGGGGTGATCGCACTGCTCGCCGAGAACACCGGGCACATCAAGGCGGTCGCCGAGATGACGGGGAAGGACCTCGATCCGACGCTCGGCCGGGCGATTCTGGGTGACGGTCTCGCCACCGCGATGTCCTCGTCGGTCGGCGGTGCGCCGACGACCACGTTCGCCGAGAACATCGGGGTCATGGCCGCGACCAGGGTCTACTCGACGGCCGCGTACTGGGCGGCGGCCGGAGCCGCGGTGGTCTTCGGCCTGTGCCCCAAGTTCGGTGCGCTCGTGGCGGCTACCCCCGGCGGCGTACTCGGCGGCATCACCGTCGTGCTGTACGGGATGATCGGGCTGCTGGGCGTGAAGATCTGGATCAAGGCGGGCGTGGACTTCGGCAACCCGCAGAACCTCGTCCCGATCGCGGCCGGCACGGTGCTGGGGATCGGCGGGGTCTCGGTCACGCTGACGGACACCTTCTCCATCAGCGGGATAGCACTGGGCACGCTCGTGACGCTGGTGGGGTACCACGGTCTGGCCTTCGTCGGCCGGCGGCGACCGGCGGAAGCTCCGGCCCGGACAGAGCCCGCGCGTACAGCCGTTCAGCAGCCCGGTGCCCGTGCCGATGCCGCTGCCGATGTCCCTGTCGACGTCTCGTCCGAAGGCCGTCCTGTCACGGCCGGGGCCGGGGCCTGAGACCGGCCGGAGCGCCTCGGTGCCGGGGGGTCAGAACCCCCCGGCGCCGGGGACCGCCTCGTTCGCTCCGGAGGCCGCTTCCTCCGCCGCGAGCTGGCCCAGCAGATAGCCGAGCTGGAATCTGCTCTCTGCCTTGAACTCGGCCTTGAGTTTGGCCAGATGGGAGGAGTAGGCGCGGGTGCTGAGCCCGATCCGCTTCGCGATCTTGCTGTCGCTGTCCCCGTGGATCAGGCAGCGGATGATCGTCTCCCGCAACCCGGCGCTGATGTCGACCGACTCGTTCGGGGTGCGGGAGCCCTGGAACGTCTTGGCGCGCTGCCAGTTGCGCTCGAAGACTTCGACGAGGAAGCGGACGACGGCTGCCTCGCGGATGATGACAGCCCGTTCACGTTCGGTGTCCGCCGGGATGAACGCCAGCTTCCGGTCCACGATGATGAGCCGGTCGAAGAACTCGTCCAGCGTGCGTACCTGCGCCCCGAGCGCTGTCACCTCGGAGACGTACTCCCGGGTGGGGCCGTCGTGCCAGGCGGTGTGCTGGTACAGCGTCCGTATCTCGACACCGCGGTCGAGCAGTGCGCCGGTCTGCTCGCGGATCGTGGCGAGCGTGGCCCGGGGTCTGCCGCCCCCGGGCTGCGCCGTCAGCAGCTCCTTGGCGGCCTGCTGCACGGTCTCGCCGACGATGGCGCTGATCGCCGCCTTGCCCTCGATCCGGACGATGGGCTCCCCGCCGTGCGCCGACGCGCTGCGTGCCTCGCCGATCAGTGGACGGAGCAGGTCCGTCAGGGAGCGCGCCTCTTCCAGCATGGTCAGTGCCGACGAACGCAGCAGGCTGCCGAGCCGCGCCTCAACGATGCCGGGGTCCACCGGGGACACCTGAGCGGGCGACGAGGCGTCCTCGCTCACCATCCCCATCCGGATCAGCTCCTGGATGGTCTCGCGGTCGGGGGAGTGGTTCCCGCCCAGTGCGGGGGAACGTTCCTGCTGCGACTGTGCGCGGGTCTCGCCGCGGAGGAGTTCGACATACGCCGTGCGGGCTTTCGCACTGGGAACGAGTGCCACTGGCTTTGCTGCGCACATAGCCAACTCCATTTATAGGGACGTCGTCCACTGAAACGAGTGGAGTCTAGCCGATCGTCCGGTGCAGAAGTGGTGGTTCGCCCGGCAGGCCGACGCATTGCCGGATGACCGGGCGCGGCCCTCAACGGACCCTCCTGACGGTCACTCTCCGCGTTCCGGCTCCAGCGGAAGCCCCAATTTCCAAACCATATAGCCCGCTTGGAATCGGCTCGCCGCTCCCAGTTCATCCGTAATATCCTTGACATACCTCCGACACGTACGCGTCGCCATGCCCAGGCGCTTCGCGATGACCTCGTCCTTGAGGCCCGCCGCCATCAGCCGGAGGATCGATATCCGCAGCTGCTCGGCGGTCTGCTGGTACTCCGCCTGCTGTGTTTCAAAGGGCTGGCCCGATTCCCAGATGCTCTCGAACATCCGGAACAGGAAGCCCACGACGGTCGGGTCGGTGACCAGCGAAGCGCCATGCGGCCGGCCGTCGGTACGCGGCTGCGGTACGAAGGCTGTTTCGCGGTCGAAAATGATCATCCGGTCGAACACCTCGGCCGTGGTGCGTATCTGGGCCCCCGCCGCCGACACCTCCCGTACATAGGCCCTGGTCGTGAGGCTCGCCCGGGCCGTGTGCTGGTAGAGGGTGCGCAGCCGCACCCCGCGTTCCAGCATCGACAGGCTCTCCTGCACGATGCCCCGCAGAGTGTCCGGATTCCGGCCACCGCCTGGCTGGATGGAGACCATCTCCTCGCTGCACAGCCGGGTCATCATCGACAACTCTCGCTGTACAGCCGCGGGTTCGTCGAAGGAACGTATCCCCTCGCCCTGCCGCCCCGTGAGCGTGTGCTCCGCGAAGAGGGGTGACAGCGGGCGCAGTTGCTCATGGACGCGGATCAGGGCCTGCTGCCGCTGCTCTATCTCCTGTTCTAGCGGGGCGCTGACCATCATCTCGGCGATCGCCGGGTCGGCCGGAATCTCCCCCGTGCCGTCACCGGCCGGCAGGAGCAGCCCCAGGTCCAGCAGGTCGGCCCGCGCCTGCGCCAACTCCTCCGGGGTCAGGCCCAGATCGGCCGCAGCCGCGCTCCCGGCGCGGAGCGTGCCATTCCGCAGGGCCCATTCGTAGACGGACAGTGAGTTGTTCTCAAGCAGGGACATTTCGCCGCCCCATTGCATCCTTGAATGCCCCATTTGTCGAGAACCTCTTCCGGTCTGGCCAGCTTAGGACACCGAGTATCCCCCCACGGCGGTCGTTGCGGCTGTCAAGGTCTTCATATCGCGCTCACAGCACGGCCGAGTTCACGGCCGAAGCTCCCCGGAAGGGTGACTCAGCATGCGTCGAATCGCATTCTTGCGTTCTATCGAAATCCAGCAGACAAAGCCTTTTCTGCAGAACCTGTCGGAGAGGTTCGAGCGGGACGGCATCGAGGCCAGGCTCTTCTACACCGACGGCGAGTGCGGACCGGATGAATTCCCGGGAACCTCCGAGAAGGTGCCGGTCGATATATCGGCCGACGATCTCGCCAAAAAGGTCATCGACTGGTCGGCGGATGGTGTCATCTCGCTTTCCATAGCCGACGAGAACGCCCTGCGCGACGCGGTGGTGAAGCGCAGGCTCGAACCTCTCGGAATTCCGATGGTCATGCACAGTGTGTTCGCCACGGGGCTGACGGCGAACAAATGGGAGACCAAACGCATGCTCATCGAGCAGGGTTTTGACACCCCGCCCGGTGTGCTCGTCGACAGCGACGTCCTGGCCGGCCGCGGGCTGCTGATCCCGGCTTACGTCGACTCGATCCTCCTGCAGGTCTCCGACATGGGCTTTCCCGTGCTGAGCAAGCCGCTCTGGGACTGCATGGGCGCCGGCATGGTGGTCATCCCCGACGAGGCGGCGCTCGAACGCCACCTGGCGGAGCCTCACGACGGAAACTTCATCCTGGAGCGCTGTGTCTCCGGTGAGATCTGTTCCGTTGAAGTAGTCGGCGCATACGGGGAGTACGTGGTCCACCCCGTAGTGTGGCAGGGCCCGGCCGAAGAAGGTCCTGTATTCAATTTCGGCCGCCTGCGCTCGGTGGCGCCCCGCGAAGCCGCCGACCGGGCCTTCGCCCCCATCGCCGTCAAGCTGCAGCGGCTCGGCCGGGTCCTCAATCTCCAGGGTGCTGTCGGACTCGACATGATTTACGAGGACGGCGTGTACCGGATCCTCGAAATCAATCCGCGGGTAACCGGAACGACTACCCCCTGCATAGCGGCCACGGATTTCAACACCTACGACTGCCTCGTGTCCATTTTGGACGGTACCTGGCCTATTGGTACGGACCACGGCCGGGATCTCAAGCGGGTGGCTCTTCAGTTTCCGGTACGTGAACTGAGCCCGCAGTTCGTCGAGGACGCCCGGCGCGAACTCGATGTCGTCAGGACCCAGACGCTCACGATCGACGGCGTCGAGCACCCCAACATGATCATCACCTGCGAGCTCGACGCTCGGGCGGCACTGCCCGCCAGGCTCGAATCGCTCTGGCAGCGGCACCGGTTCACTGAGCGCTCCTTCCTGGAGCAGATCGCGGTGGCGGTCGGTGCCGCGGAAGCCCATACGACGGAATTGGACACCTGACATGCGTACCGGAACCTATCGGCAGGTTCTCGCCCAGCCGGGGATCGCCCTGCTCATGCTGCTGGGGTTCTTCTCGAAGATCGCTGTCGTGGCGATCCCCGTGGTCATGAACCTGGCTGTCGTCTTCGGACTGCACCGCGGATTCGGCGCCGCGGGACTGGTGATCGCGGTGTGGACCGTGGGCGTAGCGGTCGGCGGCCCGATCCAGGGCCGGATGATGGACAGGTACGGCGCACGACCGGTACTCGCTGTGTGCCTGGTGGGGCAGCTGCTCTTCTGGGGCCTCGGGCCGAGCATGCCGTACGGCCTGCTCATGGCCGGTGCGGTGGTGTCCGGACTGCTGAATCTCCCGGGCTTCTCGATCGTGCGCCTCAGGCTCGCCGTCGCGGTTCCGGAGGAGCTCAGGCACACCGCCTTCGCCCTGGACGCCATGACGTCCAACATCTCCTACATGGTGGGCCCGGCCCTGGGCGTGACCATCGCGACGTCCATCTCCAGCAATGTCTCGATGCGGGGCCTCGGTCTGGTCGTCGCCATCGCGGGAGTGGGCCTGTGGCTGCTCAACCCCCAGGTGCGCGACGCGACGAAGACGGCGGACGGCAAGCCGCCGAAGGTTCCGGTGCGCGACTGGCTCAAGGGCGGGCTGATCCCCGTGCTCGCCGCGACCACGGCCACCACACTGGCCACATCGGGCTACGAGACCGCGATCGTGGGCGGGTTGCGTGAGTCGGGGCAGGTCGCCTGGTCCGGTCTTGTCCTGACCGTCTGCGGCTTCTGCTCGCTGCTCGGAGCACTCACGTTCGGCATGCTGAAGAAGCCGCCGCTTCCGGCGGCCGGCCTGGCTGCACTGGTGGGGCTCACCACGCTCATCGGTGGGTTCGCCACGAGTGACTGGCGGCTGCTCTGCCTCGCCATGGTGCTGCCCGCCGGCCTGTGCTCACCCTCGTTCGCGTCAACGGGCGCAGCTGCCAGCGCACTTGCCCCGGCCGGCGCCCGGGGGCTCGTGATGGGCGTCTACAGCGCCGCGATGACGCTGGGCAACAGCGTCGGCGCCCCGCTGTCCGGTGCGGTCCTGGACGCCCGGAGCCCCGTCTGGGCCTTCACCGTCATCGGCCTTGCGAGCGCCGGGCTCGCCCTGCTCGGCCTGGCCCGCAGCACCTACCTGGCCAGGAGCGCCGTACGGGACGGCGAGGTCGCCCCCGCCCTTGCCGACACGGCTGCATGACAGACCCGCTCGACACGCCGCCTACCTGCATCTGTCCGGCGTTCCGTAGACAAGCTGTTGGAGAGACTTGTGAACACCAAGGGTTACGTCGTCATCGTCGACGCCTTCGCACCCGCTCGGTTCTTCCCCCCGGAGTTCAGCAAGGCGGGGTACGAGTGTGTACGGGTCCAGAGCACCCCTCAGGTCCCGGAGGCCTTCGCGGGCTCGCTCGACCTGACGCTCTACGCGGACAACATCATCCACACCGGAGACCTTGCCGAAACGGTGCGCGCGGCCGGTGTCTACGAGCCCGTGGCCGTCTTCTCGGGCAGTGAGTTCGGCGTCGAGTTCGCCGACCGGCTGAGTGAGGCGATGGGCCTGCCCAGCAACGGGACCGCCCTGAGCGCCGCCCGCCGGGACAAGTTCACGATGATCGAGACGGTCAAGGCCGCCGGAGTGCGCGGCGCCCGTCAGCTCCTGGCCCGCAGTGAGGACGAACTCCGCCGCTGGCACGAGGAACTGGGCACCCGTGCGGTGATCAAGCCGCTCAAGAGCGCGGGCAACGACGGTGTCAGGTTCTGTGCGACGCCCGAGGAGAGCGTGGCCGCGTTCCGCGAGCTGGTCGGCTCGGAGAACCTGTTCTCCGAGCGCAACGAAGGGGTGGTGGCGCAGGAACACCTCTTCGGCGGGGAGTACATGGTCAACACCGTCAGCCGGGACGGCCGCCACCATGTCACCGATGTCATGGGCACCACCCGGATCTCCGTGAACGGCGTCCACGACATCAGCAACTCGGTCTTCCTGCTGCCCCGCCGGGGCGAGGTCCAGGACCAGCTCGTCGCGTACGCCTTCGAGGTACTGGACGCGCTCGGGGTGCGGCACGGCCCGTCCCACATCGAGATCAAGATGACCGCCACCGGACCGGTCCTCATCGAGATGGGCGCCCGGATCTGCGGCGGCGATCTCCCGCACTACGTCCAGGTCGCCACGGGCGAGTCACCGTTCGACTGGACCGCCGAGGCGTACGTACGGCCCGAGCGCTTCCACGAGCGGTGCGACGACGAGTACCACATCGACCGGTACTTCTCCTCGGTCGGGCTGGTCTCCGGCACCTCCGGCACCCTGCGCTCGCTGCGGCACCTCAAGGCCGTGCAGGAGCTGGAGAGTTTCCACGACCTGTCCCAGTTCGTGCCGGTGGGCGGACAGGTCGTGCCCACCACCAACGACAGCACGTACGTGGGCTTCGTGCGGCTGTTCCACGAGGCGGAGGAAGTCGTACGCAGGGACACCAACACCCTCCACTACCTCGACGGCGACGGAATGTACGAGCTCTCCGAGCAGAAGGCGTGACCCCATGAACGGAACCAGTGCCCCGCGTCCGCACATCGTCGTCATCAACCGCTGGCGGGAGAGCTACGCCCGCTACGCCGACTATCTGGACCACGAGACCCACCAGGTCTCCTACATCACCACCGAGGTGGGCCGGCCCTCCGTGCCCGCGGCTGCGGGCGACGTCACCGTCGTCACCGCGACGGACGACCTGGAGGAGGTGCGCGCCGCCCTGCGGGTGCTCGCCGTGCGTCACGGCAGGCCCGACCGGATCGTGGCGCTCAAGGAGGACGATCTCCTGATCGCGGCGCAGCTGCGCGAGGAGTGGGACGTCCCCGGCCAGCGGGTCAAGCAGCTGGCGCACTTCCGGGACAAGTACCTGATGGCGTCCGCCGTCGCGGCCGCCGGTCTTGAGCTGCCGGAGTTCGCCCTGGCCGTCGACGGTTCGGTCGTCCTGGAGTTCGGCCGCACCCAGGGCTGGCCGGTCATCGTCAAGCCGGTGATGGGCAGTTCGAGCGAGGGCGTCGTGCGGCTGGACGGCCCCGATGACGTGCCGGCCGTGCGGCTGACCGACACACCGATGATGGTGCAGGGCTTCAACTCCGGGCAGATCTACCACGTCGACGGTGTCTTCACCGGCAGCGATATCCAGCACTGGCGGGCCTCCCGCTATGTCAACACCTGCCTGGGCTTCAGGACCGGTGACTTCCTGGGGTCGGTGGAGGAGGACGACGAGGAGATCAACCGGGCCATCGGGCAGAGCGCCGCGGAGTATCTGCGGGCGCTCTCGGACGAGCCGCTGGTCTTCCATCTCGAAGTGTTCGTCGAATCGTCGGACGGCCCGCCCCGGTGCAGCTTCCTCGAAGTCGGCGCCCGGGTCGGCGGGGCGGAGATCCCCTTCGTCTGGCGCGAGATCCACGGCTACGACCTGATGGACGCCGCGTTCCAGCTCCAGCTGGGGCGGGCGGTGCCGGACGGGCCGCTGCGCGAGGGCGGCGAGGTCGGCGGCTATCTGCTGATCCCGGCCCCGGAGGAGCGGCCCTGCCGCATCACCGAGGTCACCTCGATGACCGACCGAACGCCTGGCCCTTATGCCGAGGCCCTGCTGCGGGTCGGCGACATCCTGCCGCTCGCGGACGCGTACTACGAGCACGTCGGCGGCCGGTTCCGCTTCCGCGGCACGTCCAGCCGGGAGGTGGAGCAGACGCTGATCGCCACCGCGGCGGCGTTCCGGGTCTCCGCCGTGCCGGCATCCGGGCCCCAGGAGCCCGACGGCACGCGGCGGTTGCAGAGCGCAGCAGCGCACGCCTGAGTTCCCTCTGTCCCGCACCCGTACGTACGTCAGTATCGAAGAGGAGAGAGTTCCATGCCCGCAACCACCACGACCACACCGTTCCGTCACTCTTCGCCGGAACTCCTGACGCGCGCGCTGAGCGCGCACGCGGCCTGGCAGGTGAAGGAGTTCACCGCGTCCTGGGAGGATATGCCGGTCGACGCCTATCTGGAGGGCGGTGCGACCTTCCGCCGACGGCGCTACAGCCAGTTCCGGCTCGACGGTGACCGGATCGTGCCCGCCGCCGTCACCGCTTTCGAGCAGTCAGCCGAGGTGAACGCCCTGTTCGGCGGTGTGCAGCGGCACTTCGAGCCGATGCGCGCCGACATCGCCGCCTCACCGGTCCTCCAGTCGCTGGTCTCCGCCTTCCTGGAGGTGCTGCCCGGACCGTTCGACCCGGCGACCGCCGGCATCGGCGTCCACCAGATACGTATCACCGCCCGCCGCGACGAGGCGTGGCCGCCCGCCCCCGAGGGCATCCACGAGGACGGGCACCACTATGTCGCCCAGATCCTCATCAACCGTCTTGATGTCACCGGCGGTGAATCGCAGCTGTACGACCGCGAGCGGGTGCCGGTCTTCAACACGCTGCTGCTGGAGCCCTTCGAGTCCATCGTCATCGACGACCGCCGGGTCTTCCACGGCGTCTCCGCGGTGACACCCGCCGCAGGTGCCACCACCGGCGTACGCGACATGATGCTGATCGACTTCTTCCCGCTCAGCAGCTGATCCGGCAGGTGGTCCGGTAGCTGATTTCGGTAGCTGATCCGGTAGCTGATTCGGTCAGGCCGACGGGAGTACGCTTCCCGCCGGCCTGTTCCGTTCTTACCTCTTCGCAAGGAGACCGCACCCTATGAAGCCCATGCCAGACGGCCAGTGGGAGGCGTTCGTCCTGTCGGGCACGCGCACCGCGAAGCTGGCGACCCAGCGCAAGAACGGCCGGGCGCATGTCACCCCGGTGTGGTTCCTGCTGGACGACAGCGGCGCCGGGAGCCGCCCGGACATCGTGTTCACCACCTGGCACGCCTCGGTCAAGGCCAAGGCCCTGCTGCGCGACCCGCACTTCGCGCTGTGTGTGGACGATCAGGTCCCGCCCTACGGATACGTGATGCTGGAGTGCACCGCCCGCCTCGCCCAGGACGATCCCGGCCTGCGGGCCTGGGCGACCCGGATCGGCGCCCGCTACATGGGCGACGAACTGGCCCATGCGTACGGCGAGCGCAACTCGGTGCCCGGGGAGTATCTGGTCCGGGCCACCATTGACCGCGTTGTCGCCTTCGAGGGCATCGCTGAGCAGTAACGGCTCCCTCCCGGCCGTTCTTGCGTATCGGAAGGTCGTCGGGCCCGCAGTCCGGGGCGTGCGCCGAACGGCGTCGTCGAGGCCGACCAGGCCCACGTACTCCGCCGCCTGGCATTCATGGGGAGCCCGGCCGCTACTTCTACGAGGACGGCCGCCTCGGCGGGTCATAGGCCGAAGGCGGCGGGGGCGGTGGCGAGGGACAGGAAGTACTCGCGTGGGTTCTCCACGAGCTTGCGCGCGGTCAGGTCCATCAGCCCGGACGTGGCGGTCACTTCGGCCGCCACGGTTCCGTCCGCCTTCTGGATGACCTGCTCGATCCGGAACGTCTTCCCCTCGCCGAACACGAAGGCACAGGTCACCTCCACGTCGTCGCCCGCGCGGAGTTCACGCCGGTAGCGGATGGTGGTCTCCAGCGTCACGGGCCCGACGCCCTTGTCGAGCAGGTCGCTCTGCTGAATGCCACCGTGTCGGAGCAGCGACCACCGGGCGTGCTCGGCGTACTGGAGGTAGACGCTCTGGTTGAGGTGGCCCTGCGAGTCGGTCTCGTACCCGCGCACGCTGATGCCCACCGCGAACGGTTCGGCTGCCATGACGTTTCCTCCGGGGGACAGTGGGATCAGGGGTTCGTGAGGTTCGTTACGAACGCGGCCCAGGCGGAGGCCCGGAACACGAGTGCCGGGCCGCCGGGGTTCTTGGAGTCGCGGACGGGGACGATGCCGGGGAAATGGTCGGCTACTTCGAGGCAGTTGCCGCCGTCTCCGCCGCTATGGGTGGACTTACGCCAAGTGGCTGCGCCGGGTAAGTCGTGGGCTACTTCTAGGCAGTCGCCGCCGCTGCCGTCGCTATAACTGGACTTCTGCCAGGTGGCTGTGGACAGGTCGCAATCAACGGTCCTCGTCATGCTCGTAATCCTGCGCCACTGATTCGATCAGGGCCAGGGATTCTTGTGGTGACAATGCGCTGGCCGCCACGAGATCGTAGGTCAGTGCGTGTCGGGCGACGGTTGCCGGGTCATCGAGCAACTGGCCTGCCCCCGGGCCTTCGAAGTAGGCCAGCGGGGGTGCGTTCTCGAAGGACATCAGCCTCAGGGACCCGTTGAGCGCCGCGTGTCCACTCGCCGGGTGCCGGCCTTCAGTTGGCCGATGAACGAGCCGCTGACGAAGAGCGGGGCGTCCAGCTCCTCCTGGCTGAGGCCCGCCTTCTCGCGGGCGAAGCGGAGTTCTGCACCGAGGAGCGATCGCGCTGGTGGATCTCGGCCGGTGCAATCTGGACACGGCGCTGCGGCTGGCCGCCGTACTCCAGAAGGCGCGGTCATGAGCGGGGCGGCCGAGTACGTCATCGACTCCCGCAGCGGTCGGGTCGGGCAGGTCATGGCGCGGGAGGGCGGCAACGTACAACTGCGGCCGCCGGGCGGGGGTCGCGAGTGGGGCTGTCCGCCGGACGCGATTGATCCGGCGCTGCCGGGTGAGGTGCTGCGGGCCCGGGTCGCTGAGCTGAACCGGGCGGGGCGGTTGCCGTGATACGCGGGAGCCCCGCGGCGGCATTCTGGGTTCCGCTGCGGGGCTCGACGGTTGCTGCTGGTCCGGCAGACGGTCCAGGATCCAGGCGCCGAGTTGCCGCGAAACCGGAATGCGTACGGCAGTGATCGCGATGCGGTATGGAAGCCCGCGCCTGTCTCGTCGCTGCCTGGCGTGAATTGGGCAGTCCCGATGGGTGTTCCGCCCGGCGAAGTCTGTCGGAGAAGCATCCGTGATCGCGCGGGCGGGAGGGGATGGCTGTTGGCGAGGCTCCGTCAGGAATTAATACGGGAGATGGCGAGTTGCTTACGGGGACGTAGACACACGCGGGGACGCTGGGATCGGCTGTTCGGGTGAGGGTAGTGTGTTCATACGTTGAAGATAGATCTCCGTATGCCTGGTGGTGGCGGCTGCGAGGGCAGGTCGTCCGTCCGAGCTCCCGCACGTGACCTCTGAAAGTGGCACCGATGAATGTGTCGACCGGCGGACGGCTGCGAGGCCGGGCCACCGTGGCAGCCCTTGTCTGCGCGATCGCCCTGATACCCGGGCCGAGTTACGCGGCTCCGAACGACCCCGGGCCAGGCAACGACTCATCGATCGAGCGAATCCGTACCGAACTGGACGGCCTCTACCGCCAGGCGGAAGTGGCCACCGAGGCGTACGACGCCGCCAACGTGAAGGCGACCAGGCAGACGAAGCGGCTGGCGTCGTTGCAGACGGAACTCGCCCGCGCCGAGGGCCGGGTGAACGACCTGCGCGACCTCGTGGGTGCGGCGGCCCGGACGCAGTACCGCGGGGGCTATCTCGCCTCCACAGGCATCCAGTTGCTGCTCGGTGACCATCCCGACCAGGCGCTGAACGAGGCCGCCCAGACCCGCCAGGCCATGCTGGGCATCACCAACGCCACCGAGACCCAGAAGTCGGCCCGCGCGGAGCTCGACGGGCGGACCGAGGCAGCCGCGAAGGAGTTGCGGGAGCTGACGCGCACCCGCGAGGACAAGGCCGGGGCGAAGAAGGAGATCGAGAAGAAGATCACCGAGGCCGAGCGGATCGAGTCGGGCCTGGAGGAGAAGGACACCCGCAAGCTGGCCCAGTTGGAGAAGCAGCGGGCGGAGGAGTCCAAGTCCAAGTGGCCCGGTTCCGGTTCGGGCGGCGGAGGTGGCTCGGGCAACGGGACCAAGGTGAGCGGCGCGGCCGGGAAGGCCGTCGGCTTCGCCATGGCCCAGATCGGTAAGCCGTACGTGTGGGGCGCGGTGGGCCCCTCGTCGTACGACTGCTCGGGACTCACCTCCGCGGCGTGGGCGGCAGCCGGGCACCCCATCCCCCGTACCTCGCAGGCGCAGTGGCAGGGGCTGACCCGGGTCAGCCTGGCATCCGCGCGCCCCGGCGACCTGATCATCTACTACGACGCCACGCACGTGGGCATGTACATCGGAGGCGGACAGATCGTCCACGCCCCACGGCCCGGACGCATGATCACGACCGCGCCGGCCGCCTCCATGCCCATCCTCGGCGTCGTCCGACCCGGAGTCTGAGCAGATGTCCCACTCGCTGACGCCCCGTGACGAGGGGAACCTGCCCGAGCTCGCCGCACCGCCGCTGATCCGTCTCGACGCGTACGTGGCTGAGGACGGGTCGACGGTGGTCAACGGCCATCTGGTGGAGATGGGGGGCGGCGTGCGGCCGCCCAACGAGGCGATCCTCGACGCCATCACCATGTTCGCCCGCACCCTGGGGGCCCCGGTCGCGGCGACCGTCATCGACCGCAGCGTGCAGCAGGTGGCGCGGCTCCGGGTGTACCCCGACGGCTCCAGCCGGAGCATCGCCGAGGACGAGGACCTGCCGCCGGGACCCGAGCGCACCGCCGCGGAGGAGGCGGCGTTTCCGCCGCTCGCCCGCGTCGAGCGGATCATCCAGCACGCGCAGCGCGAGGAGCTGCACGCCGCGTTCGTCGTCGCCGGCGCGCTGCGGGAGCACCTGACGCTGCGCAGGGGGGCCGAGGACGAACTGTCCATGGAGGCAAGGGCGATCGAGGCGTACATCGCCTATCTGCGCGGCGACTACACGACCTCCACCGTCCTCGCGCTGACCGTGGCGCGCATCCGCTGCCGCACGGACCTGAACCGGGCCGCCCCCGAGGTGGCCCGTGCCACCGCGGCATGGCAGCGGATGTCGGGCGAGGGGCAGGTGGGGGCCCGGGGGCAGGAACTGCTGCACATGTGGGAGCGGTTGGCCGCGGAGGGCCTGTTGCAGGAAGCGTCGCACCACGTCATGGCCCAGGCCGTCCGGAGCCGGCTCGAACGGGGCAGCCAGTACGTGGAGGGGCCGGCCACCGCCCCGGCTGCGGCCCTGACCGCAGCTCAGGTACCGGCGCGGGGACCGGCTCATGGACCGGTCGCCCCCGAGGACAAGCCTCTCGCGCCCACCCGAAGGGGGCTGCGGCGCTTCACCAGGTGGCCCGGCCGGTCAGCCGACTGAGGCGGTGGCTTCCGCCCCGGCGGCACAACCATCGGTGCCGCTCGCGGGGCACCTACATCTACGTCCCCCGACACTGACACGCCGGCCGGGGCTCCGGCAACTACCCGTCCATCCCCGTCAGGACCCGGCTGCGGACCTCAGGCCGCTGAGTGAGCGACGAACGCGACTTCTTCGTGGTCGTCGTCCAGCGCGATGTTCAGAGAGGCGTCCAGCGCGCGGGCGAGCCGTCGGAGCAGCGGCAACGTCGGTACGGCGTCGGCGCCTTCGACACGGGAGATCTTGGCCTGGGTGAGCCCGGAGCGTTCGGCGACTTCCGTCTGGGAGAGGCCGAGTTCCCGGCGCCGGTCGTACGCGGCCTTGGCAAAGGCCATCGCGAGCCGGATCTCGGCCCGGTCGGCTGCGGCCTCCGGCGACTCGACGTATCCCTCGGTGAGCTTCCGCTCCTGGGTGAGCTTCCATCGGGCGTGATTCATGAGGCGTCTCCCTCCTCGCTTTTCTCGTTCTTGTCGCTGCGGTCGTACGACAGGTGGGCCGGGTCGTGTTCGTTCTCGCATGTCGTACGGGCGGCTACGGCGCGGACCACTTGGTTCTCTTCGTGTATCCGTGTCTTGCGGAAGACGGTGAGGAGCACGATGCGGTGCTCGGGCGCGAACCAGTAGGTGACTCTCGTGGCTTGACCGTCGAATGTGGGGCGCAGCTCGTACACGCCATTGCGAAGGGGCCGGGCGAAGGGCATGGGAGTCCGGACGCCCATGGTGGCGAGCAGTTCTGCATACTCCTCCACCTTCCGGTGGTGCTTGATGGGCAAGAGCTCCAGCCACCTGCGTACCTCCGGCTCAATTTCGATCACGTGCAGATCAATCATGCGGCCGACCGTAGTATGTCGTCCACGACATATTACCAGTGCAAGGCGGGTTTGACCTGTTCCAGTGAGGTTCGGTCGTTGGTGTTGACGTCGGTGATCGATCGCGGTCTGTCTCTGTTCGGACGTCGTATTCGGCTCGGCGCTCACTGTGTGGGAGCCCGTCTGCGAGTGCCCCAGCCCCCGTGATGCCGCAGCGTTCGGGGCGGTGCTGGATGACTGCGTGAGGCGGGCCTTCTCCGGCCCCGGGCCCACGCTTCGTACAACGCGAAAGGGGGGGCGACCGTAACCCCGTCGCCCCCGCCCGCTGCAACCCCCCGTTCGGATCAGGCCGTGCTCGGTGCGTTCTCGGGTTCCGGTGCCGTCGGTCCAGGGCTTGCCGGGGTGGCTGCCGGGGCCGCCGCCGACCCGCTCGCTGCTTCCTCCGCCTCTGCGTTGAGCTCCGCCAGCATCGTCCTGCTGAAGCCGAAGAAGTACGTCGCCACGAAGCCCGCGACATAGCCCGCCAGCAGGCCGCCCGCGTAGATCGCGATCGATGTGGTCAGTGTGTGGTCGCCCTTGAGCAGCGGGAACAGCGCCCAGCCCGAGGGGCCGATCGCTGTGGAGCCGACCGTGGTGCCCAGCTGGTTGAAGAGGCCGACGAAGCCGCCGCCGAACGCGCCCCCGATGCAGGCAGTGATGAACGGGCGGCCCAGCGGGAGCGAGACGCCGTAGATCAGCGGTTCGCCCACGCCCAGGAAGCCCGCCGGGAGCGCCGACTTGATCGTCTTGCGGATCGACTTGTTCCCCGGGAGGCGCAGATAGACCGCGATGGCCGAACCGACCTGGCCCGCGCCCGCCATGGCCAGGATGGGGAGCAGCACGGTGTAACCCTGCTGCTGGATCAGCGTCGTGTGGATCGGGATCAGCGCCTGGTGCAGCCCCAGCATCACCAGCGGGAGGAACAGTCCGCCGAGGATGAAGCCCGCGCCCGCGCCGCCGTTCGCCAGCAGCCAGGTCGCGCAGGTGCCGATGGCGGCGGACACCTCGCCTGCCACGTACATCAGGCCGAAGAGCGTGACCAGGCCCGAGACCAGCACCGTGATGGTCGGGGTGAGGAGTACGTCCAGGGACTGCGGCATCCAGCGCCTGCACCACTTCTCGACGTACACCGCCAGTACCGCCGCCCCCAGTGCGCCGAGGACACCGCCCTGGCCGGGGGAGAGCTTCTCGCCGAAGGCGGTCACGTTCGTCACGCCCGGGAAGACGATGATGGCCGCTACCGCGCCGCCCAGGATGGGCGTCCCGCCGAACTCCTTCGCCGTGTTGTAGCCGACGAAGACCGCGATGAGCGCCATGAAGCCGGACGCGATGGCGGCGAGCGCCGGGGTGATGCCGGGCAGCCAGCCCGCGTTGACCAGCAGGCCGTTGATGCCGGCGATGATGCCGCAGCCGATGAGGGCGGGGATCAGCGGTACGAAGATGTTCGCGATCTTCCGCAGGAAGAGCTTGAACGGCGTCGCGTTCTTCGCCTTCCGCGCCGCCTTGATGGCCGCGCCCCGGGCGGCCAGTTCATCGGCGGTGGCGGTGGCGGCCCCGCCGGCGGGGGCGCCCGCCCCGGCCGGTTCCGCTTCGGGCGCCGCCACCCGGCCCTCGGCCACCAGCGCCTCGAACTCCGGCGTGACACGGGCGACCGCGCCGGGGCCCAGCACGATCTGGTACGTGCCGTCGTCGACCACACCCATGACGGCGGGCAGCGCCTTCAGCGCCTCTTCCTGTACGAGCGAGCGGTCGGCGAGGCCGAGCCGAAGGCGGGTCATGCAGTGGACGGCGGAGGTGACGTTCCGCGCCCCGCCCACGAGCGGCAGGATCGCGGCGGCGGTGGCGCGGTTCTTGTCCACCGGGGTGCCCGGGGTGTCTGGGTTCTCGGGAGTGCTTGGCGTACTGGGAGTGTTCATGGTGCGTGGTGCCTCTGGTTCAGGTGGCGCTCCAGCGGAGCGGGAGAACCAGAGTCAACTGTTGCGGGCCGTGGACTGGAGCGCGGCGCGCAGATGTCCCCCGGTCTCTTCGAGAAGGTGCGTGGCGGTGGGGGCGTCCACGGTGCCCAGGATGATGAGGATGGCGGTCTTCACCTCGCCCTCGGCCTCGGTCAGTGCCTTCTCGATCTCGGCGTCGTCGGCGCCGGTCGCGAGGGCGACGATGCGGCGCGAGCGGGCCCGGAGCTTCTCGTTCGACGCCCGGACGTCGACCATGAGATTCCCGTACGTCTTGCCGAGCCTGATCATGGTGATCGTCGAGAGCATGTTGAGGACGAGCTTCTGCGCGGTGCCCGCCTTGAGCCGGGTCGATCCGGTGAGCAGCTCGGGTCCGACGACGACCTCGATGCCGTGCTCGGCGGCGTCCCCCAGCGCGCTCTGCGCGTTGCAGGAGATGCCGAGGGTGAGGGCGCCGAGCGCACGGGCGTGCTCGACCGCGCCGATCGCGTACGGGGTGCGGCCCGAAGCCGAGACGCCGACCACGGTGTCGTCGGCGGTGAGGTGCAGCGCGTCCAGGTCGGCCGCCGCCAGCTCCTTGGAGTCCTCGGCGCCCTCGACCGCCTTGACCATCGCGGACGGGCCGCCCGCGATCAGACCCAGCACCTCGGACGGGTCGGTGTTGAAGGTCGGCGGGCACTCGCTGGCGTCCAGTACGCCCATCCGGCCGGCGGTCCCGGCGCCCGCGTAGATGAGCCGGCCACCGCGTGCCATCCGCTCGGCGGTGGCGTCGATGGCGGCGGCGATCTGCGGGAGCTGGCCGGCGACGGCGGCGGGAACGGTGGTGTCCTCACCGTTCATCAGCCGGGCGATCTCCTCGGTGGGCAGCTGGTCGATCTCGGCGAGCTCGGGCCGGAACGCCTCGGTGGTGAGGGTGGCCAGCTGGGCGCGCAGCGCTCCGTAGTTGTTGGAGGCGGTGGAGGTCATGGTGTGCGGCTCTTTCCGGTTCAGCGCTTCTGCGGTCGTGCGGTGCGGTGATGCGGTGAGGGGTGACGTGGTCCGGCTCAGCGGGTGCCGTTGGTGCGGGGGGTGTGGCGGTGGGCGAGTGCCTCGTACGAGGCGGCGAGCGCCGGGGCCGCCCGGTCGTACGTCCGCTGCATGACCCCGATGAACAGGCAGTCCACGACCAGCAGCTGGCTGGTACGGGAGGACATCGCGGCGGGCCGCAGTTCGCTCTCGCGGGCGGTGGACGTGGTGAGGATGTGGTCGGCGTACTGCGAGACGCGGCCGTCCGGGCGGCCGGTGATCGCGATCGTGGTCGCCCCGTGCTCGAAGGCGGTGTGCAGCGGTTCTATGACGTCACCGGTGGCGCCGGAGTGGGTGATCGCGATGGCCACGTCGCCGGAGCGGAGCTGCACGGCGTTGGTGACCGCGAGGTGCGGGTCGCTGTGCGCGTGCGCTATCAGCCCGATGCGCAGCAGCTTCTGGGCGAGGTCCTGGCCGACGAGCGAGGAGGCGCCGACGCCGTAGATGTCGACGCGGCGGGCGGTCGCGAGCGCGGAGACCGCGGCGCCGAGCTGGACGGTGTCCAGGGCGGCCGCGGTGTCGGCGAGGGTCTGCTGCTCGTCGTAGGCGAGCTTGGCGACGACGTCCGCGATCGGGTCGTCGACGGCGATGTCCGCGGTGACGGCGGGAGCCCGGCCGGACTGCTGCTGGGCGGCGAGCCCGGCGAGGGCGAGGCGGAGGTCCCGGTAACCGGGGTAACCGAGTATGCGGGCGGTACGGACAACGGTGGCCTCGCTGGTGCCGGTGAGTTCGGCGAGGCCGGTGACCGTGAGGGCCGCGCAGCCTGCCGGATCGCCCGCGACGGCCTCGGCCACCAGCTGCATCGAGCGGGTCATGGAGGGTGCCAGGGTACGGACCTTGGCGGCGAGGGCGGCGGGCGCGGGAGGGGCGGAAGCGCCAGTGAAAATTTCCTTCACGTTGTTGGTCACATGTGAAAGATATTTTCGCACCCATGAGGCGTCAAGCCCCTCCGTCCGACCCCATCCGCTCGCTTCACCTGTGACCGCCCGGCCGGTTCTCTCCCGACCGGGGACAATGGAGCCATGGATCCCGTGACTCCCCTGGAACAGTCCCTGCACGAAGCGCGGGCGCTGGTGCTCGCCGATCTCGCGTCCCGCGATGTGGCCGAGGCCGATGTGGTCTCGCTGGTGGAGGACGCGGTGACGCATCGCCGCTGGTGGGTGGAGCAGTGGCCGCAGGGCGCCGAGTTCGTCGCCGGTCTGGTGGCCCAGGACGTCCAGGACGCGCTCCTCGAACGGTACGGCCGCTGGCCGCTCTGCCCCGTCTGCCAGGACCCGCACGCACTGGAGGTCGAGCCGGAGCTGGGCCCCGACCCGCACTGGGTCTGCGCCAAGGAGGCCGTGATCGTGGCCCCGGTCGGCGCGCTCTCATGACTCTGTACATCGACCCGCCGACCTGGCCGGGTCACGGCAGGATGTGGTCGCACCTGGTCAGCGACGTCTCGTACGAGGAACTGCACACGTTCGCCGCGTCGATCGGCTGCCCGGCCCGCGCCTTCGAACGGGACCACTACGACCTGCCGTCACACCGGTACGCGGACGCGGTGGCGGCGGGAGCGGTCGAGATCGGCTCGAAGGAACTGGTACGCAGACTCACGGGAGCCGGGCTGCGCCGCCCGAAGGGACGGCCGGCGTAGGGCGGACGTGGCGCGCGGGGCCTTCGGGGCGTCCGGCCGACTCGGTCAGAGAGGGAAGGTGCCCGTGTCCAGGACCCCGCCGAAGGGGTCCGGAAGCTTCACCTGGTCGCCGAACGGGATGCGCTCGCTGTGCTTGTACGCACCGTTCAGGGGGGCGCTGAAGAGGGTGGTCGTCGGGCCGTGCTCGTCGAACCGGTCGATCAGAAGATAGGCGGGCACGGGCGCGTGCGCGTAGGCCCAGAGCTTCTTGGTCCGGTCGTCCTTGGCATTGCTCTTCGACGTGATCTCGACGACCAGCAGCGCTTCGGCGGCGTCCACGGGGTCGCTGGTGTCGGGATCGGCGGCGGCGATCAGCGCGGCCGGCATGACGACCAGGTCGGGTACGTACAGCTTGTCCAGGCGGGCGATGTGGATGCCCAGCGTCTGGTAGATCTCCAGCTCTTCGGGCAGGGTCCGGTACAGCGACCGCTGCACCTTGGCTGCGATGCCGTTGTGATGTGCGTGTGGCGGCGGTACTACGAGGATCTGCCCTCCGTCGATCTCTGCGCGCCACCCCTCGGGCACGTCCAGCTCCCGCCAGGCCCGCAGCAGGTCGTCCCACGGACGACGGTGCGGCATCCGGTCGTTCTCGGCCATCGCGGCGGTCATCGCGACTCCCTTCTTCGGTGGCCCGACGGGGCGAGCGTAGATCGACAGCGGTATCACCTCGCGCCGCTTCGCTCAGCGTCCCACGGACGAGTGAACACCGCAGTAACCCCTGACCCCGCCAGGTCAGACGTTCTCCGTAGCTACCGCCTCCGTAGCCACCGCTTCCGCTGCCAGGGTGAGGTCCGACGAGCGGGCCACCACTCGCGACTGGGACCTGTGCAGCCGCAGTGAAGCCGTCACCGCGATGATCGCCACCACTGTCATGGCCGCGCCCGCCCACGCCGTAGCCGCGAAGCCGAAGCCTCCGCTGATCACCGCGCCGCCCAGCCAGGGGCCGCCGGCGTTGCCCAGGTTGAACGAGGCCGTGGTGGTGGCGCCCGCCAGGGTGGGGGCCGCGCCCGCCACGTTGAACATCCGGGCGTTCAGGGCGGGGGCCGTGTAGAAGGCCGAAGTCCCCAGCAGGAACGAGAGGACCACCGCGGCGGCCGGGTTGTGGGCCAGCAGGGCCAGGGCCACCAGGAAGATCGTCGAAGCCGCGATGCCGGTCAGCAGCACACCGAAGAGGTGCGCGTCCGCGACCCGGCCGCCCACCGTCGTACCGACCAGCGCTCCCACGCCGAAGAGCGCCAGCACCGTCGGGACCCAGCTGTCGGCCAGCCCCGCCACGTCCGTGAGCAGCGGTGCCAGATAGCTGAACGCGCAGAAGACGCCGCCGGCGGCGAGCGCCGTGATCACGATGGACAGCCAGACCTGGCGGTCGCGGTAGATGCTCAGCTCGGTACGGAGCCGGGGCCGTTCGGCGGGCAGCGGGATCCGGGGGATCAGCGTGGCGACCCCGACGAGGGCGATGGCCGATGCCGCGCCGACCGCCCAGAACGCCGAGCGCCAGCCCAGGTGCTCGCCGAGGAACGCGCCGGCGGGGACCCCGAGGACGTTCGCGATGGACAGGCCGCCGATCATCACGGCCATGGCGCGGGCACGGGCGTTCACCGGCACCATCGCGATGGCCACCGCCGCGCCGACGGCCCAGAAGCCCGCGCAGGCGAAGGCGCTGATGACGCGTGAGGCGAAGAGCAGCGCGTAGTTCGGGGCGAGCGCGCCCGCCACCTGCCCCAGGCCGAAGACCGTGATGAGGGAGATCAGGGTGGTGCGGCGGGGCAGTCGCAGGGTGGCGACGGCGAGCAGCGGGGCGCCGACCACCATGCCGATCGCGAAGGCCGAGATGAGCAGCCCTGCCTGCGGGATGGACACGTTCATGTCGTCGGCTATGTCGGGCAGCAGCCCGGACAGCATGAACTCACTGGTGCCCAGCGCGAAGACCGCGAGCCCCAGGATGTGGACGGCTAGCGGCATACGGGCACGTTCGGTGGTAGCGGGCATACCAGGTGCCAACGACGGCGTAGGAGATCACATTCCCACGCTTGGGCCCGTCCGGGGGCCCGTCCGGAGGCCCGTCCGGGGGCCCGTGCTGGGGCGGGCCGGGGCGGGCCGGGGCGGGGGGCGGTGTGGCCGGATGATGTGGCCGAGTGGTGCAGGTCTGGTGTTCCCAGGTGGTGCGGGTGGGTGGTGCATGGTCACTCTGTGCATGTCACGGGGGAGTTGGGGGAGGAGCACAGGCATGACGGTGAGCACAGATGCCCAGGAGGCGGACGACGGGCCGGTGAACGGCGCGTACGTCATGGACACCCGGCTTGGCCAGGTCGGCGAGGTCATTGGGTACGACGCCGGGTTCGTACGGTTGCGTCCGCCGGCGGGCGGCGCCGAATGGAAGTGCCCCGAGGGCGCACTCCGGGCGGTCACAGCGCGTGAGCAGCTGATCGCGCGCAACGCGCTGGCCAACGCGCGCAGCCGGGGCGACGTCTGCCGGTGACCGGCTGCCCCGGCTCACCCCCTGCCCCGGCTGTCAGAGCGTCAGCAGTTCCAGTTCCGTGGCCAGGTTCTGGCGTGCTCTCGGTTCCCACTGCGTCTGTCCGTGATCCGTGTGGAACAACCTCGGCAGCCCGAGCAGTTCACGCAGCACCGCCGAGCGGCCCTCACGGAAGGCCGGGTCGGGCACGAACGCGTACTCCTCCCGTACAGCGGCCGCGTACTGGCCGTACGCGGCGGGGGTCGCGGCCAGAATCGCCAGGTCCGCGTCGCACAGCACCTCCCCGTTGGTGTCGCCGGGCTGCGGATCGTGGCCGACGGTCAGCCGGACCAGACGGGCCACCTCCGCCGTACGGGCCTCCGGCACCCCCGCCTCGGTGAGCGCCCGCTCGGCCAGCTGGGCGCTGCGCTCCTCGTTCTCCGAGCGGTCCGGCCGGTACACCGCATCGTGGAACCAGGCGGCGAGCCGCACGGCCGCAGGGTCCGCCGCGTGGCCGGCGAGGGTGTCGATGTGGTCCAGCACGGCGGTGAGGTGGGCGGTCGTGTGGTACCTGCGGTGTGGCTCGGCCCAGCGGGCGAGCAGGTTCTCGGCGTACGGCCCCGGGTCGGGCGCCTCGGGTACGGCGGCGCCTTCGCGGGCGGCGGTGAGGGCCTGGTGCCAGCGGGTGGTGAGGTCGTGGGGCGCGTCCTGGGGCATGGGGCCATTGTGCCGGTGCCGGGCACCGCTTCGTATGACCTGGGTACCGCCTCGTGGAGCCGGAGGTACCGCCTCGTGGAGGTACCGCCTCGCGGGTCCGGATGCGGGCTGCGGAGGCGCGGGGCCGGGCCGTAGGGTGTCCACTGGACTAGACCTGTAGCCCTCGAAGCCGTAGTCCTGGAAGTCCCGTAGCCCGCGAAGATGGGGAATTGATGAGCAACCGTGCAGTTCTGGAGGTGATCGCGCTCTCCGCTGAGGACGCGATCGCCGCCCAGGCCGGTGGTGCCGACCGCCTTGAACTGGTCACCGACATGGCGGCCGACGGGCTGACACCGTCCCGTGAGACGTTCGCCGCGATCCGTGCGGCCGTCGACCTCCCGCTGCGCGTGATGCTGCGGCTCACCGACGGGTTCGCCGCCGGTGACATCGACGCGCTCGTGGCGGCGGCACGGAATCTGCGGGCCGAGGGCGCCGACCAGTTCGTACTCGGTTTCCTGAACGCCGACGGCAACCCCGACCTGGTGGCGGTCGAGCGGATCGTCGCCGAGATCGAGGGCTGCCCGTGGACGTTCCACCGGGCGATCGACCGCGCGGCCGACCGCGACGCGCTCCGCAAGGAGCTCGCCGACCTGCCGGGGCTCGACACCTTCCTCACGGCGGGCTCGGCCACCGGGGTCTCCGACGGGATGCCGACCCTGCTCGCCGAGGCGGCGCGCAGCGGCCAGCCGGGGTACGAGGCGCAGATCCTGGTCGGCGGCGGGCTGCGGCTCGAACACCTTCCGCGGCTGCTGGGCGCGGGGGTCGACGCCGTACACATCGGGGGCGCGGCCCGGCCGGGTGGCTGGGAGCTGCCGGTCGACGCGGCTGCGGTGCGGAGGTGGCGGGGCGCGCTGGACGGTGGCTGAGGCTGCTCGGCGGTCCGACCGTGAGGCCGGCGACCGCCTCAGCCCAGTTGCTCCGGCAGCGGCAGTGTGTGCGTCACGATCAGGCCCGACACCGCCCTGGTGAGCGCAACGTACAGGCGGCGCAGGCCAGTTCGTACGTCGGGTTCGCCCGCCACCACCGCCGCCGGTTCGTCAAGGACCACGTAGTCGTACTCCAGGCCCTTGGCGAGCGAGGCCGGCACCAGCGTCAGCCGGGAATCCGCGCTGGTCTCCTGCCCCGGTTCCAGATGGGCGAGGCCCGCGGCCGTCAGCGCCGCCGACAGGGCGGGCATGCGGGCGTCGGCCGCGATCAGGCCCGTCGAGCCCTCGTGGCGCAGCGAGTCCCGGCATGCGGTGACGGCCGCCGTGTCCAGATCCTCCGTCGTCCGCACCTCCAGCGAACCGGGGTTCTCCCGTACGGAGGAGACGGGCGCCAGCCCCGGTGACATGTGCGGCAGCAGCCGGGACGCGTACGCGATGACCTCGCGCGGTACGCGGAAGCCGGCCGTCAGCTCCTCCACATGCGCGTCGCCCTTGCCCAGGTGGTGCAGCGCCTCGGCCCAGCCCGACGTCGCCCAGGGCGTGGTGCCCTGTGCCAGGTCGCCGAGGATCGTCGCCGAACCGGTCGTGCAGCGGCGGCCGACCGCGCGGTACTGCATCGGGGAGAGGTCCTGCGCCTCGTCGAGGACGACATGGCCGAGAGAGTGCGTACGGGCGACCAGATCGCTCGCCTCGTCGATCAGTACCGCGTCCGCCAGGGACCACTTGGCCGACTTCACCGACCGGGCCGGCTTCGCCCACAGGATCGTCCGCTGCTCGTCGCCGGTCAGGATGGACTCCGCGTGCGTGGCGAGGAACTCCGCGTCGCAGAGCAGCCGCAGCACCAGCTTGCCCGGATCGACCTGCGGCCAGGCCGCCTTGACCACGGCCTTCACCGCGGGGTTGCGGGCCACCGCGTCCTGCACCCGGTCGTCGGGCGCCTCGCCCGCCTGCTCCATCCGGACCAGGACGGCGTGCGCGATGCGCTGCGGGAGCGCGTCGCGGGCGGCGCCGTAGCGGATGTCGCGGGCCAGCAACTCGTTGACGATCTCCTCCAGTTCGTACGCCGGGATCCGCCAGCGGCGCGAGCCCCGTACGACCATCGCGGGCTCGGTCGGCAGCGTCACATGCGAGCGCAGGGCCCGGCGCAGCACCTCCGCCATCCGGGCGTCGCCCTTGATGACGGCGGCATCGGCGGTGTCGGTGCCCCGGATCTCGACGCCCGCGACCAGATCGTCGACCGTGGCCTGCTTGACCTCCAACTCGCCCAGGGCGGGCAGGACTTGCTCGATGTAGTGCAGGAAGGACCGGTTCGGTCCGATGACCAGGGTGCCGGTGCGGGCCAGCCGCTCGCGGTGCGCGTACAGGAGGTACGCGACCCGGTGCAGTCCCACGGCGGTCTTCCCGGTGCCGGGGCCGCCCTGGACACACACGGTGCCGCCGAGGTCGGACCGTACGATCTCGTCCTGCTCGGGCTGGATGGTCGCCACGATGTCCCGCATCGGTCCGACACGGGGCCGCTCGATCTCGGCCTGAAGCAGCTTGCTGGTGGTGCGCTGGTCGGACGCGGCCGGGGAGGTCAGGTGCTCGTCCTCGTACGCGGTCAGTTCACCGCCGGTGTAGCCGAAGCGGCGGCGCAGCCCGATGTCCATCGGGTTCTTGGTGGACGCCCGGTAGAACGGCTGCGAGACGGGGGCGCGCCAGTCGATGACCATCGGGTCGCCCTCGGCGTCGTGCACATGGCGGCGCCCGATGTAGAAGCGCTCGCCTTCCCCGCCCTCGGCGAGGTCCGCGCCGGGGGCGTGCTGGTAGTCGAGCCGGCCGAAGAAGAGCGGGGTGTGCGAGAGGTCGGCGAGCGCCTTGATGCGGTCGTCGATCTGCGCTTGCAGGACGGCGGCGTTGACCCAGTTCGCGGTGACGTCGCGGATGTCGAGCCCCTCGACGTCCGCACGCATCGCGCGCAGGGCCGCGCGGGAGCCGGAGAGGTGCGCCCGTTCCCGGCCGAGCGGGTCGGCGGGCTCGTCATCGAGTACGCCGTCGAGTACGTCGTCGGGAATGTCCTCGGGAATGTCCTGCGAAACGTGCGTGGGCACGGTGTGGCCTCCGGGCGGGTACGGCTGATCGCGGCGTGACAGCCTCCGGTACCAGCCGGACGGCGACGCTCCCTGAGGGAGGCGGGGAAGCGACGATTGTAGTCACCTGGTGGAGGTGGGGGCCAACGGGTTTTTCAGGGGCCTCTCTGGTTACGGGGGCCTTTTCGCGGGACCGCGTCCCCTGGGCGGGTGGCTCAGCCGTGCGCCTGCTGTGCGTGCTTGGGCAGCAGGCCCACCAGCAGCAGCGTCAGGAGGCCCAGGCCCGCGGCGATGCCGAAGACCAGTTCGGCGGCGGCGAGGCAGGACTGGCCGGACAGCTGTCCGGCCCGGGCGAAGAACACCGTACCGAGGGCGGCGACGCCGATGGCGCCGGCGAACTGCTGGACGGCGTTGAGCAGGCCGGCGCCCGTGCCGACCTCTTCGGGGGTGGCGTCGCCGATGATGAAGTCGACCAGCGGGACGAACACCAGCCCGGAGCCGAACCCGGTGAGCAGCAGCGCGGGCGCCAGGTTCCAGACGGTGATGCCGGCGCCCCAGTGGGCGACGGACCACCACAGGGCCAGCAGGCCGATGACGGAGATGGCCAGCCCCAGGTGCAGGGTGGCGCGGCCCAGCTTCTCGGCGAGCACCGCGCCCGCGAGCAGGACGGCGACTGCGGTACCGAGGGCCCAGGGGATCAGCGTGAGGCCGGTGCGCAGCGGCGTCCAGTGCATGCCCTGCTGCAGCAGCAGGTTGATGACGAGGACGAACGCGCTCAGTGACGCGTAGAACCCGGCCACGATCACCAGGCCGACGACGAAGCTGCGCTTGCGGAACAGCGACGGTGTGATGACCGGGTGCTCACTGTGCCGCTGGGAGACGACGAAGAGTCCGAGCAGGACGACCGCGGCGGCCATCATGACGTAGGTCCAGGCGGGCCAGCCGAGGTCGCGCCCCTGGATGAGCGGAACGATGAGCAGGGCCGAGGCCGCCGTGAGCAGGCCGACGCCGGTGAGGTCGAGGCGGGCGGCCGGGTCCTCCCCGCCGCGACGGGGCAGCACACGCCAGGCGAGCACGGCGGCGACGATGCCGAACGGCACGTTGATCAGGAAGATGGAGCGCCACTGGCTGCCGAACAGGTCCAGGTGGAGCAGCCAGCCCGCCAGGATGGGCCCGGCCACCATGGTCAGGCCCATCAGCGGGCCGACGGGGGTCAGCGCCTTGCGCAGGTGCCGGGGCGGGAACACGACCTTCACCAGGGCCAGCCCCTGCGGGATCATGACCGACCCGCACAGGCCCTGCAGCGTGCGGGCGACGATCAGGAAGACGACGTGGGGGGCGAGACCGCAGGCCAGTGAGGCCGGGGTGAAGCCGGTCATGCCGATCAGGAACAGTCGTCGGCGCCCGAGCAGGTCCCCGAGCCGCCCCGAGGTGACCAGGCCGAGCGCGAAGGTCGCGGTGTAGGCGCTCAGCACCCACTGCACGGTCACCTGGCCGGCGCCGAGGTCGGCGCGGATGGACGGGCCTGCGAGGTTGGCGACGCTGGAGTCGATCAGATCCATGATGTCGGCCGTGACCACGACGACCAGGACGAGCCATGCGGTGCGCATCGGCAGTTCGGTGGTGGCGGGTGCTTGAGAGGTGCGTTGGGTAATGGACACGAACACTGTTCTACATCCGAGCAATGTTCTTGCCAATACGAACACCGTTCTTTGTGTTGTAGAACACCGTTCCCCGATCGCTAGACTTGCCCGTATGTCACCGACCCCGCAGCAACGGCGCGCAGCGCGGCACCAGCTCTCCACCGGCTCCAGCGCACCCGCGGCCCGGCGTGGGCCGTCCGGCGGGCGCAAGAAGCCGATCACGGTCGATGCCATCATCAGCACCGCGTTCGGCATCGTGGAGAGAGAGGGTTACGGAGCCCTGACGATGCGGCGCGTGGCCACCGAGCTGGAGACGGGACCGTCGTCGCTCTACGCCCATGTGGTCAACAAGGAAGACCTGGACGAGCTGCTCATCGGCCGTCTGTGCGCCGAGGTCGACCTGCCCGAGCCGGACCCCGCCCTCTGGCGGCAGCAGCTCATCGGCGTCTGCACCCAGCTGCGCGACCAGTACCTGCGGTACCCGGGCATCTCCCAGGCGGCCTTCGCCGCGGCTCCGTCCAACCTCGACACGCTGCGCTTCAGCGAGGGAATGCTCGCCCTCCTGCTCGCCGGGGGCATCGACCCGCAGGCTGCCGCCTGGGCGATCGACTCGCTGTCGCTCTACGTCAACGCGTACAGCCTCGAAGTCTCCCTGGCCGGCAGACGGCTCAGCAGCAGTGACGATAACGGCAGTGGCGACAACAGCAGTGACGGCAACTGGGTCGTCAGCCGCGACGAACTGCTGCGCCGGTTCGCCGCACTGCCCGATACCTTCCCCCAGACCAAGCGCTACGCCGCCGAACTCACCGCCGGAACCATCCACGACCGCTTCGACTTCACCGTCGGCCTGATGATCGACGGGTTGCCGGGTTCGCGGCGGGACCAGGATCAGGACTGACCGTACGACGGCGCCTCGGCGGACGGTGAGGTCATACGCCTCTGGCGGAACGCCTGTGACAGAACGCCTGTGACAGAACGCCTGTGACAGAACGAAGACGTCGTGGAGGACCCCCTGTAACTCGGTGCGAGATAGAAATGGTTCCAACAACCTGCACCGCACTACACCTCGGGGAACACCATGAAGTACACCCGCATCACTGCTCTCGCCGCCGTCAGCCTCGCCGCCACTCTCTCGCTCACCGCCTGTGGCAGCGACAACTCCGGGCAGGACTCGTCCTCCAAGGGCACCTCGGACACTTCGGCCTCGGATACTTCGGCCACGGGTTCTTCGGCCACGGGTTCTTCGGCCTCGGGCGGGGGCTCGAAGTCGGAGGCCGGCTCGGGTTCCGGCTCGGAGGCCGGCACTACGAAGTCGGGCTCGGGTCAGGGCACCGAGGCGGAGACAACCTCGAACGGTGCGACGACGACCGGCGGCAAGGCCACGTTCTGCAAGACGAAGGACCTGGCCATAGACGCCGCGCCCGACGCGGCGGACCCCGGCAGGGTCAACATCACCATGATCAACCGGGGGGCGACCACCTGCTCGGCGACGGGCTTCGCGGGCGTCGACATCAAGGACGAGGACCACACCTCGAACCCCATCGAGCGCGGCCACGCCCAGCCGCGTATCACCACCCTCAAGCCCGGCGACGCCGCTGTCTTCGACATCGCCTACACCGTCCTCAAGACCGGCAACAGCCTCTCGCGCCCGACCAACATCCTGGTGACGCCCCCGAACGAGACCCACACCGTGACCCTGAACTGGCCTGAGGGCGCGGGGGCTATCAAGGGCGCCTACACGGACGTCGAGGTCTACCCCACGCACACGACCAAGTAGGGGTGGCGCCCGAGGCCGGCCCCGGTGGTCAATTGATCACGGCTTCCTGTCCCGAGGGTGTGCGCACAACCGGTCCAATGCCGACTGGCTGTCATCGTCCGCGGCGCGGTAGATCACCAACCGCTGGTCCGGATCCTGAAGTGGCATCAGCACTTCGAAATCCACCGCGATCACACCGATGTCAGGATGTCGCAGCACTTTGTGCCCACGGCCGTTGACCTTGATGTCCCGCTCGGCCCACAATCGCGCGAATTCCTCGTCATGGGCGATGAATTCGGCGATGAGGTCGGTCAACGCCTGGTCCTCCGGATAGGCGGCCCACGCGGCGCGCAGGTGAGCGACCCCCTCCCGTACGACGCGTTCGCGGTCGACATAGAGCTCACGCACCTTCGGATGCATCAGGCACAGCCACATCGAATTGCGCTGCGACGGCGGCAGGGTGTCGAAATCCAGTAGCAGCCCCGCCATTTCGCCGTTCCAGGCCAGGATGTCGTAGCGGTGGTTCATCAGCATGGCCGGCAGCGGCGACAGATCGGCGACCAACCGGGCCAGCGAAGGCGCGGCAGTGGTGGCGAGCTTGTCGGCGTTGCGGGGGCGTTGTCGGGCCAGGTTGAAGAGGTAGGCGCGTTCGCCGGAGGCCAGGCGCAGCGCACGGGCCAGCGCCTCCACCACGTCCGCTGAGGGCCGCAGCCCGCGGCCCTGTTCCAGCCGTACGACGTAGTCGGTACTGACCCCGGCCAGTTCGGCGACCTCTTCGCGGCGCAGGCCCGGGGTCCGCCGGGCCTGCCGACGCGACGGCAGGTCGAAGTCGTCCGGATCCAGGCGCTCGCGCCGGGCCCGCAGAAACGCAGCCAACTCCTGTGTCGTGTCCACGGTTGTCGTGTCCGCGGTTCGGGTCATCACGTTCGATCAACAGTCAGGGTAGGACTGGCATTCCCAGGAACTTCTCTCCCTTATCCCGGGCTCGCGGCGGTCACAGACTTGTTTCCGGCAACGGATCACAAGCACAGGAGGACACGATGTCGCTCACCCTCGGAACTTACCGACTGCTGGGCCGCTCCGGGCTGCGGGTCTCACCGCTGGCGCTGGGCGCGGCGACCTTCGGTACCGAATGGGGCTGGGGCGCCGAACAGGACGAGGCGCGCAAGCTGTTCGACCTCTACGTGGAGCGCGGCGGCAATTTCATCGACACCGCCAGCACCTACACCCATGGCAGCTCAGAGCGCCTGCTGGGCGAATTCACCCGCGACAACCGCGAAAGCCTGGTGCTCTCGACGAAATACTCGACGCTGCGCAGGCCCGGCGATCCGAATTCCGGGGGCAGCCACCGCAAGAGCCTGTTCGCTTCGGTGGAATCCAGTCTGCGACAGCTGAATACGGACTACATCGATCTGCTCTACCTACACATGTGGGATCCCACGACGCCGGTCGAGGAGATCCTGCGCGGCATGGACGATCTGGTCCGGCAGGGCAAGGTCCTGTACGTGGCGATCTCCAACGCCCCGGCCTGGCAGGTGTCGCGCATGCAGGCGATCGCCGATCTGCGCGGCTGGTCGCCGCTGGTCGCGCTGCAGATCGAATACAGCCTGATCGAGCGTGCCGGGGAACGTGACCTGATCCCCATGGCGCGCGAGATGGGTCTTGGGGTGGCCCCGTGGTCACCGCTGGCAGGCGGGGTGCTCACCGGCAAGTACAGCCGCGACGACCTGACCGCGGCTGACGTCGCATCCGGCGACGGCACCCGCAGAAGCGTCACCATCGCAGGCGGCGCGCTCACCGAACGCAATCTCGCGATCGTGGACGCCGTGAAGGAGGTCGCTGCGGAGCTGGGCCGCACAGCCGCCCAGGTCGCGCTGGCCTGGACCTTGCAGAACCCGGGCGTGACCGCACCGACCATCGGCGCCCGCACCCCCGCGCAGTTGGAGGACAATCTGGGCGCCCTGGAGGTCGACTTCACCGCCGCCCAACTGGCCCGCCTCGACGAGGCCAGCGCGATAGAACTCGGCTTCCCGCACGACATGCTCGCCGGCGACTTGGCCCGTACGCTGATCCACGGCGAGCTGGAGGTCGAAACCCGCCGCTGAGCCACCCGCTGATACCGGCTGCGGAGCCAGCCCAGCGCCCCGGCGAGGGCGCGGGTGAGCACGGTGGCGAACCGGTCGTTGGGTACGCCGCCTTCGGGCGTCTTGGCGCCCCTGGTCCGTTTCGCCAGGCCACACCACCCTCTGTGAGGACTGAGACGGTACGGTGGCGCGCCGTTGCACCGAACGGGTGCGTGGGTGGTGTGGCTGACGTCCTTCCCGAGGAAGGCTGCTGATCCTGATGTCTGTCAGGGTGTCCAGCGGAAGGGTAGGCCGTTGCAGGTCGAATTCGTTACGAGTATCGCGCCGATCGTGCGGGACCGCGAGGCTGCGCGAGCGTTCTATCAGGGCGCTCTGAACCTGACGTTCGAAGGCGGTGAGGGCGACTACGTCTTCACCCACAGGCTGGACGGCGTCAAGCACTTCGGGCTGTGGCCGCTCGCCGAGGCCGCTCGCGCCTGCTTCGGAACCGATGAGTGGCCGACGGACGTTCCCATCCCTCAAGCGAGTGTGGAGTTCGAGGTCCTGGACGTCGCCGGGGCAGCCGAGGAACTGAAGCAGCGCGGGTACCGCCTGATCCACGAAGCCCGGACGGAGCCGTGGACGCAGGTGACCGCGCGACTGCTCAGCCCGGAGGGGCTCCTCATCGCCGTCTGTTACACGCCCCAGTTCCACGAAGGGGCGGGCCGGAAGGCCGACGGGGGCTGATCCGGCCTCCGTCAAGGTAAGCGCGGTCCTAGGAGCTCGCCCGGGCGAGGGTCTCGGCCACGGTTGTGCAGGTGAGGGAGACCACCGAGCGCAGCTGCGAGTCCGACGCGCCGGTACGGCTCAGTACGGCCAGCGACTGGTTTACGGCGACGACGAACTCCGCTACCTCATCGAGTACTTGGGCGCTGACCGAGGAGCCCGCCAGGGCCCCGCGCACCCGCTGGCGCTGGGTGTCGAGCAGGCCACGCACCCGGGTGCGGTTCTCCTCGTTCAGGGTCATTGACTGGGCGGCGGACTGGGCGATGAGGCAGCCTGTGGGAACCGTTGGGTCGGCGATGCGCGCCAGGATGACATCGAAGAATGCCTTCACCGCGCGCACCGGATCACCGGCGGACACCGCGAGCGCTTGCTCGAACTGCGAGCCGTAGATCGACGCGTAGTGGTCGAGGCACTGGCGGAACAGGGCGTCCTTGTTGCCGAAGGCGCCGTAGAGGGAGCCCCGGCCGAGGCCGGTGGCGGAACCGAGCGCGTCGAGCGAGGCATCCGCGTACCCGCGTTCCCAGAACACTCTCATTGCCTGGTCCAGGGCCGCACCGACATCGAACTGCTTCCGACCCGACATGCCGCGCACCTCCCGTTTTCGTGCCCTCTGTTGTGATCCTACGCGCATCTTGGATCGATCGGTCACATTATCTTTGACTGAACGATCCAAGATGGTTAGCGTGACGCCACGACGTGGTTCCCGCACCGGAAAGGCCCGGTGCTCGGGCGAACCGAACCAGCACACCTGACACCGATGGAGGAACCCGTGACCGACTTTGCGACCAGCGGTGGCGATGCTTCGGAACGTAACCCTGTCCGCGACCTGCCCGTGCACGATCTGGCCGGGTTCACTCACCGCTGGGTCGACGCGGACGGCGTCCGGCTTCATGCCGTCGAAGGCGGCCGGCCGACCGGCCCAGCTGTTGTCCTGCTCGCCGGATTCCCGCAAACCTGGTGGGCCTGGCGAAATGTGATGCCCAGCCTCGCCGACCGGTTCCACGTCATCGCCATCGACCTGCCGGGGCAGGGCCACTCCGAGCGTCCGGAGGGCAGCTACGACACACACACAGTCGCCGCGCACGTCCACGCCGCCGTGCAGGCTCTCGGAGTGTCGACGTACTGGCTGGTCGCCCACGACATCGGCGCCTGGGTCGCGTTCTCCCTCGCCCTCAACTTCGAGGGCCGGCTGCGCGGGGTCGCTCTGCTCGACGCCGGGATCCCCGGCATCACTCTCCCGGAGGCGATTCCCACCGACCCGGACCGGGCGTGGAAGACCTGGCATTTCGCGTTCCACACCGTGCCCGACCTGCCCGAGCTGCTGCTCGCCGGCCGTGAACGGGAGTACGTCGGCTGGTTCCTGAAGGTGAAGGCCCACTCTCCCGACACGTTCGACCAGGCCGAGCTCGACCACTACGCGGCGTCCGTCGCCGCCGATGGTGGCCTCCGTGCCTCGCTCGCCTACTACCGGGCCGCCGCCGAGTCGGCGCGCAAGAACCAGGAGGCGGCCGAGCGGCAGCACCTGACCGTCCCCATCCTCGGAATCTCCAGCAGCCACGGCTCCATTCCGGACATGGCGGCCTCCATCAGCCCGTGGGCCGACAATGTCACCGGAGTCGTCGTGCCCGACGCCGGCCACTTCATCCCCGATGAGCAGCCCGAAGCCGTTGCTGCCGTCATAGCCGATTTCATCGCCGACGGCGACTGGCGACCGGCCTGACGGATGCGATAACGCACAGTGGCCGAACGGTCACCCATGGATATTATTGGTCTGCGCGGGGGCTGAGGCCCCTACCTCGTCACAAAGGAGCCGATATGCACGCCAGCAAGGGTGACCGACTTGTCGTCCACGGTCGGGTCGTGGGCAAGGAGGACCACGTCGTAGAGATTGTGGAGGTGCTCGGCCCGGACGGGACGCCGCCGTACCGTGTGCGCGCCGAGAACGGTCACGAGACGCTTATGTCGCCGGGTCCTGATTCGGTCGTCGCCCACCACAAGGCATCCGACCGCTGAGCTCGGGAGTGGTCGGCGCCGACCACGCTCGCTCGCGCCCTGACACGTGAACGGGAGGTGCGCCCCCCCGCTCACGCGTCAGTCGGGCTGGGGGCGGTCAGACGGTGCCGAACTTTCCGGCTTTGACGCCTGCCACGAAGGAGGCGAACGAGCTGGTGCGGAAGTCCAGGACCGGGCCGTTCGGGTTCTTGGAGTCGCGGACGGGGACCAGGCCGCGCGGGGTGATGAGGTTGGTGGCGACCTCGATGCACTGACCGCCGTTCTCGCTGTACGAGGACTTGAACCAGCGGGGGGAAGGATCGGTCGTCACGGGGTGCCCTTTCGTAACTGGTTGATCATGGCCACGGATGCTGCTTGGGAGGCAGCTTCGGCCTGTAGCTGATGGTAGGCGGTCAGCATCGGTAGCACGAACGTGCTTTCCCTTTCGAGGTGGCCTCGTTGGGCGGATTCGGCGTACGACATGAGCGACCGATCCGGCATCGTGAGCACGGTTACCGGCAGGCTGAGAGGGCGACGGACTCCCATGTCAAACGGAGCGATCTGGAGCACGGTGTTCGGCAACTCGGCGAACTCGACCAGCCGCGCCAACTGGCCATCCATGACGGAGCTACCCCCGATGGGTCTTCTGAGGCAACTCTCGTCAAGTACCACGAAGACCAGTGGGGGCGGTGTCCGGATCAGCGAGGCTTGGCGCTCTGCAACGAGCAGGATCCGCTCGTTCGCCTGGTCGGGCGAGGTGACGCCGCGTTTCACGGTGCTGTCCCCGAGCGTTGATGCGTACTCCGGCGTCTGGAGCAAGCCCGGTATCACGCCGACTTCGTAGAGCCGAATCTCCGCCGCGCGTGCCTCTTGGGCGACGTACTCCGGGAATCCCTCCAGCAGCGCCGTGTTCCGCGCTGCACGCCCCTGACGCTCGAACCTGTCTCCGGTGCCGAACACTCTGTCAGCGCTCGCCGAAAAGCGATTAGTTGGTGGGCGGCGACCAGTTTCGACTGCAGAAATGTGGGCTCCAGTGCACCCCATCCGCTCGCCCAGTTCGTCCTGCGTCCAGCCGCGCTCATCCCGTAACGTGCGCAAACGCTGTCCGAATGCCGCCCCCGGCGATTCTTTGGGGTCCAACTCTTTCCTGTTCAACGGCTCCCACCCAACTCATCTAACAAGCCACATAAGTTGAAGACAGCCCGACTGTAGGTCACGCTGAGCCCGCTTGGTAGTGGAATGACTACGGAGAGGAGCGGTGGTGGCTGCACAGAACAGCACCCCGGACGAGCAGGAACCTTCATACGTCCCGGATCCCGGCACGGTCGTGGTCGATACGGGGCACGGCAATAGAACCGGGGAGTTTCGGGGGCTGGCCGGCCCGTACTGGTCGCTTCGGCCGGTGAGCGGCGGAGCCGAATGGGAGGCCGTCCCCGAGGAGGTTCGGACACCGACTCGCATAGAGCTTCTTGCCGTTGAGATCGCACGGGTCAATGCCCGGAGCCGGAGCCGCAGGAGGCTGGGATCGTGACACTCACACCCACACCTGATGACGAACCATGCACGCGGTGCGAGGAGTTCGACCTCGCCGAAGCCGTCGCCAAGGCCGAGGGCGACGCGAGCAGGGAAACCGACTGCCGGGTTCTGCGCAGGCGGCACCGGCAGGCGGCCCACGGAGGGCAGTCATCGTGACGTACTCACTGATCCGGCTCGTCCTCGCCGCAGGAGTCGTGCAGATCCGCCTGCGACGGCACCTGCCCCGCATCATGCGCGTACTCGCCCCCCAACGGCCCGGCCTGCCAGCCCTGTTCGCGGAACTGCAACGCATCGAGTCCGACCTGGCCTACCGCACGCGGTTCTTCGCCGGACTCAACGCCGCTGTCGCCGAGCGGAACGCGGAACGCGTCGCCGAGCTGGAAGCACTCCGAACCGCCGTCGACCAGCTCCGGAACCTGGTCCATCCGGGCAGCGGGGAGCGGACCGCTTGACCGGCAGTTCCTTGGCCGTGGCCGACACTCTGCTTGGGGCGGTCCCGTTCGGGTGGGACAGGTAGGCGCCGTCGTTCCACTCGTCCGCGGGGACCGTCCCGAGTCTCCGTACGTCCGAGTCTCCGTACGTCGCGAGTCCGTCCCGTAGGGGATCGGATGGGCCCTGAGTCGTAGACGTCCCCCCTGCGCGTTCCGACCACAGCCTGACGCCTCAGGACCGCCGGAAAACCATCATGGATACATGACCACAGCAACCGCCACCGCGCCCCGTACCCCCGCGTCCCGTGCCCCCGCGGCCCACCCCGTCCGCAGCGCAGTCCGCGCGGTCGGGGCCTTCGCGTCCGCCGCCTTCAGCGTCATGATCCTCGGCGAACACGGCCGCCGCTGAGTGGGCTGCTGAGCCGGCCCGCTGAGCAGGCCGGCTGAAACCAGCCCGCTCAGGAAGCCGTCCCGTCGTCGGCGTCCGAATCCTTCTCCGTGTCCTTCTCCGCCAGCAGTTCGTCCGCGTCCACGATCCGGTACGCGTACCCCTGCTCGGCCAGGAACCGCTGCCGGTGCGCGGCGAAGTCCTGGTCGATCGTGTCCCGCGCGACCACCGAGTAGAACCGTGCCTCGTGCCCGTCCGCCTTCGGGCGCAGCACCCGGCCCAGCCGCTGCGCCTCCTCCTGACGTGAGCCGAACGTCCCCGAGACCTGGATCGCGACCGTCGCCTCGGGAAGGTCGATCGAGAAGTTCGCGACCTTCGAGACGACCAGCACACTGATCTCGCCCTCACGGAACGCCCCGAAGAGCTTCTCGCGCTGCGCGTTCGTCGTCTCGCCCTTGATGACCGGCGCGTCCAGATGCTCGCCCAGCTCGTCGAGCTGGTCGATGTACTGGCCGATGACCAGGGTCTGCTCGCCCCGGTGCTTGCGGACCAGAGCCTCCGTGACCTTCCGCTTGGTCGCCGTCGTCGCGCAGTAGCGGTACTTCTCCTCCGCCTCCGCCGTGGCGTACGCGAGCCGCTCGGTCTCCGTCAGATTGACCCGGACCTCCACGCAGTCGGCGGGCGCGATGTAACCCTGCGCCTCGATCTCCTTCCACGGGGCGTCGAACCGCTTGGGCCCGATCAGCGAGAAGACGTCCGACTCGCGGCCGTCCTCCCGTACGAGCGTCGCGGTGAGGCCGAGCCGCCGCCGCGCCTGCAGGTCGGCGGTGAACTTGAAGACGGGCGCGGGCAGCAGATGCACCTCGTCGTAGATGACCAGGCCCCAGTCGCGCGAGTCGAAGAGCTCCAGGTGCGGGTAGATGCCCTTCCTGCGGGTCGTCAGCACCTGGTACGTGGCGATGGTGACCGGGCGGATCTCCTTCCGCGTACCGCTGTACTCGCCGATCTCCTCCTCCGTGAGGGAAGTGCGTTTCATCAGCTCGTGCTTCCACTGCCTGGCCGAGACGGTATTGGTGACCAGGATCAGCGTCGTCGCCTTGGCCTCGGCCATCGCACCGGCCCCGACCAGAGTCTTTCCGGCGCCGCAGGGCAGCACGACCACGCCGGAGCCGCCGTGCCAGAAGTTCTCCACGGCCTGCTGCTGGTACGGCCGGAGCGCCCATCCGTCCTGGTCCAGATCGATCTGGTGCGCCTCGCCGTCGACGTACCCGGCGAGGTCCTCGGCGGGCCAGCCCAGCTTCAGCAGCGTCTGCTTGATCTGCCCCCGCTCGGAGGGGTGCACGGCGACCGTGTCGGGGTCGAGACGGGCGCCGACCAGCGGGGCGACCTTCTTCGACCGGAGGATCTCCTCCAGCACGGGCCGGTCGGTCGAGGTGAGCACCAGGCCGTGCACGGGGTGCTTGGAGAGCGTGAGCCGGCCGTACCTGGCCATGGTCTCGGCGACGTCCACCAGGAGCGCGTGCGGCACCGGGTACCGGGAGAACTCGACCAGCGCGTCGACGACCTGCTCTGCGTCGTGCCCGGCGGCACGAGCGTTCCACAGGCCGAGCGGGGTCAGCCGGTAGGTATGGATGTGCTCGGGCGCGCGCTCCAGCTCCGCGAACGGTGCGATGGCGCGACGGCAGGCGTCCGCCTGCTCGTGGTCCACCTCCAGGAGCAGCGTCTTATCGCTCTGGACGATGAGAGGTCCATTCACGCCATGAGTCCCTTCGCGCCGTGAGGCCTTTCGATACGGCCAAACCACCAGTGTCGCGCATTCCGTCCGGGGTACACGCTGCGTCATGGACCCCGAACCGCGGCTACAGCGTCGTACGTGGGCCTCGGCCGTCGCCCGCGCCCTTGTGTTATTGGTCGGTTTCGTCTGCATGGTCGGCTTCGCCGTCGCCCTGGCCAGGGTGACGCTTGTGCCTTCCGTGGCCTCCGTGGATCTCACGCACACCAACCTCACACCCGGTCATTCGATCCGGACGTACGTGGACCAGCCGGCCTTCCAGGACACGGTCAAACAGCTCGGCGGCAATGTGCTGCTCGGGATGCCGTTCGGGGTGCTGCTGCCCGTGCTCGTCCCCAAGGCGCGCGGGCTGCTGCGGGTCGTTCTGGTGACCGCTCTGGTGATGCTCCTCGTCGAGACCGCGCAGGGGCTGCTGATCACCGGACGCGCGTTCGACATCGATGATGTGATCCTCAACACGGCGGGCGCGCTGATCGGGTATCTGCTGATCGGGCGGCGGCTGGGACGGGCGCTGCATCCTCGGCGCAAGCACTGGTGGCAGCGGGCGGACCGGGCGCCGCGCCGGGACTCCGGGCGGGCTACGGGCCGCCCCTCGCGCAGGCCTGCGCTGCCGGGTGCGCTGCGGACGAGGATGGCGAAGAAGTCCTCCGCCAGGAAGTCCTCCGCCAAGAAGACCTCGGTGAAGAAGACCCCCGCCGAGAAGCCGCCGTCGGGCGCCCAGGGGCCCCGCTGGTGGGCCGCCGTCAGGATGATGGGTCGTCGGTCAGTTCCGCGACGCCCGTGATGCGGTGCAGCGGATACGTGCGGACGTCGTCCGCCGTGTGGTCGTACGCCGTGACGAAGCCGCCCTCGACCCGGACCGGCGCGATCACGCGCTTGCTGGCCGCGCCGTCCGCGTTGACGTAGCCGATCCAGAGCGCCGCGCCCGTCATCGCCGCCGCCTGGACCGTGGCCAGTGTCTCGGCGGACGGGGTGCGCGGCAGGTCGCCGTGTTCCGGCACCGGTGCGTGGACCACCGTGGCCGCCGTGTCGCCCGCCCTGATCGCCCGCAGTGCGGCGCCCAGCAGGACGTCGTCGGGGACCGGCGGGCCCTCCGGGACCGGGGCCGGCGCGGCGCGCGGCGGGGTGCGGTAGGCGTGGGCGCGGGTGATCAGGACGTCACCCTCGGCGGACTCGGCGGCCGGGGCGAAGCCCATCGAGCGCAGCCCTTCGAGCAGCCCGGCCGGGTCGGCCATGGAGGCCAGCACCGTGGGCGCGAGGCGGCGCAGCCGCAGTGACTGGGACCGGGTGTCGGCCAGGATCTCGCTGAGGACCGCGTCGTCGTCGCAGCGTACGTACGAGGAGGCCGCGCCGACCCGGAGGTGGCCGTGCTTCCGCGCGACGTCGTCGATCAGATACGTGAGCGGCTGCGGCACCGGCGTACGGCTGTGGGCCGCGAGGAAGGCGTGCAGGTCGGCCGCAGTCTGTCCGGCGTCGAGCGCCCGGCGCACCGAGCCCGCCGTGAAGCGGTAGACGGTGGCGCCGCCCTTGGACTCGACATCGGCGGCGACCCCGAGCAGCGCGGCGAGCGGGCGCTCCAGCGGGCCGGGGGCGACGGCCGTGAGGTCGGCCTGGAGCAGGACGTGGTCGAGCGGTTCCGGGATCAGCGGGGTGATCGCGTCGGCGGCGCGGGCGCGGGCGGCGGCCAGTTCGGCGGGGGTCGGTGCAGGGCGCGGGCCGGCGCCGGGCGTGGTGTCGCCGATGAGTGCCCTGCCGTGCGTCGAGAGGGCGCCGCGGCCGGTAATGCCGAGCAGTTCTGTCTCGCTCAGCGTCCACTGGGCGATACGCGAGCGCAGATCGCCGACCGCGCTCGCGCCGTGCGTGTGGCGGGCCGTCGGGATGTCCGCCGTGGTGGCCGGGCCCGTACTGCGGCCGGAGGCGGTGCCGCGCACCGGGCGTTCCCAGCGCAGCCGGGTCAGCAGCGAATCCGGGTCGGGCGCTGTGCCCTCCGGGAGGGTCGCCATCAGGCCCAGGATCCTGCGGCGCACCTCGGGGGCAGCGGCGCGGTCCAGGTCGGGGCCCAGGGTGGACAGGGCACGGCCCTTGGGGTCCAGGCCCCCGATGAGTCCCGGGGTACGGGTGGCGGTGAGCCAGGCCGTGACCAGGTCGGCCCAGCGCTCCTGGGCCGGCGAGTCGAGCCAGAGGTCGTACGCGGGGGTGGCGGCGAACCGTTCGTCTGCCTCGCCGTCGGCCGCCAGCAGCCCTGCCGCGTAAGCGAGTTCGACCCAGAACGCGGCCAGCTGCTCACTCATGTCCAGCGCGGCGGCGGTCCGCTTGAGGTCGCGGACGCTGAGGCCGCCGGAGCGCAGCACGGCGGGGCCGCCCTCGTCCCAGTCCTTGAACAGGTCCTCGATGGTGGAGAGCGCGGTGAACGCCTGGCTGGCCGCCGCCGCGTCCACAGCCTGTGGACTGTACTCGCGGGCGGGCACCACGGCGGGCGGCCGCGGCTCCGCGCTCTGGTGCGCGCGCCCGGCGCGCAGATGCAGCGCGGCCTCCCGGGGGAGTACCACCGTGCGCGCGCTGGCGGGCAGCAGCAACCCGTGGTCACGGAGCCACTGCACGGGCCGGGTCGGGGCGGCGGCCACTTCGCCGTACGGCGGGCCCCAGACGAGCCTGCTCAGCACGTTCAGCGACTCGGTGGGCGCCTCGTCGAGCAGCGCCGACATCCGGGTCCGGTCGGTGAACAGCGAGGTCAGCGCGGCGACCGCGGAGACCGAGTCATGCGTACCCGCGAGGCCGACCGCCGCGACGATCTCCTGGACGCGGCCCGGGGACATCCCGACCGTCGCCTCCGTCACGGTGGGCCCGAGGCCGGTCGGCGAAGGGTGCGTGGGGGAGGGGGCGAGGAGTTCGCGGGCGGTGCGGACGAGCCGGAGCCGGTCGTCCGTGCCCCAGAGCAGAGCCTGTTCGCGGAGCCGCTCGACCGCGCCGGGCAGCGCGTCCGCGACCTCCGGGTCGCACTCGTCACCGGCCATGAGGGCGAGGAGCGTCTCGTACGGGGCGGGGTCGGGCGCGACCGCGAGTGCCTCCGCGGTCTGGAGCGTGAACCGGTCGAGGTGTTCCAGCGCCCGTACGACCGAGGCGCGGGTGCCCGCCCGGGTCGCGAGCTGGCTGAGATCGCTGGGCACCGGCGTCAGCAGATCGGGCCGCGCCCGCAGCAGCCCGGTCAGAGATGCGTCGTCGCGGGTGCGCAGGGACTCTGCGAGGGTGCGCGGTGGCGTGCTGCGTGTTCGTTCCGGCACGTGCGCCTCCCATAGTGCGGACGGGTCCCCATCCGGCCCACGTTACTGAGATTTGCGGGCAGATGGCGCACCGCCCCACGTTGGACCCGATGACTTCGTCCCCGTACGGGCGGGAAATCGGCTGCGTAAGGGCTGAGGAGAGACCTTGCGAACGGTCGGGGCAGGGCGTGGGAGAGGGGCCTGGGGAAAGGCTGGGGAAAAGGCCGGCGAAGGGGGCCCGGGGGTACGGACGGTGCGCGGTGGGAGCGCTACGGTCGGTGCAGAGCGGCGTGAAGGGGTGCGAGTCCGTGGGGATCGAAAGCGATCAGCTCGTCTACGACTATCTGAGCCGGGTCGGTGACCTGGCCCAACGGCAACTGACCTCGGCCGACCGGATGCGGCTCGTCGCCTCCTTGCGCGGCGAGATCGACCGGCAGCGCGCCGGGGCCGACGCGGGCGGTGAGGCCGCCGTGCGCCGCATCCTCGGCCGGCTCGGCACACCGGCCGAGCAGGTGGCGGCGGCGACGGGCGGCGGCCCGCCGCCGGGCGCGGCGGAACCGGACCCCGACCCCGTACGGGACCGGGCGCGCCGGATGCCCCGTCCGCGGCGGAACGAGCCGGCCGGTACGGAGAAGGACGGCAGCGGCGGTTCCACGCCGGGGCGGACCGGGCTGGGCAAGGCGGGGCTCGGCAAGGCGGGCCCCGGGGGCGGCAGATGGGGGCTGGGCAAGGGCCGGAAGCCCGAGCCGCCGCCCCCGCGCTCGATGGCCGCCTCACCGCCGCATCTCGCGGGTGAGGACGAACTGGGCCCGTCCGGCGCCGGACCTGACTGGTGGCGCATCGAGGCGGGGCCCTTCGGGGCCGGTGACGGGGTGCCCGGCTTCACCGGCGGGGTGGAGATCCCCGAGATACTCAAACCGCCGCCGGGCGCGGACTCCGGGGACGGCGAGGACGGTCCGGACGCGGTCGACGACGCCGGGGAGGACGGCGCCGGCGGTGAGTTCGTGGAGGCGCAGCCGCGCCGTGGGCGGTCGCTGCTCGGCCGCAGGCCGGCCGGTGAGGGCGGCGGCCGGGTGGGGGCCGTGGCCGTGGGCTTCTCCAGCCCGTTCCTGCTGCTCGCTGCGGCGCTGCTGGTCGTCGGCGCCGTCCTCGGGTCGCTGATCCCGCTCGGTGCCGGCTGGCTCCTCGCGTACGTCTCGCGCAGACTCAGCCGGGCCGAGGCGAAGTGGGCGGTGCTCGGCCTGCCGGGGCTGGTCCTGACGGGCGGGATCGTCTGGCTGTGGGGGCGCTCCAGCGGGCGCTGGGGCACGCCGATCCCGGCGCACGGGATGGGCGACGCGATCTCCGGGGCGTGGCCGGTCGTCCTGCGGGCGGCGGCCGGTGCCTCGGCGCTGTACCTGGTGTGGCGGGCACGGAGGCGGCTGCCGTAACGCCTCTCGTACGGGCCTGACGAGCGGCCGGTCGTACGGGCCTGACGAGCGGGCCGGCCTCCGCCGTGTCGGCGGCCTCCGCCGTGCCGCACTGCCTCCACCTGTGTCCACTCTGTCTCAGTTCGCCTCTGTAGCAGGCGTGTTGCTTTCCCGTGACGATCTCAGGTCGGTGTATCGGGCAGGCTGTTCGCAGACAGGGGTTCGGCGGGTCTGACCAGCCGGACTGCGAGCAGATGCGAAGGAGAGCTGGCCATGGGTATGTCTCGTAGGTTCATCGTGACGGTCGCCGCCACCGCGCTGGCGGGAGCCGCCGGGGTCGGAGCCGCGCAGGCATCCACCACGTCGCACACGGCTGCCGCGACGGGTGCCACTGTCTCCGCCTGCCGCCCGGCGAACCACACTGCGAAGATCACCCCGGATGCCGCCAGCGCCGGGCACCGCCACTACCGGGTCACGCTGACCGCGGCGCCCAACACGCTGTCCTGCAAGCTGGCCGGTTCGCCCAGCGGGGTGCGGTTCCTCAACCACGGCTCCGTGGACGGGGTGACCGCGAAGGCGTACGGCAAGCAGAGCACCGCGGTGACCTTCGGTCCCGGTCACCCGGCCCACTTCGACATCCAGGTTCCCAGCGCCGGCGCGGGCGCGAAGGCCAACGAGGTCACGTTCACGCTCAAGACCCCCGGCGGGGGCACGATTCCCGGTGAGTCGTCCGCGGTCGGCTCGCTCTCCGTCGACGCCGGTACCCAGATCGGCGCCCTGCAGGCCGGGGCCTGAGGTACCCGCGAAACCCCGAGTGCCGCCGTTCCCCCGATGGGACGGCGGCACAGTGCTGGGTGGCGGGGGCGGCCGGTCACCGCTTGGTGAGATCCGTCCGCAGCTCATCGAGGATCTTGTCGGCGGCCGTGTAGCCGATGCCCTGGATCCCCTTCGCGCGAACCGGCCAGGTCCTGCGCGGGAGGAGGATGGAAGGCATGTCTTCACACCCCCTGACGGTCGGCTTCGACCTGGATATGACCCTGATCGACTCCCGGCGCGGGATCCACGCCGCCTACCAGGTACTTTCCGCCGAGACCGGGACGTACATCGACGCCGACCTCGTGGTCACCCGGCTCGGTCCGCCGCTGGAGACGGAGCTCGCCGAGTGGTTCCCGGAGGAGGAGATTCCGGCGATGCGCGACCGCTACCGTGAGATCTACCCCACATACGCGATCGAGCCGACCACGGCGATGGCGGGCGCAGCCGAAGCGGTGGCCGCGGTGCGGGGGCTCGGCGGCCGGGCGATCGTCGTCACCGCCAAGAACCAGCCGGACGCCGTGCGCCACCTGGAGCACCTCGGCATCGAGCCGGACGCCGTCATCGGCTGGCTGTGGGCGGAGGCCAAGGCGGAGGCGCTGCGCGAGCACGGGGCGTCGGTGTACGTCGGCGACCACATCGGCGACGTGCGCGGGGCGCTCACGGCGGGTGCGCTCTCCGTCGCCGTACCGACCGGTCCGATCAGCGCGGACGAACTGCGCGCGGCCGGAGCCGATGTGGTCCTGACGGACCTCACCGAATTCCCCGCGTGGCTGGAGGGCTATGCCGCCGGGGTCACGGCGGGCGCCTGACCCGCCATCGCGGCACGCGCCCGGCGGCGCTGGTCCGCGATGGAGCGCAGCAGGCCGGCCGCGGCGACGATGAAGCCGACGCCCATCAGCATGCACACGGCATACGCGATGGACGGGAACGGGTGCGTGCCGAGGAACAGCGGGGCCACCGTGACCAGTGTGGCCACGGCTCCGATGAAGAAGATGATCGCGCCGGCCTGGACCAGACGGTCACCGGCACGGGCGCCGGCCGATTGGGTTTCATTGCTCACCCGGCCAGGGTAGTTCCCTGCCCGGAGGAACTACGCCGTGACGTCTCATTAGTGGGTCCCGGACCACTAGCCTTGATCCCGGCGGGTCGAGCGACCCGCTGCAGTGCTATCCAGAGCCGTTTTCTACGACTACGAGGACGAGGACAGACGGTGCCCACCGGCAAGGTCAAATGGTTCAATTCGGAAAAAGGCTTCGGCTTTCTTTCCCGCGACGACGGGGGCGATGTCTTCGTCCACTCGTCGGTGCTCCCGTCCGGAGTCGACGCCCTGAAGCCGGGGCAGCGCGTGGAGTTCGGCGTCGTCGCGGGCCAGCGCGGCGACCAGGCGCTGACCGTGACCATCATCGATCCGACGCCGTCGGTGGCAGCGGCCCAGCGCCGCAAGCCCGACGAACTGGCCTCCATCGTGCAGGACCTGACAACGCTCCTGGAGAACATCACGCCGAGCCTGGAACGCGGCCGCTACCCCGACAAGGCGGCCGGCGCGAAGATCGCCGGTCTGCTGCGGGCGGTCGCCGACCAGCTGGACGTCTGACCGTACGGACACGGTCGTCTCCCGGTGGACCGGGGCGGGCAGCTGCCCGCCCCGGTCCACCGGTGCGTGGGCGGCCGCCCCTCGGCGTCAGGTGAAGCTCAGCGCCTCGGGCGGCAGTGCCGGTACGAGACCTTCCGCCGCCGCCCGCGTGAGCAGCCCGCGGACCGCCGCGTAGCCGTCCTCACCGAGGTCGGCCGTGAACTCGTTCACGTACAGCCCGATGTGCTGGTCCGCGACCGCCGGGTCCATCTCCTGTGCGTGGCCCAGCACATAGGGCCTGGACACCTCGGGCTCGTCCCAGGCCTGCCGGACCGACGCGCGCACCGTACGGGCCAGCTCCCGCAGCCGCTCCTCGCCCAGCGAGCGCTTGGCGATGATCGCGCCCAGCGGGATCGGCAGGCCCGTCGTGGACTCCCAGTGCTGCCCCATGTCGGCCAGTGAGTGCAGCCCGTACTCCTGGTAGGTGAACCGCGCCTCGTGGATGACCAGACCAGCGTCGACCTTGCCGTCGCGCACGGCGGGCATGATCTCGTTGAACGGCATCACGACGATCTCGCCGACCCCGCCGGGCACCACCTCGGCCGCCCACAGGCGGAAGAGCAGATACGCCGTCGAGCGCTCGCTCGGCACCGCGACCGTCTTCCCGGTGAGGTCCACGCCTCCGCCCCGCGTCAGGACCAGCGGCCCGCAGCCCCGCCCGAGCGCCCCGCCGCACGGCAGCAGCGCGTACTCGCCGAGGACCCACGGCAGCACCGCGTACGACACCTTCAGGATGTCGAACTCGCCGCGCTCCGCCATCCCGTTGGTGATGTCGATGTCCGCGAACGTCACATCGATCCGGGGCGCTCCGGGCACCCGGCCGTGGGCCCAGGCGTCGAAGACGAACGTGTCGTTGGGGCAGGGCGAGAACGCGATCTTCAGCGCGTCGGCCTGCTGCGGAGCTCCGGCCGTCTGCGGGGCGTCGTCGGTCATATGCGGTTCCAACCTTCCAGTACGGGCGCGAGCTTCCCGAAAGCCGTGGTGAGCGCGGTCAGCGCGTCGCCGATGCGCCAGGCGTCGCGGTCGCGCGGGCCGACGGCGTTGGAGACCGCCCGGATCTCCAGCACCGGAAGGCCGGCCTGCGCAGCCGCCTCGGCCACACCGAAACCCTCCATCGCCTCGGCCACGGCCGCCGGGTGGGCGGCCAGCAGCCCGGCGGCCCGCTCGGCGGTGCCGGTGACGGTGGATGCGGTGAGTACGGTGCCGGTCGTCGCGCCGGTGGCGTCGGCCACGGCCCGTACGAGAGCGGCGGGTGGCCGGTGCTCCACCGTGCCGAAGCCGAGACCGGTGACGGGCACGAAACCGTCGGGTGTCTCGGCGCCCAGATCCGCCGCGACGATCGCGTCGGCCACAAGCAGCGAGCCCGGCGCGGCGTGGAACCCGCCGCCGATACCCGCCGAGACCACCAGGCCGTACGAGCCGAGCGCGAGCGCGGTCGCCGTCCCGGCGGCAGCGGCGGCAGGGCCGACCCCGGCCGCGATCACGTCGTAACAGCCGGTCCCCGCGCCCTCCGCGGTGGGCCCCAACGCGCGCGTGACCGCGTCCCGCTCAGCGGGGACCGCGGTCACGATGAGTACACGCAAGGCGTCAGGCGTCCTTCTTGAAGACGAACGACCAGAGCCCGAAGACCTTGGTGGTGCCGTCGCCCTCGGCGATGGCGATGGTCGAGGAGTTGCCCTTGGCGCCGTACTGGGAGTTGAAGAAGACGTTGCCCGGGACCGTCGTGTAGGTCTTCTTGCTGACGCCGGTCAGCTGCTGGCCGTTGAGTAGCAGCACCCAGCCCTTGTCGGCGATCTTCGGGTCCACGCCGATCCGCACGGTCTTGTCCGGGTCCACCTTGACGGACTTGGTGCCCTTCTTCTGCGCGGCGCAGGCCTTGGACGCGGCCATGTCCAGGCTCTTGCCGCCGTTGTAGCAGGCGGCCTCGGAGTTCACCGTGTTCGTGCCGACCGTCACGGTCGCCAGCGGCGTCGGCTTGTCGCAGGCGGACAGGACGAGGAGTCCGGCGGACACAGCACCGAGAGCGGCGGCGGTGCGGCGGCCCTTACCAGTAAGAAGCGCAACGGTCATGGGCCGAAGGCTATCGCCCGGCGCAGGTCACGCCACGCGGGGGTGCGGTGAGCCGCGCCGTGCGGCCGTCAGGAGCCCCCGTACGGTCGTGATCACACCCACCGCGACCAGCGCCGCGCCCACCGACGCACCCAGCGTGCCGTTCAGCGGAAGGGCCATCGCGATGGCGCCGCCCACCACCCAGGCCAGCTGGAGCACCGTCTCCGACCGTGCGAACGCCGAGGTCCGTACGGTCTCCGGCACATCCCGCTGGATCATCGCGTCCAGCGAGAGCTTGGCCAGCGCCTGCGAGAACCCGGCGACCGCGGCCAGCACCGTCACCAGGAAGGAGACGAAGAAGGCAGCCGTGAGAATCGCGGTGCCCAGCGCCACCCCGAGCAGGGTGGCGATCATGATCTCAGGGCCGCGCGAGCGCAGCAGCGCACCGACGGCCGTGCCCAGCGCATTGCCCCCGCCGGCCGCGACACCCACGATGGTCAGCGACACGGCGGCGTTCTGCCCGGCCATCGGGTGCTCGCGCAGCAGGAAGGCCAGGAAGAAGATCAGGAAGCCGGAGAGCGAGCGCAGCGCGGAGTTCGCCACCAGGCCGTTCAGCACGGAGGGGCCGACCGTGCGCAGCGACGGCTTGCGCTCGTCGGTCCGCTCCACCAGCCGGGCCTTGCCTTCGCCCTTCGCGGAGTCCACCTTGCGGGGCAGCGCGAACGCCAGGAACGCCCCGAACAGGAAGACGGCGGACGCCCCGTAGAGCGGCCAGGCGGAGCCGATCTTGTGCAGCCCGGCCCCGATGGGCGCCCCCACACCGGTGGCGAGCAGCCCCCCGAGCGTGACCCGGGAGTTGGCTTTGACCAGCGAGAACCGTGGTGGCAACAGCCGTGGGACCACCGCGCTGCGCACCACTCCGTACGCCTTCGACGCCACCAGTACGCCCAGCGCCGCCGGATACAGCTCAAGCCCGCCGGTCGCCACGGCCCCCGACATCACCAGCGCGAGGACCGCTCGGGCCAGCATCGCGCCGGCCATCGCGGCCCGGCGGCCGTGCGGCAGCCGGTCGAGCAGGGGGCCGATCACCGGGGCGAGCAGCGCGAACGGCGCCATGGTGACCAGGAGATAGAGCGCGACCCGGCCGCGGGCCTGATCGGTCGGTACGGAGAAGAAGACGGTCGAGGCCAGCGCAACCGTGATCATCACGTCACCGGCGCTGTTCACGGCGTGCAGCTCGATCAGTTTGCCGAGGCCCGACTCGCCCGCTCCATGGGCGTTCGTCGCCCGTCTGATCCCTTTTGCGGTACCAGTGAACGGCCGATGGAGGGCATGACCGACGGCCCGCCCCACCCTGCGCGCCGGGCTGAATCCGTCGGACGACCTTGCGGTGGTCACCCCGTCATAGTGCCCCAACCCCGTACGACCCGAACCGGGATTCGGACGCGCAGGTGGGACGAGGGCCGGAGAAGGGGTAGCGTGCACGGAGGCTGCCGACCACTCCCGGGCGGGCCCGCGACGCCTGTCACCGCGCCTCGCTGCGATGTCGGAACCGCCCAGTGACTTCGGTTACGGGGGCGTTCTCCGCCTTGCGATGCACGGCGCCAGACGCCGCGGGCTCCTCCGCCCGGGTGCGGCCGGCAGCCTCCAGCGCGCCACCGGCGGTTGCCCTTGGCTGTGCGCCTCTCCGTTATCCCGCAGAATGGGTGGGAGAAGGCGCGCCCCCGGGCATGTCGGGCGCGGACGTTGACGCGGTCCTCCGGTCCGCTCCGCCCGTTGCTCGTACGCGAAGTTCGTCCGGCGCACCCGTGAGACGGCGTAGGAGAGAAGCGAGACCTGTGAGTGCTGCGACGACGAGAAGCCGTACCCCTGACCGCCTGTGCGCCGAGGCGGTCGGCCTCGCCCGCGAGGCGGCGGAGGAAGCTGCCTTCCCCGGGGTGGTCGGCGAACACGTCTCTGTGGTGGCCGAGGGTGACCGGGTGGTCACCCACTACTTCGAGTGCAAGGAACCGGGTTACCGGGGCTGGCGCTGGGCGGTGACGGTCGCCCGGGCGTCCCGGGCGAAGCTCGTCACGCTTGACGAGACGGTTCTGCTGCCGGGCTCCGACTCGCTGCTGGCCCCCGAGTGGGTGCCGTGGAGCGAGCGGCTGCGCCCGGGCGACATGGGGCCCGGCGACCTGCTGCCCACCGAGGCGGAGGATCTGCGCCTGGAGCCCGGTTTCTCGGGTGAGGACGCGCCGCCGCCCAACTCCGTGCTCTCCGAAGAGCTGGCGGAGCGGGTCGAGGCGGAGGACGCCGAGGTCACCGACCGCACGGCGGTCCCGGCCCGCGGCACGGTCGCCGCGGTCGCCGACGAGCTGGGGATGCGGCGGGCGCGGGTGCTGTCCCGCTACGGGCTGCACCAGGCGGCGGACCGCTGGGACGAGGAGTACGGGGCGAAGACCCCGATGGCGCAGGCGGCCCCCGCGTCCTGTGTGACGTGTGCCTTCCTGATCCCGCTCTCCGGTTCGCTGCGGCAGGCCTTCGGGGTCTGCGGGAACGAGTTCGGCCCGGCGGACGGGCATGTGGTGTCGCTGTCGTACGGCTGCGGCGGGCACTCGGAGGCGGCGGTCATGCCGAAACCGCCGCGTCCCGCGCCGCTGGTGCTCGACTCGACGGGGGCGGACCCGTTCGCGCTGCGGCCGGACCCGGAGGGCGGTTCCGTCTCGGCGGAGGCGGCGTCCGGGGCGGACGATCTGGGGCATTCGTAGCGGCTGGTGCGGCCCCACGTACCTGCGGCCGCCGACCTGTCGGGCCGCGGACGCCACCCGCACCGGCCACCGGGCGCGGAACGGGCGGGGGGCGCTCCGGTCGCGCCGCCGGGACGGCGTGTGTGCGTCGGCGGGTGTGCGTCAGCGTGTCTTGGGGTGTGGTGTGGCGCCGGCCTGTGGTGTGCACTGCCGGCGGATTCGGCCTGAGAGCGCCGCCGGTGGATCGAGCGATCCCCGCACATTCCGTCTGTCGTCTGTGACGCGGGTTCAGCCCTCGGTTTTGATCTTCTTCATCGTGAGGTGGGAAGTGAGGCGCAGGACGGCGGGCAGGCCACTGAGCTTGTCCGTGAGGAAGGCTTCGTACGCGGCGTGGTCCGCCACGGCGACGCGAATGAAGTAGTCGGGGCGGCCGTACATGCGGCGGAACTCGATGACCTCCTCGTATGAGGAGACGGTCGTCTCGAACTCCTCGAAACTCTTGCGGTCCTGGGCGGCGATCTCGACGTCGATGAGGACCTCAAGCTCGCGCCCGGTCGCCGCGGGGTCGACGACGGCCCGATAGCCGGCGATGACACCCGCCTCCTCCAGGCGCTTGACCCGGCGCAGGCACGGGGGCGGCGTCAGGCCGACCCGCTTGGCGAGCTCGACGTTGGTGAGTCGTCCGTCCTGGCGCAGATGAAACAAGATTTCGCGATCGGTCGCATCAAGGCTCACTTCATTGCTCACACCTTGATCATAGAGCCACAATTCGCAACCAAATGAGGCGGTAATCCTTCTAAAATGTCCGTATGCGAATACGTACGGCCGCCGTCGCTGCGCCGCCTCCATCAGCCGGAGCGCTCTCCGATGTCCGTGGCGCGCTCCGGGACTCCGCCTCCGTCGGCCTGGGGTTCGTTCCGCTCGGCCTCGCCTTCGGGGCGCTCTGCGTTCAGTCCGGTCTGGACTGGTGGTGGGCGGGCCTGTCCGCCGCGCTGGCCTTTGGCGGCTCGTTCGAGTTCCTGCTGATCGGCCTGGTCGTCGCGGCGGCTCCGCTGGCGTCGATCGCCGTCGCGGCATTCATGGTGAACGTCCGGCACGTCTTCTACGCGCTGTCCTTCCCGCTGCACCGGGTGTCGGGCCGCCTCGGCAAGACGTACAGCACCTTCGCGCTCTGCGACGAGGCGTACGCACTGACCAGCGGCGAACAGAGCCGCTCCTGGTCGGGCCGGCGCATCCTGTCGCTCCAGCTCCTCCTGCACCTGTACTGGGCCGGGAGCGCGATCACCGGGGCTCTCCTCGGCTCCCTCATCCCGGCCGGCGTCACGGGCCTGGACTTCGCCCTGACCGCCCTGTTCACCGTCCTGGCGCTCGACGCCGTCCGCGATCTCCGCGGCGACCTGCCCACCCCCGTGCTCGCCGCACTGAGCGCCCTGGCCGCCCGTCTCCTCTGCCCCGGCCAGATGCTGCCGACCGCCTTCGCCCTGTTCATCGCGGGGCTCCTGGCCCGCCATCTCACCAACGGCAGGAAGCCGCGCCATGCCTGACACCGCCTACGCCGTCGCCGCGATCGTGGTCGCCGCCGCCGTCACCTGGGCACTGCGTGCCCTGCCGTTCGCCGTGCTTGCCCCGCTGCGCGCCAGTACCACCGTGCAGTACCTCAGCACCCGCATGCCGGCCGGAGTCATGATCATCCTGGTGGTGTACTGCCTGCGCGACCTCCCGGTGACCGACGCTCGCGCCCTGGCACCGCTCACCGCGCTCGCCACCACCATCGGCCTGCACCTGTGGCGTCGCAGCGCCCTGCTCAGCATCCTCGGCGGCACCACCGTCAGCGTCATCACGGCCAGCACGGTCTTCACCCACTAGGAGTCGCTGGGCAGCTCAACAGCCGTTGTCCGCCCAGCTGTTGCGGACCGCGGTCGTTCGGGCCCCGGCAAGTCCTTACCCGGCTCCCGACCCGAAACGCCGCCGGTACTCCACCGGGCTGAGTCCCGTCCCGCGGCGCGTCAGTGCGCACAAGGAGTGGGCGCAGGAAGTGGGCGAAGGGAGTGGGCGGAGGGGGCGGCGACCGGAACAAGCCAGTCGCAGGTGTTCCGCCTCACCCGCGCCCGTCCCCGCCCCCCGCACGCGGTACCTTCACCCGGGACCGGGACGGTCCCCCGCACCCCCCGCCCCACAGAGGAGCACAAGCCGTGATCGTGGAAGCGACAGACGCCGCCGACCCCTTCGGGACGGCCCGCCTGCGGCGTGGCGTGCTCGATGCCTGGGCCACCACCCCCGCCCGTTTCCGCGAGGACGCCAACGCCGAGGAGGACCTCGCGCTGGGCGGTTACCGTGACCGCCTCGTCGTCGAGCTCGCCCAGAACGCCGCCGACGCGGCGGCCCGCGCCGGTGTGCCGGGACGGTTCCGGCTCACGCTGCGCCCGGGCGAGAACGGCGACCCCGCCGTGCTCGTCGCCGCCAACACCGGCGCCCCGCTGGACGCCACCGGCGTCGAGTCGCTGAGTACGCTGCGCGCATCGGCCAAGCGACCCGGCTCCGAAACAGCCGACACACACGCCGCTGTCGGTCGTTTCGGGGTCGGATTCGCCGCCGTCCTCGCGGTGAGCGACGAGCCGGCGGTCGTCGGCCGGCACGGTGGCGTCCGGTGGTCCCTCACCGAGGCCCGCGAACTGGCGGCCCGGGCCGCCGGTACGACGCCCCCCTCGGAAGGAACCGCCTCCGACGGCCTCGCCGACGAGTTGCGGCGCCGCGAGGGGCACGTACCGCTGCTGCGCCTCCCGCTGCCCGCCGAAGGCACCGCCCCCGAGGGGTACGACACCGTCGTCATCCTGCCGCTGCGCGACGCGGGGGCCGAAGACCTGGCCCGGCGCCTGGTCGCCGCGATCGACGACGCGCTGCTGCTGACACTGCCCGGTCTAACCGAGATCATCGTCGAGACCCCGGACGGCATCCGCACCCTGACCCGTTCGGAACACGGGGCGTACGTCCACATCGACGACAGCGCCGCGGGCGGCGGGATCCATCGCTGGCGCACCGTCGCCCACCATGGCCCACTGGAGCGCGCGCTGCTCGCGGACCGGCCCGTCGAGGAGCGGCTGCGCCCGCACTGGTCGGTCACCTGGGCCATCCCGGTCGACGGCGACGGCGCCCCCGTACGCCCCGCCACCGCCCCCGTCGTGCATGCGCCGACCCCGACCGACGAACCGCTCGGCGTACCCGCGCTGCTCATCGCCTCGCTGCCGCTCGACACCACCCGCCGCCACCCCGCCCCCGGACCGCTCACGGGCTTCCTGGTGCAGCGGGCGGCCGACGCGTACGCGGAGCTGCTCGGCGGCTGGGAGCCCGTCTCGGTCGCCACCATCGACCTGGTGCCGGGCCCGCTCGGCAAGGGCGAGCTCGACGGCGCGCTGCGGGCCGCGATCCTGGAGCGGCTGGCCCGGGTGGCGTTCCTCGCTCCCGCCGCGCCGCTGGAGGACGTGGGCGGCGAGGCCGACGAGGAGGGCGGCGAACCCCGCCACGCGCTACGCCCCTTCGAGGCCGAAGTCGTCGAAGGCGCGGGCGAGGACACCGTACGGGTGCTGGCCGAAGTGCTGCCAACGCTGCTGCCCGCCGGTCTGGAGCGCCGCGCAGAGCTGCGCACGCTGGGCGTCGGCCGGCTGCCGCTCGGCGACGCCATCGACCGCATCGGCGGCGCCGAGCGTGCGCCGTCCTGGTGGCGGCGGCTGTACGAGACCCTGGCCGGGGTCGACCCGGACCGGCTCTCCGGGCTGCCCGTGCCGCTCGCGTCGGGCCGTACCGCCGTCGGCCCCCGGCAGGTCCTGCTGCCGCTGGCCGACACCCCCGCCGAGCTGGCCCGCCTCGGTCTGAAGGTCGCCCACCCGGACGCCGCGCATCCGCTCCTGGAGAAGCTGGGCGCCCTGCCCGCGACACCACGCGCTGTCCTGACGACCCCCCAGGTGCGGGCGGCCGTCGCCGCTTCGATGGACGCCGGGGAGATCTGGTACGACGAGGAGGACGAAGGCGCACTGGACGCCGACGACCTCGCCGACGTCGTGCTCGCGCTCGTGCGCGAGGCGGAGCTGGAGCCCGGCGACGAGCCCTGGCTCGCGGCGCTCGCCCTCCCCGACGAGGACGGCGAGTCCGCGCCGGCCGGTGAACTGGTGCTGCCCGGCAGCCCGTTCGCCGAGATCATGCGCGACGGCGAACTGGCCCTGTGCGACAGCGAACTGGCCGAGCGCTGGGGCGAGCAGCCGCTGACCGCCTGCGGTGTGCTCGCCACGTTCGCCCTGGTCCGCGCAGCGGATGTGGTCCTGGACCCCGACGAACTCGAACCGCGCGAGGGCGACTTCGCCGAGCCGGACGACGCCGGGCTGCTCGACGCGGTGGACGTCTGGTGCGAGGACGTGCTCGACCAGCTGCCGCAGGGCCCGGTGCCGCCGGTCGCGACCGAGATCGTCGCCGTACGGGATCTGGAACTGGTCGACGACGACAGCTGGCCGCAGGCCCTCGCGCTGCTCTCCCGCCCGCCGCTGCGGGACGCCCTGACCCAGCCGGTGCGGGTGCTGCTGCCGGACGGTACGACCGAATCCGTACGCCCGTACACCGCCTGGTGGCTGCGCGGCCACCCGGTGCTCGACGGCCGGCGCCCGGCCGGGCTGCGGGCCGCGGGCGGAGACCCGCTGCTGGCCGGTCTGTACGACGAGGCGGACGCGACCGGTTTTGACGACGAGCAGGTGCTGCGCGCCCTGGGCGTACGGACGTCCGTGGCCGCGCTGCTGGACGAGCCAGGGGGCGCGGCCGAGCTGCTGAACCGGCTGGCCGACCCGGACCGGGAAGTCTCGGCGCGCCGGCTGCACGCGCTGTACGGGGAGTTGGCCCGGCTCGACCCGGAACAGGTGACGCTGCCTGACGAGTTGCGGGCCGTGGTGGACGGCGAGGTACGGGTGGTGGACGCCGCCGACGCGCTGGTCGCCGACGCCCCCGACCTGCTTCCGCTGACGTCCGGCGCCGCGCTGCTCCCGGTCGCCCCCGACCGGGCCGCCGAGCTGGCCGAGCTGCTCCAGGTCGGTCGGCTGAGCGAGAGTGTGGAGGCCGAGGTGACGACGGCGGGGGAGGAACACCAGGTCCCGGAGGCGGTACGGGCGCTGCTCGGGCCGAGCACTCCGCGTACGTACGTCGAGCACGAGGAACTGCTCGCGAACGGCGTCGAACTGGACTGGCACCGTACCCGTGACGGGGTGCTGCACGCGGCCACGCTGGAGGGGGTGGCGGCGGGGCTCGCCTGGGCGGCGGGGCAGTGGCCGCGCCGTTTCGAGGTGGCGGCGCTGATCGAGGACCCGTCGCGGACGGAGGAGCTGGAGCGGGACCGCTGGTTCGACTGAGGGGGTGGGGCGACTGGTTCGGCTGGGGAGGCGGGGCCTCGGCGGCGCGGTCGTGTCAGACGGTTTCAAAATCTTCACATCACGCACAACCTTTCACCCAAGTCGCTTGTCTGGTCGGTGAAGTCACCAGGCTTCACAGACCACATGGGCCACGCGGATGGTCGAAACCTCCGCCGGTCCCCTTCTCCACATGGGGAACAAAACATGCGTATACGTGCCACAGTGGCCGCCGTCACTGGTGCCTTGGCTCTCTCCGCTTTCATTGTCCCGGCCGCCGCCCAGGCGGACGGGGCTCCCGGGGCGGGTGTCGTGGATGCCGCCCGCTCCGTGTTCAAGACCGCGCCCCACGGCGTGCAGGCCCATGTCACCCGGGCCGCCGTCGACACCAGGGTCAGCAGCGTGACCGTGAACGGCGGCAAGGACATCGTCCTCGGTACCACCGCCGCGAAGACCATCACGGCGAGCGTCACGGCCACCGACAACTCCGGTATCCAGGACGCCGTGGTCTTCCTCTGGCACGGCAGCAACCTCGACAGCGACGTCGATGGCTACCTGGGCCCGAAGGTGGACGACAACACCTCGCAGGTCTCCAAGTGCACCAAGGCGAACACCACCACGTCCACCTGCAAGGTCTCCTTCAAGGTGGACCCGCGCTCGCAGAACGACCTGTACAAGAACAGCCTCGCCGGCACGTGGAAGGTCTACGTCTCCGCACTGGCCAAGGACGGGGAGTGGGTCGAGTACAACGCGTACAAGTCCCAGCACGTCCAGCGCGCGTCGACCCAGACGGTCAACGCGGCCCCCGAGCCGGTGAAGAAGGGCAAGACCATCACGGTCACCGGCAAGCTGGCCCGCGCCAACTGGGAGACGTACAAGTACCAGGGCTACGTCGGCCAGCCGGTGAAGCTGCAGTTCCGTAAGAAGAACAGCAACACGTACACCACCGTCAAGACGCTGAAGACGAACAGCACCGGCAACCTCACGACCACCGTGAAGGCGGTCGAGGACGGTTACTGGCGCTACAACTTCGCGGGGACGACCACGACTCCGGCGGCCATCGCCACCGGTGACTTCGTCGACGTGAAGTAGGGCCTGTCCGCCCGGGTCCGTCCGCAGTGGCATCCAGCCCTGCGGGCGGGCCCGGCCCCGTATTCGCCCCGTGTCACCCCGGGTGGTGCCGGTCCACCCACCGCCACACCACCTCGATCCCCACCGACGCGATCACCGCGATCCCCACGCCCATCCACGGCATGGCCGCCCCCACCAGCTTCAGCGCGAAGAAGTGCTGGAGCGCTGGGACCGCCATGACCAGCAGGAACGTCACGGTCATCGCCAGCACGAGGCAGATCCGCCACCAGTTGTAGGGGCGTGCGATGATCGCCAGCACCCACATCGAGACCAGGAACAGGGTCAGGGTCGCGACGCTCGTCTCGGCGTCCAGGGACCCGGCCCCCACGTAGTAGTGCCGGGCGATCATGTACGCCACGAAGGTGGCGACGGCCGCGATGGTGCCGCACGGGATCGAGTACCGCAGCACCCGCCGTACGAAGTGCGGCTTCGCGCGTTCCCTGTTCGGGGCCAGGGCGAGGAAGAAGGCCGGGATGCCGATCGTCAGCGTGGAGAGCATCGTCAAGTGCCGCGGCAGGAACGGGTACTGGATCTGGAAGCAGGACACCAGGATGGCCAGCAGCACCGAGTAGACCGTCTTGACCAGGAAGAGCGTCGCCACCCGGGTGACGTTCCCGATCACCCGGCGGCCCTCGGCGACGACCGAGGGCAGCGTCGCGAAGCTGTTGTTCAGCAGCACGATCTGCGCGACCGCCCGCGTCGCCTCCGAGCCCGAGCCCATGCTCACACCGATGTCGGCGTCCTTCAGGGCCAGTACGTCGTTGACACCGTCCCCGGTCATGGCGACCGTGTGGCCGCGCGACTGGAGCGCAGCGACCATGTCGCGCTTCTGCTGCGGCGAGACCCGGCCGAAGACCGAGTGCGAGTCCAGCGAATCCGCCATCTTGTCCTGGTCGGTGGGGAGTTGCCGGGCGTCGACGGTGTGCGTGGCGCCGGCCAGGCCCAGCTTCGCGGCCACCGCGCCCACCGACACCGCGTTGTCGCCGGAGATCACCTTGGCGGCGACGTCCTGGTCGGCGAAGTACGCCAGCGTGTCGGCCGCCTCCGGCCGCAGCCGCTGTTCGAGCACCACCAGTGCGATGGGCCGCGCCCCGGCCACCACCCTGCCCTGGTCGGCGCCGTCGTCCGCTTCCGGGTGTGCGTCTCCGCCGTTTTCCGCGGGTACGTCTCCGTCGCCGTCCAGGCTGCCCGCCGCCCGTGCGAGGAGCAGCACCCGCAGCCCCTCCTCGTTGAGCCTGCCGACCTCCTGGAGCGCCGGATCCCGCTCGGGCAGCAGCACGTCGGGCGCCCCCAGCAGCCAGGCCGAGGACTCGCCGGCCCCCTCGCTGAAGGCGGCCGCGCTGTACTTGCGGGCCGACGAGAAGGGCAGCGCACGGGTGCAGCGCCAGCCCGATGTGTCCGGGTAGGCGTCGACGATCGCCTGGAGGCTGGCGTTGGGCCGCGGGTCGGACGCGCCGAACGCGCCGAGCACCTGCCGTACGTACGCCTCGCCCGCCTTGCCTGCCTCGTCCGCCTCGACCGCCCCGTCCAGCATCCGCAGCCCGGTGACGTTCATCCCGCCCTCGGTGAGCGTGCCGGTCTTGTCCAGGCAGACCACGTCGACCCGGGCGAGCCCCTCGATGGCGGGGAGTTCCTGCACGAGGCACTGCTTGCGGCCGAGCCGGATGACGCCGATGGCGAAGGCGATGGAGGTGAGCAGGACGAGCCCTTCGGGGATCATCGGGGTGATGCCGCCGACGGTCCGGGCGATGGAGTCCTTGAGGTCCTGCCGCTCATGCACCAGCTGGCTGATGATGAGCCCGGCCGCGGTCGGGATCATCATCCAGGTCACGTACTTGAGGATGGTGGAGATACCGCTGCGCAGCTCGGAGTGGACGAGAGTGAAGCGGGACGCCTCGTCGGCGAGCTGCGCCGCGTAGGCCTCCCGGCCGACCCGGGTGGCGGTGAACGCCCCGCCGCCCGCGACGACGAAACTCCCCGACATCATCGGGTCGCCGGGCTTCTTGTGCACCGGGTCGGCCTCGCCGGTGAGCAGCGACTCGTCGATCTCCAGGCCGTCGGCCTCGACGGTCTCGCCGTCCACGACGACCTTGTCGCCCGGGCCCAGTTCGATGAGGTCGCCGAGTACCAGGTCGGAGGTGGAGACCTCACCGGCTGTCCCGTCGCGCCGTACGGTCGGCTTCGCCTCGCCGATCACCGCGAGTCCGTCGAGGGTCTTCTTGGCGCGGTGCTCCTGGATGATGCCGATACCGGTGTTGGCGATGATCACGTAACCGAAGAGGCTGTCCTGGACCGGTGCGACGAACAGCATGATCACCCAGAGCACCCCGATGATCGCGTTGAACCGGGTGAAGACGTTGCCCCGGACGATGTCGGCCGTGGACCGGCTGGACCGTACGGGCACATCGTTGACTTCGCCCCTGGCCACCCGCTCGGCCACTTCGGCGGTGGATAGCCCGGCGGCGCGGGCCGGATGCGGCAGCTCGACGGGGTGGACGGGGTCCAGCTCGGACCCCGCGTCGATATACGGCCCTTGCGTCATGGATCCGACGGTAAGGCCAGAACCACACGATTACCCGGCGAGATACCGGAAGATCCGCCCTCGGGAGGAGACGGGATGGGACGGGCCTCGTTCTACGGCCGTACGGACCCGGACCCGGACGCGGCGTCAGGCCCGTCGCCGTCGGCCTTCGCCTGGGCTTCCGCCCGCTTGAGCGCGGCGTCGCGCCCTCGTACGTACCAGATCCCGACCAGCCCGAGAGCGCCGCCGGCCGCGCAGGTCCAGAGCCACCACAGATGCCCATGGTCGTCGAACCAGCCGTAGAAGGGCAGCTGCCCCAGGAAGAGGACGAACCAGATGATCGTGCCGCCGGTGACGGTGGCGACTACGGGCCCCTCCAGGGGCTCGGGTGCCTCATGTACGGGTGTCCACTTCGCCATGACCGACAGTCTATGCGGGGGAGCGGGAGGCGGCGCCGGGCCAGGTGGCCCAAGGCTCTACGCGCGGAGATAGCGATCTTCGACTTATGTATTCATACTGAAACGGCTCTCGATTGGCTAGTTCCTTTCGTTTAAACGTCCAAATATGGCCGTTTCTCATCACATGACACTTGAGGTCGCGCGCATGTCACCCTCGGCCACCGCTCCGGTCGACGCTGTTCCGCCATCGCCATCCGGCGAGCGGCAGAATGCCTTTGACCGCTTTTTCAAGATCACCGAGCGCGGCTCCAGCGTCGCCCGTGAGATCCGCGGCGGTTTCGCGACCTTCTTCGCGATGGCCTACATCATCGTGCTGAACCCGATCATCCTCGGCAGCGCGCATGACATGAACGGGCATCAGCTCAACGGTGGCCAGCTGGTCACCGCCACCGTGCTGACCGCCGCCTTCTCCACGCTGCTCATGGGCGTCATCGGCAATGTGCCGATCGCGCTGGCGGCCGGACTCGGCGTGAACACCGTCGTCGCCCTCCAGCTCGCGCCCCGGATGACCTGGCCGGACGCGATGGGCATGGTCGTCCTGGCGGGCATCGTCGTCATGCTCCTTGTCGCCACGGGGCTGCGGGAACGCGTGATGAACGCCGTACCGCTCAGCCTGCGCAAGGGCATCGCGATCGGCATCGGCTTCTTCATCCTGCTGATCGGCCTGGTCGACTCGGGCTTCGTCTCCCGTGTCCCGGACACCGAGCACACCACCGTCCCGCTCCAGCTCGGCGCCGACGGTCATCTGCACGGCTGGCCGGTGCTGATCTTCGTGGTCGGTGTGCTGCTGACGCTGGCGCTGATCGTCCGCAAGGTGTCCGGCGCGATCCTGATCTCCATCGTCGCGATGACGATCGCCGCGATGATCGTGGACGCCGTCGCCACGGTCCCCAGCTGGGGTCTGACCTCCCCGCACTGGCCGGGCAACCCGGTGGCATCGCCGGACTTCGGTCTGGTCGGTCAGGTCAGTCTGTTCGGCGGATTCCACAAGGTCGGCGTGCTGACCGGCGTCCTCTTCGTCTTCACCGTGCTGCTCTCGTCGTTCTTCGACGCCATGGGCACCATCCTCGGTGTCGGCGACGAGGCGAAGCTGACGAAGCCGGACGGTACCTTCCCCGGTATCAACCGGGTGCTGTTCGTGGACGGCATCGCGGTCGCCGCGGGCGGTGCGACCTCGTCCTCCGCCAACACCTGCTTCGTGGAGTCCACGGCAGGCGTCGGTGAGGGTGCCCGCACGGGTCTCGCGAGCATCGTGACGGGCCTGCTCTTCACGGTGGCGCTGTTCCTCACGCCGGTGGCGACCATGGTTCCCTCGCAGGCCGCCACCCCGGCGCTGATCGCGGTGGGCTTCCTGATCCTGGCGGGCTCGGTCAGGGCCATCGACTGGTCCGACTTCACCGTCGCGATCCCGGCGTTCCTGGCGATGGTGATGATGCCGTTCACCTACTCGATCACCAACGGCATCGGGATCGGCTTCATCTCCTTCACCGTCCTGCGGATCGTCGTCGGGCGCTGGCGCCAGGTGCCCCTGGCGATGTACATCGTGTCGGCGGTCTTCGTCTTCTACTACGCGATGCCGGCTCTCGGCCTGACGTAACACCCACACGCACGAGGGTGCTTGCCGGGCGGCGGTCACGTACGCCCGTAGAACCTCTCCGTCTCGTCGACGGCCGATTGAAACCGTTCGTCGAAGTCGTCGCGAATGAGCGTCCGGACCACATAGTCCTGGACGCTCATTCCGCGTTTGGCCGCGTGGTTCCGGAGACGGGCGAGCAGCTCCCCGTCTATGCGCAGGCTGAGCACGGTCGATACCCGACAGCGTCGGGGGACCGGCTGCCGCCGCGCGTCACTTTCGCGCCTTGCCTCACTCGTATGGGTGATGTCGCTCACCGGATGGCATACCGGTTGGTCTTTAGCATAGGTAATGAGTTACGCTAACAAACATGCCTGACCTTTCGCCCGCCGACAAGGCTGCCGCCGTCGACTCACTGCGCTCCACCGTGATGCGCCTGAGCCGTCGGCTCAAGCACCAGCGCGTCGACGAGTCCCTGAGCCCGACCGAGATGTCGGTGCTGGGTACCCTCGCCCGCTGCGGCTCCGCCACCCCCGGTGAGCTGGCCCGCAAGGAGCATGTGCAGCCGCCGTCGATGACCCGCATCGTGGCGCTCCTGGAGGCAAAGGGCCTGGTCAGGCTGGAACCGCACCCCGACGACCGCAGACAGAAAGTGGTCAGCCAGACCGAGGAGGCGCAGGAGATGCTCGTGGAGAGCCGGCGCCGCCGCAATGTCTGGCTGGCCGAGCTGGCCGAGGGGCTGGACGAGGACGACTGGGTGAAACTGCGCGCGGCCGCCCCCGTCCTGGAGAAACTCGCCCAGCTCTGACCCTCGTACGCGGTCGCCCCCGGTGACCCACCCCCACCTGTCCACATCTGTTGTCCATGCCCAGGAGGCGACCCCTGTTGAGTTCGGGACCCGGAGCAGACTCCGCCCCCGCACCGCAAGAAACTGCTACCCGGACTTCAATGTTCAGCTCGTTGAAGGTCCGTAATTACCGGCTGTTCGCCACCGGTGCCGTCGTATCCAACACCGGCACCTGGATGGCACGCATCACCCAGGACTGGCTGGTCCTGAGCATCACCGGCTCGTCCGCGGCCGTCGGTATCACGACGGCCATGCAGTTCCTGCCGATGCTGCTCTTCGGCCTGTACGGCGGAGTCATAGCCGACCGCTTCCCGAAGCGGAAGCTGCTCTTCTGCACCCAGGGCGCGATGAGCATCGGCGGTCTCTTCCTCGCCGCGATGACCCTCACGGGCAACGTCCAGGTCTGGCACGTCTATGTGACCGCCTTCTTCACCGGCCTCGTCACCGTCATCGACAACCCGACCCGGCAGTCCTTCGTCTCCGAGATGGTGGGCCCGGACCAGGTCCGCAATGCCGTCAGCCTGAACTCGGCGAACTTCCAGTCCGCCAGGCTCATAGGCCCCGCCTTCGCGAGTGGGCTCACCGCGGCCGTCGGCCCCGGCTGGGCGTTCCTCGCCAACGGTCTCTCCTTCCTCGCCCCGCTCACCGGACTGCTGCTGATGCGCAGCAGCGAGCTGCACCACACGCAGCGCACCGCACGCGGCAAGGGGCAGCTCCGCGAGGGCCTGAACTACGTCTCCAAGCACCCCGATCTGATCTGGCCGATCGTCCTGGTCGGCTTCGTGGGCACCTTCGGCTTCAACTTCCCGATCTGGCTCAGCGCGTTCGCCAACAACACGTTCCATGGCGGCGTCGGTATGTACGGCCTGTTCAACACCCTGATGGCCATCGGCTCACTGGTCGGAGCCCTGCTCGCGGCCCGGCGCGGCACATCCCGGCTGCGCATCCTGGTCGGGGCCGCGATCGCCTTCGGCGCCCTCCAGGTCGTCACCGCCTGGTCTCCGTCGATCTGGATGTTCGTCCCGCTGATCACCGTGATCGGCATCCTCGGCCTGACGGTCAACGTCACCGCCAACTCCTCGGTGCAGATGGGCACTGAACCGGAGATGCGGGGCCGGGTGATGAGCCTGTTCATGATGGTGTTCACCGGCGGCACCCCGCTGGGCGGCCCGCTGTTCGGCTGGCTCACCGACTCGTACGGCGTCCGCGTGAGCTTCACGCTGGGCGGCGCGATCTGCGCGGTGGCGGCGATGGGCGTCGGCCTGATGCTGGCCCGGGCGGCCAACCTCCGCCTGGAGGTCGACCTCAGGCGCGGCCGCCGCCACGTGGGCTTCGTCCCGCGCGAACAGCTCGCCACGGCGGCGTGAGCACGGACGGTTCCACGAAAGGGCCGGGGCGGACAGCCCCGGCCCTTTTCGCGGAGCCGGGCCCACCGCGTACGCCGGGCCGGTCCGGCTTCAGTCGCGGGGGAAGTCGCCGGTCTCCAGGGTGAGGCCGACGACGGTGCCGGTGAGGTCGATGGGGTAGCCGAAGTCCAGGGTCACGGTGCCGTGGTACTCGTCGTCCTTGGGGTACGTGAAGACATGGCAGGCGCCGGTGTACGGATCGGCGATCAAATAGACGGGGACTTCGGCAGCGGCGTACGCGGCCTTCTTGGGACGTAGTCGTTGGCAGCCGTGCCCTCCGAGATCACCTCGGCGATCAGCTCGACGTCCTGGTACCGCCAGCGGCCCCGGGCGTCCTTCGCCGCGCCGGACCGCAGCTTGGCCACGTCGGGGGCGAAGCCGTTCAGATGGCCGGGGAAGTCGATCCGGACGTCGGAAGTGACCTTGACCTCCATTCCGAACGCGTCCTCCAGCGCCCGCACGATCCTGCGGATGATCTGCCAGTGCGCGTCCCGCTGCGGCGACATGTGAATGGTTCCCCCGACAATCTCGACGTGGTAGCCCTCGGGGACGGGCTCCACCTGCTCGAAGAGCAGGTCCAGGCTGTCGGCCATCTCGATCCTGTCGTCGACGACGGTCATCGTGGCGCTCCCCCCCCACTGCCGCAGGGTGCGGGCAGTCGCGCGGTACAACGATACGCACGGTGACGGGGGTACGCCGGGAACGGCCGGACGGCCAGACGCCCAGACGGCCGGGCCCGTTCCGCCGCCCCCACCCGGGACACTGGTCCGCATGAGGCTCTTCGCGGCACTGCTGCCCCCGCAGGAGGCGGTCCGTCAGCTCGGGGCGCTGGTCGACCGGGCGCGGGCGCTGCCCGGCGCCGGACGGCTGCGCTGGACCGAACCGCCCGGCTGGCACTTCACGCTCGCCTTCCTGGGTGAGGTGGACGACGATCTCGTTCCCGCCCTGGAAGCACGGCTCGCGCTGACCGCCCGGGACCACGCGCCCTTCGCGCTGCGCGTCGCCGGTGGCGGCCGGTTCGGGGACCGGGCGCTGTGGGCGGGCGCCGCCGGGGGTGTGGACGCGGTGGGGCGGCTGGCCGCCGGGGTGGAGGCGGCGGTGCGGGAGGCCGGTGTACCCATGGAGCGCGAGCATCCGTACGTACCCCATCTCACCCTCGCCCGCGGCGACGGCCTGACCGGCCTCGAACCGTACGCGGAGACCCTGGCCGGCTTCGCGAGCAGCCCGTGGACCGTGCGGGAGCTGGCGCTCGTACGAAGCGGGCGCGAGCCCCGGTACGAGGTGGTCGCCGCCTGGCCGCTGGGACCCGGCAAGTAACCTCGGAGTGTGGACCCGAAAACCAGGAACCGGATCATGGCCGGTGCGCTTGTGCTGCTGTTCGTCGTCGTCGCCGTGGCGGCCGCCGTCGGACGGTGACGGCGGCCGCCTCCGGCTGACGTGCACCACGCCCGGCCGAAGGTGGCGCCTACCAGGCGAACGCCTCCGGTGACGGGCCAGGACCCGGGAAGATCTCATCGAGCCCGGACACCACGGCATCCGGCAGCTCCAGTTCGACCGCGCGCAGCGCCGAATCCAGCTGTTCCGCCGTGCGCGGGCCGACGATCGGACCCGTCACGCCCGGCCGGGTCAGCAGCCAGGCCAGCCCCGCCTCGCCGGGCTCCAGACCGTGCTTGTCGAGCAGGTCCTCGTACGCCTGGATCTTCGCCCGTACGGCCTGGTCGGCCAGCGCGTCCGCCGAGCGGCCCGACGAGCTGCGCCCGCCGCCGCCGTCCCGCTCCTTGCGGAGCACCCCGCCCAGCAGCCCGCCGTGCAGCGGCGACCACGGGATGACACCCAGGCCGTACTCCTGCGCGGCCGGGATGACCTCCATCTCCGCGCGGCGCTCCATCAGGTTGTAGATGCACTGCTCGCTGACGAGGCCGACCGAGCCGCGGCGGGCGGCCAGTTCGTTCGCCTGCGCGATCTTGTAGCCGGGGAAGTTCGACGAGCCCGCGTAGAGGATCTTGCCCTGCTGGATCAGGACGTCGATCGCCTGCCAGATCTCCTCGAACGGGGTGTTCCGGTCGACGTGGTGGAACTGGTACAGGTCGATGTGATCCGTCTGGAGCCGCTTGAGCGAAGCCTCGACGGAACGGCGGATGTTGACCGCCGAGAGCTTGTCGTGATTGGGCCAGGCCTCGCCGTCGGCGCCCATGTTGGCGTACATCTTGGTGGCGAGCACGACCTTGTCGCGCCGCTCGCCGCCCTGGGCGAACCAGGTCCCGAGGATCTCCTCGGTGCGGCCCTTGTTCTCGCCCCAGCCGTAGACATTGGCGGTGTCGAAGAAGTTGACGCCCGCGGCGAGCGCGGAATCCATGATCGTGTGGCTGTCGGCCTCGGTGGTCTGCGGCCCGAAGTTCATCGTGCCGAGGACCAGTCGGCTGACCTTGAGTCCGGTGCGTCCAAGCTGCGTGTACTTCATGAGCCTCAGCCAACCCCTTGGAGCGCGCTCGAATCAAGGATATGCGGGCCATCCGAGGGGAAGCCGGGCGCGCTCCTGCGCGTCCGCCTTCTTGGAACACGGGCCACTCGGGATGGTCCCGCGCCCTGGCCGCGCAGCGATCCGCGGGCGCGTTGGCCGGCAGCTTGCGGCGTTACACCGTGTGCTCGTGCTCCGCTTCGTCGTCCACCGCCCGCTGGGCCGTGTGCTCGGTCGCCGGCGCGGCGGCGTCGGACATGACGCGCCGGGCGTTCTCCTCCGCGGCGACCTCGTAACGGTCGGACGGGTCGGAGACCTTCAGCCCGTTGCCGTTGTCCGTACCCGCGACCGGACCCTGCCGCTGCTGGACGACATGCGTGAGTTCGTGGGCGAGCGTATGACTGTCGCTGCCGCCCTCACCGATGACGATGTGGCTGCCGGACGTATAGGCGCGGGCCCCGATCTCCTGCGCCGACTTCTTCGCGGCCGCGTTGTCATGAATCCGTACGTCGCTGAAGTCGACGCCACCGAACCGCGCCTCCATGTCCTGCAGTTGCGCGCCGGGAAGTGGCTGGCCGGGCATGCCCAGTACGTCGTGTGCTGCCATCCGGCGCTGCACCGGAGCCTCTTCCTCCGTCAGTGCCTCACCATGACCGCAGGACGCCCCGTGAGCGTGCCGCTGCACCTCCAGCATGTGGGCGACCGCGGCATTGCCCACGGAACGCTGGAGCGCCATGACGGCCTCGGGCGACTGCCCGCCCGGCAGCTGCCCGGCGAAGGCGGCCGCCGCCCCGGGGCCCTCGCGACGCGGCAACACGGCGGGCCTGCGCTGCTCGCTCCCCTGCCGCTGCGCAGCGTTCAGATCCTGCTTCCGCTCGTGCACCCACCCACTCCTTCGGAACTTCGCACCACATGTCAACTACCTGTCTAGGCGACACCGGTGGCGCGGGACAAGAGGTGGAAGGGCATACGGCGCGTTCTTGCGGGTACGTCACGTGGCCCCGCCGGGCAATCCGCGCCCGGTCGCCTCAGTGCGCGGGCTGCGGGGGTGCGGTCCGCAGCACTTCTCTCGCGTGGTCGTTCCACTCGCGGAGGGTGTCGGACATGGGTATGGAGCCCGGCATGAGCAGGGAGTTGCGTCGGTAGAGGACCGTCTTCCCCTCCGGCTCGCGGTACCGGTTCTGCCAGCGCACCAGTTCGTCCCGGCCGTCGGCTGTCTGCGCCGGGTCGGTGTTCAGGAGCCGCTCGACCTGCCCCGCGAGTCGGAGGAACTCGTGGTAGAGGGTGCTTCGCTCTGCGGCCTTCCCCATGTCTTCCTCACAGTTGAGTCAGCGAACTCGCATTCTGTTCACAATATCCGCACATGGGTTCGGCGCTCCAGGCGGGCCGCCCATCGCCGTCGGAACGGCCCGCCTTCAACGCACCCGGCGCTCCACTCGCAGACGCCACCGGGGGCCCGAACCGGAGGCCCGAGGGTGGGCGGGCAGCGAACTCTGCCCTCATGGTTGTCCTCCCCGGCCTGGAAGTCGCGGCGTCGGAGCGGCCACACCGGGTGTCCCCACACCTCACGCCCGGGGCGTGTCGGACACGAGGAGACCATCGATGCAGGAGCACATCGCAGACCAGGCCAGGGCTGCGGGCGAAAAGCGGGTGCAGCCCGGTACGGCGCCGGTCGGCCTCGCCGGCCGCCGCGCTCACAGCGGAGCTCCCGGCGCCCGGACTCCCGCTCGGTCCGGCCGGCGTCACGGCGCTGCAACGCACCGCGGGCAACGCGGCGGTCTCCCGGCCGATGGGCAAGCACGCCCAGGGCCACGCCCACGCCCCCGGCTCCGGCCACGCCGCCCCGGCTGTCCAGCGTGCTCCTCTGGGCATCTCCCACGCAGGGCCCCCGGAGGCGCCCCGGCACCGCTGGACTCCGAGGAAACGGACCGCGTACGGGACTACGTCTTCACCTCGCTCGGCAAAGGCAACCATGCAGCCGTGGACGTGCTCCTGGACCGCTTGAAGGCCCTGACCCCGCAACCGGCCTACCTGGACGACCTCCAGAAGCAGGTCGAGGCGCTCCGTCCCGGCGACGGCCCCGAGTTCCCGTCCCAGGTCCATTTCATCTGGATCGGCGGAGCCATCCCCCCCGGCCGCGCTCAACATCCTCGCGTGGGCCGCCCGGGCCACCAACACGGGCCGGACCATCAACCTGCGGACGGACCACAACTCGAACCTGGGCACCATGAACCAGGCGAGGATCCGGACCACGAGGGGCCCGCAGCGGAGGTTCATCGAGGACGCCGTCGACCCCCGCCTCGCCGACGCCTACAACAAGGCGACCACCGGTAAGCAGAAGGCGTATCCGTTCGCTTCCGACATCGCCAGGTACAGCATCCTCAAGAAGCACGGCGGGGTGTACGCCGATGTGGTCCTGGGCTCCGGGACGGCCAACCTCAAGGGGAACACGCCCAAGCTCGCGGAGAAGGACGTCCCCGTGCTCGGCCCGCTCATCCGCGACAAGCAGAGCCTGAACGCGACGCTGGACCAGGCGGGTGCCGAGCGGGCGACCGGTAAGCCGACCGCTGCTCAGGTCCGCGCCTCGGTGACTCATCTGCTGGAAACCGGAGGCTACGGAAACCACTTCATCGGCGCACAGAAGAATTCCGCCGTCATGGAGAAGATGATTGCGAAGATCGCCGCGAAGATCGAGGGGATGGGCGCCGACGAACTGCACATGGCCGGCCCGGTGGCGTCCGGGCCGTTCCCGCTCCTCCAGGTAGTGGAAGAGCACTTGCGGGACGAGTTCGGCATCGAGGGCGGTCTCAACAGGGGCGAGTACGGCAAGTTCCAGGGCCAGGGAGCCCACTTCCACGACAACATGGAGTGGCTGACCGCGGAGAGCGAGAACCAGAACTACTGACGGGCCGGCCGGCAGCCCGGCCGGCGTCGTCGGAATCACCTCCCCTCCCGACGTCCCCTCAGGTGCCGGGGTCGTGAGGTCGGGGTGTTCGGTCGCGCGCGTGGCGACGGACAGCCCTCTGCCATCGTGGCGCCATGGGTGAACTGGTCGAGCGGGTCGGCGAACAGGACCGGGTACTGGCCGTCGTCGACCGGGCGGAGGCGATTCGGGAGGGGTGGCTGCACCGCGTCGCGACGATCGTGCGCCGGGACAGCGACGGCCGGATCCTCGTACACCGCCGTCCCGGCCACGCCTCGCGCTTCCCCGGGCAGCTCAACTGGATGCTCGGTGGTGCCGTCGGTGTGGGTGAGTCCTACGAAGCAGCCGCAGCCCGCGAGTTGGCGGAGGAGCTGGGGGTCCGGGCCGCCCCGCGCCTCATGCTCAAGTTCCTGTGCTCCGGCGTGATCAGCCCGTACTGGCTCGGTCTGCACGAGGCTGTCGTCACGACCCCGGCCCGGCCCGACGCGCGTGAAGTCGCCGGGCACCACTGGGTGACCGAGCCCGAACTAGCGAACCTGGTACGCCGCGAGGACTTCGTCCCGGATGCCCGCGAGGCGTACGACCGCCACCGTGCCGCGGGCGCCACTCCGCCGCTTCACGACGGTGTTTGGGGGTGGAGTGTCTGAGTGCCGCTGTTGTCGTCGAAGTCGCTCATGTACCACTTCTCGTTGATCTTGACGGCCTTCATCTTGGGCTTGAAGGACTTCGGGTCAACGCCGTGCGAGCGGGACAGCATGATCGCCCGCAGGGGCTTTCCATCAACGATGATCTTGGAAGCCGGGACGACCGCCTTGTCGCCCTTGGGGGTGGGTCCGTTGACCTTCACTGTCGGCTTGCCGGTGGCGTTCTGCGGCGTGAACGCCTTGCTCATGGAAGGCAGGCCGACGGCCATCTGCTGCGTCGTCGACGCGTTGCATGTCTGGGGGGTCGTGGCCTTCGCCGGAGACGAGCCGTTGCCCGGCTCGGCGGAGAGCAGACATACCCGCTCCGCGTCTTTCTCGATGACCGCGGTGACCCAGGCGCCGACTACGGAGGACGGAGTGGAATGGTCGTCCGCCTGGGTGCTGGAGCCGCCGTCCGACGATGTACCGGAGTTACCCGACGCGCTGGTTGAGGGGGAGGGGCTGTTGTTGTCGTGCGAGGCGGAAGAGGAGTGCGAGCCGCCCTGGCACGCAGCCAGGAACGGCGCCGCCGCCAGCAGGGTGGCCGCCGCGGCCCAGCCCATGACCTTCTTGCCGGACTCTGGTTGTGCCATGACTTTCTACTTCCTTTTCCTTACGCGTGCAATGTCCTATTCGGCCCATTGCTCCTTCGGGGGCTATCACGCGGCCGGGAGCAGAACGATTGCGCAAAACGCTAGTCGTCCGGAGTGCTCTAAAACGAGTTCGAGGTGTTCGAGGTGATCTCCTCACCTTCCCCGGCATCGCCACTCATCGGTTACCGAAGCCTCACTTCCCCGGGCGGGCGCGCGCTGCCGGGGAAGCCGGAAAGGCCGTCCCGCTGGGAGGGGATCAGTTGGCGTAGTACGGGGTCAGCTCGTACGTCTTGCCGCCCTGGTTCAACATGCAGGCGAAGCCGACGATCCTTCCCTGCTTCTGCAAAGCGTTGCCCCAGTTCGTGCAGTCCTGGAGGTTCCCGTTCCCCTTGATGTCCGCGCCCTGCCGCGGCGTCGCCTGAGCCACGCCGGCGGCGACGCCGGAGAACGCCAGGATGCTGGCGCCGACAACTGCGGCCGTCTTCAAGGTCTTGTGCATTGTTCGCTCCCTTTCGCCTGAGAGCACGTACGCCGCAAGGCGCACGGCCGCTGGGTGGGGTCGGATGCGGGCGACCCCACGATTCGCCGTACGGTCCCGAGCCGCGATGTCATGGGCCGGGGAGGTACGACGCAGGTGTACGCCTCGCACCCGGTGCAGCCGCGTTGTCGCGACCGCACAGAGCCGGTGCGCTCCGGGGGTTTCCCCGGGGCATTTGCATTTGATCACACCAGCAACTGCTGCCCCAAGGGCCGCAAAGTCCTGTGACACACCCCTGACAATCTCCGGAAGGGCGTGTCGTCGCCCGGACCGGACGCTGTCCATGCTGTCGGCCCCGCCCCACCTCCGAGCGGGCGGCCTCCGAGGGCGCAGTCTCCGGCCGCCGGTGAGCCGGAGCACCGGGAAGCAGCTCGCGGAAGCTGCGGCCGAGTGGCTGCGGCGGGGTGTGTCGGAGGGGGAGTTGCGCACCGCGCTGACAGCGGGGCTGCGTTCGGCCGGCATCCGCTCGGCGGTCGGCTTCCTGCGGCACCGGCTGGCGGCGGAACTTCCCGCTGAGGCCGATCCCGTAACCGCGCCGGGGGAGAGGGCCGGGGCGGCCGGGCCGGTCGTGTGCCGGGGCCCGGTGACCAGCTTGTCTGCTGGCCGGTGGCGAGTGAACCGCACTGCCGCCGTTGCCGGGCCGGGGGTGCGAGCCGGGCGGCGGAACAGGCGGTACCGGTCACGCCCTGGCGTACGCGGGCGGCGGCGGTGAACGGCTGAGCCCCGTTACCGTGTGGCCATGCCTCCAGCCTCCGTCCTCCTCGTCATCGACATGCAGAACGCCACTGTGGCGATCGCGCACCGGGCAGCCGAGACCGTCAAGGTGATCGCCGGGCTTCGTGAACGGGCCCTGGCGGCGGGTGTCCCGGTCGTGATGATCCAGGACCAGGGCGGGGGGATGGATCCCGGCACCGATGGATGGCAGATCGCGCCCGAACTCGCCCCGGACAGCGACGGGTTGGTGGTCCACAAGGCCAGCCCGGACAGCTTCCTCGGCACGGGGCTCGACGCGGCCCTCAAAGCGGTGGGTGCTACCGAGGTGGTGGTCACCGGGTTCGCGACCGAGATGTGTGTGGACACCACGGCGCGGCAGGCACTGAGCCACGGGTATGACGTGGTGCTGGTCGCTGACGGCCACACCACCTCCGTACGGCCCGATTCCGGGGCGTACGCCTCGCCGGACCGGTCGATCGCGCACCACAACGAGATCTTCCGGAACATCCGGTTCCCGGGTCGGCGCGTACGGGTGCTGCCTGCGGCCGAAGTGGAGTTCAGCTCGGCTCCGTAACCCGCATCCCGTAACCCGGTCGCTGGAGCGATGGGGGTGGCGGACCGCCGTGCGGGAAAACCGGCTGCGGCCGCCCGCCAAGTCGCCTACCGTCAGGGAGATTTCCGCCGAGACGTTGGGGATGATGGTGCGATACCGCACAGTGGGACGCAGTGGACTGTCCGTGTCCGAGATCGGTTACGGCGCCTGGGGCATCGGTGAGAGCAGTTGGGTGGGGGCCACGGAGGACGAGTCCGTCCGGGCTCTGCACCGGGCCATCGACCTCGGTGTGAACTTCATCGACACCGCCCGCCTTTACGGCGAGAGTGAGCGGATCGTCGGCCGTGTCGTCCGGGAGCGGGCCGGTGACGAGGTGCGCGTCGCGACCAAGGTGCCGCCCATGAACCGGGTCTGGCCGGCGCCCTTCGGTCTTGACCCGGCGGAGGTGTTTCCGGGTGCGCACATCCGTAAGACCCTGGAGACCAGTCTGCGGGCCGGCGGGCTGGACCACTTCGATGTGCTGCAGTTCCACGTGTGGAGCGACGACTGGGTCGGCCGGGGCGACTGGCTGGAGACGATCACCGCGCTGAAACAGGAGGGGAAGATCGGCCTGTTCGGCGTCTCCGTCAACGACCACGAGCCGGACAACGCGCTCGCGCTCGTACGCAGCGGGGCCGTGGACAGCGTGCAGGTCATCTACAACATCTTCGACCAGTCGCCCGCCGACGCGCTGCTGCCCGCCTGTGAGGAGCACGGCGTCGGGGTCATCGTGCGGGTGGCGCTGGACGAGGGCGGCCTCACCGGCCGTATCACCGCGGACAGCACGTTCCCGGAGGGCGACTGGCGGCACCGGTACTTCCGCGACGACCGCCCGGCGCAGGTCGAACGGCGGGTGGCGGCGATCGTCGCCGACCTCGGTATCGCGCCGGACGAGATCGCGGAGACCGCGCTGCGTTTCGTACTGAGTTCGCCGGCGGTCTCCACTGTCATCCCCGGGATGCGGACCGTACGCAATGTGGAGCGCAACACGGCGCTGAGCGACGGCCGGGTGCTCACCGCGGAGCAGCTCGCCGTACTGGCGAAGCACCGGTGGCAGCGGAACTTCTACGACTGATGTGTGACTGGTGTGTGGCGCGCCTGACGCCCGCCGGGAATTGCGGGACAGCCCTTAGTACGCGAGCTCTCCGATGCCGCCATCGACGCGCAGCACGGTGCCGGCGGTGTAGGCGGACTCGTCCGAGGCGAGGTAGACAGCTGCCTTCGCTATCTCGGTGGCGGTCCCTATGCGGTGGAGGGGCACGGTCCGCCGAAGTTCCTCGTAGACGGCGGCTTGACGCTCGGGACCAAGCTGCTGGAGCGCGTTGGTGGCAGTCGGCCCCGGACTCAGTCCGTTGACACGGATACCCCGGTCCTTCAACTCGTAGGTCAGCCCGCGGGTATAGGACAGCAGGCCGGCTTTGGCGGCACCGTAGACCGTCGCATGCTCGTGCCCGACGAAAGCGGAAACCGAACCGACGAGAATGATCGATGTTTTTCGCGAGAAGAGCGGTAACAGGGCTTTGATCAGGAAGAACGGCGATTTGAGATTGGTTGCGAGGAGCCTGTCGAAGTCTTCCTCGGTCCATTCCTCGATCGGAAGGTGGGTGACGTCGGCGGCATTGCTCATCAGGATGTCGAGCTTCGGCCACTCCGCCTGCAGCCGGGCGGCGAGAGCTTCCTGAGCTGGTGTGTCGCCGGCATCGCTGACGATGGGCAGCAGCGGGCCCTCCAGTTGTCGGGCGACCTCATCCAGTCTTTCCTGTGATCGGCCGGTGATGGCGACAGACGCTCCCTCGGCGAGGAACTCACGGGCCGCCTCAAGGCCGATGCCGCTCGTCCCGCCTGTGATCAGTGCGTGCTTTCCCGCAAGACGACCCATGAACTTGTTCCCCTCACTGGGCGCCAGAAGGCGCGTGGTTTGCCCACACCGCAAGGCCATGACTTCCGTGCGGGCGTTCCAGAAATAACGGGATCGAAGCTAAGACTTCTTGAACGCCCTGTCAAGAAGTCGTAGAGTCGGACAGGTGGCACGGACCGGACGACCTCGCGAGTTCAACAAGGACCAGGCGCTGAGGCGCGCACTTGAGCTGTTCTGGTCCCGGGGCTACGGGGCGACATCGATCCAAGACCTGGTCGACACGCTGGCCGTCGAACGCGGCAGCCTCTACGGGACGTTCGGGGACAAGCGCCGCTTCTATCTCGACGCCGTCAGGCTCTACTGGGATGTGTACGAGCAACGCCTGATCCCGGCACTCGACACCGACCCGCTCCTGCCGGCGCTTCGCGAGATCCTGACCCACCCGGCACGCCTGGACGAAATGATCTCCGAGGTGGGCGCACCGCACGGCTGCCTGGTCGGCAACACCACCGCGGAACTCGTACCCCACGACAGCGAAGCCACGGAACTCGTCGCCCGCTCATATCGCCGGTTCGCCGACATCGTCACCGACGCACTCCGCCGCGCACAGGCCACCGGGGAAGTCACTGACAACGCCCGCCCCGAGGCCCAAGCCCAGCTACTGCTCTACATCGTCCAAGGCCTCTCGCTCGTATCGCGGGCAGGCCTCGACAGCACCGCGGCCCTGGCCGCGATCGACACCGCGATCGACGCATTGCGGGCGTGACCGAAACGGCACCCGGCGATGCGGCATGGGGGGCTGGGACTGGGACTGGGACGGGGACCGGGGCCGGGACTGTGCCGAAGTGGCTGTCTGAGGCGGGTGAGGAGCGCGTCGAGCGCCTTGGGCAGATGCGCCACGCGGCTCCCACCCCCTCGCCCCAGCCAAAGCGGCCGACTTGTCAGATCAGCGCTGCAGCCGCTCGGGCAGCGCCACCCAGCGGCGCGGGGCGGCCCGGTCCACTGCTTCCCGGCCGTCGCTGATCCTCAGGCCGGCCGCATCACAGGCGTACGCAAGGGCGTTGGCGCCGAAGGGGAACGGGTGCTCGGTCTGCCAGAAACGGAAGTTCCAGTACGCGGCCGGGTCCGACTCCTGCGGGTAGAGGCCGATCTCCCCGTATGCGACGGTCTCGCCGTCCCGGGCCAGGGTGCCGAACGTCCCGCCCTTGGGGTTGAAATACACGCCGTAGGCGGAGGTGCCCGCCGATATCGCTTCCAGTACGGCGTCGTCACTCGGCATGTACCCGTCCTGTGTGATCACGCATCCGCCGGGGTCACCGTCCACCCTCGTCACGCCCACATGGCGGAGGCACGCTTCGTAGTCCTCCTCGCCGAAGGGCGCCTCGTCGAGGACCGCTCTGGGGCACTGCGCGGGGTCGGCACCGAGCCGCCGGATCAGTTCGTCCTCGCTCAGGCCACGTACGAAGGCGATACCGAGCCCGTCGGTCCACAAGGGCTGCTCGCCGAAAGCCGTGATGAGCGCGTCCGCCGCCTGCATGGCGGCGGCCTCGTCGGCGGGCAGCTCCACCGCACCCGGCAGTTCCGCGACGAGCGGTGCGAGCGGTGTGGTCAGCAACAACCGGCCCGGTGACCAGGGACCCGACTGAGGCGTCCACGCATCCGCCCCGGCGTCGATCAGCGCACGGACACTGCCCTCGTCCACGCTCCGGGCGGCGTACCACAACGGTGTGTGCCCGTCCTGGTCACGTACGTCGGTCTCCACCTCGTACGCCAGGAGCGCCGCAACCGCATCCGCCGCCCCCGCCTCGGCCACCCTGTGCAGCGGCGTGGTCCCGAGCGGCCGGGCCTCGGTGCCGGGCGGCGCACCTCCCTCCAACCGGGCCCGGACCAGGGCCGTATCCGCCCAGTCCCGGTATCCCATGCCCTCCCAGTCGGCTCTCGGTGCGTAGCGCTGCCGGGCCTCCTCCTCTCGACGCGCCGTCTCCAGCTGGGAGTCCGTCAGGGGTGGCGCCAGGAACGACGGCGGTCCGCCCATCTCCACGTGCATGAACGTACCCGTCCGCTCCGCCGGCTCCAGTGGCTCAAGCCCCGGCCAGACCTCAAGCACCCGCTCCGACGCAGCGTGGAGCGACCCCACTTCGACCGGGCTGCGGGTCTCGGCGATCCCCTCGTCCGGCCACTCGACAACCAACTGCGTCTCCCCTGGAGGTGGGAGCTCCGCCAGGTAGAGGTCGACATCAGTCTTGAACAGGGAGCGGTGAGACTGGTGCAGGCCCGGATCGAGCGGGACCATCCCGACTGCTTGCGGCTGCACCGCACTTACCGGCTCCCCTCGCGGCCCCGTGAACGAGGTGCGCCGCTGCGTCATACCGTCCAGCGAAGTCAGCCGACGGCCGTCGGAGAGCAGCAGACCCACGCGGAGCCCGGACTGACGCGGCGAGTCGGCCTTCTGCAGACGCACCTTGCGGAACACCGCCAGGTGCAAGGTGACCGACCGTGGCCACACCGACCATCCCGTCAGGAGCACCCGGACATCCGGACCGCCGCCGACCACGGCGAGGTGCGGCAGCACCACGGGCGCGAACCGGTCGACGGGCGGCGTGTGCCGACCGTCGTCCTCCCCCGGCGGCCCTAACCGGATCAGCACGGGTCGCTCGCCGGCCGGCTCTTCCGGCACCACCAGATCATCGAAGAATCCCATGCCCTGAGCGTGACATGAGGGTCTGACAACGCCCCGGAATCTCCGCGCGGACCAGTCAATGCGGACCGGTCGACGCGGACCGGTCGACGCGGACCAGTCAACTCGGACCGGCCACCGCGGGCCGGTGGACGCAGACCGGGTCAACTCCACTCGGAGGCCGTCAACTCCACTCGGAGACCACCGACTCTCCTCGCAGCCCGCCAACTCGCTTCACGGACCGCCGACCGCCGACCGCTCAGGAATCCTGCAGTCCACGGAACGACTCGTACCAGACGGTGGTCCGCCCGACCCTTCCGTTTTCCTCCCTGACCGTGCGGTTCGCGTACGGGGGGTTGAGGATCCACGGCATCTTGTCGGCGCCCCAGCCCGTCTGCATGGATTCGATCTGCACCGCCCCGTAGGTGGCCACCGCGAGCTTCCCGGTCTCCCGGAACATCTGTACCTGCTGCGTCAGATAGTCCTTGTTGGATACGAACCAGGGACTCATCGTGAGGAAGTCGTCCCACCGTTCCTGGGGGAAGGGCTTCTTGATCGCGTTGCCGATCACCTGCCACACGCGAGTGTTCGGGGGTACCCGGTACTTCTGTGCGTAGGCCGCCGGAATCGGGTCGCCCATGTGTTTCTGCCAGAGCAGCACCAGGGAGAACTCCGTGGCGAGGAACTTCTTCCCCTTGTCCAGGCGGGAGACGACGTACTGGACGTACTGGCCGGCCGCCTGCAGGGAGTCGACGTGCGGATGCATGTCGAGACCTTCGATCTCCGGCTTCCTGTTGACGAAGGCGACCCACCGTTCAGTGGCCTGTGTGCGCTCTTCCTTCCGGTCGAGGTGGTTGAGCGCCCCCATGTACAGGCGGGTCCTGCAGCCCTGCGGGAATTTTCTCTTGCGGTAGGCGATGACGTGTTCGGCGATGTACTCGTAGAACACATTGAGCCGCGAGTCGCGCTCGTCCTTCATCGTCTCGAGGAAGGGCTCGTTGCCGATGGTGAGGATGTCCGTCTTCCCCATCACAGCGTCCAGTACCCGGTCCACGCGCTTCAGTTGCGCCGCCATCTCCGCGCTGCCCGCCTCGGGCAATGGCCGCGCGGGGGTGCGGAACTGGAACTTCATCGAGAGGATCGTCCGGAAGCCGTTCCCGCTCGCGTCGAGCAGCTTGGCGACCGCCCGTTGCTGGGTCGCGGCGAGCGTGTCGAGATCGTCCGTCATCGGGACGAAGCCGCGTACCCACTTCGCCGAAAGGGCCGTCATCTCCGCGAAGTCCAGGTCGGACGGGTCCTCGTTGAAGTTCAACCCGAGCGCACCGTTCGGCGCCTCGCCGGTGGGTGCGCTGCTGCTCGTCGGGCCCGGCTGCTTACTCGCTTTCCCGCCCGAGTGCTTACTCGTGGCACTGCACGCCGCTGTGAGAAGGGCCGCGCCGGACACTCCCAGCAGCCGGCGGCGCGAGGTCGGCCTCGCGGTGGAGGGCGTACCGGTGGAGGGCGTACCGGACGCGTCCGGCCGTGCGGACGACTCGTACCGCATTGCTGTTCTCCGATTCTGGTTGGTCCGTACACGATCAACGTAGTTGACCGGGACCAGGGCTCGGATCCGGCCCCTCCTGGCCGACCGAGGCCAGGGCGCACGGCAGGGTGCGGCGCGCTCGAAAAAGTCTCTGTAGCCCTTCACGCCCTGATGGCAACAAGCCCCCTGTGCGGTCCTCTCGCAGATTTACTCGGGTTCGACGCAGGGGGGATTGCCCTTCGGGGTTATCGGGCTCCATGGGGCCACGTGAGGGCCTTCTCGCCCCAGCTTCGGGCAGGATCTTCGGTATCTTGACGGGTGGCTCGGTGCCTTACGGGTGCCGGGACCCACAGGCCGTGGAGGTCTTCTTCGGCCTGCCCCCAGACCGTTCGGCCCGTTCTTCCGTCCAGCGACCCGCCCCCGCTTCCGCACTGTCGTGCAGGAGCGGCGGGTTGCCGTGCCCGAAAAGAGACCATCTGTGAACAGTTCAGGCGCCCAGATCACCACCGGTGCTCATGGCCCGGAGCGGAACGGCCATGCCGGGTCCGCTGCGTACGACGCCGGCGCGATCACCGTCCTGGACGGTCTCGACGCGGTACGCAAGCGGCCCGGTATGTACATCGGATCGACGGGCGAGCGCGGCCTGCACCACCTGGTGCAGGAGATCGTGGACAACTCCGTCGACGAGGCACTGGCCGGGGTGGCCGACCGGATCGACGCTACGATCCTGGCCGACGGCGGCGTGCGGGTGGTCGACAACGGGCGCGGCATTCCGGTGGGGATGCACCCGGTTGAGAAGAAGCCGGCTGTCGAGGTTGTCCTGACGGTGCTGCACGCGGGCGGGAAGTTCGGGGGCGGCGGGTATGCGGTCTCCGGCGGTCTGCACGGAGTGGGCCTGTCGGTGGTGAACGCGCTGTCGAGCCGGTTGTCGGCGGAGATCTGGACCGACGGCCACCGGTGGAGCCAGGACTACGAGGACGGGGCACCCACTGCGCCGCTTGCCTGCCACGAGGCCACTTCGAGGACGGGCACGTCGCTGACGTTCTGGGCGAACGGCGGGATCTTCGAGACCACTGAGTACTCCTTCGAAACGTTGGCCAGGCGTTTCCAGGAGATGGCCTTCCTCAACCGTGGGCTCACCCTGACCCTGACCGATGAGCGCCCGTCCGCCCGCGCGACGGCCGCAGCGGATGATGCCGGTTCGGACGCCGCCGGGGAGGAGGCGGCGAAGACGGTCTCCTACCGGTACGGCGGAGGCATCATCGACTACGTCGCCCATCTCAACAGACGCAAGGGCGAGCCGGTTCACCCCTCCGTCATCTCCATCGCCGCCGAGGACACCGAGGGGCTGGTGTCGGTGGAGGTCGCGCTGCAGTGGAACGGCCAGTTCGCCGACAGCGTGTACTCGTACGCCAACGCCATCCACACCCATGAGGGCGGCACCCACGAAGAGGGCTTCCGCATGGCGCTGACCACGGTCGTCAACCGTTACGCGCGCGAGCGGAAGCTGTTGCGGGAGAAGGACGGCAACCTCAGCGGTGAGGACATCCGCGAGGGTCTGACCGCCATCATCTCCGTCAAGCTGGGCGAGCCGCAGTTCGAAGGCCAGACCAAGACCAAGCTGGGCAACACCGAAGCCAGGACGTTCGTGCAGAAGGTCGTGCACGAGCACCTCACGGACTGGTTCGGCCGTAACCCCGTCGAGGCGGTCGGCATCGTCCGCAAGGCCATCCAGGCGGCAACCGCCCGGGTCGCGGCACGCAGGGCCCGCGACCTGACCCGCCGCAAGGGCCTGCTGGAGTCGGCGGCTCTGCCGGGCAAGCTCTCGGACTGCCAGTCCAAGGACCCGGCGAAGAGCGAGATCTTCATTGTCGAGGGCGACTCCGCCGGCGGTTCGGCCAAGTCCGGCCGTAACCCCGAGTTCCAGGCGATCCTCCCGATCCGGGGGAAGATCCTCAATGTCGAGAAGGCCCGCATCGACAAGATTCTGCACAACCAGGAGATCCAGGCACTCATCTCCGCCTTCGGTACCGGGGTCCATGAGGACTTCGGCATCGAGAAACTCCGCTACCACAAGATCATCATGATGGCGGACGCCGACGTCGACGGCCAGCACATCAACACCCTGCTGCTGACCTTCCTGTTCCGCTTCATGCGGCCACTGATCGAGCACGGGCATGTCTACCTCTCCCGGCCCCCGCTCTACAAGATCAAGTGGGGCCGGGACCACGTTCAGTACGCCTACTCCGACCGTGAACGCGACCTGCTCCTCGACCGCGGCCGACAGGACGGACACCGGGTCAAGGACGACTCCATCCAGCGGTTCAAGGGGCTGGGTGAGATGAACGCCGAGGAACTGCGCGTCACCACCATGGACATCGACCACCGCGTCCTGGGCCAAGTCACCCTCGACGACGCGGCCGTGGCCGACGACCTCTTCTCCGTCCTGATGGGTGAGGACGTCGAAGCCCGTCGCCACTTCATCCAGCGCAATGCCAAGGACGTCCGCTTCCTCGACATCTGACACTTCTCAGCTGCTACGAAAGGGGGACGAGGGTGACGGCCCGCCGATCCCCCACCCCTGGTGCAGAGCGTCCGCGAAGGCGCCCGCCAGTTTCCGTTCGCCGCTCTCGTTCGGGTGCGTGCCGTCGTACGTATCCGTGTGGATGTCGTACGTCTCCGGCCGCGAGGCCAGCAGGAGCGGTGAGCGTGGTTCGTCCAGGTCCGCGAGCGTCTTCGCCAGCAGTACGTTGAAGTGGGCGACCTGCGCCGCGAACGGCGCGTCCGTCTCGGCGCGGATGTTCGGGATCACCGGGAGGAGCACCGCGCGGATGTGCGGGTTCGCCTCGCGCGCCTCGGTCAGGAAGCGGTGGGCGTGGAGCGCGGTCTGTTCGGCGTCCGTGTAGAAGCCGAGGTCTATCAGGCCGAGGGAGACGAGCAGCAGGTCTGCCCGGTGTGCGGTCACCGTCTCGCGGATCACCGGGGCCATGTGCTGCCAGCCCTCGCCCCAGCCCGACAGATGGCGGCGGGCCCCGGCGGGGAAAGCGGGGTCCGCGTACGCCGTGCTCGACTCGTACAGCCCGGTGCGCGGCCCGACGATCTCGCAGCTGTCGCCCAGGTGCTGCCACATGCGGTAGCGCCAGGTGTAGTCGCCGGCCCGGCCTATGGTCATCGAGTCGCCGACGAACATCATCCTCAGACGCATCCCGTCATCATCGCCGATGGCACGGGGGTGGCAGTCTTGGGGGCATGCGTTCGCTTCAGTACGTCGCCGGGGCTGCGGCCACCGTCCTGTTCGCCCTCGTCCCGGCCGGGCCGGCGGTGGCGGACGACGGCGGCTTCACGATCAAGGATCCCCGGATCACGGAGTCCAGCGGCCTGGCCGCGAGCCGCCTCCACCCCGGTATCTACTGGACCCACAACGACAGTGGCGACGGCCCGTACATCTACGCGGTGGACTCGAACACCGGGCAGACCGTTGCCCGGGTCACGATGCGCGGTGTCGGAGCGCCGCGCGATGTGGAGGCGATCTCGATCGGGCCCGACGGTGACATCTACGTCGGGGACATCGGCGACAACCTGGACGGGAGCTGGGACCACGTCTGGATCTACCGCTTTCCCGAGCCGAAGCAGCTGAAGAAGGAAGAGACGGTCCACGCCACGCAGTTCACCGTCAAGTACGCCGACGGGCCGCGCAACGCGGAGGCGCTGATGGTCCACCCGAAGACGGGCCGCGTCTACATCGCGTCGAAGAACCAGACCAAGGGCGGGCTCTATGTGGGGCCCACGAAGCTGTCGGCGTCGAAGACCAACGTATTCCGGCGGATCGACGACGTGCCGTGGGTGACCGACGGCGCGTTCTCCCCGGACGGCAAGCAGCTGACACTGCGGGGCTACCTGGGCGCGGAGTCGTACGACTGGAAGCCCGGAGGTGGACTCGGCGCCGAACACCAACTGGGCGTGCCGTTCCAGGGCCAGGCCGAGTCGGTGACCTACACGCTGGACGGATCGGCGCTGATGATGGGCTCCGAGGGGGCGCAGAGCCGGGTGCTGCGCTTCCCGGTGGCGAAGCCGAAGGGGGCGGGCGGGGGGGCCAAGTCGTCCACTGGGAGCGGGGGTTCATCCGATGCGGGGCGTGGCGGGGCCGGTGGCTCCGAGGGGTCGCCGACGGCGTGGGGCGTGGGTGTGTTCGCTGTGCTGTTCTTGCTGTTCATGGGGGTGAAGCGGCTGTTCGGCAGGCGGCGGAGGTGAGGTTCGTTCTCGCCGCGCCCAGCGGTGCGGGCGGGATCAGTCCTTGGTGCGGACGATTGCCCCGGCCTGAAGGACCGCGGCGACATCGAGGGTGACGTCACCGCCGATCGAGGCAGGGAGCGGGGCTTGCTGGCCCGCGGCGAAGATCTGGTGACTGGCGTAGTCACTGCCGACCGGCTCGGTGAGGACGTGGACGCGGTGGTGCTTGCGGTTCACGATCACGTAGACGGGGATGTCGGCCTCGGCATATACGGACACCTTGGCGCGCAGGTCCTGGTTGTAGTTGCTCGACGTGACTTCCAGGACGAGGCGGAAGACCACGGGGTCGTAGCAGTTGTGCGCGATGACATGCGCGTCGATGTCCGCGTCCACCACCACAAGATCGGGGATGACGAAGTCTTCCGAGCCGGTCGGCAGCCACACCCCCACACCCTGGAGCACTTCGGTCTCCCCGTCGTCCAGCTCAGCTGCGATGAACGGGCGCATGATCTTGGTGAGTGCGCGCGCGTGCGGGGCGTCCGGGGGCGGGGTCACGGTGAGGATGCCTCCGATGATCTCAACGCGGTAGCCGGGCAGCTGCTCCATGAGGAGGTCGGCCTCTTCGAGCAGGGTCGGCGGCTCGCCGTCACAGGGGTGCTCGACTGCTGCGGCAGACATGAGGGCCTCCTGGTGGCTGGTGTCGAGAACATCATGGTAGGCCGGGCCGGGCTGCTGGGCGGGCTTGCGAAACGGTCGCCCGGACGGGTGAAGCAAGGAGCACGGGGTTGCCGGGAGGCCGTCTCTACGCGCCCCAATGGTCAGGTCTGGTCAGTGACCGGGGGAGTCTGGTCGTCGCGTCGCCTTTTGCCGCGTTCAGCTGGGGCTGGGTGAGGAAGAAGCAGCCGGTGAGGTCCGCGCCGGTGAGGTCGGCGTCGCGCAGGTCGGCGCCGATGAGGTCGGCCAGGCGGAGGTCGGCGCTCGTCAGGTCGGCGGCTATCAGACAGGCCCCGCGCAGTGTGGCGCCGTGCAGGTCCGCGCCTCGGAGGCGGGCGCCCATGAGGTCCGCGCCGCGTAGGTTCTTCTTCGTCGCCTGGATCTTCTTCGAGCGGTTCTTCCTTGCCTGGTCGTTCTTCGGCTGGTTCGTCTTCGGCCGGGTCGTCTTCGGACTGTCCGCCCGGTACGCCGTCGCGCGGACCAGGTCGCTGGTGCGGAGCAGCAGCTCGTTGACCTTCTGGTGGTGGGCGCCGACGTCCAGGGCGGCCAGTTCGTCCGGGCCGAGCAGCGTGAGTGCCTCGGTGGCTTCGAGGAGGTCCCGGAGGCCGGGATGGACCGGGGCGGCCGGAGCGAGGGTGAGCGCCTCCGTCAGGTACCAGAGCAGTTCGTGGAGCCGGCGCACGACGGGGAACGTGTCGAACATCCGCTGTGCGGTCTCCGGCGCCTGCCGCCAGTCCCGGCCGACGAAGGTGACCTGCGAGACCTGCTGGCCCGCGCCGAAGCAGTCGTACACGGTGCAGCCCGGGAACCCCTTGTCGCGCAGCTGGGTGTGAATGCCGCACCGGAAGTCCGACTGGAGGTTGGTGCAGGGCCTGCCTGCGCTTTTACTGACCGCGAAGTCGGCGGACGCGGTGAAGGGGAGAGCGACGCAGCACAGCCCGAAGCAGTTCGCGCAGTCGCCTCGCAGGCGCGGGCGCAGCGGTATGTCGTCGGGCACGGGGAGGGAGCCTCCGGGGTGGCTGGGTGGGGCTGTGCGGGCGCAGGTGGGCGATTCATTTTATGCGGTGCGGGTGGGGGCCGATGTCGAGCCGGCTCAGGTTGCGGAGTCGCTGCCCACCACGCACCCGGCTGGGTCGGCCCCCGAGGGGCCGGCCGCCCTGATCGGCAGCATCCAGCGCACTTCGGGGGCACGGTCGAGCGGCTGCGGCTGCGGCTGCGGCTGACGGCCGGGCGGGTGAGCCCGCGGGCTCAGGTGAGGGCGGTGACCAGCAGGGCGAAGGCGCCGATGAGGACGGCGACGCGGACGTAGTGCCAGCGGAGCCAGCGGTTCATCTGCTCCTTCCAGTCCTCGGGCCGGTTCTCGGGGGTCCACGTCTTGTTCCGGTTGTTGATCGGGACGAGCAGCAGGAGCGACATGATCACGCTGAGGATCAGGAGTCCGGCGGCGGTGACGACGAGGCCGGTGCCGTGGTGGTTCCATCCGGCGACGGCCCAGACCGCGGCGAGGACGAGCGAGCCGATGTACCAGACCGGCATGACGGCGCCGAGCATCCGGCCGCCGTGAGCGTGGCCGAGTTGGCCGCTGTCCTCGGGGAGTGCGTTGAGGATCGGATTGAGGACGAAGGCGACGGAGAACTCCACCCCCACCATCACGCCCACGACCACGGTGGTGACGACCTCAAGTGTGTCGAGCATCTGTTGTCCCCCTGGAATCTAGTGTTGCTAGCTGTTGAGGCAACGCTAGTACTGCTGCTGCTCTCTTGTCTAGCGGTGCTAGGATCGAATCATGTCGGTACAGGAACGCAAGCAGCGCGAACGGGCGGAGCGCGAGCGACTCATCGTGGCGACAGCCCGCGAACTCGCTGAGCAGCAGGGCTGGGACGCGGTGACCACCCGTCGGCTCGCCGAGCGCATCGAGTACAGCCAGCCCGTCCTCTACAGCCACTTCCGAGGCAAGCGCGAGATCATCGGTGCCGTCGCCCTCGACGGCGCTGCGGAGTTGGCCGCGGCGGTGCGCGCCGCGGCCTCCACTGCGAACACTCCGCGCGAGCGGGTCGCGGCCCTCGCCCGCGGCTACCTCGACTTCGCCGAGCGCAACCCGGCGGTCTACGACGCCCTGTTCCAGCTCGACGGCGGCCTGGCGTACGCACAGGAGGACACCCCCGCACCTCTCAAGGATGCCTTCGCCGCCCTGCTGGAGTGCCTCGGTGAGGTCGCCGGGGAGGATGTTCACCCGGGGCTGTTCACCGAGGTGTTCTGGGCGTCCCTGCACGGGATCGCGACCCTGACCCGGGCGGGACGGCTGCTGCCGGAGGACACCGAGCAGAGGGTGGAGCTGCTGGTGGGCCGCCTCGCCCTGCTCTCGGCCTGACGAACGGACCGGTGAACGGACCGATGAACGGCTCGGTGAACGGCTCGGTGAACGGCTCGGTGAACGGACCGATGAATAGCCCGAGCGCTCTCCCTGCCGCTGGTTCCGCCGCTGCTCCGCCGGTCATGCGCACGGCGCGGCTCGATCTGCTGCCGACCCCGCGACTGGGTGTGCCCGTCAGGCGCTGATCTCGCAGAGGGCTTCCCATCGGGGGTGCACAGACGTTTACCCTAGGGGTGAACGCCTGTGCACCCCCCGACGTCGCGCAGGGGTCCCACGCCACAGCGCGAGCCCGAAGGAGCGCCATGCCCCCGGCCATACCCCGACCCGAAGCACCCGCAGGCGCACCCGCCGAAGCCGACCAGGCTCCCCACCCCCGCATGTTCGTCGGTGTCCTCGCCTTCTGCGGTGTCGTCGTCGCCGTCATGCAGACCCTCGTCGTGCCGCTGCTGCCGCACGTGCCCGCGCTCACCGGGTCCACCCCCGCCGCCGCCAGCTGGCTGGTCACCGTCACGCTCCTGACCGGGGCCGTCTGTACGCCCGTGCTGGGGCGGGTCGGGGACATGTACGGGAAGCGACGGGTGCTCGTCGCCGCGCTCGGGGTACTGGTCGTCGGGTCCGTGCTCTGCGCGGTCAGCTCCGACATCGGGGTACTGATCGCCGGGCGCGCGCTCCAGGGGGCCGCGCTCGCCGTCGTACCGCTGGGGATCAGCATCATGCGGGACGAACTGCCGCCCGCCAGGGTGCTGTCGTCCGTCGCCCTGATGAGTTCCACGCTGGGGATCGGCGCGGCCGTCGGGCTGCCCATCGCCGCGCTCGTGGTCGAGCACTACGACTGGCACACCATGTTCTGGGCCTCGGGCGCGCTCGGCGTGCTGGACATCGTGCTGGTGCTGGCCTTCGTCCCGGAGTCCTCGCTGCGTACGCGTGGCCGGTTCGACGTGCTGGGCACACTCGGGCTCAGCGGGGCGCTGGTCTGTCTGCTGCTCGCCACCACCCAGGGCGGCGAGTGGGGCTGGGGCTCCGCCCGGGTCGTCGGGCTGTTCGCCGGCGCGGTCGTGATCGGGCTCGTCTGGGGCCGCTACGAGCTGCGCGTCTCCTCACCCATGGTCGACCTGCGGGTCTCGGCCCGGCCCGCGGTGCTGTTCGCCAACCTCGCCGCGCTGCTCATCGGCTTCGCCTTCTACGCCAACTCCCTCTCCACCGCCCAGATGGTGCAGGAACCGAAGAGCACCGGATACGGTCTCGGCGCCTCGATCGTGGTGGGCGGCCTCTGCGTGCTGCCCGGCGGGCTCGCCATGGTCGCGCTCTCCCCGGTCTCGGCACGGATCTCCGCCCGGTACGGCCCCAAGGTCACGCTCGCGCTCGCCTCGGGCGTCCTGGCCGTCGGTTACGTGGTGCGCTTCTTCACCAGCCACAGCCTCTGGCTGATCATCGTGGGCGCCACCGTGGTGGCCTCCGGTACCGCCCTCGCGTACTCCGCGCTGCCCTCGCTGGTGATGCGCGCGGTCCCGGTGAGCGAGACCGGCGCGGCCAACGGGCTCAACACTCTGATGCGCTCGGTCGGGCAGGCTTTCTGCTCCGCCGTGGTCGCCGCCGTACTGGCCAACGTCACCTTCCGGGTCGGCGGCCGCACCGCGCCCACCCTGCACGCGTATCTGCTGGTCTTCCTGATCGCGGCGGGCGCCTCACTCGCCGCGCTGGTCGTCACGCTGTGCATCCCGGGCAGGTCGGCGGTCGCGGCCGGTAGCGTCGGAGAGCGGGGTTCGCTGGTGCCTGTCCGGGAGGATGCATGACCGTTGGCGGTACGGATGCGGGTACGGGGATGGGTGCAGGCACAGGCACAGGCACAGGCACGGGTACGGGTGCCGACGCGGGGACCAGCGGGCGCGATGCCATCCTGCTCGCCGCCCGGCGCGCGTTCACCCGGCGCCCGTACGCCGAGGTGACCATGCGGGGGATCGCCGCCGACGCGGGCGTGAGCGCCTCACTGATCGTGAAGCGGTTCGGCACGAAGGAGGAGCTGTTCAACACGGTCACCGACTTCGGTCCGGCCGCCGACGAGCTGTTCGACGCACCCCTCGGCTCGCTCGGCCGGCACATGGTGGTCGCGCTGGTACGGAGCCGGCGCGCCCAGCAGGCCGACCCGCTGCTGCGCGTCGTGTTCTCCCTCGGCAACGCGGACGAGCGCTCCCTGATCAATGAGCGCTTCCGCGACCAGGTCACCTCCCGGCTGGCCGCCCGCCTCACCGGCGATGAGCGCGAACTGCGCGCGGAGCTGATCGCCGGGCAGCTGCTGGGGATCGGCGCGGCGCTCAGCCTGCACCGGCCCGGCGCCGGTGAACTGGCCACGCCCGAGCGGCTGGCCGACCTCTGCGGGCCCTCGCTCCAGCGGTTGATCGACGCCTGAGACACACCTGCGCACAGGAAGGGCCCGTACGCCGGGGTGCCGGCGCACGGGCCCTTCCTGGTGTTGTACGGCGTAACTGCTGGGACTGCTGGTAACGCTAGAGTTGCTCGATCACGTAGTCGATGCAGGCCGTCAGCGCCTCGATGTCCTTCGGGTCGATCGCCGGGAACATCGCCACCCGCAGCTGATTGCGGCCCAGCTTGCGGTACGGCTCGGTGTCCACGATGCCGTTGGCGCGCAGCGCCTTCGCGATCGCGGTCGCGTCGATCTCGTCCGCGAAGTCGATCGTGCCGATGACCTGCGAGCGCTTACCGGGGTCGGTGACGAACGGGGTCGCGTACTTGGACTGCTCGGCCCAGCCGTACAGGGTGCGCGCGGACGCCGCCGTGCGGCTGACCGTCCAGTCCAGGCCGCCCTGGGTGTTCATCCAGGTCAGCTGCTCGTTCAGGAGGAACAGCGTGGCGAGGGCCGGGGTGTTGTACGTCTGGTTCTTGAGCGAGTTGTCGATCGCCGTCGGCAGGCTGAAGAACTCCGGGATGTGCCGGCCCGACGCGTGGACGCGCGCCGCGCGCTCCAGCGCCGCCGGGGAGAACACGCCGATCCACAGGCCGCCGTCGGAGGCGAAGGACTTCTGCGGGGCGAAGTAGTAGACGTCGGTCTCGGTGATGTCGACCGGCAGGCCGCCCGCGCCCGATGTGGCGTCGACCAGGACGAGGGAGCCCTCGTCGGCGCCGGTGACGCGCTTGATCGGCGCCGCGACACCTGTCGACGTCTCGTTGTGCGTCAGCGCGTACACGTCGACGCCCGCCTCGGCCCTCGGGTCCGGGTGGGTGCCCGGGTCGGAGGCGATCACGGTCGGCTCGGCCAGCCACGGGGCCAGCTTCGAGGCCTTCGCGAACTTGGACGAGAACTCACCGAAGTTGAGGTGCTGCGACTTGGACTCGATGAGTCCGTGGGTCGCGATGTCCCAGAAGGCGGTGGACCCGCCGTTGCCCAGGATCACCTCGTAGCCCTCGGGGAGCTGGAAGAGGTCGCGTACGCCTGAGCGCACCGCGCCGACCAGGTTCTTCACCGGGGCTTGGCGATGGGAGGTGCCCATCAGGGAAGTACCGGTCGCGGCGAGGGCGTCCAGCGCCTCCGTACGCACCTTGGAGGGGCCCGCGCCGAAACGGCCGTCGGCGGGCTTGATGTCAGCGGGAATCCGGATCTCAGCCACGGGCCGGAGCGTAGCCGGTTCGGGGCGTTTGCGGACAGAGGGTCCGGCCGGTGAGACAGAAGCCACGGTGCGGGACAAGACGGAAGAGGGACGGCACACCCCGGGGGCGGTGCTGTCCCTCTTCCCGTATCTTCAGCCGCCGGTTCGGCCCCCGTTCGGCCGCGCCCTCAGCCGCCCGTTCAGCCCCCGAGTTTCACCGGAAGGCCGAAGAGGTCGTTCTGGGTGACCACCGGCTTGTTGCGCAGCTCCGTCGCGGGGACCGCCAGATGCAGTTCGGGGAAGCGGGCGAACAGCGCGGGCAGCGCGACGCCCGCCTCAAGCCGGGAGAGCGCGGCCCCCGGGCAGACATGCGGGCCGTGGCCGAACGAGATGTGGCGGTTCGGGGTGCGGGTGATGTCGAAGTCGCCGGCCGTCGGGCCGTGCGCCTCCTCGTCGCGGCCGATCGCGCCGAACGAGACGATCAGCCCCTCACCCTTCGGCAGGACCTTGCCGCCCACCTCGATGTCCTCGGAAGCGAAGCGGATCAGTACGTGCGAGGTCGGGGTCGACCAGCGCAGCGTCTCCTCGATGACGTTCTCCCAGGGCACTTCGCCCGCGAGCGCCATCCTGCGCTGCTCGGGGTGGGCCTGGAGGGCGACGACGGCGTTCACGATCAGGCTGATGGTCGTCTCGTGGCCTGCGGCGATCATCAGCTGGAGGGTGTTGGTGATCTCCTCGGTGGTGAGCCGGTCGCCGTTCTCGGAGGCCGCGAGCAGCGCGCTCGTCAGGTCGTCGCCCGGGTTGGCCCGTTTCGACTCGACGATCTTCGAGAAGAGGGTGCCGAGGTCCGCCATCATCTGCGGGACCTCCTCCGGCGGCGTCTGCGTCGAGAAGAACTTCTCGAAGAGGGTCTTCAGCCGGGGGTGGTCGACGGCGTCGACCCCCATCAGCTCACTGACCACGTTCATCGGCAGCGGGTACGCGAACTCCGCCTTCAGGTCGACCGTCTCCCCGGCCGGTACTTCCGCCAGCCGGTCCAGCATCCCGGTGGTGAGCTTCTCGATGCCGGCGCGCAACCGCTCCACCCGGCGCACGGTCAGCGCCTGGGCGACGAGCGTACGGAGCCTGCGGTGCTCCGGGCCGTCGGCCGTCAGCATCGAGCGACCCGGATTGGCCAGCCCGATCAGCGGCCAGTCCAGCGGGATGTCACCGCGCTGCCAGGCGCCCCAGACGTTGATGTCCTTCACCAGACGGGAGTCGGTGAGCAGCTTCCTGGCTTCGGCGTGCCGCGTCACCGCGTAGCAGGCCACCCCGCCCGGCAGGACGACACGGGCCAGCGGGCCCGCCGCGCGCAGGGCGGCGCTCTCGCCGTTCAGATCCTGGACTAACGGGTCCAGGGCGATGCTCTCGGCGTGACTTCCGTGGTCGACCGGGCAACTCATCTGTGCCTCCTGTGGCGGATACGGCCGCGCTGCGAGGGTCTTCGGGTCACAGCGCGGGGACCGGAGTGAAGGTGACGGGCAGGGTGGACAGGCCGCGCAGCCAGGGAGAAGGGCGCCGGGTGAGGCTCTCCCCGGGGGTCGCGAGGTCGACGTCGGGGAGGCGGTCGAGGATGACCTCGATGCCCGTACGCGCGATGACCTCCGCGATCTCCTGGGCCGGGAACGGGCAGCGGTGCTCGCCGTGGCCGAAGGAGAAGAAGGCGTTGTTGCCGCCGGTCAGCGCCGAACCGTCGGTGCGGACCTGCGGGTCGGCGTTGGCTGCCGCGATGCCGAGCAGCAGCATGTCGCCGCTCTGGATGTGCCGGCCGCCGAGGTGGGTGTCGCGCGAGGCCCAGCGGCCCGCGACGTTCTGGGTGGGGGTCTCCTCCCAGAGAACCTCGTTCATTGCCTCGGCGACACTGTGCCGGCCGCCGGAGAGCGAGGCGGCGAACCGGTCGTCGGTCAGCATCAGCCGCAGCGAGTTGCCGATCCAGTCGGCGGTGGGCTGGTGGCCCGCGGCCAACATGACCATCAGGTCCTGGGCGACCTCCTCGACGGTGAAGCCCGCCTCGTTGCCCAGCATGTGCGAGGCCACGTCCTCGGCGGGCGAGGCCTGCCGGGCGGCGAGCAGGTTCATCATCGACTGGCCGAGGTACTGCTGTCCCGCCAGGGCGAGTTCGCGGCCGTCGATCATGTCGTTCAAAGCCTTGACCAGAGCGGGGCCCTCGTCGTCCGGGAAGCCGTACAGCCGGGCGAGCACCCGGACCGGCAGCAGCATCGCGTACTGGCCGATGATCTCCGTATCGCCCTTGCCGCAGAAGGAGTTGATCAGCTCGTCCGCGAACTGCTCGGCAACGCGCCGCAGCTCGAACGGGTCGACGGCCTCCAGCGCGTCGCCGATCATCGCGGCGCGCTCGCGGTGCCGCTTGCCGACGGTGTAGAGGATCGACGGCTGCTTACGGCCGATCATCGGCAGCATCGGCCAGTCGTCGGGGATCCGGTCCCACTGGTTCCACAGGTCGGAGTCCCGGCTGAACAGCACCGGATCGGCGGTGACCTGGTGCAGCTCGCGGTAGTCAAGGACCAGCCAGGCCGGTACGTCGCCGTCGAGCAGCACCGGCGCCACCGCGCCGTGTTCGCGCCGCATCTCCCGGTAGAGCTGGGTGGGGTCCGTCTGGAATCGCGGGCCGCTCAGCGGAGTGGGCGGAGCGGGCGGGGTGTCGGTGCTCATGTGGTGCTTGGCTCCCGTGCGGACGTCGCGGCAGTCGTGGAGGTCGTGGAGGGCGCTGAGGTGGCTGAGGATGCTGAGGACGCTGAGGACAGGGCGTGCAGGTGCTGGAGGAGCGTGATCAGTACGTACTTGCTCGACGTACGGTCCCGGGCGTCGCAGTCGATCAGCGGGATCTCGGGGGAGAGGTCCAGCGCCTCACGGAGCTGCTCCAGGGAATGCACCGGGCCGCCGAAGTCGTTGCAGGCGACGATGAACGGCGTGCCGTGGTGCTCCAGGCGGTCGATGGCGTACCAGGAGTCGGCGAGTCTGCGGGTGTCGACCAGGACGACGGCGCCGAGCGTGCCGGAGAACAGCCGGTCCCAGAGGAACCAGAAGCGTTCCTGGCCGGGCGCGCCGAAGAGATAGAGGATCGTCCGCTCGTCGATGCTGATGCGGCCGAAGTCGAAGGCGACGGTGGTGGCGGTCTTGGCGTGCACCCCGGCGGTGTCGTCGACGGCCGCTCCCGCCTGCGTCATCGTCTCCTCGGTGTTCAGCGGACGGATCTCGCTGACCGACCGGACCATGGTGGTCTTCCCTGCGCCGAACCCGCCGACGATGACGATCTTGAGACCGTTGTCGGCGGTGCCGGCCAGGGCGTTCTGGTTAGAGGTTGCGGAGTCCAACGAGCACCTGCTCCAGGATGTGAGGGTCGGGAAGTCGGTCGGCGCCGCGTGCGGTGCGCGGGTGGCGTGCGCTGATCCGGCCCGTGTCGAGCAGGTCGCAGAGCAGGATCCGGGTGATGGACACGGGCAGCTTCAGTCCGGCCGCGATCTCGACGACGGCCGTGGGGCGGCCGCACATCCGCAGGATCGTGGCGTGCTCGGACTGCATTCCGGGCGTCGGGTCGCACTCGCCCACGACCAGGGTCACCAGGTCGAAGGTGGTGGCGTCGGACCTGCTGCGTCCACCGGTGACGGTGTAGAGGCGGTCCGGATCGTCGTCCCGGCCAGGCCTGGGCCTGGGGACGGGGGCGGTCACGCGCGTGGCTCCGCGCTGAGGTGTTCGCCCAGCTGCTCGACCAGTTCGCTCATGTTGTGCCCGATGAGGCCGACGTCGGCGGACTCGTCGGCGACGACCGAGAGATGGGCACCGTCGCCCGCCTCGACGATGAACAGCACGCCGCCGTAGAACTCGGCCATCGCGGTACGTACGCCGCCGGTGCCGTCGCCGAACTCGATGGAGGCACCGTGCGACAGGGACTGGATACCGGCGGAGATGGCGGCCAGCTGGTCGGCCTGGTCGACGGAGAGCGCCGACGTACGGCAGAGCTTGAGGCCGTCTCGGGAGAGGACCAGGGCGTGCCGGGCGCCCGGGGTGCGCTCAAGGAGGTTCTCCAGGAGCCAGTTGAGCTTCTCGTCGGTGGTGGTCGTGCTCATGAGCTGCTGCCTTCCGGGTTCGGTGAATCGCCACGTACGGCCTGGCGGAACGTGCTGAACCTGGCGGCGGATGTCGTGGAGGAGGTCGGGTCGACGGGCTTGGACGATCCGGGGATCGTGCCGTCCGGATGCGCCGCTGCCATGGTCTGGCCGCGCCGCCGCTGGGGCAGGCCGCTCGCGCCCAACTCCGGGGTGGAGTGGTCGGGTTCGGGCTCCGGACTGGCGGTGGTGGTATCGGGCTCGGATGCGGATGCCGGGGCGGGCGCGGGTGTGCGCGTGGGCAGCGGGGCCGGTGCGGGTGTGCGCACGGGCAGCGGCCCCGGTGCGGCCTCGGCGGTCCGCGGGGTTCCGGCGGCCTGTGCGGCCTCGGCGGTCCGCCGGGTGAGCAGTGCCTCGGTGGCCGAAGGGGACAGCGCGGCCGCCGGCCGGGTGTGCTGTGCCGGGGTGGCCAGGGGTGCCGGGACGGACGGCCGGGGGGTGCGGGTGATCAGCTCGTGCGGGAGCAGCACCAGGACACCGGTGCCGCCGCGTGCCGACGGGCGGAAGGACACGGTCAGTCCGTGCTTACGGGCCAGCCGCCCGACCACCGCGAGACCGAGCCTGGTCCCGGAGAGACCGGCGAGGTCGGTCTGCTGGGTGGTCTCCGCCGTGACGGCCCGTTCGGCGCGGCGCAGCTGGACGTCGCTCATGACCAGGCCGCTGTCCTCGATGGTGACGATCACACCGGCCGGGACCTCCTCGACGTACACATGCACTTCGGCGGTGGGCGGCGAGAAGTTCGCCGCGTTGTCGAGGAGTTCGGCGAGCGCGTGCATGATGCCCTCGGCCGCGTGGCCCGCGATGGCGATCTCGCTGGTGGAGTGGAGGCGTACCCGCTGGTATCCCGCGATCCGGCCCATCGCGCCGCGCAGGATCGACTCCATGACGATCGGCTTCGCCCAGCGACGCCCGGAGCGCGCACCGGCCAGTACGGCGATGGAGTCGGCCAGCCGGCCCGCCTGGGCCGTGCGGTGGTCGAGGTGCAGGAGATCGGTGAGTACGTCCTCGTCGGTGTGCCGGTGCTCCATCTCGCGCAGGTCGGCGAGCATCCCGGTGGCCAGGGCCTGCATCCGGCCGGCGGCGTTGGAGGCCGCCGACAGGGCGGCGGAGCGCGCGGACTCGGCGCGGCTGATCCGGGCGTTCAGCTGGGCGGTCCTCGCGTTGTACTCGCCGGTGAGCCCGGCGGCGGTGGCTTCACGCTGCCCGATCAGCTCTGCTTCTCTCGCCTCGTGGGTGGCGGTGAGCTGGGTGATCCGGGCCTCGTACTCGGCGGTGAGGCGGGCGGTCCGCGCGCCGAACTGCGAGTTCTCCCCCGTGAGTTGATCGATCCGGGCGCGGAGGGCCCGCGACGTTCTGCCGGCGTACGTCACCGCGTGGACGGTGGTGGCGACAGCGGCACTGAACAGCACGGCTGCCCCGGCCGAGCACCAGGCGAGTGGGGTGCGTATGTGGTCGGGGGCTGCGGCCACCGCCCATACGCACAGCAGGCCCGAAGCGATCACGGAGATCAGCAGAGCCAGCGCGGTCGGGCGGAGCGGGGGGCGCTCTGTCATCTGGCGGAGTCCTCATGGACGGATAGGTCAGAAGGGGTGAGAGTGGGGTAAAGCGGTCATGAATTGGCTAAAGGGACATGGGTATTCCTGCGTAACACCTGTCAACTATATGAGGGTTGGTGATCGGTTTGGGAAGTTGCAGGTGCGGAAATTGTTGACTCAGATACACACTGTGCACAGGGGCATGCTGGAACCATGGGCGAGCACCGGGACGGGCGACAGGACGGCAGGGCCGACGGCCTGAGCAGCAGCGAACTGGAACGCGCGCTGCGCCGCCAGGGCGTACGCGGGGACATCGAATTCGGGGTCACCGCCCGCTCCCTGGTGACCATGGACGCCTCCAACTACCGCCGCGTTCCGCTGGGTGTCGTAGCCCCGCGCGACGCCGACGACGTGTCAGCCGTGCTCGACGTCTGCCGCGCCCATGGGGCGCCCGTGGTGCCGCGCGGCGGAGGTACGTCCATCGCGGGCCAGGCCACCGGCACCGGCGTCGTCCTCGACTTCACCCGGCACATGCGCGCGATCGTCTCGCTGGACGCACAGGCCAGGACCGCCGTGGTCCAGCCCGGGGTGATCCTCGACGAGCTGCGGGCGGCGGCGGGCGCGTACGGCCTGACCTTCGGCCCCGACCCGTCCACGCACGGCCGCTGCACGCTCGGCGGGATGATCGGCAACAACGCCTGCGGCTCGCACTCGGTCGCCTGGGGCACCACGGCCGCCAACGTCACCGCCCTGACCACCGCCGCCTACCAGGGCGGCACCCACCGGCTCGGCCAGGGCTGGCAGGGCGCGCCGCCGGGCCTGCGCGAACTCGTCGGATCGCATCTGGCGCTGCTGCGCACCGGCTACCCGGCCGGTCTGCCACGCCGGATCTCCGGGTACGCGATCGACGCCCTGCTGCCCGAGAACGGCACCGACCTGGCCCGCGCCTTCTGCGGCAGCGAGGGCACTCTCGGTGTGCTGACCGAGGCGACCGTACGGCTGGTGGACGCGCCCCGCGCACGGGCGCTCGCCCTCCTCGGCTACGCCCACGAGGGCGACGCGGCCGACGCGGCGGCCGGGCTGCTCCCGCACCACCCGCTGACCGTCGAGGGCATGGCCGCCGACCTGGTGCGCGAGCCCGCCGGGCTGCCGCGCGGCGGTGCCTGGCTCTTCGCCGAGACGGGCGGCGCCGACCGGGCCGAGGCCCGCGCCCGGGCCGGCGAGATCGCGCGGGCGGCCGGCGCACTGGACGCCCTGGTCATCGACGACCCGGCGGCCCAGCGTGTGCTGTGGCGCATCCGCGAGGACGCGAGCGGCACCGCGACCCGCTCGATGGACGGCTCGGAGGCCTGGCCCGGCTGGGAGGACTGCGCGGTGCCGCCGGCCCGGCTCGGCGCGTATCTGCGGGAGTTCCGGGTCCTGCTCGCCGAGCACGGGCTGCGGGGCACGCCGTACGGCCACTTCGGGGACGGCTGTATCCACGTACGGATCGACTTCGACCTGCTCACCCCGGGCGGCGTCGCCCGCTTCCGTACCTTCTCCGAGGAACTGGCCGCGCTAGTCGTCGCGCACGGCGGCTCGCTCTCCGGCGAACACGGCGACGGGCAGGCCCGCGCCGAACTGCTGCCGAAGATGTACGGGAACGAACTCGTGTCCCTCTTCGGGCAGTTCAAGGACGTCTGGGACCCCGCGGGCGGGATGAACCCGGGGGTGCTCGCCAGGCCGCACCGGCTGGACGAGAACCTCCGCTTCGCGGTACTGCCGCCGAAGCCGGTGGACGTGGAGTTCGGCTACCCGCACGACAAGGGGGACTTCTCCGCCGCCGTACGCCGCTGTGTGGGCGTCGCCAAGTGCCGTACGGAGACGCCGTCCGGGGCCGACGTCATGTGCCCGTCGTTCCGCGCCACCGGCGACGAGCAGCACTCCACGCGCGGGCGCGCCCGGCTGCTGCACGAGATGCTGGCGGGCGAGGTCGTCACGGACGGCTGGCGCTCGGAAGAGGTGCGCGAAGCCCTCGACCTCTGCCTCTCCTGCAAGGGCTGCCGCAGTGACTGCCCGGTCGGCGTCGACATGGCCACGTACAAGGCGGAGTTCCTGTACCACCACTACTCGGGCCGCCGCAGGCCCGCCGCGCACTACGCGATGGGCCGGCTGCCCCGCTGGCTGCGAGCGGCCGCGCCGTACGCCCGCGCGGTGAACGCGCTGGCAGGGGTGGGCCCGCTGGCCTCCCTCGCCAAGCGCCTCGGCGGGATCGCCCCCGAGCGGACCATCCCGGCGCTCGCACCGCAGACGTTCCGGCGGTGGTTCGGCACCCGGGTGCAGCCGCCCGCGCGGGTCGTCCTGTGGCCCGACACCTTCACCGACCATCTGTCCCCGCAGGTGGGGCGGGCGGCGGTGCGGGTCCTGGAGTCGGCGGGGCTCGGTATCGCGCTGCCGCCGGACGGGGTGTGCTGCGCGCTGACCTATGTCACGACCGGGCAGCTGGACCAGGCCCGTACGGTGCTGCGCCGCACACTCGACCGGGTGGAGCCGCTGCTCGAAGCGGACCTGCCCGTCGTCGTACTGGAACCGAGCTGCGCCGCGGCGCTCAGGACCGACCTGCCGGAGTTGCTCGGCGACGACCCGCGCGCGCACCGGCTGGCCGCGTCGGTACGGACCTTCGCACAGGCCCTGGAGGAGGAGGCCCCGCAGTGGCGGCCCCCGGTGCTGAACCGCGAGGTGGCGGGCCAGACCCACTGCCACCAGCACGCGGTCCTCGGCGACGCGGCCGAACGCAGGCTGCGCGACAAGGCCGGCCTGACGGGCGAACTGAGCGGCGGCTGCTGCGGTCTCGCCGGCAACTTCGGCTTCGAACGCGGCCACGGTCACTACGAGGTGTCGGTCGCCTGCGCCGACGAGCAGCTGCTGCCTTCGGTACGGGCGGCGGGCCCCGGCACGGAGATCCTGGCGGACGGCTTCTCGTGCCGCACGCAGCTGGAACAACTGGCCGGGCTGGGCGGACGGCCGGGACGGCACTTGGCGGAGGTACTGGCCGAGGCGCTGGGGGAGGGGCCGGCACAGGGACCGTACGCGGCGGGGGCCCCCGCGGCGGGGGAGGAGCGGGCGGACGGAAGCGGCCAGGAACCGTAAGAGGGAGCTACCGCTCCGGGCCCTTACTGTGGACGTCATGGATCCGATCGCCCCTGCCGACGCCAAGGCCCTCGACGCGGCGCTGACCGACCCCTCCGCCACGACGAACGCCGTCCCGGTCACCGCCGGCGGCTTCGGTGGGCCCCGAGCCGACGGCGCCACCGGGCTGCGCGGTCGGCTGGGGCCGCTCGGTCTGGTGCTGGCCGGCGGGATATCGGTGCAGTTCGGGGCGGCCGTGGCCGTCTGGCTGATGCCCAGGGCGGGGGCGCTCGGCGTCGTCTCGCTGCGGCTCACCGTCGCCGCGATCGTGATGCTCATCGTGTGCCGGCCCCGGGTGCGCGGGCTGTCGCGGACGGACTGGGGCACGGTCCTGGTCTTCGGGATCGCGATGGCCGGAATGAACGGCCTCTTCTACCAGGCGGCCGACCGCATCCCGCTGGGCGCGGCCGTGACCCTGGAGGTGCTGGGCCCGCTCGCCCTCTCGGTGATCGCCTCACGCAGGCTGGTGAACCTGCTGTGGGCCGGGCTCGCCCTCTGCGGAGTGGTGCTGCTGAGCGGCGGCGGCTTCGGCGGTCTGAACCTGGTCGGTGTGGCGTTCGCGCTCGCGGCGGGCGGGATGTGGGCCGCGTACATCATCTTCAGCGCCCGCACCGGCGCCCGCTTCCCACGCGCGGACGGACTGGCCCTGGCAATGACGGTGGGCGCCCTGCTGATGCTGCCGCTGGGCATCGCGGACGCGGGCTCGAAGCTGCTCGTCCCGAGCACGCTGGGTCTGGGCGCGGCGGTGGCGGTGCTGTCGTCCGTTCTCCCGTACACCCTTGAACTGCTCGCCCTGCGCCGGCTCCCCGCGTCGACCTTCGCAGTCCTGATGAGCCTGGAACCGGCCATCGCGGCGACGACCGGCTTCCTCGTCCTGCACCAGGCGCTGTCCGGAGTGGACGCGCTGGCGATCGCGCTGGTGATCGTGGCGAGCATGGGGGCGGTACGGACACAGATCACGGGGAAGTGACGCGGGGGCGGCTCGGGCGGTGACGGGGGTCAGCCGGTGAGGGCGGTCATCCGGTGCCGGGGCATCCGGTGGCCGGGCGCCATTCGCGCGGGTCATCCGGTGGCCGGGTCCCGGGGAAGCTTCCGGAAGAAGGTACTGATGTCGTCCACCAGAGGGCCCGGCTGTTCCATCGCGGCGAAGTGGCCGCCCCTGTCGTGCTCCGTCCACTGCACGATGTTGTTCGTCCGCTCCGCGATGTGCCGCAGCGGTACGAAGTTCTCCTGCGGGAAGTCGGCCAGCGCGGTGGGCGTGGTCGACGGCTCGGGCGGGGCGCCCCAGTAGTCGGCGTGCGCCCGCTCGTAGTAGATACGGGCCGACGAACCGGCGGTGCCGGTCAGCCAGTAGAGCATCACGTTGGTGAGCAGCTGGTCGCGGTCGACGGCGTCCTCAGGGCGGTCCCGGGAGTCGGTCCACTCCTTGAACTTCTCCGCGATCCAGGCCAGTTGGCCCACCGGTGAGTCGGTCAGCCCGTACGCGAGCGTCTGCGGCCGGGTGGACTGGATGTCGGCGTACCCCTGCCGGTCGCGCGCCCATCGCCGGTTGCGTTCCCAGGACGCCAGGGTGCGGGCGCGTTCCGCCGGGCTCAGCGGGGCCAGCTCGTCGTCGGTGGGCTCTTCCGCCGCGGCCGAGCCCGGCAGCAGGTTGAGATGGACGCCGATGACCCGGTCCGGCTGGATGCGGCCCAGCTCACGGGAGATGGCCGCACCCCAGTCGCCGCCCTGGGCGCCGAACCTCTGGTAGCCGAGGCGCTCCATGAGTTCGGCGAAGGCGGCGGCCACCCGGCGGTACTCCCAGCCCGGCTCGGCGGTCGGCCCCGAAAGACCGAACCCGGGAATGCTCGGCAGGACCAGGTGGAACGCGTCGGCGGGGTCGCCGCCGTGCGCCCGTGGGTCGGTCAGGGGGCCGGCGACCCGGGCGAACTCCACGATCGACCCGGGCCAGCCGTGCGTCATGATCAGCGCAGTCGCGTCCGGTTCCGGCGACCGGATGTGGGCGAAGTGGATGTTGGTGCCGTCGATGGTGGTGGTGAACTGCGGCCACGCGTTCAACTCGGCTTCCGCTGCCCGCCAGTCGTACTCGTGCCGCCAGTAGTCCGCGAGCTCCCGCAGATAGTCGCGCGGAATGCCGTAGGACCAGCCCACGCCGGGCAGCTCGTCGGGCCACCGAGTGCGGTCCAGGCGCTCGTGGAGATCATCGAGCTCGCCCTGCGGGACGCTGACGCGGAATGCCCGGAGGCTGTCGGTGGTGATCGTCATGCCGCTGGATGCTAGTGCGCCACCTCGCTCGGCGGCCGCCCCGGTCTGGGCGGGCCCGCGAAACACTGAGCGATGGCCAGCCACTGCTCGGCGACCTCGCCTCGGCAGTTCACGGAGGTGTCGAGGCGGTGCCGGCGTCGGGTGACCACCAGGGCGAAGTCAAGCGCGTCGCCGGTGACGAAGGCGTCGGCGCCTTCCGGCCCGCGGGCCCATGACCGGCCGCTGGGCAGGCGCAGCTCGACGCGCGGTGGGGACGGCGGCACGGGCAGGCCGCGGTTGGCGAAACTGAAGGCGAAGGTGGTGAAACCGAGGTGACAGACGTGCCGGACCCGGTCCGTGGGCCGGCGGACGATCCTCAGGGCGTCGGCGAAATCCTGGCCGTGCGCCCAGTACTCCATGAGGCGAGCCGTAGCCAGCGTCGCCGGGCTCATCGGCGGCCCGAACCAGGGAACCCGCTGCTCCCGACGCGAGGACCTGAAAGCCGTCAGCAGCGCCACGAAGGCGTCAGCCCATTCCTGTTGCAGTCGCTCCGCCGGAAGGTCCCGGCGGGCTGCGATGTGGTGCTCGATGAGCTCGGCCAGACCCACGTCCGTCGCTGGGCGGGCGCGCAGGAATTCAGCGGGAGCATCCACCGCCTCCCTGGCCAGGAGGTCGCAACCGATCAAGTGCGACAAGCTGGCTCCAACGTCCCAGCCAACGGCCGGAGTCGGCCGGCCCAGGTCCGTCCCTGAGGGGACGAGTGCCCGCAACGAGCCGTACTCCGCCGCGAGATCGTCGAGCAGCTCGTGCGGAACTCCGTAGTCCATGGTGATGACCCTTCTCCGGTCACGGTCCGAGGCAGCCCTGCTCCGAAGTCGCCCCTGCGGCTGCGCGGCGCTCGCCGATCAGGCGGCGAGCCGGTCGTAGCGGCTCCGGAAGAACAGCAGGGGCGACGCCGTGTCGTCGGCGTCGAGGTCGTTGACGCGTCCGATGACGATGTGGTGGTCACCGGCGTCGTGTACGGCTTCGATCGTGCAGTCGATCCAGGCGACCGCGCCGTCGATGACCGGGTCACCGTGCGCCCCGGGCCGCCAGTGCACCTCGGCGAATTTGTCGCCTCCCGACACCGACAGCGCACGGCAGACCCGCTCCTGGTCGGCGGCGAGAACGTTCACGCAGAAGGTGCCGCGCTCCGCGATGACCGGGAACGTCGACGACGCCTTGCCGGGCAGGAACGCCACCAGTGGGGGCGCGAGGGAGACCGAGGTGAACGAGGCGACGGCCATGCCCACCGGCCTGCCCTGCGGGTCGCGCGAAGTGATGGCGGTGACGCCACTGGGGAAGTGTCCGAGGACGGCTCGAAAGCGCGCGGTGTCGGGGGCCGGATCCCGGGAGGCTGTTGTAAGCATGCTTATACACTAGAAGCATGCTTACAAAAATGCAAGCTTCCTGATGCTCTGGTCCGGCAGGTCGTATGCTGCACGGGTGACAAGCGCTCTGCCTTACATCAACCCGTTCGACGACGGTCGCTCGCCGACCGGGGCCGTCGCCGGCATGGACGAGGCGTCCTCGATGATCGATGCCGCCTTCCGGTTCGAGCGGGCGGTCACCAGGATCGGGAACACGCGACTGCGGCCGTGGAAGATGACGCTGTCCAGCTACACCGCCCTGCGTATCCTGGCCAACCAGCCTCATCTCAGCCTCGCTCAGCTCTCACGCCGCTGTCACGCGCGGCCGCAGACCATGACACGGATGGTCACCCAACTGGTGAACCGGGGCTTCGTCGCCCGCGACGCGCATCCGGAAAGTGAACGGGCGATCTCGCTGCAGGTCACCGACGTGGGCCTGGCCGCTCTGGACGAGATGAACAACGAGGTCCTCAAGATCAGCGAAACGCTGAACGCCACGCTGGGGCAGGAGGACATCGTCACCACCGACGGCCGCCTGCGACAGGCCGCGCTCGTGGTGGAGAACGAACTCCGGGACATGGGCCGCGCCGAGGAGTAGTCACGCGGGCGACCCCTCAGGAGCTCTTGCAATATCACCGTCGCATCGGCGACCGCGGACGAGGTCATCGGTTGATCCCGCCTGGCTGCCCACCCGATCTGCGGGCGGGCGGCCAGGCGAGGGCGGGCCGGACCGGCGAGCTCCACCGCGCCCGTCCCCGTCCGGCCTGCTCCGGCCTCCTCAGGCCGGACGAGGAGCAGCCTTGGATTCCTCCGCGGCGGTGGCTCCGGCCGCGCGGCCGAACACCGCGGCGCGCATGAGGGCGGCGCCACCGGGATAGTCGCCGTAGAACAGGCCACCCACAGCCTCGCCGGCCGCGTACAGGCCGGGCACCGGTGCCCCGTCCGCTCCGAGCGCCCGGCCGTCCGGGTCGATCCGGACGCCGCCGAAGGTGAAGGTGAGCCCCGCGACGGCGCGGTAGGCGACGAAGGGTGGCCGTTCGAGGGGCAAGGCCCAGCGGGACTTGGGCGGTGTGATGCCGGCCGTGCCGCGACCCTCCGTCGTGCCGTCACCGGACAGGCAGGCGTTGTTGAACGTCTCAAGCGTGTGCGCCAGCCTGTCGGCGGGCACCCCGATCCGCTCGGCGAGCTCCGGGACACTGTTCGCGACAACAGGCACCGCGGCGCCGGCGAACTCGTCGGCCACCCGGGCCGCCGTGCGCTGGTCGAAGATCTCGAAGGCCTCGCATCCCGGCTGACGCATGATCGCCTTGCCCATCTTCGAGTAGTTCTTGACCCACGGGCCGGGGCCCTCGTCGACGAACCGCTCGCCGTCGCGGTTGACGAGTACGCCGAGCCAGAAGCCGTGCAGCGGGAACGGAGGCGAGGCCGCACTGCGCCGCGGTGAGGGCATGGTCGGGTCGACCGCGGCCGAATGGCAGCTCGCCCAGGTCCCCGTCTTCTCCGCCCCGGCGCGCAGCGCGGCCTGGATCCCGTCACCCGTGGCCAGACGGGTGCCGCGCAGGCGCACCGTCTCCCACTGCGACCCCAGGTACTCACGACGACGTTCACGGCTGGCCTGGAAGCCTCCAGTGGCCACCACCACGGCATCGGCGGGCACGATCCCGCCCCCGTCGCCGACCACGGCACCCGTGACCCGGCCGTCGCTGCGCGCCACCTCCACAAGCGGTGCCGACCAGCGGATCTCCACGCCGATCCGCTCGGCGTGCGCGAGCAGGGGCCGGATCACCTCGAACCCGCGGGACATCCCCTCGCCGGTGCACGTCAGGATCTGGCCGGGTGGAACATGCAGGACGCCGTCGCGGACCGCGGCCCCCACGGTTCGGTTGAACGTGAAGCGCACGCCTTTCGTGACCAACCAGCGGACCGTGTCCAATGACCGTTCAGCGAGCCGGTCGACCAGCCGCGGCTCGGCTTGACCGTCGCTCATCGCCAACAGCTCGGCCGCGTAGGCCTGGCGAGTGTAGGGGGGTGCCTCGATCCGGTCGGCTTCCATGCCCGGCTCGAAGTCCTCCGTGATCGACGTCAGGTCGTCCGGCCCGTCATAGCAGAACAGGAACAACCCGCCGGAGAACGCGGCGTTCCCGCCGACATCCTCGCGGCTGCCCTTTTCCAGCAGGACCACGCGGGCGCCTGCCTCGCGGGCGGAGATCGCCGCGGAGAGCCCGGTCAGTCCGGCGCCGGCAACGAGGATCGTGGGCGTACGGGCTTCCGTCACTGGTCCTCCTTGAGCAGTGGCGCTGAACGGGCAGGTGCGGGTCGCAGGGGAGGGACATGGCGAAAGGCGTTCATAGGTGTCACCAGGTGAAGGAGAGTGGTGTGCCGGGCTGGGCGGTGCTCGGTACGGGACCGGCGTGCCGGACGAATCCCTCGCCGGGCACGCCGGCCTCGCCGGTGAGCCAGTTCGCCGTCTCGATCAGGCGGGGCAGGTCGATACCGGTGTCCACCCCGGACAGTTCGAGCAGTTGCACGGCGTCCTCGGTGCACAGGCCGCCGCCCTGGGTGCCGGGTACCGCGGGATGGCCGCCGCTGCCGGCGAGGGAGGTGTCGATGTCGCGGACGCCGAGTTCGAGGAGCGGCAGCAGGGCGGCGAGGCCCATGCCGCGGTCGTCGTGCACCTGCACCGTCAGGTTCCCCGGCGGCACATGCGCGAGCGCGGCGGTGACGAGTTCGCACATCTGGGTCGGCGCCGCGTAGCCGGAGGAATCCGCGAGAATCCAACGGTCCACCCCTGTGTCGAGGAGCCGCCGGGCCAGCGGTTGGAGGTCCGCGCCGGTCCGTGGAGGGCCTGTCGGCCCGCCCCAGGCGAAGATGACGTAGGTGCCGAGCACGATGTTCCGGTCCGCGGCGTACGCGGCCATGCGCTCCAGTTCACGCATCGAGTCCTGCGGGGACCGTCCGGTGTTGGCGCGGGCGAACTCCTCGTCGGCGGACAGCAGGAAGTACGCCGTGTCGGTTCCCGCGTCGACCGCGCGGGCGAGCCCGCGCAGGTTGGCGACGCAGCAGTCGAGACTGAGTCCGGGCACGTGCCGCACGCCGGCGAACACCTCCGCGGCGTCGGCGAGGCCTGGCACGAGATCGGGCCTGACGAAGGAGGACAACTCGAACGCCCGGACGCCGGCTTCGACGAGCCGCCGCACGAGTTCGGTCTTGACTTCGGTCGGGACCTCATGGTCCTGGAAGGCCAACCGGGGGGCGATCTCCCGGATGCGTACCGCGTCGGGCAGGGACATGATGCTCCTCAGGCGTGGCGGGTGGGCTTGAGCCCGGCGGCGAGCGCGTCCCAGGCGTCAGTGCGGCCCCGGTCACGCAGCTGGTGTTTGCGGATCTTGCCGTTCGGGGTGGCGGGGAGCTGGTCCACGAAGCGGTAGTAGCGGGGGACCATGAAGTGCGGCATCGACCGGTCGCAGTGCGAGAACAGGCCGGCGTGGTCCGGTTCGTGGCCGGGTTCGAGTTGCACGACGGCGAGGACCTCGTCCTCGCCCAGTTCCGAGGGCGTGGCGACGGCGGCGGCGGCCACGACGCCGGGGTAGGCCAGCAGGACCGACTCGACCTCGTGGGAGGAGATGTTCTCGCCGCGGCGACGCAGAGCATCCTTCTTGCGGTCGATGAAGTAGAAGTAGCCGTCTTCGTCGGTGTACCCCATGTCGCCGGTGTGCCACCAGAGATCCTTAGTGGTCGCGAGCGTCGCCTCGGGATCGCGGTGGTATCCGGAGAACATGATGTTCGCCAGGCGGGGCCGGTACGCGATCTCCCCGGCCTGGCCCGGCGCGGCACGGTTCCCGGACTCGTCGTGGATCTCCACGATGGACGATTCGGTGGGCACGCCGAGCGAGCCGACCTTCCGCGCGCCGATCGGGTTGTAGAGGACGTTCTTGATCTCGGTGAGCCCGTAGCCCTCGACGACGTGTACGCCGAAGCGCTCCTCGAACGGATGGAGCACCTGGGGCGGGGCGGGTGCGGCGAAGACCTTCGTCGCCTGGTGGTCGCGGTCGCGGTCGGAGGGGGGTCGCGCCAGGAGCATCGGCAGGACGGAGCCGAGGGCGTTGAACTGGGTGACCCGGTGGGCGCGCAGCTCGTCCCAGAACCTGCTGGCGCTGAACCGGCGGCCGAGGATCACGGCCGCCCCCGCGTAGAAGGCGTGCAGGGATATGTTGATCCGCGCGGCACCGTGGAACAGCGGCAGACACGTGTAGAGCCGCTCGTCGGCGGTCGTGGCCATCTGTACCGCGCACTCACGCGCGGCGACCAGTGGCATCAGGTGCGGGTAGATCACGCCCTTGCTCCGCCCGGTCGTTCCGGACGTGAGCATGTTCGCGACCGGGTCCTGCGGCGCCACGCGAGGGAGGTCCGCCGCCGTGCCTCCCGCTGCGAGCAGGTCGTTCCAGCTCCGTACCGACACCGAGGGCGCGACGCGATGGGGACGGCCGCCGTCCACCAGCACGACGGTCTTGAGTGTCGGGGGCACTTCGGGCAGTTCGGTGACGAGTTTCAGCAAGGCCGTGTCGGTGACCAGCACGCGCACGTCGGTGCTACGGATCGCGTGGTCGAGGAAAGAGCCCTTGTAGGCGGTGTTGATCGGGACTTCGACGAGACCGGCGCGGGCCGACCCGAGCCAGGCGAGCAGGTGTTCGGGCCGGTTGGGCAGGAAGATCCCCACCGAGCTGCCCTGGGGGGCGCCCACCGCGAGGAGACCGCGCGCCACGTCGGTGACCACCGCGTCGAGTGCGCCGTAGGTCAGTTCGCTGTCTTCGCAGACAAGCGCGGTCCTGTCCGGGTGTTCCGCGGCGCGGGCGGCGATGAGGCCGCCAACCGTACCGTCGGCGAGATCGGAGAGGTTCTCCGGACCCGGGGCGCCGTCGTCCCGGGCGATGGTTGGTTTCATGCCAGCTCCTTCTTCGCGCGGGCCAGGAATTCCTCCAATGACGGGTCCCAGGCCGCCTCGGCGCCGGTCGTCACGAGGAACGTGTCGACTCCGAGTTCCCGGTACCTGCCGAGGGTGTCCAGGACGCGCTCCTCCGTGCCGACCAGCGCCTGCGAGTTGGCGAAGCCGCCCAGGAGCTTGGTCAGCCCGGTCCAGAAGCAGTCGTCGTGCAACTCCTCGTCGGTGAGCGCGAGCGCCCGCTGCCGCCCGACGGAGGTGTCGGTCGACGTGGATCGCAGGAAGGTCGGGGTCCCGGCCGCCTCGGCGATCTGCCGCTGCACGGCACGGGCCCGGGCCCAGGCGTCCTCGTCGGTGTCACCGATGAACAGGCGCAGACTCAGCGAGAACCTCATCGAACGGCCGTAGCTCTGGGCTGCCGCGGTGACCCGTTCGATGCGCTCCCCCGTGCCGGCGAACGGTTCACCCCAGAGCATGTACAGGTCGGCATGGCGGGCGCCGAAGTCCACGGCGTCGTCGCTCTCGCCACCCATGAAGATGGGCACCTGACCCTGCACCGGCTTGGTCTGCAGTTTCACCGCCTCGGCCGTGTAGTACTCGCCGTGGTGGTCGAAGGGCTCGGTTTCGGTCCAGGCGCGGCGCACGAGGTCGAGGTACTCGACCGCCCGCCGGTAGCGTTCGGCCTTGGGGAGGTCATCGGATTCACGGCGCAGGTCCTTGTCGGAGCCACCGACGACCACGTTGACGGCGAGCCTCCCGCGGGCCAGCACGTCGAGGGTGGCGAAGTAGCGCGCGGCGGCCACCGGCGCCATGACCCCGGGGCGATGCGCGACGATGGGCGAGAACTTCTCCGACGCCGCCACCGCAAAGGGTGCTGTGGCGTGGTTGTGCGGCCAGGTGGACGAGTACCCGACGAGGACCCGGTCGATGACCTCCGACCGGTCAAGTTCCTTGATCCTGGAGATCATTGGACCGGGATCGGTCTCGCCGGCCTGAAGGGGCTGCAGCCCGGTGAAGAATTCGATCATGGCTTCCTCAGCTTTCTGCGTGGGATCCGTTACGGGACCCGGGTTGGCGGGCGAGCCAGGCTTCGTGCCGGGCGAAATGGTGCGGAGGGCGTGTCCGCAGTTCGGCCCGGCCGGTGACCAACACCGCGCCTGGGAGCGTCATTTCGGCGGAGACCTCCCACCGCCTGCCCACGTGCCGCTCGATCCGCGCCAGCACGTGCAGGTGCCGCCCGACCGGGACGGGGCGGAGGTAGGAGACCGTCAGCGACTTCGTGACCAGCCGCGGTTCGACCCGTAGCGCGACGACGTTGAGGACGTCGTCGAAGACCGCGGCCGTCCAACCGCCGTGCGCGACGCCGGGCCCGCCGTGCCAGGACCGTGGACAGACGACGTCGAAGTGCACCTCGTCGTCCTGGGTGTCGGCGATCTCGACGCCCAGGCGGCAGGCGTCGTACGGAGCACAGCCCCCGCACAGGAGCCGGCCCGACGCGGAGGGCTCGACCGCGAAGGCGTCGAGGTCCACCTCAGGCACCTCCGGCCACCTGGCGCAAGGCCGCGACCACTGCTTCGGGCACGTCGATGGTGCCGCGCCGGAGTGTCTCGTCCCGACAGGTGACCGAACGGTCGAACGGTACGCGGACCGGGCCGCTCCCCTCGACGGGACGAGTGACGCGGACCGATTCGGCGAAGGCCGCGACCCGTCGGCGATAGTCGTCCGGGTCGGTGAGTACGCCGGGGTCGAACAGCACGACGAAGAAGCCGCAGTCCGAAACACCGGGCGGGTCGGCAGCGGCGCCCGCCATCATGCCGAGCAGTTGGACGACCAGAGCGAGGCCCGAGCCCTTGTGGCCGCCCCACACGCCGAACGCGCCCTCGAGCGCGGCGGCCGGCTCGAGCGTCGGGACTCCCGCCACGTCGTAGCCCTGTCCGGGCGTCAGCTTCTCCCCGAGCCGGGCCTTCAGCTTCGCCTCCCCGTACATCACGGTGGAGGTGCCGATATCCCAGATGACCGGAGCCGGGTCGGCCGGGAAACCGAACGCGATCGGGTTGGTGCCGAACCGGCCTTCGGTGCCGCCGTGCGGGGCCACCACCGCCGGCCCGCTGCCCGCGATCATCCCGGCGAGGCCGGCCAGTGCGGCCTTCTCCAGGTAGTACGCGAACATCCCGGTGTACCAGGTGTTGCGGGCGCCGACGACCGCGATTCCCTGGGCGCGGGCCTTCGCCACGGCAAGCTCCAGCGCGTGCATGCCGACGAGGTAGCCCACCTGGTCGCCACCGTCCACGGTGGCGGACACCGGCGTCTCGGCCACGGTCCGAATCGGCTGCGGCGGCGTCTCGGTAGTGCGCCTCCGCTCCGCTATGGACAGCACGCGGGCGAGTCCCCCGAAGGACAGCCCGCGCAGTTCGCAGTCGAGCAGGTGGTCGGCGATGGCCTCGGTGTCGGTGGCGGAATATCCGCACGTGGTCAGCGCGTCCGCGACGAGTGCGCGGGCGTCGGGAAGGGACAGAGTCGTCATGGTCCGGCCTTCGCGGTGAGGGAACCTGAAATTCGCCCGTCTGTAAGCATGCTTATACAATATAAGCGCATGGGGTCTAATGCAAGCATGCTGATACCGCAAGCATGCTGATACCCCTGTCTCGAACGGGTTCGCGCCGGCATCGGGCCTCTTATGGGCGCCTCGCGTCGTTGTTCCTGCGGAGGGGCGACCGTTGAACGGCCCCCCCGCAGCAGCGAGGACGGACAGCGCTAGCCCTGTCCGTCCTCGGTTCCGGAACCCGGGCACTCGCGGCGGGCCCGGGACGTGGTCACATCACGGCGTCGGTCTGAAGCGGGCCCGCGGTGACGCGGAGCGTCCGGATGCGGACCGGCTCTTCCTGGTCGAGATAGAAGATGTGCATGAACGGGGCGCGCACCACCTGGTCCGGCGCGCTCTTCTTGGCCATGGTGGCCTCGCCGCGCAGCAGGCGGACGCCGTCGCCCGCGGTCCAGTACTCCAGGACCTCGTGGGTGATGTTCAGTGGCTCGTCGATCTTGACGAAGAACGCCTTGATGGCCTCGACGCCGTGAATGCGCTCGGTGCCGAAGAACATGTCGCTGTCCTCGGTCAGCGGCGCGAAGCCCTCATCGAACTCCAGGGTGTCGATGGCGTCCATGAACTTCAGGACCCAGTCGGGTACGGCCGTTGCGTGTGCGGTGTCTGCCATGGTGCTGGTCTCCTGATCAGGCTGCTGCGGGCAGGGAGGTGAGGAAGGCGTCGATCTCGGCGTTGACACCTTCGGGGTTCTCGCGGGCGGCGAGGTGCGCGGTGTGCTGGAGGACACGGAAGGTGCTGCCCTCGATGGCGTCCGCCATCTTCCGCACCACGTGCACGGGGAACTGGCTGTCCTCCTCGCCGGCGACGATCAGGACGGGCACGTTCCTGATCGTGTTCAGGCGGCGGTGCTCGTCCTTGCGTCCTATGAGGATGCTGCGCAGCGCCCACGCCACCGACTTCGGGTCGTCCCGCAGAACGAACTTGGTGAACTCCACGAACTCCGGGTTGGCGGCCTCGGCGGTGGGGCCGGCGAAGGCCGCCTCGGCCGCCTTGGCGGCCAGCGGCGGCATCTTCGCGTGCAGCGAGAGGAAGGTGGACAGCGCGCTGGCCCAGACGCTCTCGACCGTCGTGGGCAGGGAGGCGGTGCAGTTGATACCGACCGCCGCCGCGGTCCGCTGCGGGTAGTAGGCCGGGAAGACGCCGGCGAGCATACCGCCCCAACTGTTGCCCACCAGAGTGCACTTGTCGATGTCGAGCGCGTCGAGGATCTCGACGAGCGCGTCGGAGCAGTCCTTGAGGTCGATGATCTTGCGCAGCGCGTCGGACTTGCCATGTCCGGGGCTGTCGATGAGCACGACGCGGTGGGTCGGGGCGAAGTGCTCGTACTGGTACTGCCACATGGTGCCGTCCATCATCAGGCTCGGCCAGCACACCATGGCGGGGCCGTCGCGACGGCCGCCGACGCGCACGTTGATCAGGCCCAGTGAGGTGGGGATCAGCTTCTCGGTAACCCCTTCGAGCCAATTCGCGGTCATGGTCGGTCCTCTCCGTAACCAGGGGAACGTTCAGTCACTAGTACCGTAACGCTACTAGTTCCAAAACGCTACTAGGTTCGGAGTGGGGCGCTCAGTCGCCCGGCGCCGCAGGAGCCACCCCTCCCTGTCGACCGGCACCGCCCTCCTCGGCGGCCGTCGGGCGCAGGGTCGAGGCCTCGATCGGCTGACGGCAGCTGCTGCACGCGAGGTACGGATTGGTCGGGTTGCCGCATGTCGTGTGCATCAGCGGGTGGTGCGTGATGTCGGTATCGGTCGCGTGGGTTTCAGCCCAACGTGTGACGGCCGCGATGGCAGGGACGACGAGCTCGCGGGCGCTGTCGGTGAGCGCGTACTCGTACCACGGCTTGTCGGAGCGGTAGGCGCGCTTGGTGAGCAGGCCCAGCTCCGTCAGGCTGTTGAGCCGCGCGGTGAGGATGTTCGCCGAGATTCCCAGAGCTCGCTTCAGTTCACCGAAGCGGCCGACACCGAAGAACACCTCTCTCAGGATCTGGTAGTTCCAGCGCTCGGAGATCGCGGCCAGGAACTCCTGCCCGTGCTGGAATGTGACGTGGCTCCTGTGGTCGGACACGGCTTCTCCTCTTCGATGACCCAGTGTGGTTTCAAATTAAAAGTAGTCCCACAATGTTACTACCCGTAATGCCCGCTCGGCGCCGCGCCTGGACCCGGCGATCCTGCTTCGAGCTCGGCGGTCGGCCGGCCGGTCGATGGGAGCGAGCGAGACAGGGGGGCGGGGCGGGCCGTGAAGTGCGTCACAGGGTCGTGCGGGGTGGGTCCGCCCTCTCGCCGCTCGGTGCCGGTAACGGCCCGCCCCTGTCAGCCGATCCGGGTGCATCCCGTCGATGGGCCGGGTGGTGCGTCGCCCCGGGCCGCTCCCGGGCGACTTAGGTCACCCTTCCCTGGTGCGGTGGGTGACTGGTACAGATGGTGGGAATCTGCCCGTACATCGGAAGTCTCGCCATGAACCCGGACAACACCACCGACCTCACCCCCTTCACGTTCGACCTGACCTCCGACGAGGTCCGGCGACGGGCCGAGGTCGTGGCTGCGCTCGGGCCCGAGTGGGACCCGGTGGCAGCCCTACGGGGTGAGGACGAGGCGTACGCCCTGCTCTACTCGGGCCTGGATGCGGAGCAGCAGCGCACCTACGACATGCTGGTCGCGGCCGGTGTCCTGCCGGGGGAGGAGCCGGGCCGTGCGGCTGCCCATTGATCCGCAGGCCGACTCAAGCCGCCGCGCCTGGGTGGCCTGCCCCGTCTGCGACGACGCCCGCCACTGCGCGACCTGCGCCAGCCGCCGCAACTGCTTCGAGCACTGGCGCTACCTGATCTCCAACAAGGGTCCGGTCGTCCACCTGCAGTGCCCGCGGTGCACGCACATGTGGTCATGGAACACCCGGCCCGGTGTCACCGGCCGCGGCGACGGCGCTGCCCGCTACTGACGCGTCGGGTTCGCTGTCCCCGCTACGCCTTGCTTCATTGAGTGGCGGACCGGCAGGGTGCGCGTGCCCTCGCTGCCCTCGGGGTTCAGTGCTCCGGCCGGAGGGGAGTGCTCGATGTGCCGGACCCTCCGGCGTTGCTCGTTCGTCATTGCTCTCCTTCTCCGGCTCGTCCGGCTCGTCCGGCTCGTCCGATCTGGTTCATCTGACGCTTACGAGCACGGCCGTTCGGCTCTGCTCCAATTCGAACCGGGTACCGGGCAGCGCCCAGATCAGCTGCCCGGCGGCCGTCATTAACTGATTGATGATTCAGTAGCGCACTCGTTGACAGAGCCGCTCGCGCCTCTTGATACTGACTGACGGTTCAGTAAATCGCTTCTGCTGCCGTCTCTGTCTGGAGGCACCATGTCCGAGCTGCCCGCCGAGCTGGTCCCGCTCACCGTCGATCAGCGCGACATCGTCGAACTCACCCGGGCCTTCGCGCGCGACGAGATTCGCCCGAGGGCGCGCGCCGTGGACGAAGCCGATGTCGAGACTCCCTGGGATCTGTGGCGCAAGGCCGCCAAGGTCGGGATCACCGGCTTCATGCTTCCCGAGGAGTACGGGGGCGGCGGATTCACCGATGTGTTCACGCAGTGCCTGGTCCAGGAAGAGCTGTGCGTCGGTGACCTGGGCATCGGCAACCTGCTCTGCTCCAACGGCTTCTTCGCCGACCCCCTCCTCGCGCTCGGCACCGAGGAACAGCAGCGCGCCTGGCTCACCCCGCTGGCCGGCCCGGAGACACCGATGACCTCGCTGGCCGTCACCGAGCCTGGCTCCGGGTCCGACGCGGCCTCCATCTCGACGACGGCGACGCGCACCGGCGCCGGGTATCTGCTGAACGGCCAGAAGGCGTGGATCTCCAACGCCGGAGAGGCCGAGCAGTACGTCGTGTTCGCCAAGACCGATCCCGCTCGGCTCTCCCGGGGCGTCACCGCCTTCCTGCTCCGCAAGGACACCGCAGGGGTCAGCTTCGGTGAACCGATGCGGAAGATGGGCCAGCGCGCCATCGTCTGCCGGGAGATCTTCTTCAGCGACGCGTTCGTGCCCGATTCGGACCGGCTCGGCGCCGAGGGGCAGGGCTTCCACGGGCTCATGCGCACCTTCGACATCTCCCGCACCGTGCTGGGCGCCGCCGCGACCGGTGTGGCCAGGGCCGCATACGAGTACGCCCGCGACTACGCGAAGACCCGGCAGCAGTTCGGCAAACCGGTCATCGAGCACCAGGCGGTGGCCTTCCGCCTCGCGGACATGCGGACACGCGTCGAGCAGGCGCGGCTCATGACCTGGCGAGCCGCGAAGCGGCTGGACGCCGGCCTCGATGCCACGGCGGAGGCGGCCATGGCCAAGCTGACGGCCTCGGAGACCGCCGCGTACTGCACCTGGGCGGCGGTCCAGACGCTCGGCGGCTGGGGCTACTCCCGCGAGTACCCGGTGGAGCAGTGGATGCGCGACGCCAAACTGGAGGAGATCGAGGAAGGCACGTCGGACATCATGCGCCTCGTGATCTCGCGGGGGATGTGAGATGGGCGAGCACAGTGCTGCACCCCGCTTCTCCGACGATGCCGACCGCCCAGGCCGCCCCGACCGCCCCGGTGCCCCCGGGCGTTACGGCCGCGAGCCGGCGATGTCCGGCGGCGAGGCGATCGTCAGATCCCTCGCGGCGCACGGCGTACGGGAGGTCTTCGGCATCCCCGGTACCCACAATCTGGAGATCTACCGGTTTCTGCGGCTGTACGACATCGGCAACGTGACGCCCCGTCATGAGCAGGGCGCCGGTTACGCGGCCGACGCGTACGCCCGGGTCAGCGGCCGGCCCGGGGTCGCCATCACCACCACCGGGCCCGCGTTGCTGAACATCGCGGCCGCAGTCGGGCAGGCGTACTCGGACAGCGTGCCGCTGCTCGTCGTCTCGCCCGGGATGCCGCTGCGGCACCCCCGGCTGTCCAACGGGCTGCTGCACGAAATGCGCAGCCAGACGGACGCGATGCGCGGCGTCGCGGCCTTCAGCCACCGGGTCTCGTCGGTCGACGAGATCGGTGCGGCCGTGGCGCGGGCGTTCGCGCTGTTCACCTCCGGCCGGCCGAGGCCGGCGCACATCGAGATACCGCTCGATCTGCTGGAGACCGCCGAACCGGTGAGCGGGATCCGGCTCACCCCGCCCGCAGCGCCGGTGGTTCCACCGCACGCCGCGGTGGACCGGGCGGCGGACGCGTTGCGCGCGGCGCGGCACCCGGCGATCGTGCTCGGCGGCGGTGCGCGCGGCGCCGGTGAGGAGTGTCTGGCACTCGCCGATGAGCTGGGTGCCCCGGTCGTGACCACCGCGAACGGCAAGGGAATCGTCGCGGAGGCGCATCCCCTCGCACTGGGGGTCTCGCTGCACAGCCCGGCTGTCCAGAAGTGGCTGGCGGACCGCGACGCCGTCATCGCCGTGGGCACGGAGCTGGCGGAGTCGGACCTCTGGTCCGCACCCCTGAAACTGAACGGCGCCCTCATCCGGATCGACGTCGACCCGGCGCAGATGTACGCGGAGCCGGCCGCCGACCACGCCCTGGTGGGCGATGCCCGCGTGACGGTGGGCGCTGTGATCGACGCGCTGCGGGCGGGGGGCGCTGGTGGTACCGCCGCCACTACCGCCGAGCGGTCCCTGTCGTCCCTGCCGGAGGAGGGGAGCGCCGCCCATGCCGTCGCCGCCCTGCGTGTCGCCCGGGACGACGAGACCCGCGTACGGGATACCCGCTGGGTGCCCTATCTGCGGGCCATCCGCCGGGTGCTCGCCCCCGACGCCGTCATCACATCCGACAGTGCCCAATGCTGCTACTACGGTGCGCTGCCGCATCTGCCCGTCGGTCCCGAAGGCAGGTATCTGCATCCCACCGGGTTCGGCACGCTCGGCTATGCCCTGCCGGCCGCGATCGGTGCGAAGACCGCCTGCCCCGGCCGGCAGGTCCTCGCTCTCAGCGGCGACGGCGGCCTGCAGTTCTCCGTCCAGGAGCTGGCCACGGCCGCGCAACTGCGTCTCCCTCTGCCCGTTGTGGTGTTCGACAACGGCGGTTACGGCGAGATCCGCGACGAGATGACCGCCCGCGGCGACACCCCCACCGCCGTCGACCTCCCGTGCGTCGACCTGCCCGCCCTCGCCCGCGCATACGGCGGTTACGGCGAACGGGCCCACTCGCCCGATGAGCTGGCCGACGCGCTGACCCGGGCGCTGACCGCGCCGGGCCCGACCCTGATCACCGTTCCGGAGGAGACCCCCCGATGACCACCCAGCCGAGCAGCCGCACGACCCCCGCCACCTCTCCCACCCCGTTGATTTCGTTGACCTGGACCGACCACGTCACCGGCCGCACCGGCCACTTGGTGGTCGACCGGCTGGTGCGCGGTGTGTCCAGCGGTGGCCTGCGGATGCGGGAGGGCTGCACCCTCGACGAGGTCGCCGGGCTGGCCCGGGGCATGACGATGAAGGAGGCCCTGCACTTCAACGGCGATGACCCGACAGCCCGTTACATCCCACTGGGCGGCGCCAAGGGCGGCATCGACTGCGACCCGCGGAGCCCCGACGCGTACGGGATCCTGGTCCGGTACCTGCAAGCCGTGCGGCCGTACATCGAGAGGTTCTGGACCACCGGCGAGGATCTGGGGCTGAGCCAGGACATCGTGGACAAGGCCGCCGCCGAGGCGGGCCTCGTCTCCTCCATCCAGGCCGTCTATCCGCTGCTCGACGACGAGGCGACGGCCCGGCAGCGACTGGCCGACGCCTTCGCGGTCGAGGTGGCGGGCATCGGCCTCGACGAACTGGCGGGCGGCTGCGGTGTGGCCGAGTCCGTGCTCGCGGTTCTCGATCGCGCGGGCGTTCCGTACGAGGGCACGCGGGTTTCCGTACAGGGGCTCGGCACGATGGGCGGGGCCACCGCCCGTTTCCTCGCCGAGGCCGGTCTGAAGATCGTGGCCGTGGCCGACGTCAAGGGCACCATCGCCAACCCCGACGGGCTCGACGTGGAGGCGCTGCTGCGTGCGCGGGACTCGTACGGGGCAGTCGACCGCGCCGCCCTCACCCCCGGCGACGCGGAGCTGCCGGGGAGCGACGCCTGGCTCTCCGTGGACGCCGAGGTGCTCGTACCGGCCGCCGTCTCTTATGCCGTCGACACCGCCAACCAGGCGCGGGTCACGGCACGTTGGATAGTCGAGGCCGCCAATATGCCAGTACTGCCCGATGCGGAGGCCCTGCTCGCGGAGCGCGGCATCGTCGTACTGCCCGACGTGGTCGTCAACTCCGCCACGAACGCGTGGTGGTGGTGGACGCTGTTCGGCGACATCGGCGCCGACGCGGACGAGGCGTTCGCCCACATCCGGCGGTCGATGCGGGTCCTCATCGACCAGATGCTGGCCCGCTCGGAGGCCGACGGAACGACGCCGCGCGCGGCCGCCCACGCGATCGTCGCGGACCGGCTGCCGGTGATCGCCGAGCGCTTCGGGTGGTACGGATGACCACAGAACGCCTGGATGCGGGGGCGGTGCGGGCGAGCGCGGAGCGGGCGGACGCGTCGAGGTCAGGCGCGGCGGTGGCAGGCGCGGAGGAGCCGGGTGCGGAGGACCGCGATGTCCCGGCCGACTCCCTCCGTGTGCTGTTCGACCCGGAGTCCGTAGCCGTCGTCGGGGCCTCAGGAAACCCGGAGAAGTGGGGCTACTGGCTCGCGTCCGGCGCACTCGCCGGGCGCCACCGCCGCACCGTCCATCTGGTCAACCGGCGCGGTGGCAGCCTCGACGGAGTGCCGTTCCTGCCGGCCCTCGCGTCCCTGCCCGCAGCCCCCGAGCACATCGTGGTGGCCGTACCGCCCCAGCATGTGCGGCCGGTGGTGGCCGAGGGGCTGGCCATCGGAGCCCGCTGCTTCACGGTGATCACCTCCGGAGGGACAGGAGCCGGTACGGGCGAAGACGCGGCGGACACGGAGCGCGGACTCGCCTCTCTTGTCACCGCACACGGCGCCCGGCTCCTCGGTCCCAACTGCATGGGCGTGGTCGACACGGAGAGTGAACTCCGCCTCAGCTGGGGCGACTTCCCGTCCGGCCAGGTCGGTCTGGTGTCGCAGAGCGGCAATCTCGCCCTGGAGATCGGCCGGCTGCTGGCCCGCGCGGGACAGGGCTTCTCCCGCTTCGTGTCGCTCGGAAACCAGCGGGACATCGATGCGGCGGACGCGCTCGACTCCCTGATCGCGCACGACGCGACCCGGGTGATCGCCGCGTACGTGGAGGACTTCCGGGACGGGCGCAGGCTCGCCCGGACCCTCGCTGCCGCCCACGCGGCCGGCAAACCGGTGCTGCTGCTGACCGTCGGCCGCAGCGAGGCATCCGGCCGGGCAGCTGCCTCGCACACCGGCGCCCTGGTCAGCGCCCGTGCGGTGGTGGCGGCGGTGTGCCGGGACGCGGGTGCGCTCCTCCTCGACACGGCGGGGGAACTGGCCGACGTCGCACTGTGCCTGCTGGCGGCGGCGCCAGGGGGTGCCCGGCTGCGACGGATAGCGGTGGTCGGGGACAGCGGAGGACAAGGGGCCCTGGCCGCCGACGCGTTGAGCGCGAGCGGTCTTGAAGTGCCCGTGCTCTCCGCCGCGACCCGGGCGGCCGTCGGCGCTTATCTGCCCCCGGGTGCCGGCTGCGGGAACCCCGTCGACCTGGCGGGGGCCGGTGAGGCCGACATCGGCAACTACGCTCGCATCGCGCGGACTCTGCTCCTCACGGGCGAAGCCGACGCCACCGTTCTCACCGGCTACTTCGGCGACTACGCCACCGCCAACCCCGCGCAGGCAGCGCGCGAATGCGATGTCGCACGCGAACTGGCGGCAGCCGTACGGGAGTCCGGCCGCGCGCTCGTCGTGCACACCATGGCCCGTGACACACCGGCCCTCGCAGTCCTGCGGCAGCACGGCGTCCCCGTGTACGAGCGAATCGAGCAGGCGGCGACCGCACTGGCGGCCACGGACCGGCTACGACGGACCGGACCGCAGCAGCCCGCGACACCGCCACCGCCGCCGTCCCCACTGCCGATCGCTACCGCTCCGCACCGCGTCCCCGACGGGGGGTACCGGACCGTCCGTGCGCTGCTCTGCTCGTACGGGATGGTCTTCCCGGCGGCGGAATTCGTCAGCACGGCGGACGAGGCTGCCGACGCGGCCCACCTCATCGGATTTCCGCTCGTGCTGAAGGCGATGGGGCTGGCGCACAAGACCGAGGCGGGCGGGGTGGCACTCGGCCTCGCCGACGAAGCGGCGCTGCGCAGGGCGTTCGGCCGGATGCGGGAGGCGACCCGCGCCGACCACTACGTGGTGGAGGCGATGGCCCGTCCTCCGTACGCCGTCGAGCTCATCGCCGGCGTGCGCCGCGATCCGGCCTTCGGGCCCGTCGCCATGATCGGCATCGGCGGGGTCACCGCCGAACTGCTCGCCGACACCACCCTCGCCATGGCGCCCCTCACCCCCGGACGGGCCCGCGAACTGCTGCTCTCACTGCGCCACGCACCACTGCTCACCGGCTGGCGGGGCGCTCCCGCCGTCCACCTCGACGCGGCCGCCGGCGCGCTCTGCGCGCTCGCGCGGGCCGCGGTCGAACACCCCGAGCTCGCCGAGCTCGAAGTCAATCCGCTGCTCGTCCACCCGGGCGGCGCGGTCGCCCTCGACGCACATGGAGTCCTGGCATGAGTTCTGGTATGAGTCCCGAACGCTGTGAACAGCCCGTGCCGCACGAACAGCCGCTCCCGCGAGGTGAGTTCAGCGACCGTACGTACATCGTGACCGGTGGCGGCAGCGGCATCGGGCGGGCCGTCGCGCTGGCCCTGAGCGACCGGGGCGCGCAGGTGGTCGTCGCGGGTCGCACCCCGGAACGGCTGGCCGAGACCGTCGTCCTCGCGGAGAAGAAGGGCGGCCGGGCCCTCGCCGTGCCGACGGACGTCCGGGATCCGGAGGCCGTCGACGCCCTCGTGACCGCCGCCGTCGCCCACTTCGGCCAGGTGGACGGCCTGGTCAACAACGCGGCCGGGAACTTCGTGGTGCCCGGAATCGACATGAGCCCGAACGGCTGGCGAGCGGTCGTCGACATCGTCCTCAACGGTTCGTACTACTGCACGCGGGCCGTCGCCCGCCGGCTGCGCGAGCAGGGCACCGGCGGATCGGTGCTGTCGGTGATCGCCAGTTACGCCTGGCACGGGCACCCGGGGACGGTCCACTCGGCCGCGGCGAAGGCGGGCGTGCTGGCCATGACGCGCACCTTGGCGGTCGAGCTCGCACCGCTGGGCATCCGCCTCAACTGCGTCGCCCCCGGCCCGACCGAGACGGAGGGCGCGGGCGCGGCGCTGTGGGCGACGGACGAGGCGCGGGCCGGAGTGCTGGAGACGGTCCCGGCGGGCCGGTTCGCCGATCCGGCGGAGATCGCGGAGGCGTCCCTGTTCCTGCTGGGCGACAAGGCCGCGTACGTGACCGGCGAGTGCCTGACGCTGGACGGCGGCCAGTGGCTCGGCAAGCAGGTGTACGGGAGTACGTCGGCGTAGGGCTTTCGTTCCAGGGCATTCGTTTGGATCACGCCGGGCTCGCGGGGTGCGGACGGTGGGGCTCCGAATGGGTGGACTCCTCAGCAGCGGATCGGGAAGGGCGTCTCCGCCACGGGTCGGGACGGTGATGATCTGCCCTCCGTCCCTCACGAAGTCCCCTCACGAAGTCCCCTCATGAAGAGGTGCCCACGTATGAGACGTACTCCCTCCCGCCGTCTGCTTGCCGCAGCGCTGCTCGTGGCGTCCGCGCTGGCACCGATGGCAGCGTTTCCCGCCACTGCCGTCCATGCCGCGGGCATCGCCCGGTACGACGAGGGCGACTGGCCACCGGGCGGCCTCGGTCCCCAGCTCACCGCCCGGCTGGACAAGGCCATCGCGGACGTCCGCCGGCAGGCGGGTATCCCCGGCGTCGTCGTCGGACTGTGGATGCCGGGCAGGGGAAGCTACGTCCGTGCGACCGGTGTGGCCAACACGGTCACCGGCGAGCCGATGGCCGCCGACTCCTTCGTCCGGATCGGCAGTGAGACCAAGACCTTCACCGTCACCGCGTTGCTCAAGCTCGTGGACCAGGGGCGGATCAGGCTGGACGACCCGATCTCCCGCTACATCCACGGCGTGCCCGACGGTCACCGGATCACGCTGCGTCACCTCGCCGAGATGCGCAGCGGGCTCTTCCCGTACACCGCCGACCCCGACTTCATCCACGACCTGTTGAGCGACCCACAGCGCTCCTTCACCCCGCAGGAATCGCTCGCGTACGGCTTCAAGCACCCGAACACCTCCGCTCCGGGCACGCAGTTCCAGTACTCCAACACCAACCTCGTCCTGCTCGGCCTGGTGATCGAGAAGGTCAGCGGTCACAGACTCGCCGACTTCATCCACCAGCAGGTCCTCCGCCCGGCTCACCTGTGCCACACGCTGCTCCCGACGGGGGCGGAGTTCCCCGCGCCGCACTCGCACGGTTACACCGACCAGACGCTCAGTGGCGAGACCGCGGACGCCACGCACTGGAACCCCAGCTGGGCCTGGGCGGCTGGGGGAATGATCTCGGATCTGGGTGACCTGCGCCGCTGGGCCAGGACTGTCGCCACCGGCGAACTGCTCAGCCCTGAGACGCAGGCACAGCGGCTCAGGACGCTGCCGACCGGCTTTCCCGGTACCGGTTACGGCCTGGGGATCTTCGATACCAACGGATGGATCGGGCACAACGGCTCGATCCCGGGATACGAGACCGTGACCGTCTATCTGCCCTCGCGGAAGGCCACCCTGGTCATCGTGATCAACACGGACAGCCAGCGCGAAGGCCAGGAGCCGTCCACACTTCTCGCCCGGGCGATCACAGGGGTCGTCACTCCCGACAACGTCTACGACGGCTCGGTTCCCACGCGCTAGTACCGCCACGGTGTTTGCCGTGACGACTCAGCAGCCGGCCGTTGACCACCGGCTGCTGAGCCGGCGCGGGACCCCTCCCGCTCCCCGCCCCGTTCCTATCCCTTTGCCCGGCGGGTCTTCGTTCCCAGCGCGTAGAAGACCACCCCGACGGCCAGGAACAGCACGATGGGCACGGTCTGGGTGAGCGTGTACGCGAGGCGCTGGCCCTCGAAGGACGGGGGCAGTGAGCCGGCCGGTGAGCCCGAAGTGCCGAACCAGCCGACGCCGAACCCCGGCCAGATGAGCACGAGCACGGTGAACGCGACCAGGCCGGTGGAGAGCACCGTCACCGTCCACGCGCCGACGCGTCCGCCCGGCACGGAGTAGGGGCGCGGGGCTTCGGGGTACTTGCGGCGCAGCGCCAGCAGGCTGGGGAAGGTGATCACGTACGAGATGAACGTCGTGGAGATCGTCAGGCTCAGCCCCGCCGCGAAGTACTTCTCGCCGTTGCCGCCGGTGAGGTTGAGCGCCACCACGAAGAGAACCGACGCGAGTACGGCGGAGAGCAGGTTGACCCGGACCGGAGTGCCGTGCTTCTCGGAGATGGTGCCGAGCCAGGCCGGCCCGGCCCCGTCCGCGCAGGCCACCGCCTGAGCGCGGTGGGCCCCCATCGCCCAGGTGACCCCGGAGGTGAGCAGCCCGATGATGAGGCCCGCGGCGGCGATTCCGCCGAAGACGGCGCCCGCGCCGGTGAGGGTGACGGTGCCGTCGGCCGCGATGTGGCCGCCGTACACCGTGAACACCGCCTTGCAGGCGTCGATGAACCCGCCGAGGCTGCCGATCTCCTTGCCCGGCAGGACAAAGAGGATGCCGAGGATGGGGCCGCCGTAGAGGACGAGGGATGCGAGTCCGGAGCGGAGGATGGCGAGGGGGATGTCGCGGCGCGGGTTCGTCATCTCCTCGGCGGCGGAGCTGGGCAGTTCGAAGCCGACGTAGTTGAAGATGAGTACGGGGACGAGGGCGACGAACCCCGTGTACGTGGGGGTGAACTGCGCTGCGGGCAGGCCGTGCAGGCCGTTCTCGGCGGCGAAGACGACGACGGAGACCAGGAAGAAGCCGAGCAGCACGATCCGGGCCACGGCTCCGGCGATCGGAACCCACTTGCCCACCCGCACGGACTGGACGATGGCGAGGGTGCCGCCCCAGATGAAGACGAGGCCGGCCGCGTACTTCCAGACGCCGGGCAGGGGCGTGAAGAACTCCTCCCACGTCGTCAGGGCGATGATGCAGAGGCTGCCGCCCACCCAGACGGGGTTGGACATCCAGTAGAGGATCTGGTTGACACCCGCGGTCAGCCGCCCGAAGGCGAGCCGGGTCCACACATACGGGCCGCCCTGTACGGGGAAGGCCGAGCCGAGTTCGGCGACGAGCAGCCCGTACGGGAGGAAGAAGGCGAGCGCGAGGATCGCCATCCAGGTCAGCCCCTGCGGTCCCTGGGCGGCGACCGAGCCGATCGTGTCCAGGCCGACGAGGGTGCAGATGAGGAAGAACAGGACGTCGAGGCGGCGAAGGTCCTTGCGCAGCCGGCCCCGTTGTTCGCCCCAGCCGGTGGACAGGTCGGGGGTCTGCGGGGCGGGCTGGGAGGCTGCGGTAGGCGGTGCTTGGGTCACGGAGGGACTCCTACGGCGGTACTGGAGCGTACTGGCGCGCACATGTAACTGACTGAATAGCCAGTCAGTAGAGAGACTGTGTCCCCAGCCGTGTACCGGTGTCAATACTCCGTCGGCCCCTGTCTGGACTGTCCGTTGGGCCCGGTCGTGTGCAGGACGTGCGGATGGCCGCCGCGCCGGGAATTAGGGTGACGGCATGGCAAGAGTGCGGTTGAGCGTGGAGGAGCGACGCGGGGAGATGCTGCGCGCCGCCGTCGAGCAGATCGAGGCGCGGGGCGTCCCGGCCGTGCGGATCGCCGATGTGGCCGCGGCTCTCGGTGTGAGCAACGCGCTGGTGCTCTACCACTTCTCGACCAAGGAGAAGCTCGTGGCGGCCGCGTTCCACCACGCCGCCGAAGGCGACCTCGCCCAGCTGCGGAAACTGCTCGGACGCCGTACGCCGGCGGTGGCCAGGCTGCGTACGGCGGTGCGCTGGTACGCGCCGACGGGGCAGGCCAAGGGCTGGCGGCTGTGGATCGAGGGCTGGTCGGCGGCATTGCGGGACCCGGGCCTGCGGGAGGTGACCCGGGATCTCGACCAGCAGTGGAAGGCCGCGCTGACCGAGGTCATCGCGGAGGGCGTCGACGCGGGTGAGTTCCCCTGCGCGGATCCGGCGGCCGCGGCGTGGCGGCTGACCGCGCTGCTCGACGGGCTCGCGGTGCAGATGACGTCGTACTCCGGGTACGCCGGGTCGCTCACCCGCGCCACGATGCTGGAGTGGACGGACGACGCGCTGGCGCGGGAGCTCGGTATCGACCGCGCAGCGCTTACGGGGACGGGCCAGGGGACGGGCAGGGGCGCGGGTAACAGGGTTGCGAGTAAGGGGGCAGACAAGGTCGCGGGTAAGGAGACGGGTAAGGGGGCAGGCAAGGGGGCGGGTGCCGGTCAGGGTCGCTGAGACCGGCACCCGCCCCCTTGCTGCTTTTTACAACGCCGACGCCGTAACCCTTTCCGTACGCTCGCCCCTGCTGCCCTCGTCGTCTTCGGCCTCCCGGACGACGAGCGAGTCGAGGATGGCGCGGACCCTCTCCTCGGTGATGCCGGGGTGGAGGAACGCGAGCCGCGCGACCGTTTCGCCCTCCCAGACGCTCGGGGTGATGAAGGCGACGCCCGACGCCAGAAGCTCCTTGGACCAGGCGTAGTAGTCCTCGGGCTGCCAGCCGGTGCGACGGATGAGTACCACGGTCAGTTCGGGCTCGCGCAGCAGCTCCAGGCCGTCGTACTGCTCGACCAGGCGGGCCGTGCGCTGCGCGATCGCCGCGCCGTGGGCGACCGCGTCGCGGTAGGCGTCCGTGCCGTGGACGGCGAGCGAGAACCAGAGCGGCAGGCCGCGGGGGCGGCGGGTCAGGTGGTAGGCGTAGTCGCTCGGATTCCACTCGCCGCCCTCGTCGTCCCCGTGAATGGCGTCCAGGTACGAGGCGTCCTGCGTGTGCACGGCGCGCGCCGTCCTCGGGTCGCGGTAGAGCAGGGCGCCGCAGTCGAACGGCGCGAACATCCACTTGTGCGGGTCGACCACGAGGGAGTCGGCGTGCTCGATGCCGTGCAGCCGCTCCCGTAGTTCGGGTACGAAGAGCGCCGCGCCGCCGTATGCGGCGTCGATGTGCAGCCACAGATCGCGGGCGCGTGTCTGCCCGGCCACCCCCGCGAGGTCGTCGATGATCCCGGCATTGGTGGTGCCCGCGGTCGCGACGACGGCGACGACGGGTGCTCCGCCGTCCCGCTGCGCCGCGTCCAGGGCCGTGGTGAGCGCTTCTCCGGTCAGCCGGTGGTCGGTGGTGGGGACGACGAGGGCTTCAACTCCCAGGATCCGCAGGGTGTTGCCGACCGAGGAATGGACCTGGTCGCTCACCGCGATCCGTACCGGAGCGCGTTCGTCGAGGCCGAGGCGGGTGCGGCCGGTGTCGCGGGCGACGACGAGGGCCGAGAGATTGCCGGCCGACCCGCCGCTGACGAAGCAGCCGCCGGCGTCGGCGGGCAGGCCGGCCAGGTCGGCGAACAGACGCAGTACGGAGTTCTCGGCGGCGACCGCGCCGGAGGCCTCAAGCCAGGAGACACCGTGCAGGGACGAGGCCGAGACCACCATGTCGAACAGGGCGGCGGCCTTGGTCGGGGCGCCGGGTATGAAGGCGAGGAAGGCCGGGTGGTCGCAGGAGACGACGGTCGGTTCGAGGTCCTCGGTGTAGGTGCGGAGCACGTCGGCGGGGTCCCGCGGGGCCGCTCCGATGGTGTCCTTCAGGGCCAGGGCCAGCTCCTGGTGGTCGCCGAGGCGGCCGAGCGGCGGCGGGTCGAGCCGGAGCCGGTGCAGGAGGTGATCCATGACCTGCTGGGTGAGGTCCTCGTCGTAAGAGTGCACGGGGCGTCTCTCCTGTCGTGCGCGGCCGGTGGATAAGCGAAGCGTTTTCATTGGATCTCTAATTGGGTCTACGTTGGACCCAATTAGAGGAGCGTAAAGGCCACGCTCGTTCGCGTCAATCGCGTCGATCGGGTCAGTCGGGTCGATCGGGTCAGTCGCGTGGATCGGGTCAGTCGTCCGAGGCGAACTGGCCCAGCAGGGCCAGGAACTGGCGGTGCGAGGCCCGCAGGTGCTCCAGCATCCGGGCCTCCGCGGCATCGCCGTCCCCCGACAGCACGGCGAGCGCCACGCCCTCGTGCTCCTCGCGGAATGCGCAGCCGAAGTCCCGGCCCGCCGGATACACCCGAGTCCAGTCCGAGCCCAGCCACAGGGCGTTGCCGCCCACGAACATCTCGGTCCTGGCCCGGGTCACCGCCTCCGCCAGCACCTCGTTGCCGCCGGTCGTGGCGATGCCGAGGTGGAAGGCGGTGTCCACGCGGTGGTACGCGCCGAGGTCCGCCACCTCGGTGTCGAGCAGCGCAACGAGCTCACGGCGGGCGGTGCCCGACCCGCGCTCCGCGGCCAGCCGCGCCGCGAACGGCTCGATCGCCTGCCGGTACTCCATGTAGTCGCGCAGCGAGGCCCGGATGCCGGCCGTGATGGTGGCACGCGCCCGCTCCCGGCCCGGCTTCACGGCCTCGACCCGGGTGCCGCCCGAGCGCCCCAGGGTGGTGCTCACCAGCCCTTCTTCGGTCAGCTCGCGCAGCGCCTGCCGTACGGTGTTGCGGCCCACGCCGAAGACGCCGGCCAGCTCTCGCTCGGTGGGCAGCCGGTCGCCGGGAGCGAAACCGCCGAGGGCGATGCGCTGGCGCAGGGCCTCGGCCACCACCGCGTGCGAGGGTGCCTGCTTCGCGACGGCCGCCCGCTCGTCCCGATTTCCGCTGCTGCTCACGTGCCCTCTCCCCGGTCGCGGGCCGTGCGCCTGCCGCCGTGCCCCTGGGGCCCATGTTATTGGACCTGGCGCGGATCCTATTGACACCCCGATCTCGGCACTTTAGCGTCGGCCCATCGTTTTTGGGTCTCACGCAAGCCCAATGGTCGGCCGTGATGGGCCGCCCGTGAAGGAGTACGCGCATGAGCACAGCCCCTGGTGCCGGGACGGCACCCCTGAGCAGGTCCAACCCGTGGAAAGTCGCCGGGGCCTCGATGATCGGGACCAGCGTCGAGTGGTACGACTTCGGCATCTACGCGACGGCCGCCGCGCTGGTGTTCCCCGAGCTGTTCTTCCCGGAGATGAACCGGGCACTGGGCACCCTCATGTCGTTCACGACGCTGTTCGTCGGATCCCTGGGGCGCCCGCTCGGAGCCATCGTCTTCGGGCACATCGGCGACCGCTTCGGCCGCAAGAGGGCTCTCATCTGGTCGATGACCCTGATGGGCGGGGCCACCGTCTGCGTCGGCCTGCTTCCCGGCTACGCGTCCATCGGTGTCGCCGCGCCGATCCTGCTCGTACTGATCCGCATGATCCAGTCCCTCGCGGTCGGCGGCGAGTGGGGTGGGGCGGTGCTGTTCGCCGTCGAGCACGCCCCGCCGCGGCGCAAGGCGTTCTTTGGATCCTTTCCCCAAGTCGGAGACGGCGTGGGGTACTTCCTCTCCACCGGCGTCTTCGCCCTGATGGCCCTGGTCGGCCACCGGGCGCTGGTCGACTGGGGCTGGCGCGTTCCCTTCCTGCTGTCCGCCGTACTGGTCCTCGTCGGCCTGGTCATCCGCAGCAGCATGGAGGAGTCACCGGAGTTCGAAGCTGCCCGGCTGGCCGAGGAGGCCGAGGAGAAGCAGGCGGCACCGTTCATCGCCGTGGTCCGCGACGCCTGGAAGACCTGGCTGCTGGCCTCGGGCGCCTTCCTCATCACGGTCGCCGGCTACTACATCGTCGTCACCTTCATGTCGACGTACGCCGTCTCCGACCTGGGGTTCACGGACTCCCAGGCAGCGGGCGCCGGTACGGCGGCCTCGGTCGTCGTCATCGTCTGCACCCCGCTGGCCGCCCTGTGCGCCGACCGCTACGGGCTCCGCAAAGTGACCCTCACCGGAATCCTGCTCCATGTGGTGGTCGCCTTCCCGATGTTCTGGCTCGTCGACACCCACTCGGTGGCCGGCCTGTGGCTGGCGATGTGCCTGCCGATGCTGGCCAGCACGATCGCGTACGCCTCGATCGGCACACTCGTCTCCGGCTGGTTCGCGCCACGGGTCCGCTACACGGGCCTCTCCATGAGCTTCCAGACGGCCGGCCTCGTCGGCACCCTGGCCCCGGCCGCGGTGACGTGGCTCTACAGCGACTTCGGCAACTCCTGGATCCCGGTCGCCCTGACCTTCGTGGCCATGGCGCTCGTCAGCGCCGTCTGTCTGATCGCGTGCAACCCGGCCCGTGGGGCGGGGCAAGCCGAAGGACGGGCCGCCGGAATCGGGGCCGAGACCGCATGTGCCGAGAAGGCGGACGGGGCGACGGCCGGTGCGGAGACAGCCGGCTTGTGACGGGTCGTCGATACGGCTGGTGAATACCGAGTCCCTTCGCCGAAAACAATGCAAGCACGCTTGCTTGTTTTCGCGGTCGCTGCCATGCTCCCGGACACGAAGCCGTCCCCCCGGAGGGAGCGTTCCGTGTCCGATGCAGGTGCCGTACTGGATGATCTGGTCGGCGAGAGCGCCGAACTGGACCTGCTCGTAGCGGAGTTGAGCGTCGACCAGTGGTCGCTTGCCACCCCCGCGCCCCGTTGGACCGTCGCCCACCAGATCGCCCATCTGGCCTGGACCGACCGGGCCGCACTGCTGGCCGCCACCGAGCCCGACGCCTTCGGCGCAGAGGCCGAGAAGGCGCTCGCCGCACCGGAGACCTTCGTGGACGACGGTGCGGAGGAGGGCGCGGGGCTGGATCCGGCCGTGCTGCTCGCCCGGTGGCGTGACGGCCGCGAACAGCTTCAGCGGGCCTTGCGGACCGCCCCGTCCGGCGCGCGATTCCCCTGGTACGGGCCGCCGATGAGCGCCGCGTCCATGGCCACCGGGCGGCTGATGGAGACCTGGGCGCACGGCCAGGACGTGGCGGACGCGCTCGGGGTGGAGCGTGTGCCGACCGCGCGGCTGCGGCATGTGGCGCGGATCGGCGTGCGGGCCCGCGACTTCGCCTTCGGGGCGCGGGGGCTTGAGGCGCCAGGGGAGGAGTTCCGGGTCGAGCTGACCGCGCCGGGCGGGGAGCTCTGGGAGTACGGGCCCGCCGACGCCGTCCAGCGGGTGACCGGGCCCGCGCTCGACTTCTGCCGGCTCGTCACCCAGCGCACACACCGCGACGATGTGGCCCTGCGCGCCACGGGCGCCGATGCCGACCGGTGGCTCGGGATCGCGCAGGCTTTCGCCGGGCCTCCCGGGGCAGGACGCGTACCGAAGGACGCACCTCCTGGACCTGGACGCGTGACGGAGGACGCACCTCCTGGACCTGGACGCGTGACGGAGGAAGCACCTCCCGGACCGGGACACGCACCGAAGGGCGACGCGTGAGGCCGCTGCGGATCGGCAACGCGTCCGGCTTCTACGGCGACCGGTTCGGCGCCATGAAGGAGATGCTCACCGGCGGGCGGCTGGATGTGCTGACCGGGGACTACCTCGCCGAGCTGACCATGCTCATCCTCGGCCGCGACCGCCTCAAGGACCCCCGCGCCGGCTACGCCAGGACCTTCCTGCGCCAGTTGGAGGAGTGCCTCGGCGAGGCGCACGACCGGGGGGTGCGGATCGTCAGCAACGCGGGCGGCCTCAACCCGGCCGGACTCGCCGAGGCCGTACGGGAGTTGGGTGAGCGGATCGGCGTCCCTGTCCGGGTCGCGCACGTCGAGGGCGATGCCCTGCCGCTGCCGGACGGCGCGCTGACCGCCAACGCCTATGTGGGGGGCGCCGGAATCGCCGCGTGTCTGCGGGGCGGGGCCGATGTGGTGGTCACGGGCCGGGTGACGGACGCGGCGCTGGTCACCGGGCCCGCCGCCTGGCACTTCGGCTGGGGGCCCGACGATCTCGACCAGCTGGCGGGGGCGGTGGCGGCCGGGCATGTGCTGGAGTGCGGGACCCAGGCGACCGGCGGGAACTACTCCTTCTTCACCGCCCACGACATACGCCACTCCGGCTTCCCGGTCGCGGAGATCGCCGCCGACGGCTCGGCCGTGATCACCAAGCACGACGGTACGGGCGGGGTGGTCGACATCGGCACGGTGACCGCGCAGCTGCTGTACGAGACGGGCGGCGCGCGGTACGCCGGCCCTGATGTCACGACCCGGCTCGACACCGTACGGCTGACGCAGGACGGGCCCGACCGGGTACGGATCTCGGGCGTACGGGGGGAGGCGCCGCCCCCGAAGCTCAAGGCAGGGGTGACCCGGATCGGCGGCTGGCGCAACGAGGTCGTGTTCGTGCTCACCGGACTCGACATCGACGCCAAGGCCGCACTGGTCCGCCATCAGGTGGAGGACGCCTTCGGGGCAGGGGCGCGGGCAGAGGCAGGGGCAGAGACCGGAGCGGCAGGGGACGCCCGTGGGCCGGGCAAGTCCCGCCCGGCCGACGTGCGGTGGGAGCTGGTGCGTACGGATCGCGCCGACGCCGACAGCGAGGAGTGCGCGAGCGCGCTGCTCCGCCTCGTGGTGCGCGACAGCGACCGGGAAGCGGTCGGGCGGGTGGTGAGCGGGGCCGCGATCGAGCTGGCGCTCGGCAGCTACCCCGGGTTCCATGTGACCGCCCCACCCGGGAAGGGCACGCCGTACGGGGTCTTCGAGGCTGTGTACGTGGACCGGGGCGCGGTGGAGCAGGTGGCCGTACTCCCGGACGGGGAACGCGTGGTGGTACCGGATCCGCCCCGTACGTCGGAGCTGACGGCGGTCATGGAGTCCGCCCTGCCCGAGCGACTGCCGGATGCGTCACCCGGGAACACCATCCCGCTCGGGCGGGTCGCCGGGGCGCGCAGCGGGGACAAGGGCGGCGACGTGAACGTGGGCGTGTGGGTGCCGACCGACACTGCGTGGCGGTGGCTGGCCCACGAGCTCACCGTCGAACGGTTCCAGGAGCTGCTGCCCGAGACACGGGGCCTGGTGGTCTCGCGCCATGTGCTGCCGAATCTGCGGGCGTTGAACTTCATTGTGGAGGGGCTGCTGGGGGAGGGCGTCGCGGGGCAGGAACGGTTCGACCCGCAGGGGAAGGGGGTGGGGGAGTGGCTGCGGAGCCGGGTGGTGGAGGTGCCGGTGGAGGTCCTGGCCCCTTCTCCATAGCCGGGCGGCAAGGCCCCGCACCCCTGTGTCCTCAAGCGCCGGACGGGCTTGAGAGGTCCCGTCCCTCACCCAAGGAGCCCCCGATGACCACCCTCCGTTCCGCCCTCGCCCCCGCGTCCCCCGAATACACCGCCCACCGCGAGTCCATGCTCGCCAAACTCGCCGACCTGGAGGCCGAGCACACCAAAGCGCTCGCGGGTGGCGGTGAGAAGTACGTCGCCCGCCACCGCGAACGCGGCAAACTCCTCGCCCGCGAACGCATCGAGCTGCTGCTCGACCCCGACACGCCCTTCCTCGAACTGTCCCCGCTCGCCGCCTGGGGCACCGACTACCCTCTCGGCGCCTCCATGGTCACCGGCATCGGCACAGTCGAGGGTGTCGAATGCCTGATCACCGCCAACGACCCCACGGTGCGCGGCGGGGCCAGCAACCCCTGGACGCTGAAGAAGGCCTTCCGGGCCAACGAGATCGCGTACGCCAACCGCCTCCCCTGCATCAGCCTCGTGGAGTCGGGCGGCGCCGACCTCCCCTCCCAGAAGGAGATCTTCATACCCGGCGGCGCGCTCTTCCGGGACATCACCCGGCTCTCCGCCGCCGGAATCCCCACCGTCGCCGTGGTCTTCGGCAACTCGACGGCGGGCGGCGCCTATGTGCCCGGCATGTCCGACCACGTCATCATGATCAAGGAGCGGTCGAAGGTCTTCCTCGGCGGGCCGCCGCTGGTCAGGATGGCGACCGGGGAGGAGTCCGACGACGAGTCGCTCGGCGGCGCCGAGATGCACGCCCGTGTCTCCGGTCTCGCCGACTACCTCGCGCTGGACGAGCCCGACGCGCTGCGCCAGGCCCGCCGCGTCGTAGCCCGCCTCAACTGGTGCAAGGCGCAGCCGGATCCGCCCGGCCCCGCCGTGCCGCCCCGGTACGACGGGGAGGAGCTGCTCGGTATCGTGCCCGGCGATCTGAAGACCCCCTTTGACCCGCGCGAGGTCATCGCGCGCATCACCGACGGCTCGGACTTCGACGCGTTCAAGCCGCTCTACGGGCCGAGCCTGGTCACCGGCTGGGCCGAACTGCACGGCTACCCCGTCGGCATCCTCGCCAACGCGCAGGGCGTCCTCTTCTCCGAGGAGTCCCAGAAGGCCGCCCAGTTCATCCAGCTGGCGAACCAGCTCGACATCCCGCTGCTCTTCCTGCACAACACCACCGGCTACATGGTCGGCAAGGAGTACGAGCAGGGCGGCATCATCAAACACGGCGCGATGATGATCAACGCCGTGTCGAACTCGAAGGTCCCGCACCTCTCCGTCCTGATGGGCGCCTCCTACGGCGCGGGCCACTACGGCATGTGCGGTCGCGCCTACGACCCCAGGTTCCTGTTCGCCTGGCCCAGCGCCAAGTCCGCCGTCATGGGACCGCAGCAGCTGGCGGGCGTGCTGTCGATCGTCGCGCGCGCCTCCGCGCAGGCCAAGGGGCAGCCGTACGACGACGACGCGGACGCCGCGCTGCGGACCATGGTCGAGCAGCAGATCGAGTCGGAGTCCCTGCCGATGTTCCTGTCCGGGCGGCTGTACGACGACGGGGTCATCGACCCGCGCGACACCAGGACCGTGCTCGGCCTGTGCCTGTCCGCCATCCACAACGCACCGGTCGAGGGCGCCCGCGGCGGCTTCGGCGTCTTCCGGATGTGAGGACAGAGATGAGAACGAAGATGATCACCTCCCTCCTTGTCGCCAACCGCGGCGAGATCGCCTGCCGGGTCTTCCGTACCTGCCGAGCCCTGGGCATCGCGACCGTGGCCGTCTTCTCCGACGCGGACGCGGACGCGCTGCACGTACGGGAGGCGGACACCGCCGTACGGCTGCCGGGGTCGGCCCCCGCCGACACCTATCTCCGCGCCGACCTCGTCGTCGCGGCGGCGCTCGCCGCGGGCGCTGACGCCGTCCACCCGGGCTACGGCTTCCTCTCCGAGAACGCCGCGTTCGCCCGCGCTGTGACCGACGCCGGGCTCACCTGGGTCGGCCCGTCCGCCGACGCCATCGAGGCGATGGCGTCCAAGACCCGCGCCAAGAAACTCATGGCCGGGGCCGGCGTCCCCCTGCTGGCCCCCGTCGACCCGGACAGCGCCACGGATGATGATCTCCCGCTGCTGCTCAAGGCGGCGGCGGGCGGTGGCGGCCGGGGTATGCGCGTCGTACGTGAACTCGGCTCGCTGAAGGGCGAGATGACGACCGCCGTCGCTGAGGCGCGGTCCGCATTCGGGGACGGCGAGGTCTTCGCAGAGCCGTACGTGGAGCGCGGGCGCCATGTCGAGGTGCAGATCATGGCCGACGCGCACGGCACCGTCTGGGCGCTCGGCACCCGGGACTGCTCCCTCCAGCGCCGCCACCAGAAAGTCATCGAGGAGGCCCCGGCCCCCGCCCTCCCCGACGCCCTGCGCGCCACGCTGCACCAGGCCGCCACCGCCGCCGCCCGAGCGGTGGAGTACCAGGGGGCGGGGACCGTGGAGTTCCTCGTCGCGGAGAGCGGCGACCGGGCGTACTTCCTGGAGATGAACACCCGGCTCCAGGTCGAACACCCCGTCACTGAGGCGGTGTTCGGGCTGGACCTGGTAGCGCTCCAGCTCCGTACGGCGGAGGGCGAACCGCTCCCGCCCGGCGGCCCCCCGCCGCCGCGCGGCCACGCCGTGGAGGCCCGCCTCTACGCGGAGGACCCGGCCGCGGGATGGGCTCCGCAGACCGGCACCCTGCACCGGCTCGACGTGCCAGGCGCCGTCCCGGAGGCCGGTGCCCCCACCGGTACTCGCCCTGGCGCCCCCGCCGTCCGGCTGGACACCGGGTACACCGGCGGCGACACCATCGGTATCCACTACGACCCGATGCTCGCCAAGGTCATCGCCCACGCCCCCACTCGTACCGAGGCGGTGCGCGCCCTCGCGTACGCCCTCGAACGCGCTCGTATCCACGGCCCGGTCACCAATCGAGACCTGCTCGTACGGTCCCTGCGCCACCCGGACTTCACCGCGGCCCGGCTCGACACCGGCTTCTACGACCGCCACCTCCCCGGACTCACCGTCCCCGCCCCCGATCCGCTCGCCGCGCTCGCCGCCGCCCTCGCGGACGCGTCGACAGGATCGGGGGTCCGGACCGGCGGCTGGCGGAACGTACCGTCCCAGCCGCAGACCAAGACCTACCGCTCCGAGCCGGACGGCGAGGTGTACGAGATCCGCTACCGCCTCACCCGGGACGGGCTGCGCGCCGACGACTTCCCCGGCGTACGGCTGCACGCCGCCACGCCCCGGCGCGTCTCGCTCGAAGTTGACGGGGTGCTACGCCACTTCGACGTCGAGGTGCACGGCGACCGCGCCCACGTCGGGCCGCACACCCTCACCCGGCTGCCCCGCTTCCCCGACCGGGCCGCCCGCACCATGCCGGGCTCGCTGCTCGCCCCGATGCCCGGCACGGTCGTACGGGTCGCCGACGGGCTCGCGGCCGGGGACGCCGTCACCGCCGGGCAGCCGCTGATCTGGCTGGAGGCCATGAAGATGGAGCACCGCATCACGGCTCCGGCATCCGGCATCCTCACCGCACTCCACGCCGCCCCGGCCCGCCAGGTCGAGGTCGGCGCGCTGCTCGCCGTCGTACAGACCGCACAGCCGGACACACAGCCGGACACGCCGCTGGACACGCAGCCGGACGCACAGGAGGCCCTGGAGTCATGAGCACTGGCACAAGCACTGGCACTGCCGCAAACCCTGGCCCCGCCGCCGGAACCACCCCCACCGGCAACACCCCCATCGAAACGGAGGAGCGCGCGGCCCTGCGCGCCGCCGTAGCGGCCCTAGGCAGGCGTCACGCCGGCGCCAGCCACCGCGACTACGACCGAGAGGCCCTCTGGACCGCTGCGGCGAAGCTCGGCTACCTCGGCGTCAGCCTCCCCGAGGAATACGGCGGCGGAGGCGGCGGCATCGCCGAACTCTCCATAGTTCTGGAGGAGTTGGGCGCCGCGGGCTGCCCGCTCCTGATGATGGTCGTCTCGCCCGCCATCTGCGGTACGGTCATCGCCCGCTTCGGTACGGAAGCGCAGAAACAGCGGTGGCTCCCCGGCCTCGCGGACGGTTCGCTCACGCTCGCCTTCGGCATCACCGAGCCGGACGCCGGGTCCAACTCCCACCGCATCACCACCACCGCCCGCCGGGAGAGCGGCGGAGACTGGCTGCTCACCGGCCGGAAGGTCTTCATATCCGGCGTCGACATGGCCGACGCGACCCTGATCGTCGGCCGCACCGAGGACGCCCGCACCGGACGCCTCAAGCCCTGCCTCTTCCTCGTCCCCAGGGACGCCCCCGGCTTCCAGCGCACGCAGATCGAGATGGAGATCCAGGCACCGGAGAAGCAGTTCGAGCTGGTACTCGACGACGTACGGCTGCCCGCCGACGCCCTGGTCGGCAGCGAGGACGCCGGGCTGCTCCAGCTCTTCGCCGGGCTCAACCCCGAGCGGATCATGACCGCTGCCTTCGCGATCGGGATGGGCCGCTACGCCCTGGCGAAGGCCGTCGACTACGCGAAGACCCGTCAGGTCTGGAAGGAGCCCATCGGCTCCCACCAGGCCATCGCGCACCCCCTCGCCCAGTCCCACATCGAACTCGAACTCGCCCGGCTGATGATGCAGAAGGCCGCCGCGCTCTACGACGCGGGCGACGATCCGGGCGCGGGCGAGGCGGCCAACATGGCCAAGTACGCGGCGGGCGAGGCCTGTGTGAAGGCCGTCGACCAGTCCGTGCACACCCTCGGCGGCAACGGCCTCACCCGCGAGTACGGGCTGGCGGCGCTCATCACCGCGTCCCGGGTGGCCCGGATCGCGCCGGTCAGCCGGGAAATGATCCTGAACTTCGTGTCCCACCAGTCCCTGGGTCTCCCCAAGTCCTACTGAAAGGCGCGATTCTGGGCCGACCACCTGGGCCCTGCCCGCACCGGGCCCACGCACATGTCGCGCGTCGAAGGGGACTGGCATGGTGTTCCACAGCGAGATGGTGTTCCACAACGAGTACGAGGATGTAGCGGTTCTCGACCAGCCCATTCACGAAGCGGTAATCGGCCGGGCGCACGAGTACGGCGACGCCCCCGCACTGATCGACGCGGTGGACGGCACCACCGTCAGCTACCGCCAACTGGACGCCCGGCACCGGGCGGTCGCCGCAGGGCTGGCCGCCGCCGGTGTGTGCAAGGGCGATGTCGTCGCCCTGCACAGCCCCAACAGCATCGCCTACCCCGTCGTCTTCCACGGCGCGAGCCGGGCGGGCGCCACGGTCACCACCGTGCACCCGCTCGCCACGCCGGAGGAGTTCGCCAAACAGATACGGGACTGCGCCGCGCGGTGGATCATCACGGTGTCGCGGCTGCTCGACGTGGCCCGCCGGGCGGCCGAACTGGTCGGCGGGGTCGAGGAGATATTCGTCTGCGACCGGGCCGAAGGACACCGCACGGTGCTCGCCCTGCCGGGGGCCCGGGATCGTCCCCACACCCACACACCCGACGTGGCCGTCCCTATCGACCCCGCTGAGGACATCGCCGTCCTGCCCTATTCGTCGGGTACCACCGGCACCCCCAAGGGCGTCATGCTCACCCACCGGTCCATCTCCACCAACCTGGCCCAGCTGCACCCGTTCGCCCGGATGGGACCCGGGGAGCGGATCCTCGCCGTGCTGCCCTTCTTCCACATCTACGGACTCACCGCCCTGCTCAACGCACCGCTGCGGTACGGCGCGACGGTGGTGGTGCTGCCACGGTTCGAGCTGGGCCAGTTCCTGGCCGCCATCGAGAAGTACCGCATCAACGGGCTGTACGTGGCCCCGCCGATCGTCCTCGCCCTGGCCAAGCATCCGTCCGTCACGCGCTACGACCTGTCGTCGCTGGAGTACATCGTCAGCGCCGCCGCCCCGCTCGACTCGGCTCTGGCCGCCGCCTGTTCGGCCCGGCTCGGGCTGCCGCCGGTGCGCCAGGCGTACGGGATGACGGAGCTGTCACCCGGTACACACGTCGTGCCCCTCGACGCGGAGAACCCGCCGCCGGGAGCCGTCGGGAAGCTGTTCCCCAGCACGGAGATGCGCATCCTCTCGCTGGAGGGGCCCGCGCGTGATCTCGGTGCGGGCGAGGAGGGTGAGGTCGCCATCCGCGGGCCGCAGGTCATGAAGGGCTACCTCGGCAGGCCCGAGGCCACCGCCGGGATGATCGACGAGGACGGCTGGGTGCACACCGGGGACGTCGGCCGGGTGGACGAGGACGGCTGGCTCTTCATCGTCGACCGGGTCAAGGAACTCATCAAGTACAAGGGCTTCCAGGTGGCCCCCGCCGAACTGGAGGCGCTGCTGCTCACCCACCCAGCCATCGCCGACGCGGCGGTCATCGGTGTGTACGACGAGGACGGCAACGAGGTGCCCAAGGCATTCGCCGTCCGGCAGGCGGGCGCGCACCTCACGGAGGAGGAGCTGATGGCGTACGTCGCGGAGCGCGTCGCCCCGTACAAGAAGGTCCGGCGGGCCGAATTCATCGGGGCCGTCCCGCGTGCCACATCGGGGAAGATCCTCCGGCGTGAACTGCGCGCACGGGAACGGCGGACCAGCGGCCGGGAGACCAGGGAGCACAGCGCATGACGTCCACGACACCCAAGTCGTCCGTGGCACCCACGACATCCAATCCACCCATGTCACCCACGTCATCGCCGCCCGGCGTGATCCGGACGGTGCACGACGGCCGGGGGATCACCACCCTGACACTGGACGCACCGCAGAGCCGCAACGCGCTCTCCGCACAGCTGGTGGCGGAGCTGGAGCAGGCGCTGTCGGCGGCAGCCGGGGACGACTCCGTACGTGCGGTGGTCCTCACCCACACCGGGAACACCTTCTGCGCGGGCGCGGACCTCAAGGGGCCGCCGGACCCGGCCGCGTTCGTGGGGCTGATGCGGGCGATCGTCGCGCACCCACGGCCCGTGGTCGCCCGCGTCACCGGTCATGTACGGGCCGGCGGACTCGGACTGCTCGGCTCCTGCGACATCGCGATGGCGGGGCCGGCGGCCTCCTTCGCCTTCACCGAGTCCCGGCTCGGCCTGGCCCCCGCCGTCATCTCGATACCGCTGCTGCCGCGCATGGACGCGCGGGCGGCGGCACGCTACTACCTCACGGGCGAACGGTTCGACGCCGCCGAAGCCGCCCGTACGGGACTGATCACGGCCACGGCCGACGACGTGGACGCGGCACTCGCGCCAGTCGTGGACGGACTGCGCAGGGCCTCCCCGCAGGGCCTGGCCGCATCGAAGTCCCTGGTCACCGCTACGGTGCTGGAGAACTTCGACCGCAACACGGAAGACCTCATCGCCCACTCGGCGGCCCTCTTCGCGTCGGCCCAGGCGCACGAGGGGGTACTGGCCTTCCTCGAACGACGGGATCCCGCATGGGTGTTGTGACGGACATGGGCGGCGATCCGGGCAGTGCCGGCAATCCGGTCGGTGTCGGCGTTCCGGGCAGTGCCGGCAATCAGGTCGGTGTTGGCGATCCGGACCGTACGGGCCGGGGCCCCAAGCAGGACCGCAGCCGCGCGACCCGGCAGCGCCTGCTGGAAGCAGCGGTCTCCTGCCTTGCCGAACACGGCTGGGCAGGCTCCACCGTCTCCGCCGTCGCGGAACGCGCGGGCGTCTCACGGGGCGCGGCGCAGCACCACTTCCCGACCCGCGAGGACCTGTTCACGGCGGCGGTGGAGTACGTGGCCGAGGAGCGCTCGACCGCCCTGCGTACCCTGCCCCCGCAGGACCGCCGCACCGTGGTGGCGGCCCTGGTCGGTCTCTACACCGGCCCGCTGTTCCGGGCCGCCCTGCACCTGTGGGTGGCCGCGTCCGACGAACCGCAGCTGCACGCCCGCGTCACGGAACTGGAGGCCCGGGTCGGCCGCGAGTCGCACCGGATCGCCGTACAGCTGCTGCGGGCGGACGAGTCGGTGCCCGGCGTACGGGAAACGGTGCAGGGCCTGCTGGACATGGCACGGGGGCTGGGCCTGGCGAACCTGCTCACGGACGACGGGGTGCGCCGGGAGCGCGTGGTGGAGCAGTGGGGCACCCTGGTGGAAGGGGCGCTGGGGTGAGAGGGCGCTCGGTGAGCGGGAGTCTTCCCCGGTTCAGGTGGCCCTGAGCAACTCACGGAGGCGGCCCGCGTGAGCCCGGACATCGGGCCCGGCTGGGGAGTCGGGGCGGCCTTCGCCGGGAGACGGCGAGGTCTCCGGGGCGTCGGCCCGGTGGCAGGGCCGGCACAGACCGTCGGGAAGGGCTTCGGCACGTCCGGGTGTGCCGCAACGGGTGCACTCCACCATCAGGCGCAGGCCAGGGCCGGCGACCGGGGCAGCGGGCAGCGCTGGAGGGATCTTGTCGGTGAGACGGCGGCGCACGAAGCCGACCGGTGAGGCGATGTGGGAGGGCAGCCCGGCGGACAGGGCCCGGGTGAGGTAGTCCGTGTTCACCCCACGCGCCAGCCAGTCGGCGGCCAACCCCTCCAGAGCCGCACAGTCGACGGCGGAGAGCGCCAGCCGGGCGTCGTTCCGGCCGAGTTGGGCCAGAGCGAGGTAGGCGGGCGAGGGGCTGCTGTCCGGGGCCGGATCCGGGGTCGGCCGTTCCGGGGTGGGCCGTTCCAGGGTCGGTACGGGCACGACGGGTGCAGACGTCACGGGTGCGGACGGCACCCCTTCTCGTACGTCCTGCTGATCCCGTTCCACGAGGTGGGCGGCCCACCATTCGTTGTCGCGTGCGGTGCGGGACCAGAAGGTGCGGAAGACCCAGCGGACCTGATCGCCTTCGCCGACGAGACGCCGTACGCGACGGAGATGACCGGCGACCGACAGCGCGGTCAGCGCGGTGCTGATGGCCTGCTGTCCGTAGAGCGGAAGTTGTTTGGCGAGGCTCTTTACGTTCATCGCCGCACCCTCGGGCAGATGGTCCACGAACCCGGCGATGTAGCGCTCCCGTTCCGGCAGCAACGTGAAGTCGTCGGTGCAACGGGGGAGTTGATTTGGGGCAGAACGTTTGCCGTAGCCGGGCTTGGCCATCGGGTACGGGCGCGGTGATGCGGGCGCGGACAGGGCAGGGCTAAAGTGCTCGACAGCCACGGGATCGCTCTTTCATCCCGAAGCTCGCGTCCCGACGCCCGGGTCCCGAAGCTCACATCCGCCAGGAGTCCTCTCCGCGTACGCCCAAAAGAGTGAGGGCGGGGTACCTGAGTCCCGGCACCTGAGTCCCGAGTCCCGAGGCTCGGGCGGCTCCATCCGCCGACGCCTCGACCGACTCGACCTCTGCTTCCAGACTGATCAGGTCGGCGTACACGGGGGTATGGGCAGTCCGATTCAGGTGCCGTTCCGATCGGCCACGGTCACGACGACGTGTCCCACCCGGGTCTCGGCGTCCGTGATCTCGGCGACGGTCCAGTCCCTGATGCCGTCGCGTACGCCGTCGATCCTGCGCTCCACCGCAGCCGCACCGAGCCCGGCGGCGGTGTACGAGGCGCGCAGGCGCCGCTCGAAGTCCTGCTGCCAGTTCATGCTGTCGTCGAGGGCTCTGAATTCCGTCACCTGAGCACACTAAGACGTCCTGACAGATTGACGTCGTTGTGGGTGGCCGTTGGTCAACACCTCTGCGGGGCGTCCCTATTTACTCCTTCCGTCTATGCCGACAATGCCTGGCGCCACTGCTCAGCGACAGTACGGCTGAGCCGCTGGGTGTCGACGGCGTCCGAGTCCAACAGGCGCTGCATTCCGATGCCCCGCAACTGTCCCAGAACCGCCACGGCCACGTCCTGCGGGTCGGTGTCCGCTCCTATCGTGCCGTCCGCGATACCTGCGGCGACGTCGTCGCGTAGCTCTGCCCGGAATGCCTCGTCGCGTTCCCGGAAGAGCGAGGAGAGTTCGGAAGCCGTCGACGCCTCGGCCCACAGCAACAGGAACGCCCGGCTGGCAACTCCGTCGCGGCCGAGTTCACTGACGTAGCCTTCGATCAGGAGTACCAGGCGTTCGAGCCCGGGCGGCAGGTCGCCGGCGCCCGGGACGAACCCGCTCTGGATGGACTTCGCCAGCGCATCGAGCAGCGCCTGTTTCGAGCCGAAGTGGTGGGTGACGATTCCCCGGCTGTACCCGGCCCGCTCACCGACGCGAGCCAGGGTCACCGCGCGCACTCCGGATTCCACTACCAGCTCCGCGGCCGCCATGAGCAACGCGGCTCTCGTCGCGGTGCGCCGCTGTTCCTGGGTGCGACGTGCCCTGCGGGCCGGGGTGCGCTGTTCGGACGGCATGATCGCGAGAATATCGCACACACTGGAACTAACTTGCTTGTCGAACAACAAGTTTGTGAGGATGGGGGGACCTTGCTCGCCATCTGAGCCCCAGGAGCCTCATGACTGCAGTATTCGTGAACGGCAACCCCGAGACCGCCGCGATATGGGACCCGCTGTGCGCCGAACTGGACCGGATGGACGTCCTGCGCCTGTCCCCGCCCGGCTTCGGCACGCCCATCCCGTCCGGCTTCGGCTGCACCGTGTCCGCCTACCGAGACTGGCTCGTCACGGAGTTGGAGACACTCGGCGAGCCAATCGACCTCGTCGGCCACGACGTGGGCGGCAGCACGGTCGTCTCCGTTGCCATGACAAGGCCCGACCTGCTGCGGACCTGGGTCAGCGACTCCCTGGGCGTGTTTGATCCGGACTATGTCTGGCACGACCTCGCCCAGCAATGGCAAATGCCCGAGACTGGCGAGAAGTCGGTCGCGGACTTGCTGGGCGGCACGCTCGACGAACGCACCGAGCGCATGGTCGCCAGAGGCATCAACAGGCCGGTCGCCGCACGGCTGGCCGCCGCTCAGGGGCCGCAAATGGGACAGGCCATCCTCGCTTTCTACCGTTCCGCCATCCAACCGGTCATGGCCGAACTGGGCCAGAACCTCCCCGCCGCCGCAGCACGCCCCGGCCTTGCCATCGTCGGCACCGACGACCATCTCGTTGGCTCCCAGGACATGCGCCGCCGGTCCGCAGCCCGGGCAGGAGCCCGGGTCGCAACCCTCGACGAGGTGGGGCACTGGTGGATGGTGCAAGACCCAGTCCGCAGCGCTCGAGCCCTCACCTCATTCTGGGCCGAACAAAGTTCGGTGTAGTAGGCAGCGCGTTTGGCGTAGCGGTGGGCCACGGTCGCGGGACTGCCCGACTCTGTTGAGTCCCCGCCGCTCTGGACCCGTTTGCGCGTAGCTGCGAGCAGTTACCCCACCGCTCAGGTTGGTCCCGGCGAAGCGAAGGGAGGGCCCTGGCCGCCCGCGTGGTCGGCCGTGCCGACCGATGCTGCGAAAAGGCCTGTGTGGAGGTTCTCCAGCCGGATGCGCCGGTCGATGTACAGCAGGCCGAGGGTGAGGGGGGTCAGCGGTGCCCTGAGCGTCGCGGCGGTCACGGCGGCGAGTACGACGACGGTGGCCGGAAGGATCAAGTCGGACGCCGACAGCGGGAACGACTGACCGCTCCGGGTGCCGTCGAGCGCACCCAACGGGGCGAGCTGTGTCGCGATCGTTCCCGCCACGGTAGTGATCAACTGGGTTGCTGCGTAGCCGATCATCCGGGCCAGGCACGCAACGCCGACACCACGCCACCAGGTTCCGTGGCTGAGCGTCCAGGACCGGCGCATCGCGGCGGCCGGGCGCTTGTTCTCCAGGACCGTCACCGGTACGGCGAGGAGGAGCCGTCCTCCTGCATAGAGGGCGCCGAGCAGACCGGGGATGAGCAGGAGCAAGCTGAAGGCCGCGGCGGTCGTGCTGTGCAGGATGGTGCCGAGCAGGATGGCCGGCAGCGTGGAGGCGAGCAGAATGGCCCCCGTGGTCAGACTGATCAGAAGCTGGGTGCCCAGCACGCGCCACAGGTGGCGTCGGCCCTCCGCCCAGGCCCGGCTGGCTATCGGGCGCGGGCGGCCGAGTACGGCGTAGTGGCCTAGCACAGTGGTGCTGACTGTCGCGGTGGCGGCGTACGCGACGGTGGCGTAGATCAACAAAGGGAGAGCGGCAATGCCGATGACCTCGGCCATCTCCAGCAGGTGAGGGGTGGTTGTCCGGGTGCCGGGCGCAGGCAGTGGCGTGATCAGCGTCCAGGCGGCGAGGGCGCAGCCGCTGAGCAGCACGGTGAAGCCGAGAGCGAAGGCGAGCAGGGGGAGGTAGAGCGGCCTGGCGTAGCGCGGCATGGTGGTGAGGACGCCGCGCATGATGTCACCCGAATCCAGCGGGCGCAGAGGCACGGTTCCGGGTTGGGGCGCGGAGGGGGCGTACGCCCAGCCTGTCGGCACCGGGGCGCCGAAGCCGCCGGAACCCACTGCCCACTGTCCCCCGTCGGTGGTCATGGCCCGTCCTCCCCGTGTGCGACGGCACACTGCTTCGAGAGTAAGTGGTTGAAGTCCCCTTTGGTACGGGGCTGTTGGGTTCTGTCGTGGTGCGCGGGCGGGCGGGGCGTAACGGTGCGCGGGGCGTGCCCGGTCAATTCCGTGGTGCCAGTGCTTCCAACTGCTCCATGATGGGCCCCGTTTCCCGCTTGACCAGGCGGCGCAAGGTGAACCAGGACGGCATCCGCAACGCCGTCGGGTCGAAGCGTGTGAAGGTGGCCTCCCAGCCCGGATCGAACACCACCATGCCTTTGAGGACGAAGTCCCAACGCAGCCTTTTCCGGCCTCCGTTGAGCCAGATTTCCCAGCGTGGGCGCGTGGGGCGGGCGGGAGGCGGATAGTCCGGCAGCGCGGGCAACGGCGGCCACGCGGTGCCGGCCGTCTGCGGCTCGGTCCGCGAACGCCGCGCGTACTCAACGGCGACCGCCTCGCGGAAGCGCTCGTAGGCGGGGGCATCGCAGTAGACCAGCACAACCAGCCTCGTGGCCGGTCGCAGGAGGCGTACCGCTTCCGTGAACTCCCACACCGTCCCCGGACCGAGGCCCGCCGCCATCAGCACCACCTGAGCTCCCTCGATCAGCGAGCTGACGGTGGATTGCCAGTCATCGAGGGGTAACTGCCCGCGCACCGCGCCGATCGGCGGAAGGTGCTCCCCGGGCCTGCCGACCGCGATGACCCGGCCGAAGAGCCCGAAGCGGTGCACCAACTTCTCCTCGTGGGTCAGCCCGGAGAGGAAGAACAAGTTGGCCGGGCCAGCCCCGCCGCCCAGGATGTCGGTGTCCAGCGCGGCCATGACCGCGTCGTTCGAGAATGGGCGCAGGTACAGGACATAGCGGGTGCCCGCCAGGGCGTCGAACGAGTCGATCACATCGGCTGTGTACCGCTTGCCCTGCACCACGAGGCGACGGCCGGCCCCGAAGACCCTCAGGGCGACACCGACCGCCGCTAGGCTCCCCACCCCACGCAGCCACCAGGCCGGGTGGAGCATGCCCGGCAGGTGATCGCTGTTCAGTCCTGCTTGGAAGACCAGCCAGCCCGTGATGCCCAGCACTGCTCCCGCCAGCCTCAGGGCCCACCCGGCAACCACGAGCCGACGCCCCTTGGGCCAACGCTCATCGACGTGGGACAACAGCTTTCCGGTGCGCACAGGTCCTCCGTAGGTTCTCCGTACTCCGGTACGACTCTGCCCACGATCGACCGTAGCCACCGCGATCCGCCCCGGCTACCGCTCTCCCCGGCCAACTGCGGGCGCCGGCACGGGAGGGCGCCGCCACCCTCACCCCGTGATGCTGCCGTACCCCTCGATCTCGCGAGGACTACGCGTTCCGGGCCCCACGTACCGCGCCGAAGGCCGCACCAGCCGCCCCGTGCGCTTCTGCTCCAGGATGTGCGCGCTCCAGCCCGCCGTGCGGGCGCACGTGAACATCGACGTGAACATGTGCGCCGGGACCTCCGCGAAGTCCAGCACGATCGCCGCCCAGAACTCCACGTTCGTGGCCAGCACCCGGTCGGGGCGCCTGGCGTGCAACTCCTCCAGGGCCGCCTTCTCCAGCGCCTCGGCGACCTCGAAGCGCGGCGCGGCCAGCTCCCGGGCCGTACGGCGCAGGACCCGGGCCCGCGGGTCCTCGGCGCGGTAGACGCGGTGGCCGAAGCCCATCAGCCGCTCGCCCTGGTCCAGCGCCCGCTTCACGTACGCGCTCGCGTCGCCCGTCCGCTCGATCTCCTCGATCATCCCGAGTACCCGCGACGGCGCCCCGCCGTGCAGCGGCCCGGACATCGCGCCCACCGCACCCGAGAGTGCGGCGGCGACATCGGCGCCGGTCGACGCGATGACCCGGGCGGTGAAGGTGGAGGCGTTCATTCCGTGCTCGGCGGCCGACGTCCAGTACGCGTCAACCGCCTTGACGTGCTTGGGATCCGGCTCACCGCGCCAGCGGATCATGAAGCGCTCGACGACCGAATCCGCCTTGTCGATCTCGCTCTGCGGAACCATCGGGCTGCCCTGGCCACGCGCCGACTGGGCGACGTACGAGAGGGCCATCACGGCCGCGCGCGCCAGATCGTCACGCGCGGTGCGCTCGTCGATGTCGAGCAGCGGTTTCAGGCCCCAGACGGGCGCGAGCATCGCCAGCGCGGACTGCACGTCGACCCGGATGTCCCCGGAGTGCACCGGGATCGGGAACGGCTCGGCGGGCGGCAGCCCGGGATTGAACGCGCCGTCGACCAGCAGACCCCAGACGTTCCCGAAGGACACCTGGCCGACCAGATCCTCGATGTCGACGCCGCGGTACCGCAGCGCGCCGCCCTCCTTGTCCGGTTCGGCGATCTCGGTCTCGAATGCGACGACTCCTTCGAGTCCGGGTACGAAAGCGGCTGCGGCAGCGGCGTCGGACATCGGGCGGCTCCTCGTGATGCGTTCGGTCTACGGGTTCGGCGGGCTGGGTTCGGCGGGCTGGGTTCGGCCTTCGGGTCGATTCAGGGCGGTTCGGTGTGGTGGACATGTCGGCTGGCATGTCCGGGGGCGGAGGGACGAGTCTGACGGCTCCCGCCGGTGCGGGGAAGCGTGACATCCGGCACACATCCCCTTTGCGGCAGGATGGTCCCGTGCCGAACCATGATCTGAATCCCGCCGTGATGCGCGAGCAGTACCGTTCCTCCGTCCTCGCGGAGGCGGACCTCGCCGCCGCTCCGATGGACCAGTTCGCCCGCTGGTTCGCCGACGCCGTCGCGGGCGGACTGCACGAACCGAACGCGATGGTCGTCTCGACCGCGACCCCGCAGGGCAGCCCATCCGCCCGTACGGTGCTGCTCAAGCACTTCGACGCGGACGGCTTCGTCTTCTTCACCAACTACGGCTCCCGCAAGGGCCTCGAACTGGCCGCCAACCCCCAGGTCTCGCTGCTCTTCCCCTGGCACCGGATCGCCCGCCAGATCATGGTCACGGGCACGGCATCCCGTATCGCCCGCGAGGAGACGGTGGGGTACTTCCGCACCCGCCCGCACGGCTCACAGCTCGGCGCGTGGGCGAGCGCCCAGTCGTCGGTGATCGCCTCACGCGAGGAACTGACCAGCCGTTACGAGGAGTTGGCGGCCCGCTACCCGGAGGGCACCGAGGTCCCGGTGCCGGAGGACTGGGGCGGTTACCGGGTGGCTCCCGGCACGGCGGAATTCTGGCAGGGCCACGAGAACAGGCTGCACGACCGGCTGCGGTACGTACGCACGGAGAGCGGCGAGACGGGTCCGGCGTGGCGTGTGGAGCGGCTCTGCCCTTGAGGGGGATGCGTACGGGTGCGCCCGGGGGCCTCTGAACGGGCTTCTGCACGCGGCGTCCGGCGCGGCCTCCGGGCGGGGTTCCTGCACTGGGCTGTGCACGCAGAAACCCGCGGGCTCTGGTCCCTCCTTGCGGAGGAGCCGGCCGGACTTACCGGCGAGCCCGCGGGTCGGTGACTGCTTGGGATTTCGGCCGGCGGTCTGCCGGCACTGCACAGAGTGCGACGACGGGCCGTCAGCCCGCAGCCACCTCGCAAGTCCGAGAAGAAATCACTTCCGGAACACCTCCCTTCTAGCGTGCCGCCGACTTTAGGAGCCCCTCCGGACCGGTTCAACCGAATTAATCAGCGGGGGGCGAGGCCGGGGGAGAACGGCTGGAACCCGGCACCCCGGCCGTATGGACTTGCCATGGCCGGAACTTATTTCCGTAAGTCGGGTGTGCGCTGCGTCACGTTCGCGTTGAATGATCTGACGTGCGGTACATGCAGTACATGCGGCGGACGCGTCCTGTTGGGGGTGCCGGATGAGTGGTTCCCGGATCGAGGCAGCCAGTGCGCTGGGGCCCGATGAGCCCGAGCCCGGTGGGGCATCGGGGGCTGGAGGGGTTCCTGGTCCCGGTGTTCCGCCCGGCGCTCCCGACGGTGCCGGTGGTTCCGACGGTGCCGGTGGTTCCGGTGACCCGGGCAGCCCGGGCTCCGATCTGCTGGCGGCTCTGCTGGACGGGATGGACGCCGCGCTCTGCGCGTTCGACGCGGACGGGGTAGTCACGCACTGGAATCGCGAGGCCGAGCGGATTCTCGGCTGGTCAGCCGACGAGGCCGTCGGGCGTACCGGCTTCGCGGGCTGGGCGGTACGGGCCGCGGACGCCGGCGAGGTGCAGGGCCGGCTGATGACGGCGATGCGCGGGCCGGGCCGCCAGGTCCACGAGTTCGCGCTGCTGCGCAAGGACGGCGGGCGGGTGCTCGTACGGACCCAGTCCTCCGGGGTGCGCGGTCCGGACGGCACACCGGCCGGGGTGTACTGCGCGTTCGGCGAGGTCCACGCGCAGATCGATCTGGAACGGGCGATCGCGCTCAGCGAGGCCATGTTCGACGACGCCTCCTGGGGGGTCGTCCTGGTCGATGTCGATCTGCGGCCGACCGTCGTCAACGCCCATGCCGCGAGGGCGCTCTCGGCGGGGCGCACCACGCTGCTGGGACGCCCGCTGGGCGACCTGATCGTGCAGGGCGTCGAGGAACTGGAGGGCGCGCTCCAGCACGTACTGGCCGAAGGGGCGCTTCCGGCGCCCGCCGATATGTGGGTGACGCTGCGCACTGCGGAGGGTGAGCGGCGGCGCTGCTGGCGCAGCGGGTTCCTGCGGCTGGCCTCACCGCTTACGGAGGAGCCGGTTCCGCTTGGGGTCGGCTGGCTGTTCCGCGACATCACCGCGGCCAAGCAGGCCGAGCAGGAGGCGAGCCGGCTCCGCTTCCGGGGCAACCAGCTGCACCGCGCCTCGCGGGTGGCCGCCGAGTGCGAGGACCCGATGGAGGCGGCGACGTCGTATCTGGACTTCGCGCTGGCCGGGTTCGCCGACCATGCGCTGATCGACATCATCGACGGAGCCGACGGAGCCGACGGAGCCGACAGCACCGGCAACAGAGCTGACAGCACCGGCATATCCGCCGACGCGCTCTCCGGCTCGTCCGGGCCCTCCTCCGCGGGGGCGCCGGCCGAGCGGCTCGTACGGGTGGCAGAGACGCCATCCGGAGGCGCGTCCGGGCCGTGCCTGCCGGCGGCGGGCGCCGCCCTGCCGGTGCGCTACCAGGCGGGCCATCCGGCGCTCCAGGCGGTGGCCAGGACCGGAGCGGTACGGACCAGCGCGGCGGCCGCGCCCAGGTCGGCGTCGGCATCCACACCCGTATCCGCGTCCGCGTCAGCTTCGGCGTCGGCTTCGGCGGAAGGTACGGCCAGGGGCGCATCCGCCGCGTGGGCGTCGGAGCGGCAGTGGCCGCCGGGCACCGTGCACGCGCTGTGCACGGTGCTGCGGAGCCGGGGGAGGACGCTGGGGGTCGTGACGTTCCTGCGCGGGGCGAGCCGCCTCGCCTTCGAACGGCCCGACGCGGTGTACGCGGAGAGCTTCGCCGTACGGGTGGCTTCCGCCATCGACCTGGCGCAGGCACTGGCGGACCGGGCACAGCCGCCCCGGGCCGGCGAGTACCGGCCGGAGGACAGCGCCTGACCACCTCGCTGAGCTGCAAGTTGGCGATGAGTGTGCCGGTCGGCCCCTGGGCGCCGGTGATGCCTGTGACGCCGCTGAAGCCTGTTTACGCCTGTGACGCCTGCTCGATGATGAGGTTGCCGGGTGCGTCCAGGCGGACGGCGGACAAGACCCCTTCGCCCCTTGCGTACACCTTCTGCACCCGGCAGCCCGATCCGGGCGCCAGACGTTCCGCCGACGCACGGTGCAGAGGTGCTCCCCCGATCTGCATCACCCGCAGACTCGACAGATCCTCTGCCGCGCCGGGCAGGGCGTCCAGCCACTGCGAGGCGATGGCCGGTACGACGGACGTGAACGTCACGCGTTCGCCTTCGATGGCGCGGAAGGCCTCCGCGGGTCCCGGGTCCTCGATCAGGACGACGGTTCCGCCGACGGCGAGAGTGCCGACGATGCCGGGGCAGCCGAAGGCGAAGTTGGACTCCGCAGGCAGAGCCGCCAGATACACGTCCTCCCGGGTGAGCCCGAGGAGTTCGCCGGTGGCGCGGGTCTGGTACGCGTAGTCGTCATGGGCACGCGGGATCAGCTCGGGCGGGGCGGGCGTTCCCAGTGCGGCCCTCCCGCCGGACATCAGCAAGCCGGACGACAGGAAGCCGGGCAACAGGAAGAAGGCCACCGACCCGGCGTCGAGCGGCGGGTCGGGCTCGGGCGGGGCGTCGATGGAGCTCAGCGGGAAGGAGAGGCACCCGTCCGACGACACGGAGAACCCGCCGGCCGGCGTACCGGCCCCGGACCAGGTGAAGACGCGCCGCAGGAAGGGGAATTCGGCGGAGATGCCGGAAGCCATCCCGGCGTGGTCGAAATTGCGGTAGGAATCGGGACCGACGTAGCCGACAGCCCCGGTCCTGCGGACGAGATGGCTGATCTCGGCAGCACGGTGAGCGACGGGGCACAACACCGGGATCGCCCCGGTTCGGAAGAGCGCGAACACCGTCACGACGAACTCGGGCACATTCGGCAGCTGCACCACCACCCGGTCTCCCGGACGGATGCCGCGCAGCCGGAGACCGGCGGCCACGCGGTCCACCCGCCGGTTCAGATTCGCGTACGTCATGCGGCTGCCGCTGTGCACCAGAGCGGTCCGCGTGCTGTGTTCACGTGCCCAGTCCCGCAGCAGATCGCCGAGCGTGCGGCCCTGCCAGTGCCCGGCCCGCCGGTAGCCTGCCGCTTCCTCTTCGGGCCAGGGGGTGAAGGCGTCAAGCATGTTCCTGTCCTCCTGCGGGAGCGGGTGCGGTGATCCCGGCAGTCGGACACACCGCGGTGTCGGTCTCGGCGCGAACCTATGGCCGAACCACGGTGTACTCAATGAGAGTTCCGGTTGATATGTACGCAACCCTGCTGGATGAAAGCACAGCCGGGGGTGCCGCGTGCTCGCGTGCGGAGGAATGAGGAATAAGGGGCGTCCAACCTCAGTGCTGGTAGAAGATCCGGTCGCGGTACTCCGTGAACACCCGGCCGTTCCACTCGTGCCCGCCGTCGACGTTGCCCGAGCGCAGCAGCGGTGGCTCGATGCCGCGGTGGGCCAGTGCGCCTGCCGCCGAGGCCATCATCGCCTGCATCAGTGCGCTGGCGACGACGGTCGACGCGGGCGCGAAGGGGGCCTCGACCCCCTCGGCGGTGAGCTCCGCGTCGCCCACCGGGATCCTGCTGTCCACCACGATGTCGCAGTGGTCCTTGAGGTACGTACCGGAGGAGTGCCGTGACGTGGTCTCTTTCGTGTACGCCACCGACGTCACGCCGATGACCTTCAGACCCAGGGCACGGGCGCTCATCGCCATCTCCACGGGGAGCGCGTTGCGCCCGGAGAGCGAGATGATCACGAGTACGTCGCCGGCCGCGGCCGGACTGGAGTGGAGCACGGCGCTCGCGAGACCGTCGACCCGCTCCAGGGCCGAGCCGAGCGTGGCCGGCCTGACGTCGACGCCGAGGGTGCCGGGGACAGCGAGCAGGTTCATCAGGGCGAGGCCGCCCGCGCGGTAGACCACATCCTGAGCGGCCAGCGAGGAGTGGCCCGCGCCGAAGGCGAAGAGGCGGCCGCCCGCCTGCACGGTGTCGGCTATCGCGGAACCGGCCGCCGCCACGTTCTGTGACTCCTCGTCGCGCACCTGGCGAAGCAGGCCGATCGCGGCGTCGAAGAACTCGCCGGCAAGGCCGCTGCTCCCGCTGTTCTCGCTGCTCATGCGCATCACGGTGCGGTCCGTACCAGGGCGGTGTCAATACCGCCCACGTCCTGCGCGGACCGGTTGTCGGAGGTATGCGTCAGAATTGGATGAGGGCCATAGCGGTAGCGGAGCATAGGGGCACGTATGAGTGGGCTGATCGACACTACGGAGATGTACCTCCGCACCATCCTTGAGCTGGAGGAGGAAGGTGTGGTCCCCATGCGGGCCCGCATCGCGGAGCGGCTCGACCAGAGCGGGCCGACGGTCAGCCAGACCGTGGCGCGCATGGAGCGTGACGGCCTGGTGGCCGTCGCGAGCGACCGGCATCTGGAGCTGACGGAGGAGGGCCGGCGGCTGGCGACGCGCGTCATGCGCAAGCACCGGCTCGCCGAGTGCCTCCTTGTCGACGTGATCGGCCTGGAGTGGGAGCAGGTGCATGCCGAGGCCTGCCGCTGGGAGCACGTGATGAGCGAGGCGGTGGAGCGGCGCGTGCTGGAGCTGCTGCGCCATCCCACGGAGTCGCCGTACGGCAATCCGATCCCGGGTCTGGAGGAGCTGGGCGAGAAGGCCGAGGCGGACCCCTTCCTCGACGAGGGCCTGCTGAGCCTGGCCGAGCTGGATCCGGGCGCCGACGGGAAGAACGTGGTGGTGCGCCGGATCGGCGAGCCCATCCAGACCGACGCCCAGCTGATGTACACGCTGCGTCGCGCGGGGGTGCAGCCCGGCTCGGTGGTGAGTGTCACGGAGTCGCCCGGCGGGGTCCTGGTGGGCAGCGGCGGCGAGGCCGCCGAGCTCAACCCCGAAGTGGCTTCGCACGTCTTTGTGGCCAAGCAGTAGCCAGAGCGGCAGCAATAGCGGTAGCAGTAGTGCGACAGCAAGTAGTGCGGTAGCGGTAGTGCAGAAGCAGAGGTCCTGGAAGCAGAGGTCCGTCGTGCGCTGGGCGGGCGGTTGCGGTCGGCCCGCGCAATGGTGCGGGAACGGCCCCGGCCGCACGTAACCCGTGCGAGGCTGACGCCTATGACCTGACGACGGTGTCAGGTCCGGACCTGTCGCGGCCCGATGCGGCCCGCCCGTCCGGTAGGGAGGGGAGCAGATGCATGCGTCTGTCGCGGACTCACCGGGCCCCGCAGCGGGTCCCATGCCGGGCCCCGCACCAGGAGGCCCCGCACGCAGAGGGCCCCGGCGCTCGGAAGCGCCGGGGCCTGACCTCCCCGCGCCGACCTGGAGCCCCGAGCTCTCAAGGTCGGCCTGAGCGGACCCTCATCCCCGAGTGGTCCGCCCCCCGCACGAAATCTCCCCCGGGCAGCAACCCTCAATCCTCGGGAGTTGTCACTCGAAGGTGGGGTGTTGAGGAGGGGAACCGTATTTTCGAATGCGAGTTCGATAGCCTGTGTGACGCGACATGGATCTACCACCTGAGCGGCCTGCGGCAGGTGCGGACCGACCACCCGGGGGACTGAAGGGGGTGCCAGAACATGGTGCAGCGCATCGACGTGACCGGACCCGACGGCGTACGCCTTGCCGCCTGGGAGTTCGCCGACCCGCCCAAGGACACCGACGGGGGCGCCGAGCGCCCGCCCGGCGTCTTACTGCTGCACGGGCTGATGGGCCGCGCCTCGCACTGGGCGTCCACCGCGCGCTGGCTCTCCGAGCGGCACCGCGCGGTCGCCCTCGACCAGCGCGGCCACGGACGCAGCGACAAGCCGGCCGAAGGCCCGTACACCCGGGACGCCTACGTGGCCGACGCGGAGGCCGCGATCGTTCAGCTGGGGCTCGCCCCCGTCACCCTCATCGGCCACTCGATGGGCGCCCTCACCGCCTGGCAGCTCGCGGCCAAACGGCCGGACCTGGTCCGGGCCGTGATCATCTGCGACATGCGGGCCTCCGCCCTGGGGGTCGCCTCCCAGCGCGAATGGGAGGACTGGTTCAGCTCCTGGCCCGTCCCCTTCGCGACGCTCGCCGACGTACGGAAGTGGTTCGGCGAGGACGACCCCTGGGTGGAGCGCCCGAATCCGTCCCGCGGTGAGTTCTTCGCCGAGGTGATGGCGGAGAGCGCCGACGGCTGGCGGCCGGTCTTCTCCCGGCGCCAGATGCTGAAGTCCCGTGAGACCTGGGTCTTCGACGCGCACTGGGAGGAGCTGGCTCAGGTGCAGTGCCCGGCACTGGTGGTCCGCGGACTGGACGGCGAGCTGGGCCGGGCGGAGTCACAGGAGATGGTCAGGGTGCTGCCCCGCGGTGAATACGCGGAAGTGGCCGACGCGGCCCATCTGATCCACTACGACCAGCCCGAGGCGTGGCGGGCGGCGATAGAGCCGTTCCTGGACGCGGTGGTCGCGCAGTAGCGGGGGCCGGGCGGGCAAGCCCCCTGGCCCCCCGGCCCCCCCCAGGCCCCTCGCTGCCCCAGAGCTCACCCCTTGCTGACCGCCAGGAGGATCTCCGGCAGCCGGCCGGCAGCCTGGGGTGCGGCCGCCCGCAGTCCTGCCCAGGCCGCCGCCGTCCCGTACACCGCGCCCAGCGGCAGCAGCATCCACAGATAGGGCTCGTGGCCCGTGACGTGCAGGGCGATCAGCAGGGCGATCACCGGTGAGCAGAGCAGCGCCGCCGAGACCATTCCGCCGAAGATGGAGATCCAGGCGAGCCCCGCCTGCCCCGGGGCGACGTTCTTGTGGGCGTTGTCCTGCGGGATCGAGTACGGGAAGCGGGCCGAGGTCACGGCGCCCGTCCCCAGCATCGCGCCGAGCAGGGCGAACGCCAGCCCCATCGCCTCGGGCAACGCGCCCCAGTCGCCGAGCAGACCGGCCGTGACCACCGTGACCAGAGCGGTGTAGGGGACGGTGATCAGGCCGAGGGCCAGGGCGCGCGACCGCAGTTCGACGAACGCGTCCCGGGGCGACGAGATGGTCTGCGCGACCATCCAGAACGCGGAGGTGTCCTGGCCGAACTGGTTGTACATCTGGATGCCGAGCATCCCCGCGGCGAAGCACGAGAAGTAGATGGAACCGCTGCCCTGCACCGCGTTGAGCAGGGGCACGATCAGTCCGATCGCGAGCGAGGCGATCCACGCGGCCTTGGTCTTCGGGTCGCGCCAGACGTAGCGCAGGGTCCGGAGCATCACCGTGCCCGTACGGCCCTCGGGCAGCAGCCGCGAGAAACCCCCCGCCGACTCCTTGCGGCTCGGTCCGGCCGCCGCGAGCGTCGAGCCGTCCGGCGAGGTCATCAGCCGGACCAGGGTGCGCCGCCAGGCTTGGAGCATGATCACCAGGAAGGCCGCCGCGATGGCGAGTTGGGCCACGGCCGCTCCGTACGAGCCGGCGCTCGCCGAGTCGACCGCGCCGATCGCCGAGGCCGGCGGCAGCCACCGCACCACGTCCCCGGTCGGGTCGAGTGCGGAAAGTCCGCCGGCCCTGCCGAGCCGCTGCGCACCGAAGTTGACCGCCTGGATACCGATCGCGATCACCAGACCGCTCAGTACGGCCAGATCGCGGCCCTTGCGCGAGGTGAGCAGCCGCACGTTGGCGGCGGCCACCGTCCGCGCCAGCGCCACACAGCTCAGCACGGTGAGCGGAACGGCGATGACGGCGGCCACCGCTGCCGCCGCGTTCGTCGCCACGGCGAAGGCGGAACCGACCGCCAGACAGAGCGTGAACAGCGGCCCGATGCCCACCAGCGAGGCGGCGAGCAGGGCCCGTACGAGCGGTTGCGGGCGCAGCGGCAGCATCACCAGACGGCTCGGGTCCAGCGTCTCGTCCCCGCCGGGGAAGAACAGCGGCATCGCCGCCCACCCCACCGCGAGCACGAGCATGAGGATGACCGTCAGGGTGGCCGCGTGCGGGTGGCCGTGCAGCAGGACGAGGCCGAGAAGCAACAGCGCCGCGAAGAACAGGGAGCCGGCGACCGACGCGATGTACGCGGCCCTGCGGCCCGACGACTGGCGCAGGCCGTTGCGGAGCAGGGAGAGCTTCAGCCCGATGAAGACGGCGGTGAGGGAGGGGGCGGGCCGCTGGGTGTCCGGGGCGGTGGCGGTCGTCGCGGTCATCGCGGGCTCCCGCCCAGCCAGTCGAGGCTGTCCCCGGCGTGCCTGCCGTGCGCGCCGACCAGTTCGAGGAACGCCTCCTGGAGGGAAGGCGCGGTTCCGCGTACCTCGGCGAGCGGTCCCTGGGCGCGGATCCGGCCGCCCGCCATCACCGCCACCCAGTCGCAGAGCGACTCGACCAGCTCCATCACATGGCTGGAGAAGACGACCGTCGCGCCGGAGCGGGTGTAGCGCTCCAGCACGCCGCGGATCGTCTGCGCGGAGACCGGGTCGACGCCCTCGAACGGCTCGTCCAGGAAGAGCACTTCGGGGTTGTGCAGCAGCGCGGCGGCCAGCCCGATCTTCTTGCGCATCCCGGTCGAGTAGTCGACCACCAGCTTGTGCTGGGCGCCCGCCAGGTCGAGTACGTCCAGGAGTTGGGTGGCCCGCTTGTCGACCTCGGGGCCGGGCAGTCCGCGCAGCCGCCCGCTGTACGCGAGGAGTTCACGCCCCGACAGCCGCTCGAACAGCCGCAGTCCCTCGGGCAGTACGCCGATCCGGGACTTGACCGCTACGGGGTCCTGCCAGACGTCGTGGCCCGCCACTTCGACGGTGCCCTGGTCGGGCCTGAGCAGGCCCGTCACCATGGAGAGAGTGGTGGTCTTGCCCGCCCCGTTGGGGCCGACCAGGCCGATGAACTGGCCCGCGGGCAGATCGAGATCGATCCCGGCGACCGCGATCTGCTCCCCGAACCGCTTCCACAGTCCCTTAACCCGTACGGCTGCCTGGTCCGGCATGGTGCAGCGCCTTTCGGAGTCCCAGCTCTTGCGCCCACCCTACGGTCGCTTGCCGCCCGGCCGGGCCCTGCATCCAGGACCCGGTTCCAGGCCGCCTGTGGCAATCAACTCGCTACCGGCTACCGGCTACCGGCTATCGGCTACCGGCCGGGTCTCCTGGCCGCAGGCGTACGCGAGGGGGCCGGTCAGCTCGTCCGCGTCGGGCAGCCAGCGGTTGGCGGCCGTCGGCCGCCGCGCCCACTGCACGGCCCCGGCGGCCCCGACCCGGGTGGGCGGCGCCGCGACGTAGTCGCCCTCGCCGCGGACCACCAGGTCGATCGTGGACGGCGCCCACCCCAGCCTCCGTACCAGATCAGGTACTTTGGCCCCGGCGCCCGGCAGTACGAAGAAGAGCATCCGGCGGTGCGGCGTGCAGGTCACCGGGCCGAGTGTGACGTCCAGCCGTTCCATCCGGGCCAGCGCGAGGAAGCCCGCGGTCTCGGGGACGTCGATGGCGTCGAAGGTCCGTCCGGTCGGCAGCAGGATCGAGGCACGCGGCTGCTTGGACCACCGGGCGCGGGCGGCTGTGGCGCTGCCGGTGGCCTCGGCCGCCCAGTCGGGGCGCGTGGGGTGTGCGCCGGGCGCGGAGCACGCGACGTCACCGCAGGAGCACCGCTCGACGCCTTCCCTCGCCTCCAGCCAGGTGCCGGGGAGCACGTCCCAGTGCCGTTCCTCCGCGTACCGTACGGCGCTGTCCAGCAGCAGTTCCGTGCGCTGCTGGGGGATCTGTGCGGCTTGCGTACCCGTGGTGGTCTCTTTCACGAACAGCTCAACTCCCGCCGTCACCTGGGGTTACGGGGTCAATACGCCGGGGAGAGCGGCGGTTTGACGGCATACGGGGCGCATGGAGGCATGGGCGGGGGCGCGCAGGCGAATGCACCCCCTGGAGCGGGTATCCCTCAGCGGGGTGTCAAGAAGAATGCCGGGATTACTCCCGTCTTTCACCGCATTCTCCCGACATTTCCCGGGCAGTGATCAACCCGACCGGATCAGTGATCGCCGCACGTATCAGGGGGTATTCATGGCCGCCAGGCCTCTCGTCGCCCGTCAGCCCAATGAACGGCTTCAGGCACTCATCCAGGAAGCCGGCTGCTCCAACGCCGGACTCGCCCGCCGCGTCAACATGGTGGGGGCGGAGCGCGGTGTCGATCTCCGCTACGACAAGACGTCCGTCGCGCGATGGCTGCGCGGGCAGCAGCCGCGTGGCCGGGCGCCCGGCATCATCGCCGAGGCGCTGGGCCGCAAGCTCAGCCGTACGGTCACGATCGACGAGATCGGGATGGCCGACGGAAAGAACCTGGCCTCCGGGGTCGGGCTGCAGTTCTCGCCGACCGTGCTGGGCGCGATCGAGCAGGTCTGTGAGCTGTGGCGCAGCGACGTCGGGCGCCGTGACTTCCTCTCCGGGTCCACGGTCGCCGCGTCCGCGCTGGTCGAGCCGAGCCGGGACTGGCTGATCACCGGAGCGGATGCGCAGGTGGCGCGGGCCGCCGGGGCGCGGGTCGGGCTGTCCGACGTCCAGGCGGTGCGGGCGACGACCGCCGCGCTCACGGAGCTGGACCACCGGTTCGGCAGCGGCCATGTGCGGCCGATCGTCGTCCACTACCTGAACAGCGTGGTGTCCGGGCTGCTGGCCGGTTCGTACCGCGACGGGGTGGGCCGCGAGCTGTTCGCCGCCGTCGCCAGGCTGACCGAACTCGCCGGGTACATGGCGGTCGACACCGGTCAGCCCGGACTCGCCCAGCGCTACTACATCCAGGCCCTGCGGCTGGCCCAGGCGGCGGGCGACCGCGGTTACGGCGGCTATGTGCTGGCCGCTTCGATGAGCCACCTCGCCGCGGAACTCGGCACCCCGCGCGAGATCGCGCAGCTCGCGCGGGCGGCTCAGGAGGGCGCGCGCGGGCGGGTCACGCCGCGCGCCGAGTCGATGTTCTACGCGGCGGAGGCGCGCGGCCACGCGCTGATGGGCGACGCACGGGCCGCCGAAGCGGTGGCGGGGCGGGCCCTGGCGGCGATGGACCGTGCGGAGTCCGGTACGGACGCGGGCGACGACCCGGAGTGGATCGCCCACTTCGACGGCGCGTATCTGGCGGACGAACTGGCGCACTGCCACCGCGACCTGGGCCAGGGGGCGGCGGGCGCGAGCCGCGCCGAGGAGGCCCTGGCCGGCCTTCCGGAGACGAAGGCCCGCCGCCGGGGGATCGGTCTGGTCCTGCTGGCCACGGCGCAGCTCCAGCAGCGAGAGGTGGAACAGGCCTGCCGGGCGGGGACCCGCGCGGTGGAACTGCTGGGCACGGTGCGGTCGGGCCGGGGGGCGGACTACCTGGACGACCTGCGGGGGCGGCTGGAGCCGTTCGGGGAGGAGACGGTGGTCCGGGAGCTGGGGGCGCGGATGGACATCCTGGCGGCGTAGTGGCTCGGGCACCGGGGGAAGGGGAAGGGGGAAGGAGGCGGTGCGGACCGGTGCCCGCGATCGGAGAGCTGGGCACCGACCCGACCCGTTGTGGCCCGGCCCGACTCATCGACCTGTCCTGTGTGCGGGCTGTGGCAACCCGCGTACGGCAGGGGCGAGAACAAGCCACCCGCCCCGTACGCGCACCTCCACCGCCCCAAGAACAGCGCCAGGCACCCCTCATGTGTTACATCGCACACCCCCATCCACCGCCCCGTGGCAGACGCGTCGATTCACCCGGTAGCGTGAACCGACGATTCCGTAGGTCCACGTGCAGTAGGAGTCCCGGTGACGCAGAACGGACAGGGCGACGAGCCGCAGCTTCCAGCTGTGCGGCGCGCGCACGAAGGTGTCGTACTGCCGTCCGACGGGAGTGGTCCGTGGATCCCGGAAGTCGCGGGCGAGCACACGATCCCGGCCGGTGGCCAGCCGTGGGGCCAGCCCTGGGGGCCCCAGGACGGCGGATCCCAGCCGCCCCAGCAGCAGCCTCCGCACATACCTCAGCAGCCGCACCAGCAGCAGTTGCCCCCGCCGCACCAGCAGCAGCAACTTCCGCAGCCGTATCAGCAGCAGGCGCAGCAGCAACCGCAGCTCCAGCAGCCGCACCAGCAGCCGCAGTTCCAGCAGCCCATGCCGCAGCAGCAGCAGCAGCCGTACCAGCCGCAGCCGTACCAGCCGCAGCCGTACCAGCCGCTGCCCCCCGCCGCGCAGCCGTCCGGGCCGGGGCACAACCCCGCACACGGTTCACCGCAAACCCCTTCATTCGCGCAGCCGTTGCCCCCCGAGGCCGTTCCGGGCGCGGGCGACAGCGACGCGACGCAGTTCATCGCCCCCGTCCCCACTCCGCCCGAGGGCCCGGCGGAGTCCACCCAGTACCTGGGCTACCACCAGCAGTCCGGGCCCGCCCCGGCCGCCCCCGGGTCGGACGCGGACCCCACGCAGTTCCTGCCGCCGGTCCCGCCCGCCCCCTCCGGCGCTCCCTATCGCATCAGACCTGGCGCCCCCGAGGACCGGCAGCCGCCCGCCGAGTTCGACAACCTGTTCCGTACGGACAACGCGGCGGGGCCGCAAGCCGCCGGTGAGACGCAGCAGTTGCCGCGCTTCGACGCCCAGCCCCCCTACGGCAACGCCCCGTACGGCGGCGGCGCCCCGCACAACGCCCCGCCCGGCAACGGCCCGTACGGCCGACCGCAGCAATCCGGCGCGCAGCCGCCGCAATACGCCCCGGAACCGTCCTCCCGGGCCGACGCCGGAACAGCCCGGCGCAAGTCCCGTACGCCGATCATCGCCGCTGTCGTCGTCGGCTGCGCCGTCATCGGCCTGGGCGCGGGTGCGCTGCTCAGCGGGGGCGGCTCGGGCAAGAAGGACGACACGCAGCCCGCGGGCGCCACATCGACCACCGGCTCGAAGGCGGCGCCCGAGGCGGCGAAGGATCCGGCGCAGCCGCAGGCCGTCGCGCTCGACAAGCTGCTCGCCGACAGCAACAACAGCCGCTCAGCGGTGATCGCGGCGGTCGGCAACATCCGCTCCTGCCAGGACCTGCCGAAGGCGGCGTCGGACCTGCGCGGCGCGGCCAAGCAGCGCCACGCGCTGGTGACCCGGCTCGGCGCGCTCTCGGTCGACAAGCTGCCGGACCACGCCAAGCTGACCAGCGCGCTGACCACGGGGTGGAACGCCTCGGCGACCGCCGACGAGCAGTACGCGGACTGGGCCCACGCCGTCGCGGCCAACGGCAAGAAGGAGTGCAAGCACGGCCACGCCAAGCGGACTCCGGCGGCCGGCCGCGGGGACGCGGCCAGTGGCCAGGCCACCGCGGCGAAGAAGCAGGCGTCCACCCTGTGGAACGCCATCGCGGACAAGTACAGCCTGACGCAGCGCAGGGGCGACCAGCTCTGACAGCGGGGACGGCGGGGGAGGGGCCCGGACTGCCTGCCCCCGCGCCTGCCCACCTGTCGCACTGCGGCCCGGACTGCCTGCCCGCGCGCATTCCCGCTGCCTCACTCCGACAGTGACGCCTTCTCCAGCGTCGGCCCCACATCCACCGCGCCCTTCCGCAGCGCCACCAGCCGCCCCCGGCGCACCACTTGGTAGGTCACCTGGTGGTTCACCAGCCGGGGGAAGTCCCGCGACGCCAGCATGTCCTGGAAGCGCCACCGCAGGGTGGGGGTGAGTCCGCCGGTCCGTACGGCGAGCCCGCCGTCGAGCGCCCCGGTCAGGTCGTCCGCCGTGATGTGGCCCTCGCCGAGCGACTCGATGACCTCCTTCAGCGCGGTGTACGCGATCCAGGTGGTCTGCACGCCGGCGTCGGCTGGGTCGATCCTGTTGTCGTTGAAGGCGTACTTGTCGATCACGTCGCGCATCGGCTGCCAGCGCGGATCTCCCGCCACCGGGTACCAGCCGGTGACGTACGCGCCTTCGTACGGCCCGTCCTTGCCGCCCGTGCTGTCGACCAGGCCCTGCCCGACGCTGCCCAGCACCGAGGCGATCCGCACCTGCCGGCCCGGCCCGTCGGGCGGGCCGGCCCCCTCCTGCCGCCGGAACGAGTCGACGAACGTCTGCGTACGGTCGCCGAGCACCGCACCCACACATCCGGTGCCGGTCCCGCTACCGGTCGTCCCGCCGCCGGAGGGCAGCGAACCCGGCCCCGTGCCCACGGCCCTGAGCGCCTCGGCGGCCTGCGCGCCGTACTCACTCGCGTCCTCGGTGGTGGGGATGTCCTTGGCCGGGCCCCGGCCGCCCTCCCCGAGACCGGTGTCGAGGAGGTTCGGCAGCTCGTCGCCGTCGACGGTCTCGGGCCTGACCAGCGCGACCCGGTCGCAGTCCCGGGCGAGCTGCCGCCCGCTGCCCGCGAGCAGGGACGCCTGGCCGCCGTTAACCGGGTAGGAGAGCGCGGAGTTGAACTCCTCGCTGGAGACGCCGTACCCGCCGATGTACGGGATGCCCGCCGCTTCGAGCGGCGGCATGAACGACTGGCCGTAGAGGCTGTACGAGCCGACGACCGCGACCACGCCCTCCTTGACCGCCCCCTCGGCGCAGTTCCCGGCGCCGATCAGGTCGTTGTGGTCGTTGCAGGTGAGGACGCGGAGCCGGTGGCCGTTGATACCGCCCCTGGCGTTGACCCAGCGGGCGTAGGCGGCGGCCATGGCGGGCATCCCCGGCATATTGGTCGCCCTGGTGGACTCGGGAGCCCAGGTCATGACGGTGACCGTGCCGCTGGACCCGCCCTGCTCCCCGGGCAGCGACCCACAGCCGGCGACCAGTGAGGAGGAGGCCCCGACTGCCGTGCAGAGCGCGAGGACGGTGAGGGAACGTCGCCAACCGGTCATGGTCGGCAACCCTGCCGCGCCGCGGGTAACGCGGCGGTGGCCCGACCTCAACGCTGAGTGACGGCAGGGTGAATTACGGGGGTCCGGCAGACTCCGTCCGGCGGGAACGTACGATCGAAATCGTGCAAGGTTCCCCGAACGCTTCCCGCCGCGGCCGTCGCTCCACCACCATGGACGGCATGCCGTTGACTGACATGCCGTGGTGGCGCTGGCGCGCCAATGTGCGCTCCGCGCTGCATATGCTCTCCGATCCGGCCTTCCACCAGGAGTGCTGGCTGGCGGGCCGTGCGGAGTACGGGGACATAACCGACGCCGTGTACCGGCTGGTCGAGGACACCTGGCTCGACAACTGGTCCGCCGAGAAGTACGTCGGGACGGTCTTCCGGGACTCCGGCGAGGCCGCACTCGTGGACGTGGCCGTGCTCCGTGTGCTGCGCATCATGCACCAGGTCGGGGCGGATGCTCCCGTATCGGTCTATATGGAGCACCATGGCTGGCCGGAGGCGGTACGCGCCGCCCGCGAGGCCCATGTCCGGCTGGCGACCGCCGACGGTGACGACCCCGATGTGGCGCCGCGCACCCTGGAAGTGCTCCGCATCGTGACCAGGGCCGCCTGACGGCGGACGGTTGTGGCACCCTGCTGTCATGACCGACCAGTACGTCCTCACGCTTTCCTGCCCGGACAAACAGGGCATTGTGCATGCCGTGTCGAGCTACCTGTTCATCACGGGGTGCAACATCGAGGACAGCCAGCAGTTCGGGGACCGGGACACCGGCCTCTTCTTCATGCGGGTGCATTTCGCTGCCGAGCAGCCGGTGTCCCTGGAGAAGCTGCGCGCGAGCTTCGCCGCCGTGGGTGACGCCTTCGACATGGACTGGCAGCTGCACCGCGCCGATGACCGGATGCGGATCGTCCTGATGGTCAGCAAGTTCGGCCACTGCCTGAACGACCTGCTCTTCCGGTCCCGTACGGGCGCGCTGCCCGTCGAGATCGCCGCTGTGGTCTCCAACCACCCGGACTTCGCCGAACTGGCCGGCTCGTACGGCATCCCCTTCCACCACATCCCGGTGACGAAGGACAACAAGGCGGCAGCCGAGGCGGAACTGCTCGACCTGGTCCGCAGGGAGAACGTCGAGCTGGTGGTGCTCGCCCGCTACATGCAGGTCATCTCGGACGACCTCTGCAAGGCACTGAACGGCCGGATCATCAACATCCACCACTCCTTCCTGCCGAGCTTCAAGGGTGCGAAGCCGTACCACCAGGCGCATGCGCGGGGCGTGAAGGTGATCGGCGCGACGGCGCACTATGTGACGGCCGACCTCGACGAGGGCCCGATCATCGAGCAGGAGGTCGAGCGGGTGGACCACGCGGTCACCCCCGACCAGCTGGTCGCGATCGGTCGGGACGTGGAGTGCCAGGCGCTCGCGCGGGCGGTGAAGTGGCATGCGGAGCACCGGATCCTGCTGAACGGCCGCCGCACGGTGGTGTTCACGTAGGGCCTCTGTTCTCGTAGGACGCCGCCGTTGTTCTCGTAGGACGCCGCCGTTCTCGTCCGGAACGGGCAGGCTGCCCGGAAGCCCTTGGGAAGCCCTTGGGAAGCCCTTGGGAAGCCGTGGGGTAACGCCGATAGCATCGCGGCATCGCGTGAGCGCCCCGCCGCCCTACATCCGGCTGAGCGACGCCGCAGCGAACAGCACGTCACGGATCGCCTCGCGGTCGCCCTCCTGTCCGGCGACCGCCTCCTCCGGCTCCACGTGCCCCGCCGCCAGCCGGCAGAACTCCCCGCCGTCCAGGGCGACATGCGCAACCGCGTGGTCGGGCGAGCCCTTCACGGCCGGGGAGTCCAGTGAGATGTACCAGTCGCCGCCGCCCGCGCCCTCGATCTCCAGCCGCAGCGAACGGCCCGGCCGCCCTTCCGGCACCGGCCCGGACGGCCTCGTGTTCGCCAGTCCTGAACGACGGCGGCCCGCCAGCGTGACAGGCAGCATCCGGGCCGCCAGGTCGATCATGAGGTTGAGATGGGCCGAGGTCGGCGGGTCGTACGGATAGTCCACGGCCTCCGCGATGTCCCCGGCGTGCACCCAGCACTCGAAGGCGCGGTCCAGGAGTGAGTCCCGCAGCGGCAGGCTGAACTCCCCGTACGGTACGGAGATCTGCGGGACGTCCTGGCCCGCGAAGGAGACCGTACGGATCAGGGTGTGGCTCTGCTCGCGCCACGGCTCGCGGATCGTACGGTTCGGGGGAGCGGTGAGCGCTCGCCAGTACCGCTCGCTGCGCTCCGTGGGGGAAAGCGGCGGCTCGCTGCCCAGGATGCCGTCCAGTCCGTCGTCAAGGCCGAGCGCGGTCGAGACCAGGCCGTCGACGGTCAGCAGATGCCCGATGACGCCGGCGACGGTCGTCCGCCGGGAGGTGGCGTGCTCGTCCTCGAACCACTTCAGCCGTAGCGGGGCGTGCCACTCGGCGTCGCCGAAGTCGTTCAGCAGGGCGTCCAGCCTGGCGGTCTCCGCGTCGTACGGCGCCGCCCACTCCGGCACCGGGATGCGGGCCGGCCTGCGGCCCAGGCAGCCCTGGAGGACCCGTCCCCGCAGCAGCGGGTCCAGGTCGAGGTTCCGCTCAGTGTGCAGCAGCGCCACGGCGTCCCGCAGGCGCAGCGCCTCGTCCGCACAGGGCGCGCAGTCGGTGAGGTGGTCCTCGACCCCCTCGGTCTCCTCGGGGGAGCAGGCCGACAGCGCCCAGGCGCCGAGCAGCGACTTCAGGACCTTGTGCGAGAGCTTCACCGGAGGCGGGGTCGGCGTCGTCGGAAGGGAGGCCAGGTCGTCGGCGGCCTCGCGCGGACCCGGTATCCGCGCTGGAACGTCCTCATCGGGGCATCCGGCCGGTTCCTCTGCCGGCCCCGTCACAGGGCACGGCCGTATCCGGGCGGAGAGGCCCCGTCGGCCGGCCTGGTGTTGGCCGTGGAGAGCAGTTGAAGGCCGAGCCGGAGCCGCCGCCGGGCCTCGTCCTCGGTGACTCCGAGGTCGGCCGCGGTCTGCCGGTAGTCCCTGCGCTGGAAATACGCGAGCTCCAGCGCGGCGCGCAGCGGTGCCGGCATGGAGGTCACGATGTAGTCGGCGCGGGCCGCAGCCGACGCCTTGCGCACCTTCTGCTCAAGCTCTTCCGTCTCCTCCGTGGTGGATTCGCCACGGGCGGCGAGGGAGGCCGTCTCGGCCTGGCGCAGTCGCTCGACGGCCTGGCGGTGGGCGAGTGTGGCGACCCAGGACCGCATGGAACCGTGCTTCGGCTCGTACTCCTCCGGGTTCTCCCAGACGTGCACGAAGACCTCACGGGTGACGCGGTCGGCCGCGTCGTCGTCGTCCAGCACGCGGTGGGCCAGGCTGTGTACGAGGGAGGCGAACCGGTCGTACAGCTCGCCCAGCGCGGCTGCCTCACCCCGCGCGAGCCGCTGCTGCATCCTGCGGTCCCAGCGGGGTGGTGCGTCCTTCGGCATGAGTCCCCCAAACATCTGCCTCTCGTACCTTTCGACAGTAACCGCAGGGCCTGCGGAGTGCGCCTGTTTGCACCAAGTACGGTCGCGGACCGGCCCGGGGTGATAGGGGGGCGGCCGCCCCCGGTGTGCCGTTCGGTTCTCCGCCGCCCGGTTCTCCGCTGCCGGTCCGGCCGTTGACCGCTCCTTGATCGGCTTCCTTGACCGATTCCCTTGATCGGTAACGTCGATGGCGACTCAATGTGATCTCTTCTGTATGAAATCGTCTGCGCGTTTATGGTGGGGGCGGTGTTTCATGAGCGATCGGTGGGGCAGCCGCCCGTGTGGAACGCAAACTTCCGGATCTTCCGGACCGGCAGACCGACAGCGGAGAGGTCCAGTCCCGTGATGCTGAACGTGATCGAAGCCGAACGCGGTGTATGGCTCGTCCTGCGCATATCGGGTGAAATGGACCTGGTGAGCTCCCCCGAGGTCCGGCAGCGTGTCCATGACGCGGTGGCCGTCGGTTGCCACGACGTGGTGCTCGACCTGTCGGACGTGGTGTTCTGCGACTCCAGCGGCGTCGGCGTACTGATCGCGGCCCGCAGACTGATGCGCTCCTGCCAGGGCCGGCTGCGGCTGATCCTGCCGGGCGGCGGCGAAGTGGACGGCATGTCGGGCCAGGGCGGCGCCGCGCACGTGAACAAGGTGCTGGGAGCGCTGGGAGTCCGGCGGCTCTTCGAGGTGTACGCGGACGTGTACGACGCCACGGCGGACGACGCGCAGCCGATCTCGGCGTAGCGAGCGCCCCGGGCCGGGCCGGCGAACCACTGTGCCCGCAGGTTTGCCCCTGGGGCCCTTAATGAACTGGGCGGCCGTGCGGTAATGATGGGGGAGAACCAGGGGCCCGGAGCCGGACGGGACCCGCCGCCGGATCCGCCGGCGTGGTGCCGTCTCGGGAGGGCGTATGCGCAGCCAACAGTCGAAGCGCGAGAGCGGGCTGCCCGCGGCTGCGGGCACCGTCAGGCGCCCGAGCGTCCCCGCCCTCCCCGTACAGCGCGACCTCGCGGTCCGCTCCCCGCAGGGGCTTCTCGCCCTCCAACGCGCAGCGGGGAACGCGGCGGTGGCCGGTCTCGCGTCCCGTGGTGCGGGTTCCGCGGCGCCCGTTGCCGCGCCCGCCATCCAGCGGGTACGGACCGGCGCCCCGACCGGCATCGTCGGTGGCGGCGACGATGCGCACTTCACCACACAGGCCCCGGAGGGCGTCCTGCGCGACGGCCGCCGGCAGCCGGACGGCCTGATCGGCCATCATGTGGACCATGTGGACGCCCAGGACCACCACCCGGGCGACGTCAGCCTCCGGTTCTCCGACGACGGCACGCTCGCCGTGCACGACACCGAGCGGGAACCCAAGGAGTTCTACGCGTCGGACGAGGTGTTCCAGCACGCGGTGGCTCGGCTGAAGGAGGTCGGCAGCGCGTACACGCTCGTCCGGGGCGGCGCGCAGATCAAGACGGCCGCGGGGACGCTGGGCAAGGTCACCCCGGTCACGGCGGACGCCGCCACCCGGCAGAAGGCCGGCCGCTTCGCCGACCTGCTGCAGGCCAAATGCATCGACGTGGCGCGCAAGGTCGTGGGCTCCTACCAGATGCAGGTGGTGATGTCCGGGAACGGCGGCGCCGCGCCCTGGCGCGAGAAGGTCGGTCTGCACCTCGCCCATCACCTGGACAAGACCGCGCGTTCCGGCGGTACGACCAACCCGGCGGAGGCCGCCGCGGCGGCGAGCGGCACCGAGGTCCCCAAGGAGCCGGAGGTGGCCCGGGACTACGGAACCACCCTGCGCGAGCGGCCCGCCGAAGCGGACCGGGCCGCACAGGAGATGGGCGTCAACCAGTACGCCCGGCCGCTGGTCGGGGAGGGCTTCGGCACCCACTCCGTCGGCGACGACGACAAGCGCGACTTCGCCACGGTGCCCGACGGTGAGGAGTTCACGGACCGCGCCGCCGACGACATCTGGAACTACCACTTCGCCGGGGTCGTCGCCCGCAGCATGGACGAGGAGTCCTGGGTCACGCTGGAGAACTACAACCGCAACTACAACGCCCAGGGTGCGCTGAAGGCCCTGGAGAAGAAGCTGTTCAAGGCGTATCAGGAGAAGACGAGGTCGGTCCTGAACGGCTACCGGGGCAAGACACCGCAGGGCGTCTTCGACAGCGACAAGGTCACCGCGATGATCCAGGAACTCGCCGGCACCACGCGCCAGAACGCCCAGCAGGAGTTCCAGAAGCTCGGCACGGACAAACTGGCCTGGCAGGGCAAGTGGTTCTTCCGTCTCTACGGCTCCCAGCCCGGCGAGACCTTCCACGACAAGCAGTACGGGGGCGGCGCCAACGACATCGTGAACCCGCTGACCGTCCGGGTGCGCCGCGCGTAAGCCTCCTGCTGCTCCCGCGCTGAGCCCCCTAGCCGTCCCCGCCCCTCAGCCGTACAACTCCCGCAGCTTGTACTTGAGTACCTTCCGCAGCGCGTCGTTGCGCGGCAGGGCGTCCACCAGCTCCAGCTGCTCCGGCAGTTTGTGTACGGAGAGGCCCTCGCCGCGCAGGAACGCCGACATGGCTGCCGGCGTCAGGTCCTCGGCGCCGGGCCGCCGCTCGATCACCGCGCACACCCGCTCGCCGCGCTCCTGGTCCGGGAGCCCGACGACCGCCGCGTCGGCGACCGCCGGGTGCTGGTGCAGCAGGTCCTCTATCTCCTTGGCCGAGATGTTCTCGCCCTTGCGGATGATGATGTCCTTCATCCGCCCGGTCAGCACGAGATGGCCGGTCTCCTTGAGGTGGCCCACATCGCCGGTGACCAGGAAGCCGTCGGCGTCGAAGACACCCGTCGCCTGGGCGGGGCCCGAGTACCCCTGGCAGACCGCCTCGCCGCGCAGCCGCACCTCGCCGTCGACCCCCGCGGGCAGCGGTTTGCCCTCCGGGTCCACGATGCGGATCTCCATCCCGGCCGGCGGACGGCCCTCCGTGGTGGCGAGGTTCTCGGCCGTGTCGTCGGGGGCTCCCATGGTGATCATGGGGACCTCCGTCATGCCGTAGCCGTGGGTGAGCTGGACGCCCATCTCCCGTACCACCGCGTGGTAGATCTCCGGCGGCTTCGGCGCACCGCCGCCGGCCAGCAGCCGCAGGGTGGGGACCAGCCGCTGTCCGGGCACCTTGCGCTGCTCGGTGAGGAACATCGAGTAGAACGCGGTGGAGCCGCCCGCGACCGTCACCCCGTGCCTGCGGTACTCGGGCAGCGCCGTGTCCATCGCGAAGTGCTCGAACAGCACGGCAGGGAAGCCGTACAGGAGCAGCATCACCGTGTAGTCCGGGCCGCCGATGTGCGCGAAGGGGAAGGCCATCGAGCCGACGTCGTCCGCCGTGAGGTGCAGGGCGTGGGCCAGGCAGGAGCCGCCCGCGATCAGTGAACGGTCCGTGTGCAGCACGCCCTTGGGGTCGGACGTGGTGCCGGACGTCCAGTAGATCCAGCGGACCGCGGTGCCGTCGGCGGGCGGGGGTGGGAGTACGGCGGGATCGCCGTCCGGGAGGGCGTCGTACGCCTCGAAGACGCCCCGGGCGCCCAGCCGTTCCGCCATGGATGTGTGGTCGTGGCCGCGCCAGGTGCCCGGTACGGCGAAGAAGTCCGCCCGGGACTCGCGGAGCGCGAAGCCGACCTCGCGGTCCCGGTAGAACGGGATCACCGGCGACTGGACCGCGCCGAGCCTGGCCAGGGCGAATGAGAGCAGCACCGTCTCGATCCGGGTCGGCAGCTGCCAGGCGACCACGCTGCCCGGCCGTACCCCCATCCCGTACAGCCCGGCGGCGACGCGCTCGGCGCCGTCCCGCAGCTCCCCGAAGGTCAGGATGCGGTCGCCCTGGAGCAGGACGGGCCGGTCCGGGGTCAGCCCGGCGCGGCGGTCGACCAGTTCCCACAGCGTGCGGGACGCGCCCAGTGCGTGTGCGGTGTCGTCCATGCCCCGAACTCCCATACCCCGAACTCCCTCATGCCGACGAGCCAGCTGACGGGTAGTCAGATCGTGTGGAGAGCGTAGGGCTCCGTGCCTTGTCGGTCCAGGGGGCCGGAGCTAGCCTGTCATCTGACGGCCCATCAGGTCCCCGGCGGGGTACCCGATGGATATCCGTCGGGTCTCCGCCCCGGCGGATATCGGGCCACCGGACAGCCGGAAGGGACACCCTGATGGACCTCAGGTACACGCAGGACGAGGAGGTCTTCCGCGGGCAGCTGAAGGAGTGGCTCGCGAAAGCTCTCCCGGCGCTGCCGCCCGCGCCGGACCCGCTGGACTGGCCGGGGCGGCGCGCGTACGACACGGCGTGGCAGCGGATGCTGTACGAGGCCGGGTACGCGGGGCTGCACTGGCCGGCCGACGCGGGCGGTCGCGGTGCCACCCCCACCCAGCACCTGATCTTCCTGGAGGAGACGGAGCGGGCCGGAGCCCCTTACGTCGGGGCGAACTTCGTCGGGCTGCTGCACGCCGGCCCGACGATCGCCGCCGAGGGGACCGTGGAGCAGCGGGCCCGCTGGCTGCCGCCGGTGCTGCGCGGGGACGAGGTCTGGTGCCAGGGATTCAGCGAGCCCGGCGCAGGGTCGGACCTGGCGTCGCTGCGGACCAGGGCGGTACGGGACGGCGATCACTATGTGGTCAGCGGATCCAAGGTCTGGACCTCGCACGCCGAGGTCGCCGACTGGTGCGAGCTGCTGGTCCGTACGGAACCGGTCAGCGACGCGGTGCCCAAGCACCGCGGCATCACCTGGCTCGCGATGCGGATGGACGCCCCCGGCGTGACCGTACGGCCGCTTCGGACGCTCGCCGGGTCCACCGAGTTCGCCGAGATGTTCCTCGACGACGTACGGATACCGGTCACCGACCGGGTCGGCGCAGAGAACGACGGCTGGCGCGTCACGATGGTCACCCTCTCCTACGAGCGCGGCACCGCCTTCGTGGGCGAGGTCGTCGCCTGCCGCCGCACCCTGGGCGAACTGGCCCGTACAGCACGGGACAACGGCCGCTGGGAGGACCCGGCGCTGCGCCGCCGACTGGGCCGGCTCGGCGCCGAGTTCGCCGCGCTGTGGCGGCTCACCCAGTGGAATGTGAGCGAGTCGCAGGGCGGGGGCGTGGGGAGCCGCGGCGGGGGCGGTTTCGGGGTGCCGGGGATCGGCGGCTCGGTCTTCAAGCTCCGCTACTCGCAGGCCCGCCAGGAGCTGTACGAGGCGGCCGCCGATGTGCTGGGCCCCGACGCCCTCGACCTCGCGCACCCCTGGAACCAGGACCGGCTGTCCTCGCTCTCGTACACGATCGCCGCGGGCACCTCGCAGATTCAGCAGAACATCGTCGCCGAGCGAATCCTCGGCCTCCCCAAGGAGCGCTGATGGAGTTCCGGCTCACCGACGATCAACTGGCCCTGCGTACCGGCTTCCGCGCGCTGCTGGACGGCCGCTTCGGCCGGGAGGCGCTGCGGGCCGCCGTGGAGCGGCCGGCCATCGACCGCGCCCTGTGGCGGGAGCTGGGCGACGCCGGGCTCTTCTCGCTCCGGCTGCCCGAGGCGGACGGCGGGGTCGGGCTCGGGCTGCCCGAGGCCGTCCTCGTCTTCGAGGAGGCGGGGCGGGCGCTGCTGCCGGGCCCGCTGGTCGCCACGCATCTCGCGGCTGGAACGGTGCCGGGCGCCGACACCGGGCGGACCGTCGTCGCGGCCTCGGACGGGGCGCTGGTGGAGTGGCTCGCGGAGGCCGACGAGGTGGTGGGCGAGGCCGGCGATGCCCGCCCCGTACGGTCGGTGGACCCGCTGACACCGCTGCACCGGGTGACCGGCGGACCCGAACATCCCGGCCGGTCCGCCGCGGCCGTGCTCACGGCGGCCCTCCAGCTCGGCAGTGCGGCGCGTACCACCGAACTGGCCGTCCAGTACGCGAAGGAGCGTGAGCAGTTCGGCCGGCCGATCGGCGCCTTCCAGGCCGTCAAGCACCTCTGCGCCGGGATGCTCGTACGGACCGAGCTCGCCAGGGCCGCGGTGTACGCGGCGGCGGTGACCTCCGAAGGGCGCTGGGGCGGTGCGGATACCGATGCCGCGGGGGCCAAGCTGCTCGCCGACGACGCTGCCGTCCGCAACGCCCGGGACTGTCTCCAGGTACACGGCGGCATGGGATTCACCTGGGAGTCAGATGTTCATCTTCATCTGAAACGGGCCTGGGTGAGGGCCGGGCAGTGGATCACCGGGGCCGAGGCCGAAGAGCTGATCGCCGCGGCGCTGTGAGGCGGCCGGGAGGTCTGCCGGGAGATCCTGTGAGGTCGGCTGTGAGGTCTGGTGTGAGGGTTACCGGAGCGTCACCGTGCGTTGATACCGGGTTGTGTCCTTCGACAGGGCCGTCACGGGCCGGAGTCGGCGTCACGCTCCGGTACGCTCCGTGGGATGCGAATGACCGTGTTGCTCGGATGCCCCGTTGGCACCTCTGAGGTGGCAGCGGGCCGGGGAATGCGCGCCGTTCGTACCGTACGTGGGTGCGAGAAGTGCCTTCGTTCGACTGTCCGCAGCAGGCGTCGCACAGTATGCACCACGCCTACTCCTTCGCGCTGGAATATGCCTGAAGCGCTTGTTGCGGTGACTGTACGTCAACCATGCTGTCTCTCAAGGGAATCACGTTCCGTGATCCCTGAGAGGCGCTAGGCGATGTTCCCCCGGTGCTTGGAAAGCACTGGGGGGTACCCCCGGCCGGTTCGGATGGTGTGAGCGGTGCAGGTGCTTCAGGTTCAGCTGGAGGTCGGACCCGATCCCGCGGAGGTGGGGCGGGCCCGTAGGTGGGCGCGGTCCAGGCTGGTCGGGTCCGGGATAAGGGTTGACGAACCACTCGCCGAGACGCTGATTCTGCTGATCTCGGAACTGGTGACCAACGCCGTGGTGCACACGGGGTGTCCGGCGGTGCTGCGGATGTTGTTCGGCCCGTCCGACGACGCCGGCACGGTACGGGTCGAGGTGGCCGACGCCAGCGCCTGTCCGCCCCGGCCTCGGCATGCGGAGGGCGAGGACACCAACGGGCGCGGTCTCGAACTGGTCGACGGGCTCGCGGACCGCTGGGGCTGGCAGCCCGAGGGGCGCGGCAAGTCCATCTGGTGCGAGGTCGACCGGGGGGCGTGCCAGGTTGATCCGGGCGTATGTGAGACCGCCGGAAGTGCGCCGGAGCGCATGGAGGTTATTCGCGAGCCCGGGGCATATGACCCCTCGCGCGCCGTCACCTTTCGGGTGTAACTCACAAAGCGCTGCCCTGGTGTTGACGCGGAGTGGCGACCTGATCACTCTTGCAGGAGCGATCCACCCGTGGGGGGACGCCAGGGATGCCGGGGGGTGTGGGGGCTCGGATCTCGGTGTGTACGGATCGCGTTCGGCGCCGGCCTCTCTCGGGCAGGGAGGGGCGGGTGCCCGCGCCGTTCCGGGTGGCGGCTGTCGTGACGCCGCCACCCGGAACCACGGCCGGGGCGGGCTCTGCGGCCGGACGGGCCCGGTGGTCGGGGTGGCGCGACGGCCCGGACGGGCCCTGTGGTCAGGGCGGGCCCCATGGACAGGGCCGGGTCAGAGAAGCGCCACCGGTGCGACCGGCGACCCCGTGCCGCCCGCGAATGGCTCGGGTGTCGCGGAGAGCAGGAAGCTGTACTGGCCCGCTTCCGCACAGGCTGTGGACAACTCTTCGAGGTTCCAGTTCTGTCCCTGCGGCATCCCCATCTCGACCAGATGCAGCGCGTGTACGGGCATCCACAGCTCCTCGTTCTCGGGCGGGAAGATCTCGAAGGTCACGGTGTCGTTGGCGACCGCCGCCACATCCCTGGCGTGGAACCACTCCGGGGTGCGGATCGAGAGCCCGGGCGACGGGTAGGTGTAGCCGGTCTTGTCACCACTGAAATACAGCTGGATCTGCCCGGTCCGTACGAGCGCGATGTCCCCGGCGCGTACCTCGGTCCCCGCGAGCTCCTGGGCCGCCTCCAGGTCGTCCGGCGTCACCGCCCGGCCGCCCTCCAGCCGGTCCACGCCCCTGGCGCGCGCCACGTCGAGCAGCACCCCCCGCGACACGATGTGCCGCACCGTGCCGATCCCGCTGAACTCGGCTCCGCCGTGGGCTGTGATCGAATCTGCCGGGCGGCCGTTGTAGAGCTTCCCGGAGTGCGACGCGTGGGTGAGCGCGTCCCAGTGGGTGCCCGTCTGCAGGCTCATGGTCACGATGTCGTCGCTGGTGGCCACCGTGCCGGGACCGAACAGCTCCTGGTTGATCTGCACCATCGCGTGCAGCGGGTTCACCCGCCCCGGGATCATCCCGGTCTGTACGCCGTCCTGTTCCAGAGTGATCGCCAGCGGGACGCGGCGGCCGCTGCGCACTGTCGCGGCGGCCTCCCGTACGACCTTGTCGGTGATCAGGTTCAGGGTGCCGATCTCGTCGTCGGCGCCCCAACGGCCCCAGTTGTTTACGCGTGTGGCGATGTCGTGGAATGCGGCCGGCAGTGACATCGGGCCCTCCGGGGGTCTTGTGCTCGGCTGTCTGACTACCCGTAAAATCTAACGGGTCGTCAGAAACCGCGGGAAGGGGCCGGGTATGGGGAACTTCTTGGCAGGCAAAGTCATCGCTGTGACAGGCGCAGGGCGTGGCATCGGCAGGGCTGTCGCCCTCGCGGCCGCAGCCGAGGGCGCCCGGGTCGTCGTCAACGACTACGGCGTTCCGATCGAAGGCGGGGAACCCGAGAGCGAAGTCGCGGCGTCCGTCGTCAAGGAGATCGTCGCGGCGGGCGGCCAGGCGGTCGCGGTCGCCGACGACATCTCGACGATGGCGGGCGGACAGCGGATCGTCGATGTCGCGCTGGCGCAGTACGGGCGGATCGACGGCGTCGTCTGCGTCGCCGGGATCCTCCGGGAGCGGATGCTCTTCAACATGTCCGAGGAGGAGTGGGACCCGGTGGTCGCCACCCATCTGAAGGGCACCTTCACCGTCTTCCGGGCGGCGTCGGCGGTGATGCGTAAACAGGGCAGCGGCACACTGATCGGCTTCACCAGCGGCAACCACCAGGGCAGTGTCGCGCAGGCCAACTACAGCGCGGCCAAGGGCGGCATCATCTCGCTGGTGCGCAGCGCCGCGCTCGGTCTCAACAAGTACGGCGTGACGGCGAACGCGGTGGCCCCGGTGGCCAGGACCCGGATGTCCGCCAACGTCCCCATGGAGCTGAAGGAGATCGGCGAACCGGAGGACGTGGCCGCGCTCGTCACGTACCTGCTCTCCGACCGCGCCCGCGAGGAGAAGATCACCGGTCAGGTGTACACGATCGCGGGACCGAAGATCGCGGTCTGGGCCCAGCCGAGGGAGCTGCGCGCCGGGTACGCGGAGGGCGCGGCGTGGACACCCGAGCGGATCGCCGACTTCCTGCCGGGGACGGTGGGGGTCGATCCGATGCCGATGCTCGCGCAGCTGGAGGCGATGGCGCGGGCGGCGGCGGCCAAGGAGCGGCCCAATGCGTGAGGGGCAGGGGGTGGTTCGGGGCGGCGGCGTCCATTACGGCGCTGCTCGTCGCGGCTCCGCCCCTCCTGGTTCCGCCCCTCCCGGTTCCGCCCGTCACGCAGGGGAGGCGCGACGTGGATTTCTCTCCCGGGCCTGACGACGCCGCGTTCCGGGCCGAAGCGCGGGGCTGGCTGGCGGACCACTTCACCGGCGAGTTCGCCACCGCCGAAGCCACCGGCGGCCCCGGCAGCGAACACGAGGGCGCGGAGCTGCGCCGGGCCTGGGAGCGCGAGCTGGGCAGCGGAGGCTGGATCGGCATCGGCTGGCAGGGCGACTTCGGCAACCGCCGGGCCTCCCTGACCCAGCAGGTCGTCTGGGCCGAGGAGTACGCGGCGGCCCGCGCCCCCGGCCGGGTGGGCCACATCGGCGAGAACCTCCTCGCACCCACCCTCATCGCCTTCGGCGACGACGAGCAGCAGGCCCGCTTCCTGCCGCCGATCGCGCGCGGCGAGGCGCTCTGGTGCCAGGGGTACAGCGAGCCGGGCGCCGGCTCCGACCTGGCGGCGGTCCGTACCGCCGCCGTGCGCGACAGCGAGGGTGTATACCGCGTCACCGGCCAGAAGATCTGGACCTCGCTGGCCAGGGAGGCCGACTGGTGCTTCGTGCTGGCCCGCACGGAACCGGGCACGCGCGGCCACCACGGGCTGTCCTTCCTGCTGGTCCCGATGGACCAGCCGGGCCGGATCGACGTACGGCCGATCCGGCAGATGTCGGGCACCAGCGAGTTCAACGAGGTCTTCTTCGACGGCGCGCGGGCCGCGTGCGTGGTCGGCGGCGAGGGCAACGGCTGGCAGGTCGCCATGGGCCTGCTCGCCCTGGAGCGCGGGGTGTCGACCCTGGTCCAGCAGATCGGCTTCGCAAGGGAGTTGAAGGAGGTCGTGAACGCGGCGGTCGCGTCGGGCGCCACCGGCGACCCGGTGCTGCGCGACCGGCTGGTACGCCAGTGGGCCGAGCTGCGCACCATGCGGTGGAACGCGCTGCGCACCCTGGGGCGTACGGACGACGCGGGCGCCCCGAGCGTCGCCAAGCTGCTCTGGGGCGGCTGGCACCAGCGGCTCGGGGAGCTGGCGGTGCAGGTGCGCGGGGCGCACGGCGCCGTCGGGCCTTCCGACTGGGCGCCCGAACGCCCGTACGAACTCGACGCGCAGCAACGGCAGTTCCTGTTCAGCCGGGCCGACACGATCTACGGCGGCTCCGACGAGATCCAGCGCACCATCATCGCCGAGCGGGTGCTCGGCCTACCGAGGGAGCCGAGATGAGGGGTGTCGTCTTCGACGGCAAGCAGGCCCAGGTGGTCGATGACCTGGAGATACGTGATCCCGGACCGGGCGAGGTGCTGGTGGACGTCGCGGCGGCCGGTCTCTGCCACAGCGATCTGTCGGTGATCGACGGGACGATTCCGTTCCCCGTGCCGGTGGTGCTCGGCCACGAGGGCGCGGGGGCGGTCGAGGCTGTGGGGCCGGGGGTGAAGCATGTGGCCCCGGGCGACCATGTGGCGCTCTCCACGCTCGCCAACTGCGGGGCGTGCGCGGACTGCGACCGGGGCAGGCCGACGATGTGCCGCAAGGCGATCGGGATGCCGGGCCGGCCGTTCTCGCGGGGCGGGAATCCGCTCTACCAGTTCGCGTCCAACTCGGCCTTCGCCGAGCGCACCGTCGTCAAGGCGGTGCAGGCCGTGAAGATCCCCGCCGCCATCCCGCTCACCTCGGCGGCGCTGATCGGGTGCGGGGTGCTGACCGGGGTCGGAGCGGTGCTGAACCGGGCGAAGGTCGACCGCGGCGACTCGGTGGTCGTCATCGGCACCGGCGGCATCGGCCTCAATGTCCTTCAGGGCGCGCGGATCGCCGGTGCGGCGGTGATCGTCGCGGTGGACGCGAACCCGGAGAAGGAGGCGGTGGCCCGGCAGTTCGGCGCGACCCACTTCCTCACGTCGGCGGAGGGCGTCCGGGACATCCTCCCGAAGGGCGCCGACCACGCCTTCGAGTGCGTGGGCCGGGTGGAGCTGATCCGCCAGGCCATCGACCTCCTGGACCGCCACGGCCAGGCCATCCTGCTGGGTACCCCGCCCGCGACGGCGGAGGCGTCGTTCCTGGTGTCGTCGATGTTCCTGGACAAGTCCATCCTGGGCTGCCGGTACGGGGCTTCGCGGCCGCAGCGGGACATTCCGCTGTACGCGGGGCTGTACGCGCGAGGGGCGCTGCTGCTGGACGAACTGGTGACGCGGACGTATCCGGTGGAGGACTTCGAGGGGGCGGTGGCCGATGCGGAAGGGGGAAAGGTGGCGCGGGGTGTGCTGACGTTCTGAGCGGGGGCCGCACCCTTTCCGGGGCTCCGCCCCGGACCCCGCTCCTCAAGCGCCGGAGGGGCTTGAACTCGCATTCCCCTCAGGCGCGCGCAGCGTCCGTACCTGGGGCGACAGCAGCGCCCCGCACGTGGCCAGCACGGTGAACCCCGCGCACCCGGCGAGCGCGGCCCTCGTGCCCACGACCGCCGCGATGGGCCCCGCCACCAGCAGCCCCAGCGGCGCCAGCGCGAGGGAGCCGAACCAGTCGTAGGAGCTGACCCGGGAGAGGACCTCCTCGGGGATCTCCCGCTGCATCGTGGTCTCCCACAGCGCGCCGAACACATCGCTGGACAGGCCCGAGCAGAACATCGCCAGGCAGATCACCCACACCGGCGCACGGGCGGCGAGCAGCGCCATCGGCAGCGCCACCGGAAAGATCGCGAGGACCGCGACGAGCAGGGGGCGGCGGACCCTTATCCGTACCGCGAAGGAGGCCCCCGCGACCGTGCCCACCGCCTGCGCGGCGACGATCGCGGACCAGGCACCGGCCCCGCCGAGGTGCTCCGTCGCCTCCAGCGGTCCCAGTACCCCGGACGTCGAGGCGACGGCCGCCACCATGACCGCGGCCTGGCAGACCACGACCCACAGCCACTGCCGGGAGGCGAACTCCCGCCAGCCGTCGCGGAGATCGGCCATGCCGGATGACGCGGCCCGCACCGTCGTCGTCAGCCGCAGCCCCCGGATGAGACCCGCGCTCACCAGGAAGGACGCGGCGTTCAGGGCGAGCGCCCAGCCCGCGCCGCACCCAGCGACGGTCACGCCGGAGAGCGCGAGCCCGAGCACCATCGAAGCGTTCATACCGACCCGCAGCAGGGCGTTGGCCCGCTGGAACTGTGCGGCGGGGACGAGCTGCGGGACGACGCCGGACATCGCGGGGGCGAACAGCGCGCTTGCCGTTCCGGCCACCACCGCCAGCAGGCACATCGCCGTCAGCGGCGCGTGCCCGGTGAGCACCATCGCGGCGAGACCCCCGTACGCGACGACCCCCAGGCAGTCCGAGATCATCATCAGCCGGGAGCGGGACATCCGGTCGGCGATCACCCCGCCGACCAGGATGAGGACCAGCTGCGGCAACGCCTGGCAGGCGAGCACCAGCGACAGCCGCCCGGGGGTGGCGCCGGGCAGCGAGAGCACCGCGAACGCCAGCGCCACCCGGGCGAAGCCGTTCCCCAGGACCGAGATGGTCCGCGCGGACCAGAGCAGTACGAACCGCCGGTCACGCCAGAGAGACGGCAGCGGCAGAGCCCCGGGACCGGCAGCAGTGGCGTCGTCAGGAACGCCGACAGCGGAGCCCACGGCGGACCCTGTCGCTGTGGCGGCAGCGGAGCCCGCGGGGGATTCCGTCACTGTGCCGGTGGCTGGGCCCGCGGGGGCGTCGGCAGCCTGTCCGACAGCGGAGCCCGTAGCCGATTCCGCGGTCGTTTCTGAAGCGTCAGGGGGAGGTGCCATGGGCGGTCACCTTACGAGATCCGGGCGGCCGGAGTACTCCTTCCCACTGCCCATTCGGGCCAACTTTCCCTCTCGTACGGAGCAGTCGCGATCCGGCCGGAATTCAGTTTGCCGCCGCCGGCCCGACCCCGTACGAGCCAGTTGCCCCAAGGGCTCTGGCGCGATCTCGCGCCCGCGGTCCGACGCTTCCGGCAACGGTCATGCGCACGATGCGTGGCGTTCAGCCCCACGGCCACCTCGCCCTGTGAACCTCAAGCGCGACAAGAGACCCCACAGGAGCCAGGGAGTCAATCCGTATGTCCGCAGACGACGCAGCACGCTCCGCTCTCACCGGCCGCCGCAGGTTCCTCGCAGGATCGGCCGCCGCGCTCGGCGTGGCCGCCGCCGCCCAGCTTCCGCTCGCCGGCAGCGCGTCCGCCGCAACACCCGCCCCGGCCGGCGCGGCTGTCTTCACCGGTTCCGCCGCGGCCCCGAAACTTCCTGCCGGGCTGTTCAGACTCGGCGTCGGATCGGGCGATCCGCTGCCTGACGCGGTCGTGCTGTGGACCCGGCTCGCGCCCGACCCGCTGAACGGCGGGGGCATGCCCGCGGTCCCCGTCACCGTCGAGTGGCAGATCGCCGACGACGCGAAGTTCACCAAGATCGTCCGGACCGGCACCGAGCAGGCCGTGCCCGCGCTGGCCCACAGCGTGCACGCCGACGCCAAGGGCCTGCGGCCCGGCCGCCGGTACTGGTACCGATTCCGCTGCGATGGCCAGATCTCGCCCGTCGGCCGCACCCACACCGCGCCGTCGCCGCTCTCGGCCGGCGGCAGCCTCCGTATCGCGCTCGCCTCCTGCCAGAACTGGCAGCACGGCTACTTCACGCCGTACGCCGACATGCGCGCGCAGGACCCCGACCTGGTCCTCTTCGTCGGTGACTACATCTACGAGTCCGCCCCGGCGGCGGGCTCCGTACGGCTCCACACCGGTCACGACGAGCCGTACACGCTGGTCGAGTACCGCAACCGCTACGCCCAGTACCGCACCGACCCCGACCTCCAGGCCATGCAGGCGTACGCGCCCTGGGTGGTGACCTTCGACGACCACGAGGTCGACAACGACTTCGCGGGCGAGGTGCCGCAGGACCCGGCGAAGCAGTCGCACGCCGCGTTCGTCGCCCGGCTGACCGCCGCGTACCAGGCGTACTACGAGCACATGCCGGTCCGGGCCACGTCGGTGCCGCACGGTCCGCACATCCAGATGTACCGGCGCTTCGACTACGGCCGGCTCGTCCGGCTGAACGTCCTGGACACCCGCCAGTTCCGCACCGACCAGGCGGCGACCCAGGCGGGGGCCGAGGACCCGTCCCGCACGATGCTGGGCGCGACCCAGAAGCAGTGGCTGCTGAAGGGGCTGACCCGGTCACCGGCACGCTGGAACGTCATCGCCTCCCAGATCATGATGGCCGAAACCGATCTGATGCCCGGCAAGGGCAAGCTCTGGTACTACGACGCCTGGGACGGCTACCAGGTCGAACGGAACGCGCTGATGCGGCAGTTCCAGTCGGTGCGCAACCCGCTGGTGCTCTCGGGTGACCGCCATCTGACGATGATCAGTGACCTGAAGAAGGACTTCGCCGATCCGAAGTCCGCCGTGGTGGGGGCGGAGTTCGTGGGTACGTCGATCTCCAGCAACGGGGACCAGGACCAAGCCGTGTTCCACGAGCAGTGGGACCCGCTGAAGGCGGACAACCCGCACTGGAAGGTCATCGACGCGCACCGCGGCTACCACCTCTTCGACATCGGTGAGTCGTCGGTGGACGCCCAGGTCCGGGTGGTGGACACAGTGCTCAGCAAGAAGGCGAAGGCCGGCACGCTCGCCCGGCTCCAGGTGCGGTCGGGGCGGCCGGGGGCCCGGGTGGTGGGTTAGGGGCTGTCCGGCGGATCAGGTCGCAGGAGGGCACCGGTGCCTGATCGTCCCGGTGAGCGGGGTTTGGTGCGTCCAGCTGCAAGGCGGAGGAGGGCGTCGACGCGGTGGGGGTCCCCCCGGCCGCAGGCTGGGGGAGTCGGCAACTGACGACAACGCCGATGGGGGCACCTCCCTGGCCCTTAGGGCCTTGGGGGAGGGCGTTCCAAACCCCGCGTCGGCGACATGATCCGCCGGACAGCCCCTAGCGTCATGCGGTGGCCCGTGCCCGGAACGTACGGCGGTAGACCGTCGGGGGGACCCCCAGCGCCGCCTGCAGGTGCTGGCGCATGGACTGGGCCGTGCCGAAGCCGGCGTCCCTGGCCACCTGGTCGACCGACAGGTCCGAGGACTCCAGGAGGTACCGGGCGCGTTCGACCCGCTGCCGGGTGAGCCACTGGCCGGGGCTGATGCCGGCCTCCTCGCGGAAGCGGCGGGTGAAGGTGCGTACGGACATCGACTCCTGTTCGGCCATGTCCCGCAGCTGGATCGGTTCGTGCAGCCGGGAGAGCGCCCAGGCGCGGGCGGCGGTCGTCGTCGCCGACCGGTCGTCGGGCAGCGGGCGTTCGATGTACTGGGCCTGGCCGCCGTCCCGGTGCGGCGGCACGACGGTCTTGCGCGCCACGTCGTTGGCCACCGCCGTTCCGTGGTCGCGGCGCACGATGTGCAGGCAGAGGTCGATGCCCGCCGCCACGCCCGCCGATGTCAGGATGTCGCCGTCGTCGATGAACAGCACGTCCGGGTCGACCAGGACCGCGGGGAACAGCTGCTGGAAGTGCGCGGCGGACGACCAGTGCGTGGTGGCGGGACGCCCGTCCAGATATCCGGCGGCGGCGAGTACGTAGCCGCCGGTGCAGATGGAGACGAGCCGGGTGCCGGGCCGGATCCGGGCCAGCGCGCAGGCCAGTTCGTCCGTCAGCCTGCCCTCCTCGTGCACCGGGCCCAGTTCGTACGAGGCGGGGATGATGACGGTGTCGGCGGTGGCCAGTTCCTCCGGGCCGTACTCGGCGAGTATCGAGAAGTCGGCGTCCGTACGGACCGGGCCCGGCGGGCGCACCGAGCAGGTCACCACCTCGTACAGCGGGCGGCCCGCAGGGTCGCGGGGGCGGCTGAAGATGCGGTGCGGAATGCCGAGTTCGAAGGGGAGCAGCCCGTCCAGGGCAAGCACGACGACGCGGTGCGGACGCGGATTCGGGCGGGGCACGGGGGTCCTCCCTGGGACGGAGCGGGCGGCTGGCCGGCACTGGCACCGGCACCGGCTCTGGCTTCCTGGGCTCTCCAGGCCATGGCCCGATCGTAGCGAAGGCTGTCCATCGGGCCACTCGTACGGCCGGTCCCGCCCGGCGATGCTGGCGGCGTGACCCAGACATCGGAACCATCCGTCCCGCAGCCCGTGCGGCAGGAGGAACAGCGCCAGGAGCAGGAGCTGTTGACCTCATCGCCGCCCGGCGGGCGCCGGCCGCGCCTGCACCGCGCCTGGTTCGTGGCCGCGGTCACCTTTGTGACGATCATCGGCGCCGCGGCCTTCGCCTCGCTGCCGGGGCTGCTGATCGACCCGCTGCACGAGGAGTTCCACTGGTCGCGCGCCACCATCGGCCTCGCGATATCGGTGAACCTCGCGCTGTACGGGCTGACTGCGCCGTTCGCGGCGGCGCTGATGGACCGCTTCGGGATCCGCCGTGTGGTGGCCGTCGCTCTCACCGTCATCTCGGTGGGTTCGGTGCTGACGGTGTGGATGACCACCGCGTGGCAACTAGTCCTCTACTGGGGCGTGCTGGTCGGCATGGGCAGCGGATCGATGGCGCTGGCCTTCGCGGCGACGGTGACCAACCGCTGGTTCGTCGCCAAGCGGGGGCTGGTCACCGGCGTCCTCACGGCGGCGGGCGCCTCCGGCCAGCTGGTCTTCCTGCCGGTCCTCTCCTGGCTGGTCGTGCACCACGGCTGGCGCCCCGCGGCGATCACCGTGGCACTCGCCGCGCCGGCCGTGGTGCCGCTGGTGTGGCTGCTGCTGCGTGACCATCCGGCGGACGTGGGCCAGTCTGCCTACGGGGCAACGGAGTTCGTACCGAAGCCGCCGCCGCGTACCGGCGCGGCCAGGCGGGCGGTCGGGGTGCTCACCAGGGCTGCCAGGACCGGCCCGTTCTGGCTGCTCGCCGGGACGTTCGCGATCTGCGGGGCGTCCACCAACGGCCTGGTGAAGACGCACTTCGTCCCGGCGGAGCACGACCACGGGATGCCGGTGACGGCCGCCGCGTCGCTGCTCGCGGTGATCGGGGTCTTCGACATCGTGGGCACGATCGCGTCCGGCTGGTTCACGGACCGCTTCGAGCCCCGCCGCCTGCTGGCGGTCTACTACGCGCTGCGCGGAATCTCACTGCTCTTCCTGCCGATGCTGCTCGCGCCGTCCGTGCACCCGCCGATGGTCCTGTTCATCGTCTTCTACGGCTTGGACTGGGTCGCCACGGTGCCCCCGACGATCGCCCTGTGCCGCGAGCACTACGGCGAGGACAGCGCGATCGTCTTCGGCTGGGTACTCGCCTCCCACCAGGTGGGCGCGGCCCTGGTCGCGTACCTGGGCGGCGTGGTGCGGGACGTCTTCGGCTCGTACGACGTGATCTGGTACGCGTCGGGCGCGATGTGCGCGGCGGCGGCGCTGATGGCCCTGGTGCTGAGGCCCCGGGCGGCGGGATCGGCGGGGGTGGCCGGGGTCGTCGTTCAGGGGGTCAGGCCGTGAAGCGGCCGAAGGCTCCACGGTGGAACAGCAGCGGTTCACCCTCGGTCGCGCCGCCCAGGGTCTCCACCCGGCCGACCACGATCAGATGGTCGCCGCCGGTGTGCACGGCGTGGATGCGGCAGTCGATCCACGCGGGTACGCCGGTGAGCAGCGGCGAGCCTGTAGCGGGGGCCGGCTCGTGGGCCACCCCGGAGAACTTGTCGGCGCCGCTCACCGCGAAGGCGCGGCACAGCCCGCCCTGATCCGCGCCGAGTATGTTGACGCAGAAGGACCCGGCTTGGGCGATGCGCGGCCAGGTTGTCGACGTACGGGCCACCATGAAGGCGACCAGCGGCGGGTCCAGTGAGAGCGACGCGAAGGACTGGCAGGCGAAGCCGGCCGGGCCCTCGTCGTCGTGCGCGGTGATGACGGTGACGCCGCTGGCGAAGTGGCCGAGTACCCGGCGGAACTCCCCCGGGTCGACCGGCATCCGTTCGTCGTCGGCCACCGCCCGAAGGTCCGGGCGCGGGAGTGGGTCGACCGGCCCGGTGGCCGTCGGGGCGCCTACCGACCTGAGGTATCGGACGGCGGTGGCCGCCATCCCTGCGTGTCCCATCACCATTCCATTGAAGCTGACGGGGCGTCAGGTGGGAAGGGGTCGCGACGGCCCGCTCCGCCGGGTGGGCGGGACTGCCGTCGGCGTGCTTGCGAGTATGTGTGCCCAATCGCCTCGGTTCAGGCGTGGGCCGCACGGTCAGGACCTGCGCCGGTACGGCTCTGTGCCGGCACCCTCTGGGCCCCCAACCGCCCTCGTAATCGCACGCGTTCATGGGCGGCGCAACCTCTTTGGCTTTCGGCAGACTCCGGTTCCGCGTCGGTTCCGGCAGACGCAGACTCGGCTGCATGAAACTTCTGGTGATCGGTGGATCGGTATTCCTCGGACGCGCATTCGTCCGAGAAGCGCTCCGGCGCGGCTGGGAGGTGACCACGTTCAACCGTGGCAAGACCCACGCCGATCTGGAGGGGGTCCAGGTCGTGCGCGGTGACCGGGAGCACGAGGAGGATCTGGCGCGGCTCGTCGAGGCCGGCCCCTGGGACGCGATCGTGGACGTCTGTGGCTATGTCCCCCGCGTGGTCGGGGCCTCGGTCGCGGCGCTGGCCGAATCCGCGCCGACGTATCTGTTCATCTCCTCCATCAATGCCCGCCCCGGCTGGCCCGCCGAACCAGTGGACGAGAGCTCGTCCCGCCACGACGGCAATCCGGACGCAGGCCCGGACGACGGCGATTACGGCAAGCTCAAGGCCGGCTGCGAGATGGTTGTCGAGCAGCGCTTCCCGGGCCGCACGTTGATCCTTGAACCCGGCTTGATCATCGGTCCGCACGATCGCGCCCGCCGCCTCACCTGGTGGCTGCGCCGTGCCGCCCAAGGCGGCCGTATGGTTGCGCCGGGCGCGCCCGACCGCGAGATGCAGCTGATCGACGTCCGCGACATCGCGATCTTCGGCTTGGACCGGATCGAGGCCGAGGACAGCGGAATGTACATGGTCAGCGGCACGGCCGCGAACGCTACCTGGGGCGAGTTCCTGGGCGCCTGCTCCGCCGCGACCGGCGACAAGGCGGAGCTGGTGTGGGTGGACGAGGAAATCCTCACCGGGCATGAGATCACCGTCTGGACGGAACTGCCGTTGTGGGCCCCGCTGGAAGGGGAGACGGCCGCGGTCTGGAAGCCCAGCTCGGCCAAGGCCATCGCCGCGGGCCTGCACTGCCGCCCCGTCAACGAGTCCATCCACTCCACCGCTGCCTGGCTGTTCGGCCCCGGTGGGCTCGATGAGGCGTTCGGCGAGGACCGCACCGGCCGGGAGGCCAAGGGCATCACGCCTGAGCGCGAGCAGACCCTGCTCGCGGCGGCGGATGCCCGGGCCGACTGAGACCTACCGCCCCCGCCTACCGCCCCCGCCTACCGCCCCCGCCTACCGCCCCCGGTACTGCGGTGTCCGGCGTTCGACGAAGGCCGCTACGCCCTCGTTCGCGTCGGCCGTTGTCATGTTGATCTCCTGGGCGGCGGCCTCGGCCGCGAAGGCCATGGTGCGGTCCGACTCCAGGGATGCGTTCACCAGTTGCTTGGTGAGGGCCAGGGCGCGGGTGGGTCCCTGGGCCAGCCGGGCGGCCCACTCGTGGGCCGTCTTCAGCAGGTCCTCGTCCGGGACCACCCGGTTCACCAGGCCGATGCGTTCGGCATCCGCCGCCGGGAGCGCGTCGCCGAAGAACATCAGCTCCTTGGCGCGGTGCGGGCCGATCAGGCGGGGCAGCAGATACGCGCCGCCGCCGTCGGGGACGAGGCCGCGGCGGGCGAAGATCTCGATGAACCTGGCCGATTCCGCGGCCAGTACGAGGTCGCAGGCGAGGGCGAGTTGTGCGCCCAGGCCGGCCGCGGTGCCGTTGACTGCGGCGATCACGGGTTTCTCGCAGTCCAGAACGGCCGCGATGAGGCGCTGCGCGCCGAGCCGGATCGTGCGGGCCACGTCGCCCGTGACGCGTTCGGCCGGGGCCTGCGGGCCGCCGCCCCGGAGGTCGGCGCCCGCGCAGAAGCCGCGGCCGGTGGCGGTGAGGACGACCGCGCGGATGCCGGGGTCGGCCGATGCGGTGGCCAGAAGGCCGATGACCTGTTCTCGCTGGGCCCAGGTGAGGGCGTTCATCGCGGCCGGGCGGTTGAGGGTGATCGTCGAGACGCCGTCGGTCGTGGTGTGGAGGATCTCTTCTTCCTCGGGCGAAGTGGTCACGGGCATGCCTTTCGGGGGGAGGGATCGATGGGGGTGGAGCCCCCCGGGGTTCGCAGGGCAGCCGGCACCCCTCAGCGGCAGACCGCCAGCGCGTCCAGCGCCACCGCGCCCTGACCCCGCCCCAGAACCATCAGCGGGTTGACATCGAGCTCCGCCAGCTGGTCGCCCAGTTCCAGGGCCATCCGCTGGATCCGCAGCACCACCTCCACCAGCGCGTCCACATCCGCCGGCGGCGCGCCCCTGACTCCGCCCTCCAGCAGGGCGTGGCCACGGAGTTCGGCCAGCATCGCGCGGGCCTGGTCCTCGCCGAAGGGCGGTACGCGTACGGCCGTATCGGCCAGGAGTTCCACCAGTACCCCGCCGAGCCCCACCGTCACCGTCGGGCCGAAGAGCGCGTCGGTGGTGACGCCGACGACCATCTCCACACCCCGTTCCACCATCTGGCAGACCAGGATGCCGTCCAGGTCGACCGACTCGTAACGGGCGATGTCGGTCAGCTCCCGGTACGCGTCCCGGACCTGGCTGGCCGACGTCAGGCCGACCTTCACCAGGCCCAGTTCGGTCTTGTGCCCGAGCTGCGCGCCGGATGCCTTCATGACGACCGGGTAGCCGACCTGCCCCGCCGCCCGGACCGCCGCTGCCGCGCTGGTCACCAGCTGCTCGCGCGGAACGCGGATGCCGTACGCCCGCAGCAGCTGCTTCGCCGCGTGCTCGCTCAGCTGCTGGTGCGGGCGCATCAGTGCCTGGGCCTTGCGGAACGAAGGCGACGGGGTGCGGGGGGCCTCGTCGAAGGGGGAGCGGTAACCGTTGGTGAAGCGGTGGTGGTCAAGGTACGCCTTGACCGCCGTGACGCAGTTGCCGAACGTACGGAAGGTGGCCACCCGCGAAGAGCCGAGCAGCGTCGTGCGGTACGCCTCCTCCGTGCCCACCGGCGAGCCCCACACCACGCACACCAGCTTGTCCGTGGTCTCCGCCGCGTCCACCAGGTCCTGGGCCAGCTTGTCGCTCATCGGCGGGAAGGGACCGGTGATCGGACAGATCAGGACCCCCACACCGGGGTCCGCCAGAATCGCGTCGATGATCTTGCGGCCGCGCCAGTCGCCGACCGGGTGGCCGCCGTTGTCGACGGGGTTCGCGACGTTCAGGTACTCCGGTATCCAGGTGTGCAGTTCGGCCTGTTTCGCCTCGGAGAGGACGGGCAGCCCGATCCCGGCCGCCGTCGCGAGGTCCGCGAAGTGCGCCCCCGTACCACCGGAGATCGAGTACACCACCACGCCATCGGCCTGCGGTTTCCGCGCGCGGGCCAGCAGGGCCGAGGTGTCCTGGAGTTCGTCCAGGCCGTTCACCCGGATCACCCCGTACTGCCGCATGGCCGCGTCGACCACCCGGTCGGCGCCGGTGAGCTTCCCGGTGTGCGAGGCGGCGGACCTGGCCCCCGTCTCCGTACGGCCCACCTTCACCGCCACGACCGGCACCCCGGCCCGCGCCGCACGGTCCGCTGCGAGCAGGAAGGAACGGCCGTCCCTGAGGCCCTCGACATAGCAGGCGATCGCGCCGACCTCGGGGCGCTCGGCGAAGTACGAGATGAAGTCGGAGGTCTCCAGGTCGGCCTCGTTGCCCGTGGGGGCCCAGTGCGAGAGCCGGATGCCCAGTTCCTGCATGGCGAAGACCGGTCGGCCCTGGTGGCCGGACTGGGTGATCAGGGCGACCGCCGGGCCCTCCAGGTCGTCGCGGAACTTCTCGAAGGCGTTCAGGTTGGTGTTGGGGCCGAGCATCCGAAGCCCGGAGCGTTCGACCGCTGCCGTCAGCCGGGTCTGGGCGTCCGCGCCCTGCTCGCCGGTCTCGGCGAAGCCCGAGGCGAAGGCCACCGCGAACTTGACCTTGGCGTCGGCGAGTTGGGGGATCAGCGGCAACGGGTCCGCGACCAGGAGTACGGCGAGGTCGACCGGTTCCGGCAGGTCGGCCACGGTGGGGGAGCAGGGGACGCCGAAGACGGCCGTACGGGTCGGATGCACCGGGTGGAGGGTCGCTCCGACCCGCTCCGACCAGGCGATCAGCTGGCGGGTGATCCCGGTGTTCGGGCGGCCCTCGGCGTCGGACGCGCCGATGACGGCCACCGAGCCGGGCCGGAAGAACCGGTCGAGGTCCGGTACGGAGGAGTACACCGGGCGTCCGCTGACGTCCAGGTCGCCTTCCGCTGCCGCTGTTCCGTGAACGGCGGCGGGTGGCTGCTCCCCGCAGGCCACCACGCGCGCATGGAAGTCGGTGGTGAGGGTGCCGTGAGTCGATCCAAGCATCGTTTCCGCCCGCTCCTGCTCGATGGCCGAAGTGCCTGACTGCCAGTCAGATTACTGAACTGACGGCCCGTCAGGAACAGTGCTGCAAGCAAATACTCGCGGTAACTCGTGATAGGACGCTTCCCGCTGTGCCACCGGCCGATACCGCGGCATGGCTTCCTCGGCCGGTTCTCGCCTACCCCGCGTCGGCCGTAGTGGTACGCCGGCGACCGCGCAGGGCGTGCAGGCCGGCCGCTGCGGTGCCGACGCAGAGGGCGCCGGCGCTGAAGCCCAGGGACGTGTGGACGCCGATGGCGGCGCCCAGGAGTCCGACGGTGAAACCGCTGCCCGCGCGCAGCCCGTTGGCGGACATCGCGTACACGCCGAGGACCCGGCCACGGTCGGCGGCGGGCGCGATCAGCTGCACGACGGTCTGGCCGATCGACATCGAGGCGAGGTTGGCGACGCCGCCGACCAGCAGCAGCCCGAGTGCCAGCGGATAGCTGCCGGTCAGGGCGAAGGACAGGCTGGTCAGGCCGTAGACGGCCGTACTGAGGACGGCGGCCGGCACATGCGGTTTGACCCACCCGGTGGCCTCCAGCACGATGCCGCCGACGACCCCGCCCGCGCCGTTGGCGAACAGCAGCACCCCGTACGCGGTTCCGGCGCTGCCCGCGCCGAGGTCATGGGCGAAGATCGGCATCGAGGACTGGAGCGAGGAGCCGACGAAGAAAGAGCCGAGGCCGCCCAGGATGATCATGCTGACCAGAGTGCGGTTCGCGCCGATCTCCCGCAGCACGCGCACCGATTCCAGCACCCCCACCCGTGGCCTGCTGTGGCGGTCGCGGGTGTGGCCGGTGAACCGGGTGCGGAAGAGGAAGAGCGTCAGCGGCAGGTAGAAGGCGATGTTGGCGAAAATGCCCGCCGTGGGACCGAGCCCCAGTAGCAGAGCGGACCCGACCACGGGGCCGAAGAGGACGCCCAGGCTGCGGAAGGTGGCGTTCAGGCGTACGGCGCTGGGCAGTTCGCCCGGGCCGACGAAGTCGTGCAGCATCAGCTGCTCGCCGGGGCCCCACAGCGACCCGGCCAGACCGTGCAGGACGAGCAGGACGCACGCCTCCCACATGTGCAGCGAGTGGGTCAGGAACAGCACGCCCCAGGTCGCGGAGACGGCCATGAACAGGACTTGCGCGGCCTGGATGATGCGGCGGCAGTCGTAGCGGTCCGCCAGCGAGCCGAACCACATCGAGAGCAGCAGGAACGGCACCCAGTGGCTGATGACCTGGAAACCGGTCAGGGCCGGGGAGTGGAACGTCTGCCACAGCACCCAGTAGGTGATGACGTGCTCGATGTTGTCGGCCATCATCGCCAGGGCCGCTCCGAACAGGTACGGGCGACAGTCACGGTTGCGGAGCGCGGCGAACCTCGGGGGCGGCGGGGCCGCGGGCTGCGCCTCGGCGGCCGCGGGTACGGGATGCGCCTCGGACGGCGGGGCCGCGGGCTGTGCCTCGGTGGGCGCGAGTGCTTCGGCGTCCGCCAGGTGGGTGGGTATGCCGCAGGCTGCGCACATCCTCGGTCTCCTCGTCTTCGCTTCGGGTGGCGTTCGGACGGAGGCCTTCCCCCGGCTCGCGCACCCGCTCACCCTGGATCCTTCACCCCCGGACGATTGCCGCCGCGATCTTGCGTGCGTCGATCGCCAGCTCGCGGAGCATCCCGCTGATGGGGTTGGTGAACCCCGTGAAGAACAGTCCGGGCGCCTGCGCGGGGGAGCGGCCGCCGTGCACCACGGGCCTGCCCCGCGCGTCCAGCACGTCCAGATGTCCCACCAGGGGCTCCAGCGCCCGCCGGTAGCCGGTCGCCGCGATCACCGCGTCCGGTGAGATCCGGGTGCCGTCGGCCAGGACGACCTTGCCGTCCTCGAAGGAGTCCACCGCCGCGACCGGTTCGACCCGGCCGGTGCGGACCGCGTCGATCAGACCCACGTCCTGTACGGGGATCGCGCCCTCGCGCACCCGGGAGTAGAGGCCCGTGTCGGGGCGCGGCAGACCCTGCGCGGAGAGGTCGGGCACGGAGATCCTGCACAGCGTCTCGCCGGCCCGGTCCACCAGCCGTGTCGGCAGTCTGCGGACCAGGATGCCGGTGCGCTGCGCGGGCCAGCCGGCCGTGGAGCGCCGGATGATGTGCGGGACGGTGCGGATGGCTATGCGTACCCGCCCGGCACCACCCTCGACCAGGTCGACGGCGATCTCGGCGCCGGTGTTGCCGGCCCCGACGACGAGCACGTCCCGGCCCGCGTACGGGGCGGCGTCGCGGTACTCGCCCGCGTGCACCAGGTCGCCGTGGAAGGTGTCCTCACCGGCCCAGTCGGGCACCCTGGGCGTGTGGTTGTACCCCGTGGCCACGACCACCGCGCTGCCGGTCAGCTCCCGTCCGCCGGTCGCGTGCAGCAGCCACCCCGGGCCGTCGGCGCGGTCGATCCGGCTGACCTCGACCCCGGTGACGGTCTCCAGGCTGTGGTGATCCGCGTACTTCTCCAGGTACCGCACGACGTTGTCCCGCGACACCCAGCGCCCGAAGGAGCGCGGCATCGGCAGCCCCGGCAGTGCCGAGAGCCGCCGGGTGGTGTGCAGATGCAGACGGTCGTAATGGTGGCGCCAGGAGGCGCCGACGTCGGTGGACTTCTCCAGGATGACGGCCCGTACGCCCCGCCCGCGCAGCGCGGCGGCAGCGGCCAGTCCGCCCGGTCCCGCCCCGATGACGTAGACGGGCCGGTCGTCCTTCGTGTCGTCCATGAAACGGAGCGTAATGGCCCGTTCGCTTGATAGGTCTCGGTCAAGGGCAGAAGCGATTGCGAATTGATCACGCATGCACACCTCTTGCGCGCAGTGGCTTCCATCCGTTGAACTGACGTACCGTCAGAAACATGGGGAGCAACGACCGGAGGGGATTCGATGCATTCGATCTGGCTCAGTGGCGCCGAGTGGCTCGCCGTCCTCCGAATCGGACTCGGTCTGTGGTGGCTGGAGAGCTGGCGCCACAAGGACAAGAAGGCCTGGTTCGAGCGCGGTACGGGCATCGCCTGGGCGGGGGACGTGGCGGGCAAGCACAAGTGGCCGGTGGTGAAGCGGGGCTTCGAGCGGTTCGTGGCGCCCCGGCCCCGGGTCATGGCCCACGTCGTCGTCTACGCGGAACTCGCCCTCGGTCTGGGCCTGGTGGTCGGATTCCTGACCCCGGTGGCGCTGGTCGCCGGGTTCCTGCTCAACCTCCTCTACCTCGTACTGATGATCCACGACTGGGCCGAGCAGGGGCAGAACGCGATGATGGCGCTGATCTCCCTGGCCGCCTTCGGCGCGATGGCCTGGCAGACCTGGTCACTCGACCACGCGATCGGACTCTTCTCTTGACGGACCCCGCACCCGCGCCCGCATCCACGACAGCCACCGCCCCGCGGTTCGATCTGCCGGAGCCGGACACCTTCACCGCGCCCTACTGGGCCGCTGCCGCCGAGGGCCGGCTGCTGATCAGGCGCTGCGGCGGGTGCGGGAAGCCGCACCACTACCCGCGCGAGTTCTGCCCGCACTGCTGGAGCGACGACGTCACCTGGGAGCAGGCGAGCGGCCGGGCCACGCTCTACACCTGGTCGGTGGTGCACCGGAACGACCTGCCGCCCTTCGGGAAGCGAGTCCCGTACGTCGCGGCGGTGGTGGATCTGGCCGAGGGGCCACGCCTGATGACCGAGATCGTCGACTGCCAGGCGGACGGGCTGCGTATCGGGATGGCGCTGGACGTCACGTTCCGCGAACTGACCCCCGGCGTCAGCGTGCCGGTATTCCGCGCCGACGGGTCCTAGCCGGACGGGTTGTGGTCGAGTCGGGTCTTGGCGCGTGTCTCCTCGCCGGGCTAGTGGCGCGGAACTGGCAGGCGCCGGCATGGTCCTGCTCGACCGAAAAGCTCGTTCGCCTTTTGCAGGCCGTGCGTGGACTCTGACACGGTCGAAGCCGCCGACCTCGGAATCAATGCCGGAAGCGCCTCCCCCGCCATGCTCCCCGGCCCCGCCCTGGCCGCCGTCGTCCACCTCGTCTCGGCGTACCTCCTGGGCGCAGCCCACCTCACCGGGCGGGACAGATCCAGCCGGTGAAAACCCATTCGCAGGTGCCGGAAACCCTCGGAGTGCGCGGTGGCAGCGCGACTCGTCATTGTGCAGTGTCTTACTCGGGCCGGGTCAGAGGTGGAACTCCGGTGCCATCTCAGGGAGTTCGGCGGTGACGGCGCGGATGGCGTCCCGTAGCCAGCGCTGCCCCAGGTCGCCGTCGAGCCGGGGGTGCCAGGCCATCTGGTAGTGCAGCGGGCGGATCTCCTCGGGGGCGGGCAGGATCCGGATCCCGGGGCCAGGGTGCTGCTGCGCGAGCAGGCGCGCGGGCAGCGTGAGAATCAGCCGGGTGCCCAGGACAGAGAGCGCGGCCAGCGAGTGGTAGGGCACGGTCAGCCCGGCGTGGCGGGGTGTCCCGAGGTCCTCCAGACGCCGCTCGATCGCGGTCTGGCGCTCGTCGGTGGTGCCGACGACCACGTGGGTGGCGTCCAGATACTCCTCCAGAGTGATCTCCGGGCGCCCCGCCATCGGGTGGTCGGCGGAGAGCACGCACATGAACCGGTCGTCGAAGAGATGCTCGGTGTGCAGCGCGGTGACCGGCTCCGACCTGGCGTAGAACATCAAGTCGACGACGCCCCGGTCGAGGTCCTCGTGGATGGCGTCGTGCCAGGTGCGGAAGTACAGCGTGGAGCGCGGCGACTCCCGGAAGACGCGCTGGAAGACCGCGGGGGCGAACACCCGGGCGTAGTCGGTCCCGGCGACCCGGAAGGCCTCGGCGGCCTCGGCGGGGTCGAACTCCTCCGGGGCGAACAGGCCTTCCAGCCGTGGCAGGACCGCCCGCAGCTGGCGCTGGACGCGCTCGGCTCGCGGGGTGAGCCGGTATCCGCGCGGCGTGCGTACCAGCAGTTCGTCGCCGAGCGTGTCCCGCAGTCGCTGCAGCGCCCGGCTCATCGCTGGCTGGCTCATCCCGGCGACTTCGGCGGCGTGCGAGACATGCCGCTCCTCCAGCAGCGCGGCCAGCGGAGCCAGCAGATTGAGATCGACCCGTTCAATATGCGCCATGTGAATAACCTAGATATTTACGATGCATTAGACAAATACCCGCACGCGGCAGAGGGTTGATCCTGTCGCCGGGCGGATGGCCCGCGAACTCCCTCAGCGCGGGCACCCGGACGGGTGCCGGATCAGGAGCAGTCATGAACGGCGTGGTGTCGCAGCGCGGATCCGGCCGGCCCAGGGTGGCCGTGGTGACCGGCGGATCGGGCGGCATCGGCGGTGCGGTCGCGCGTCGGCTGGCCGCGGACGGTATGGCCGTGGTCGTCCACTACGCGGGCGGCGCGGCGGCAGCCGAGGCGGTCGTCGAGGCAGTCACCGCGGTCGGCGGCACGGCGGTCGCCCTGCCCGGCGACGTCGCCGAGCCGGGCGAGATGGCTAGGCTCTTCGACACCACGGAGGAGCGATTCGGGGGCGTCGACGCGGTGGTCCACACTGCCGGGATCATGCTGCTGGCCCCGTTCGCCGAGATGGAGATGGACGACTTCGACCGGATGCACCGGGTCAACGTCCGCGGGACCTTCGTGGTCTCCCAGCTCGCCGCCCGCAGACTGCGCCCCGGCGGCGCGCTGATCAACTTCTCCACCTCGGTGACCCGGCTCCAGCAGCCCGGCTACGGCGGTTACGCGGCGGCCAAGGGCGCGGTCGAGGCCATGACCCTGGTCCTGGCCCGCGAACTGCGCGGCCGGGACGTCACCGTCAACGCGGTGGCCCCCGGGCCGACCGCGACGCCGCTTTTCGCCGAGGGCAAGAGCGAGGAACTCATCCTCCGGATAGCCGCCGCCGCGCCCCTGGAGCGTCTCGGCACCCCCGAGGACATCGCAGAGGCCGTCGCCTTCCTGGCCGGGCCCGGCGGACGCTGGATCAACGGCCAGGTGCTGTTCAGCAACGGCGGCATCGCCTGACCCCCTCATCGCCGCCCCGATGACCGCGCATCGCCGCGCCCACGCGCCTCCATCGCCGCGCCGAGCCCCCCGTCACCGCACCCGTACCAGCCCCCATCACCCCACCGCGATCGGAAAGCCACCATGACCCGCCGCCAGCTGGACGCCATATCCGACCTGTTGCTGCACTCGCCTCTGGACCTGGGCGGCGACGTCGAGAAGATGCGCCGCGTCTTCGACGAGATGCTCGGCGGCGCGCCGCTGCCCGGCGATGTCCGTAGCCGCACCACTGAGCTGGGCGGGGTGCCCGCCGTGGAGGTGCGCGCCGGCGCCGCCGAGCCGACGGGCGGCACCGTGCTCTACTTCCACGGCGGCGCCTACGCGATCGGCTCCGCCGCCGCCAGTGTCGGCCTGGCCTCCGAGATCGCCCGGCGCACCGCGGCCGACGCCCTCTCCGTCGACTACCGGCTCGCCCCCGAGCATCCCTTCCCGGCCGCCGTGGACGACGCCCTCGCCGCCTACCGTGCGCTGCTCGACCGGGGCGTCCCGGCCCGATCGGTCGCTGTCACCGGCGAGTCGGCCGGCGGCGGCCTCGCCCTTGCCCTGCTGCTGGCGATCCGGGAAGCGGGGCTGCCGCAGCCGTCGTCCGCGACCGTGCTGTCCCCGTGGACGGACCTCACCCAGTCCGGTTCCACCATGGCGACCCGGGCCGACGTGGATCCGGCGGTCACCCGCCGGGCCCTGGAGACCCGGTCCGCCGACTACCTGGCCGGGGCGGATCCGCGTACCCCGCTGGCCAGCCCGCTCCACGCCGATCTGCGCGGACTGCCCCCGCTGCTGATCCAGGCCGGCGGCCGGGAAGTCCTGCTCGACGACGCCCTGCGGCTGGCCGCGCGGGCCGCACACGCCGACGTCCCGGTCACCCTGCAGACATTCCCCGGGGCGCCGCACGTCTTCCAGGGCTTCGCCCCGGCCGTCGACGAGGCCGCCCAAGCCCTCGACCAGGTGGCCGCCTTCATCAACAGCCATGTACAAGTGGAGGGTTGACCACGAAAGCCGTACCACCACTTAACAGGACACCTGGGCATTTGTGGCGACGTTGGTGGGGTCCAGCCGTCCGATGGTTCGCTTGGTTCGCTCAGCCCGTCGGTACAGCGTCCGGTGACACAGCCGCATGCCGGACGCTGAAACCGCTGTACACGGCGCGGATCTGTGCCAGGGCGCTGAGGGGTGTGCCGGGTTCCCAGAAGACGGTGCGAGCGGTCCTGACGCGGGCTGCCTGGCGCTCCGTGTCCCGTGCATGGCTGTCGGACTGCCATCGTGCGGCTGCGGCCCGGACCGGGTGGAAGACCTCGCGGGTGGTGTACCGCCCGCCGACGCCCCCCGGGCACCGCCGCGACCCCCCGCGTGTTGAATAGCCGCATGACCGACATACGGACCCAGCAGGAGGTGCACGGCCTCGGCCTGAGCCTGCGCCCCTGGGGCGCCGCGGACGCCGATGTGCTGCTGCGCGGTGTCACCGACCCCGAATACCTGCGCTGGAACACCCCCCTGAGGCCCATCGCCGACCTCGCCGACGCCCGCGAAGCGATCAGGTACCGGAGCGAGGGATGGCTGAGCGGGAAGCTCGCGCACTTCGCCGTCGCCGAGGGCGGCGAGATCGTCGGCGGCGTCGGGCTCTCCGGCATCGACCGCCACATGTGCCAGGCGGCGGTGGGTTACTGGGTGCTGCCCGGCCTGCGCGGCCGGGGTATCGCCACTCGCGCGGTGGAGCTCTGCACCCGCTGGGCCTTCGAGCAGGAGGGCATCCACCGCATCGAACTGCGCCACGCCGTGGACCACATGGCGTCCTGCCGGGTCGCGGAGCGCTGCGGTTACGCGTACGAGGGCACCCGGCGCGACGGGATGCACCAGGCCCAGCGGCCCGGCACCTACCGCGACGCGCATCAGCACGCCCGGCTGGCCACTGACCCGTACCCCAGCCCCGACCCCAGCCCCGATCCCGGCCCCAGCTCCACCCCACGGTGACCGGAGGCGCCGGGTAACGATCCCGGCGGGCCGTACGCAGGAACAGATGACGAAGGAGGTCCGGTATGGGCGCTGGGCGTGGACTGACGGTGACTGGGTGGGTATTGGGCAGTCTGGGCGTCCTGCTTCTGGCCGCCGGCGCCCTCTGGGGCTTCCGTGGGTACGAGTCGGTCAGCGTGAACGACGACTCGATGGCCCCGGCGTACGCCAAGGGCGACCGGGTGGCCATCGAGAAGAGCGACGGCGGCGGCCTGCACCACGGTGAAGTGGTGCTCTATCGCACCTCGGAACGGTACGACGGCGCCGACGTCTTCCGGCGCGTCATCGCGCTCGGCGGCGACCACCTCGTCTTCGACGGGAAGCAGCTGGTGCTCAACGGCGAACCGCTGGACGAGCCGTACCTCGACGGCGGCGACAAGGGCACGTCGGACGCGTACGACGTCCTGGTTCCGCACGGCCGGATGTTCACCCTCGGCGACAACCGCGCCGACGCGCTGGACTCCCGGAACTTCCTCGCCGACCAGGCGGGCACCCTGCCGGTGAAGGTGGTGCGGGGCCGGATCATCGACAACCCGGCGATGCCGCTGCTGCTCGCCGTGAGCGTCCTGGCGGGCACGCTGCTCGCGCTGGCGGGCGCCGGGTTCGGGCTGGCGGGCCGCGTGGTCCGCCGCCGCAGGCTGGCCGCGCTCACGCTCTACGGCCAGAGCAGCTCGCGCGCCCAGTCCCTGCTCTCCGTACGCCGGTAGCGCAGCCGCACATGACAGCGGCGGGCGTCGCCCTGGAAGAACTCCACCTCGGCCGGGTCCAGCACATAGCTCGTCCAGCTCGGTACGGGCGCCTCCGGATCGGCCTGCGCACACTCCCACGCGGCGGCCGATGCCTCCTCCAGCTCGCCCAGTGAACCCAGCACTGCACTCATCCGCCCGGTGAGCGCGGCTGCCAGCGCCCCGGTCGAGCGGGCGTGCAGATCGGCCTGCCCCTCGGCGGCGGGCGCGGCGGTCACCGGCCCGCGCAGCCGGACCTGCCGGGCCTGCGCCGCCCAGTAGAAGCCGAGCGCGGCCTCCGGACGCGCGGCCAGCTGACGGCCCTTGGCGCTCCCGGAGTGCGAGGCGAAGTGCCAGCCGCGCGCATCCGCGCCGTGCAGCATCAGCGTCCGTACGTCGGGGCGCCCGGCGGCGTCGACAGTGGCGAGCGTCATGGCGTGCGGCTCGGGCTGACCGGCGGCAGCCGCGGAACGCAGCCACTCCTGGAAGAGCGGGAGGGGAGCGGCGGGTGCGGTGTCCGGATCGAACTCCGGCAGTTCGGGCAGGTCCCAGACCCGCAGGGTGTGCAGGAACTCGGTGAAGTCGTCCATACGGGCCATTGTCGGCTGCGCCCCCGCCCCCGCGCCTACTCCGGCTCGCGGCAGAGCTGCGCCGTGATCACCGCGTGCAGCAGTTCCGGGTCGACGAACTCTCCCTTCACGGGAGGATCGCAGCGCCAGTGCAGCGGATACGTGTTGCCGTTCGGCGCCGGGATCCCGACGTACTGGTCCCGCGCGGAGGGCCCGTAACAGGTCACCCCCGGCGGCCAGTCGAACTCGTGCGAGGCCCCCGGCGGGATCAGGAAGTACGTCCACCGGCCCCCGGCCACCTCCCGTACGACGGGCCCCGGCGCCCCGTCGGTGAGCGTGCCGAGATGGTGCAGCACGGCCTCGCCGCGCACCCCCCGGACGCGGATGGCATCGAAGTGCACTCCGGTGAGGCGGAGTTGGTGCCCCGATGCCGGTACCCAATCGGGGAGATTTTCAGTCGTCATACCTACGAGCATCGGCACGATTGCGTAGCGTGACCAGAGGAATGGGGTGCACATCGGGACGATGTGGAAAGGCAGGGCGATCTTGTGGCAACCAGTAAGCCGAGCGAAGTGAACGCGGCGCAGCCGTCACCGGCGCGCAAGCACGTAGGGGACCTGATCAGGAACTTCCGCTCCCGCGCGGGGCTGACGAGACAGGATGTGGGCGACCGGCTGCTCATCTCGGAGTCACTGGCCGGGGCGTACGAACGCGGCGAGCGCATCCCGACGACGAGCTTCCTCAAGGACGCGGACGGGGTGCTGGACGCGCGGGGCGCGCTCAAGTCGTGCATCCCGTTGATGGAGGACGAGAAGTACCCGCGCACGTTCGTGGGTTGGGTGCGGCTGGAGAAGATCGCGTCCAGCATCAGCGCGTACGAGAACATGTTCTTCCCGGGGCTGCTCCAGACCGAGGAGTACATCCAGGCGCTGTACGAGGAGCGCGTCCCGCAGTTCTCGGAGGCGGAGATCCAGAAGCATGTCGAGGCCCGGCTGGAACGCCAGGCGGTGCTGAGCCGGGACCCGCTGCCGATCGTGGCGTACGTCATCGAGGAGTCGGTGCTGCAACGGCCCATCGGCGGGAAGTCCGTGCTGCGGAACCAGATGCTGCACGTACTGAAGTGCATGCAGACGATGCACCATCTGATGGTGCAGGTGATGCCTACGGACAGGACTGCGCACGCGGGGCTGAACGGTCCTTTCCAGCTGGCCAGCACGCCGGACGGGCGTAATTGGGCCTACGACGAAAGCCAGGTGGGAGGTACGTTGATCTCGAATCCGCAGCAGGTCAACCAAATGATCGACCGCTTCGGAAAGCTGCGGGCCCAGGCGCATACGCCCTGGGAGTCCGCCGAACTGATCGAGAGGATGGCGGATCAGCTATGAGCGCCGAACTGGCCTGGTTCAAGAGCAGTTACAGCAACAACGAGGGCGGTGAGTGCCTCGAAGTCTCCTACGACTGGCGCAAGTCGAGCTACAGCAACAACGAGGGTGGGGCCTGCGTAGAGGTAGCAGCGCACCCCCGCGCCGTCCACATCCGGGACTCCAAGGTCCCCGAGGGCCCGACCTTCACGGTCGCCCCGGCCGCCTGGACGACGTTCGTGGAGCAGCTCCCCGCCTGACCTTCGTCACATGCGCACTGTGTAGGGCGCCGCCATTTCTGGCGGCGCCCTTTGGCGTGCTCGGAGCAGATCCGAAGGCCTCAGATGCGTAAAGATGCTTGGAAGGGGCATTGACCCATCAACTTTGAGCAAATAGCGTCCGTTGCATCCGGTTGTGGGGAGACGTCCCCACGAGACGACCTCCGTCGGCTTCACGGCCTCTCCTGTGCGGCGAGGTGGGAGCTCCACCCCCAGGAAGGTTCCGCGTGCGCAGACGTTCTCTCCTCACGGCGGCGGCCGCCACGCTGGCGGCGGCTCCGCTCGCGACCGGCTGCTCCTCCTCGTCCTCCGCGTCCCCCTCGGGCGGCGGCTCCCGGCGCGGGCGCATCACCTACGGCGTCTGGGACATCTACCAGGTGCCCGCCATGCAACGCGCGGCGCGCGAGTTCGAGCGCACCCGGCCGGGCGTGAAGGTCGATGTCCAGCTCACCCCGAACGGGACGTACTGGACCAAACTCCGCACCGCGTGCACCGGTGGCGTCGCTCCCGACGTCTTCTGGATGAACGGACCGAACTTCGGGCTCTACGCGGACGCCGGGCAGCTGCTCCCGCTGGAGACCACCGGGTCCGACGCCGTGGTGCACCCCGCCGACTTCCCGTCCGACCTGATCTCGCTGTACCGCTGGAAAGGCGTCCAGTACGGCGCCCCGAAAGACTTCGACACGGTCGCGGTCTGGTTCAACAAGGAGATCTTCGACCGGGCCAAGGTCGACTATCCGGACGCGTCCTGGACCTGGCAGGACCTGATCTCCAACGCCCAGCGGCTCACCGACCGCAAGCGCGGGATCTACGGCGTCGGGGCTCCGGTCCGCGAGCAGGAGAACTACTACAACTCGATACCGCAGGCCGGCGGCTATGTCATCTCCAAGGACAAGACGCGCTCCGGCTACTCCGACGAGCACACGCTTGAGGGGCTGCAGCTGTGGATTGACCTGATCCACCGCTACCGGGCCTCGCCGACCCTCCAGCAGATGGCGGACACGGACCCCACCCAGATGTTCCAGTCCGGGACGCTTGCCATGACGTACGAGTGCTCGTACAACGCGGCGACGTTCTACGCCGACCCCGAGCTGCGGGCCAAGGTGGACGTCGCGCCGATGCCCAGGGGCCGGCACCGCGCCACCGTCCTGCACGGTCTGGCCAACGTCGTCTACGCACGTACCCCGCACCCGGAGCTGGCCAAGGAGTTCGTCCAGTTCCTCGGCAGTGAGCAGGCGTCGCTGCTCCAGGGCAAGTACGGGACGGCCATCCCGGCCCGTAACGGCACGGCCGAACCGTGGGCGGCCGGGATGCCGAAGTTCGACCTCCAGGTGCACCTGGACGCTCTCGATTACGCGGTGCTCTACCCCACGTCGACCAACACCGCTGCCTGGCAGCACAAGGATCAGATGTGGCTCGCCAAGGCGTGGAGCGGGACCGAGAGCCTGAAGGGGGCCACCCGCTCTCTGACCGACGCGATGAACCAGCTGCTCGCACAGGAGAGAAGGGGTCGGTCCTGATGAGTATCGATGTGCGTGCGGAAACCGCCGTACCGGCGCAGCGCACCGGCCAGGACCGCCTGGACCAGCGGGAGCTGCGCCGCCGTGAGCGCCGCTTCCAGCACCGGGACAAGTGGTGGGGGTACGCCCTGATCGCCCCGGCCGGGATCGGCCTCGCGGTCTTCTACCTGTGGCCCGTGGTGCAGACGGTGTACTACAGCTTCACCGAGTGGGGTGCCTTCGGCGGGACCAGCTGGATCGGTCTCTCCAACTACCGCACGCTGGTGGGCGATCCCGAGTTCTGGCAGTCGCTGGGCAACACCGGCATCTACACCGGTCTCGTGCTGCTGGGGATCCCGCTGTCGATGGTGCTGGCGGTGCTGCTGAACCTCAAGGGCCTGACGGGCACCGGCATGTACCGCACGTTCTACTTCCTGCCGGTGGTCACGATGCCCGCCGCGGTCGCGGTGGTCTGGCGCTGGCTCTACAACGGCGACGCAGGCATCCTCAACCACGCGCTGTCCGCGATCGGCATCAACGGCACGTACTGGGTGTCGGACCCGCACGTGATCCGCTTCGCGGTCGCCGTCGTCGGCGTGTGGATGACCGTCGGCTACAACATGATCCTGCTGCTTGCCGGTCTCCAGTCCATCCCGGGCGATTACTACGAGGCGGCTTCGCTCGACGGCGCCGGGCGCATCCGGCAGTTCTTCTCGGTCACGCTGCCGCTGCTGAGCCCCACGCTGTTCTTCACCACCGTGCTGTCGATCATCCAGTCCTTGCAGGTCTTCGACCTGGTGTATCTGATCATCGGCGGCAACACGCAGAACGCGCTGCAGAACCCGGCCTACAGCGAGGGCCAGACGGTCGTGATGCTCTTCTTCCAGAAGGCGTTCTTCGACAACCAGCGCGGCTACGGAGCGGCGATCGTCTGTGTGCTGTTCGTCCTGATCATGGCGCTGACCGCCATCCAGTTCCGGTTGCAGAAGAGGTGGGTCCACTATGCGTGAGGCGACGCGGGACACCGGCAGTTCCCGTGCCCGGAACAGAAGCCGCCAGGGCAGGCTGTGGCCTGCGCACGTCCTGCTCTCGCTGGGCGCGGTCGTCACGGTCTTCCCGCTGGTGTGGGAGGTGCTGACCTCCTTCAAGAGCTTCGGCGAGTCCGTACAGGTGCCGCCGACGATCCTGCCCGCGCACTGGGACTGGTCGAACTACGGCAAGGTCTTCGACGCGGTCCCGCTCGGGCGGCAGTTCGTGAACACGGCCGTGATGGCGCTGCTGCGGACCGGGGCGCAGCTGCTGCTGTGCTCGATGGCGGCGTACGCCTTCGCCCGCATCCGCTTTCCCGGGCGCGGGGTGATCTTCCTCGGCTTCCTGGCCGTGCTGATGGTGCCGGGGCAGCTGTTCCTGCTGCCGCAGTACCAGATCATGCAGGACCTCGGCTGGCTGGACTCCATGCAGGCGCTGGTGATCCCGGGGATGTTCTCGGCCTTCGGCACCTTTCTGCTGCGGCAGTTCTTCATGGGCCTGCCGGAGGAATTGGAGGAGGCGGCCCGGCTGGACGGCGCCAACCCCTTCACGGTCTTCTGGCGAGTGGCTCTGCCGCTGGCCAAGCCGGGTCTGCTGGCGCTGGGCGTGCTCACGTTCCTGTGGTCATGGAACGACCTGATGTGGCCCCTGATCGTGAACACGGACCCGGCGAAGATGCCCCTGTCGGCCGGCCTGGCCTCACTCCAGGGCGCGCACCTGACCGAGTACCCGATCCTGATGGCGGGGTCCTTGCTCGCGACACTGCCGGTGATCGTGGTGTTCGTCGCGATGCAGCGGCAGTTCATCCAGGGGATCGCGTTCTCGGGGATGAAGGGGTAGAGGAGCGGGGGCCTTCGCCCGGCGGGCCCGGAGGGCCGGGGCTGGTGTTGAATACGGCTTCATGAGCGAGAGCGCACGGGATGCCAGCAGGACAGCGGTGCTGGTCTGCCAGGGGCGGGCAGCCGCGGACGGCAGGGCTGCTGCCGGCCGGTTCGCGGATCCGGTGGCGGCCCGGCTGCTGGGCGTCGCGGAGCGTGCGCCGGTGGACGAGGTGCGCGCGGGTACTCCGCCGCAGGGCTGGCGGGCACGCACCACGTACGAGAGTGTGCGGGCGTGCGCCGAGGTGGTCGTGCCACGGACGGTGGCGATCGACGAGGCCCTGCGCGCCCGCGTGACCGGCCAGCTCGTCATCCTCGGCGCCGGTCTGGACACGCGCGCATGGCGTCTGCCCGAACTCTCCCGGACAGCTGTCTGGGAGGTCGACCATCCGGCCTCCCAGCAGGACAAGCGCGCCCGCCTCGCCGAGGCCGAGCGGGCGGCCGGGGAGCCCGAGGAGGGCGCCGGACTGCCGGCCCTCGCCCGGTCCGTGCGGTTCGCGCCGGTCGACTTCGCCGTCGACGACCTCGGTGCGGTGCTGGACGCCGCCGGGCACGACCCCGCCGCGCCGACGACTTGGCTGTGGGAGGGCGTCGTCCCGTACCTCACACGCGACGAAGTGCGCGCCACGGTGGCCGCGTTCGCCGCCCGGACGGCCCCGGGCAGCGCGCTCGTCGTCAACTACCAGGCGCCGTCGGTGAAAGCGGCCGCAGGGCGGCTGCTGACACGCGTGCTCGGCAGTTCCGTCATGGCGGGCGAGCCGTGGCGCTCGCTGTGGAAGCCGCAGACGATGGCCGCGCTGCTCGCGGAGTACGGCCTGCGGGTGGTGTCGGACGACACCCTCCTCGCCCTCACGCACACCCTCGCCGGCCCGGCGGGGGAACGGACATCGTTGCGGTCGGGCCGGGTGGCCGTCGCGGAGAGCCACTGACGCGAGGCAGGCCAGGGGCCGGACAGCCCCTAACCCCGCCCCAGCACCACCGTCCCCGACGAGCAGAACCACCCGCCCGTCCCCGAAGCGACCGCCAGCTCCGGCAGTCGGCCGCCCGCCTTGTGTACCTGGCGGCCCTCGCCCGCCTCGCCGCGTAGCTGTCGTACCGCCTCGACCAGCAGGAACAGGCCCCGCATCCCGGGATGGCAGGCGGAGAGGCCGCCGCCGTCGGTGTTGACGGGGAGCTCGCCGTCGCGCAGCAGCCGGCCCTTCTCCACGAACGCGCCGCCCTCGCCCTTCCCGCAGAACCCCAGATCCTCCAGCGTCACCAGCGTCATATAGGTGAAGGCGTCGTAGATCTCGGCGAGGTCGATCTCCGCCGGGCGGACCCCCGCACGCTCGAAGGCCAGCCGGCCGCTGACCGCCGCCGGGGAGACCGTGAAGTCGTCCCACTCCGACATCGTGGTGTGTGAGACGTGCTCCCCGGCCCCAAGCACCCACACGGGAGCCTTCGCGCAGTCCGGTACGTAGTCCTCGGCCACCAGCAGCACGGCGCAGCCGCCGTCGCTGCGGATGCAGCAGTGCAGTTTGGTGAACGGGTCCGCGATCATCGGCCCGCCCAGCACCTCGTCCACGGTGACCGGATCGCGGTACAGGGCGTCCGGATTGGTCGCCGCGTTCGCCCGCGCCTGCACCGCCACCTCGGCGAGCTGCTCCAGCGTCGTGCCGTACTCGTGCATATGGCGGCGGGCGGCCATCGCGTACTTGGCGATGAGCGAGTGGCCGTACGGGACCTCGAACTGGAGCGGGCCGCGTGCGCCGAAGGAGAGGTTCGACGTACGGCGCCGCGCCTTGATGTCGGCGCGGGCCGTGGAGCCGTACACCAGCAGCACCGCGTTGGCGTGGCCCGCCGCGATGGCGTCGGCGGCGTGGGCGGCCATGACCTCCCAGGTGGAACCGCCGACGGAGGTGGAGTCCACCCAGGTGGGTTTCAGGCCCAGGTACTCGGCGACCTCCACCGGGGCGAGGGTGCCGAGGCCCGCAGAGCCGAAGCCGTCGATCACCTCGCGGCCGAGGCCCGAGTCGGCGAGCGCGCGGCGCGCGGCCTGGGCGTGCAGGGCGTACGGGGTGGCGTCGTCGACCTTGCCGCAGTCCGACAGGGCGACACCGGCGACGGCGACCCGCCGCCGCGGCCGGGCAGATATGACAGAGGACATGAATCTGACGGTACATCAGATCCGATGAGTGGCAATGGGGCGGCGCGGCAATGGCGTCGGACGTGTCCCGTGCCGACTCTGTGCATCTGGATCCGAGCGCTTTACTATGACGCGCCGTCAGATCAGGAGAGGGGCCCGCTCATGGATGCCGCCTTCACAGCGGAGCAGGACGAGATCCGCCGCACTCTGCGCGAACTGCTCACGAAACGCTGCGGCCCGGACGGGGTCAAGGCCGCAGCGGCCACCCCGGCCGGGTACGACCAGGAGCTCTGGCGCGTCCTCGCCGAACAGCTCGGGCTGCCCGGCCTCGCGATCCCCGCTGAGTACGGCGGTGTGGGGTGCGGCCCCGCCGAGCTGGTGCTCGCCTGCGAGGAGACGGGCCGGGCGCTGCTGCCGTCCCCCCTGTTCGCTACGGCGGCGCTCGCCGCGCCGCTGATCACCGCACTCGGCACCGAGACCCAGCGCGCGGAGCTCCTCCCGGGCATCGCACGCGGCGAGCTGACCGTCACCCTGGCGGCGCCGCTCGGGCCCGCGCTCGGGCTGCTCGGCGACAACGCGGGCGACTGGGCGGGCGGCGGCCGGGCCGGTGGCGTCCAGGCGCGGCCCACCGAGGACGGGTGGCGGCTGTACGGGCAGGCCGACCAGGTGCTCGACGGTCACAGCGCCGGAGTCCTGCTGGTCGCCGCGCACACCGGGGGGTTCGCCCGGAGCCGCACGCTGCTCTTCCTCGTACGGGCCGACGCCGCCGGGATGTCCCGGGTACGGCAGACCGCGCTGGACGCGACCCGGCCGCAGGCCCGTATCGAACTACGCGATACCGCAGCGGAGTTGCTCGGTGAGAGAGGCCAAGGGGCTGCCGATGTGCCGAAGGCGCTGGCCCGTACCGGGTGTGCGGTGGCTGCCGTGCTGGCCGCCGAGGCGGTCGGCGCGGCGGACCGGGCGCTGGAGCGTACGGTCGAACACGTCCGGCAGCGTGAGCAGTTCGGACGGCCCATCGGCTCGTTCCAGGCCGTGAAGCACCGCCTGGCCGAGCTCTATGTGCAGGTACAGGCGGCCAGGTCGGCGGCCTACTACGCGGCCTGGGACCCGGCCGCGGGCGGGCTCGCGCTGGCACAGGGGCTGGAAGCGCTGCGGAGCGCCGCGTCCGAGGCGGTCCAGCTGCACGGTGGGATCGGCTTCACCTGGGAGCACGACATCCAGCTGTACTTCAAGCGGGCGTCGTCGGACGAGCTGCTGTTCGGGCCGGTGCACGGGCTGCGCGCGCACGCGGCGGAGCGTGCGGGGCTCTTCACCGGGCGAGCGGCGGTCGCGGTCTGATGCTTCCCGGAACCCGACTGGTACAGAAGGTGTCGTCCACCCGTACGTTCGCCAGGATCGCGCCCCACGTCATACCGGCCGTGGACCGTACGGTGCACCGGCTGACCCGGGGGAAGGTGCTGCTCAGCGCGCAGATGCTGCCCGGGGTGATCCTCACGGCGACGGGCGCGAGAAGCGGTCTGCCGCGCGTTACGCCGTTGGCGTGCATGCCGGAGAAGACGGAGCCGGGGGACGGGACGGAGCGCGAGCCGTGGCCGCGCAGCTGGATCCTCGTCGGGTCGAACTTCGGGCGGCCGGGCCATCCCGCCTGGACGGCGAATCTGCTGGCGCACCCGGACGCGGAGGTGAACTGGAAGGGGCAGGACATCCAGGTCAGGGCGCGGCTCCTGGAGGGGGCGGAGCGGGCGGGGGTGTGGGCCACGGCGCTGACGTTCTGGCCGCCGTACGCCGCATATGAGGCGCGGGTGGACCGGGAGATCCGGCTCTTCCGTCTGGAGCGCCGCTGACGGGCGCGTGCTGGGTGCCGCGGGCTGTGTGCGCTGCGTGCTTCGTGCTGCGGGTACGCGGACGGCGGACCACCTCGGTGGCCCGCCGTCTGCGCGACAGGACGAAGGACGTGGTGGCGCCCCGCGGTTACTTTGTCGGCTTCTTACCCGTAATGCCCATATGGACCAAGAGGGCGAGGTTCGGGCGGAGTTCAGCCTGTTTGACGCCCCAGGTCTGGAACCCCTTCTGGTGCGCGGCCACCGCGGCCAGCATGGCGACCAGGGAGCCGGCCATCGCCGCCGGGCTGACGTCCTTGTCGACCCTGCCCTTCCCCTGTAGCTCCTTGACCGACTCGGTCAGGGAGTTGGTGACGGAGGTCAGGATCTTCATTCGGATCTTGTAGAACCGCTTGTCCCCCTCCGCCGCGCCGAGGTCGACGACGCGGAGGATCGCGTCGTGTCGGCGCCAGAAGTCGAGGAATCCCTCGACGAGTTCTTCGGCCGTCTGCCAGCCGGCCTTGCCGGTCCAGGGGCGTCCGGAGACCAACTCGGTGAGCCCCGCACCCTCCTTGGCCATTTCCTCGGCGATTTCGAGGACCGCGCCCTCGACGTCCGGGAAGTACTGATAGAAGGTCGCGGGCGAAGTCCCCGCCTTCCGGGCCACGTCGATGACCTTGACGTCCCGGTACGGCGAGGAGCTGAGCATCTCGCTGAGGCAGTCGAGCAGCTTCTGCCGCGTCGCCTGGCCTCGCCGACCGGCCACGCGGCCGTCGACGGTGCGTACTTGTCCTGTCATGCCGTCAGCTTACCGAGGGGTGATCGGAGCGCGATTCGGCCGACTGCAAATGGGGTTCGGGCTGGTAATGGAGGGCCCGTCGGCAGCGGCAGGGGCTGGGGAAGGATTGATATTGTTATCAACAGGCTGTGGATAACTTCCGTGGACAACTCATCCAAACAACTTCTGGCCGTGACGGGCACCACATTCAGCCCGGTGCGCCGCCATATTCAGTCCGTGCGGCGCCATGTCCAGCCCTCTGCGTGCCATATACCAGCCCTGTCCGGGCGCCCTATCAGATCCCGTGTGGGTGTCATGTCCGGATCGCGGTGAGACACCCCGATCCGCCCCCGGGTTCGCAACGAGCACGTCAGCCAGGAACAATCAGGGTGCGCACCGCCGGGTGGTGCCCAGTGGTGAGACCCTGAACTCAGCTGTATTTCGCGGACCCCCTTCCCCGGGGCCCGTACGGGGAGGTGGCAGGCGCGTGGTGGAGCAGCTGACGCAGCACGATCCGAGGCGGATCGGCCCGTTCGAGGTGCTCGGGCGGCTCGGGGCCGGCGGTATGGGGCTTGTCTATCTGGCGCGCTCGGCCTCGGGCCGGCGCGTGGCGATCAAGACCGTACGGACCGAACTCGCCGAGGACCAGCTGTTCCGTGTCCGCTTCTCCCGCGAGGTGGAGGCCGCCCGGGCCGTCAGCGGTTTCTACACGGCCGCCGTGGTCGATGCCGACGCCCGTGCCGCCGTGCCGTGGCTGGCCACCGCGTACGTACCCGCGCCGTCTCTCGAAGAAATAGTGAATGAGTGCGGGCCGATGCCGGCCCAGGCGGTGCGCTGGCTGGCCGCCGGGATCGCCGAGGCCCTGCAGTCGATCCACGGCGCCGGACTGGTCCACCGGGACCTCAAGCCGTCCAATGTGCTGGTGGTGGAGGACGGGCCGCGCGTCATCGACTTCGGTATCGCGTCCGGCGTCTCCAACACCCGGCTGACCATGACGAACGTCGCCGTGGGCACCCCCGCATACATGTCACCCGAACAGGCCAAGGACTCGCGCAACGTGAAGGGCGCGAGCGATGTGTTCTCGCTCGGATCGACGCTGGTGTTCGCGGCCACCGGCCATCCGCCGTTCCACGGGGCGAACCCGGTCGAGACGGTGTTCATGCTGCTGCGCGAGGGCCCCAACCTGACGGGGCTGCCCGATGAACTGCGGCCGCTGATCGACGCGTGTATGCAGCAGGAGTTCACCCAGCGGCCCAGTCCGGAGGACCTCCAGGCGCAGCTGGCGCCGCATCTCTTCGCGTCGGGCGGCGACGACAGCGGCACCGCTTCCGCCTGGCTGCCGGCCAGGGCCACCGCGATGATCGAGACCCGGCGCGGCGGCCGTCCGCCCGCGGTGCCGAGGCCCGCGCACCCCTCGCCGCCGCCGAGACCGGCGTACGAACCGCCGCAGCCGCCGCCCCAGCAGCCCCGGGCCCAGCCGCAGCCCGGCCACCAGCAGGCGCAGCAGGCCCCCGCGCAGCAGAGCCGGGCTCAGCCGCATCCCCAGCCCCAGCCGCAGTCCGGGTGGCGGGACGGGGCCGTGCGGCTGCCCGGCTCACAGGTGCCGATCGGTCCCGGGCCGCGAGTGGCGGAGGCCCGCGCGCACGCCGTCGCGTCCGCCGGGCCCGCGACAGGCTGGGTGCGTGCCCCGGGAGGCCGGCAAGCGGCGGAGGCGGCGCCCCCGACGGCCGCACCGCCCCCGCCCCGGGCCCCCGATGAGGGCGTCCGCTGGCGCCCGTGGCGTTTCCGTATGTCGAACGACGTCTGGGGGACCCCGGCCGTCGACGGCGATCTGCTGTACGTCACCTCGTTCGAGGTGCACGCCCTCGATGTGGGCAGCGGGCGGCGCCAGTTCAAGACCAAGGACGTGGCGTGGGCGATGGCCGTCTCGGGCGGCCGGATCCACGCGTCCGACGGGCCGACGCTGTACGCGCTGGACGGCACCGACGGCACCGACCGGTGGCGGCTGTCCACGGATGCGTGGGTGTACTCGCTCCAGGCCGAGCGCGGCACGGTCGTCACCGGCACCCGGGGCGGCGGCGTCCAGGCGTGGGAGGCGTCCAACGGTGAGAAGCTGTGGGAGCTGAGAGGCGCCCAGACGGATTTCGAGACGCCGGAGTCCGGGCCCGCGATCCACGGGGACACGGTGTACGTCTGGAAGGACGGCCGCCTCTTCGCGCTCGATCCCCGTACCGGAGTTGAGCGCTGGTCGTACCCGGTGGGCGACGCGGCCGCGTGCGGGGGAGTACCCATCCGGGTGACGTCGGCCGAAGACGGCTGCGTGTACATCGCGGCCGGGACCCGGGTCCTGTCGGTCGACCGCTCGTCCGGCCTGGTCCGCTGGCACTTCGAGGCCCCCGCGGTCTTCCTGTCGGCCCCGGCCTTCGCGCCCGGGCCCGCGGTGGCCGGGGGAGGCGTGTACCTCGCCGACTACCTCGGCACGGTGTACGCCATCGACTCCGCGACCGGTAAGGACCGCTGGCGCATCGCCACCGAGTCCCGGCAGTCACTCCACCCGCTCCTCGTCGCACAGGGCAACATCCATGTGGGCAGTGGGAGCGCGCTCTACACGCTGGACGCGGTGACGGGCACCCCCAAGTGGCGCTTCGCCGCGGGCGGCGAGGTGGTCGGAGCGCCGGTGGTGGCGGACGGCAGAATCCATTTCGGCTCGGCGGACCACTGCCTCTACACACTGGACGCGGTCGGCGGCCAGCTCCGCTGGAAGCTGGCCACGGGCGGCGAGATCACCGGATCCCCGGTGGTCCGCGCGGGAGTCGTCTACGCGTGCAGCAAGGACCGTTGCGTGTACGCCCTGGACGCGATCAAGGGGACGGGCACAGGCCGGAATTAAGTCCTCCTGGGGGCCCTCCCAGCGGTAGCTGGAGGACCGGGGGTCCGAAGGGGGTCACTCCCCGGACGGCCGAGCCCTCGTGGCCCCACTATCCCGCTCCCCCGGCTCCTCAGGAGCCGTAAGGTCCGCAGGCAGGTCAGCCGAGCTGAAGGACAACGTGTCGTGCTCGGCCCCCGGCTCGTACGGCTGGTCGATCGGCTGCCCCACCGGCCGGCCCACCTGCTGCCCCATCGGCCGGTCCACCTCAGTCGGCTCGTACGCCGACGCGGCCGGATAAGCCCCCGTACCCCACGCCTCGGGCCCAGGCCCAGGCCCGGGCACCGGCTCGGGCTGAGGCGCAGGCGCAACCGCCCGTACCCGCCGCCCCCGCATCAGCCCCGCCCCCAGGAGCATCAGCACCCCGCCGATCAGCGCGTACCCGACACCGAGCCCCAGCCCGCTGCCGTTGGAGCTGAGCACCAGGCTGTGCTGCGCGATGCCGACGCGGACCATCCACAGCACGGTGAAGCCGATGGTGACCAGGCCCGCCAGCGTCACCAGCAGGCGTGAGCGCAGCAGAATACCGATCACGGTGATCAGCGCCGCGAAGGCGAGCGGGATCAGGACGGAACCGCCCGCGTCGCCGGGCTTGGTCGCCGTGATGCCGTTGAACAGGTCCTGGATGCGGTACTCGCTGCCGTGGCGGCCGTCGTACCAGTTACGGAAGGGGCTGTATACGGCGGCCGCCGCTCCGACGAGAGCGACGAGGGAGCCAAGGACAGTGCGGATCATCTTCGGTCTCCTCCACCGGATCTCGATTTCGACGCTACGCCGGGGGCGCGACGCCTGCCACCACAGCGCGGCGCCTCCTGTTACGGTGTCGGCCGAATGGGGGAGATGACATGATCATGCGACGTTTGAGGTTCAGTGCCGTCCTGGTGGGAGTGGTCCTCGCGCTGACGGGCTTCTCGCGGCACAGCAGCCACAGCCACAGCCACAGTTCCAGCGGTGGCGGCTGTTCTAGCAGCAAGAGCCACAGCAGCTCCACCACGAGCCACCACCACTACTACAACGACCGCACCAATGGTTCGACGACCGGCTCCACGAGCGGTTCGAGCAGCGGCACGGCCGCGCCCGCGCCCTCCGCCACCGGCACCGTGGTGACCTGCGCGAAGAAAGGCAATCCGGTTGCGACCGTACGGGTGTCGGCCAGGGCGGCGAGCGGGCGGCACAGCTACCGCGTCCACATGAGCTTCCTGGGCGAGGGCGGCACCATCGTCGACACGGGGGCGGCCGTCGTGGAGTTGTACGGAAACTCCAGCGCGACGGTGAGGGTGCCGATGTCGGTCTCGTCGGAGGACTCGGTCACGACGTGCCGAGTCGACTCGGTGCTCTCCCAGTACTGACGGGCAGCCCGCACCAGCTACCGCCACCCGCTACCGCACCCGGAACCCACCACCGCCCTTCCTTGCGCCGAACAGCGCCGACTGCCGGTCCGGCGGCAGGTTGCCGAGCGCCACCAGATGGGGGGCCTGCGCCAGAGCCTGCACGCGGGCCCCCTCCTTCGCGGCCCACACCGCCCGTACCGTCCCCTGCACCGCGTCCGTCGGATACGAGGCGATGGTCTCGGCACAGCCGACCGCGGCGGCCAGCTCGTCGCCGGGCGGCGTCACCTCGCTGACGAACCCGGTCTCGTACGCCCGCTGCGCCGAGATCCGCTCGGCCGTCCCCATCAGCGCCATCCGCGCGACCTCGCCGAACGGCATCCGCTGCGCGAGGTAGATGGTCTCGTAGGCGCTGACCATGCCGTACGACGTGTGCGGGTCGAAGAAGGTGGCGTCATCGGCCGCGATCACGAACTCCGCCTCACCCAGCAGGTAGAACGCGCCGCCGCACGCCATCCCGCGCACCGCCGCGATCACCGGTTTCCAGAGGTCGTTGGCCTTCGGGCCGATCGCGATCAGCGGGTCGTCGACGGAGTACGGGGACGCCGGCTGCGGCACCTCGGCCGAGCGGTCGATTCCGGTGCAGAAGGCCCGGGTCCCGGCGCCGGTGACGACGACCGCCCGTACCGAGGTATCGAAGCGGAAATCCCTCCACAGGGCGGACAGTTCACCCGCCGTCTCCAGGTCGACGGCGTTCAGCCGGTCCGGCCGGTCGAGCGTGACGACCGCGACGCCCGTCTGCTGGTTCCTCTCGACGCGCAGGCTCATGGCCGCTCCAGCAGCCAGCGCGGCAGGGTCATCCCGTCGGCCTCGGTGAAAGCGACCTGCACCCGGGCGCCGATACGCAGCCGCTCGGGGGCCACCGAGTTCAGTGGTGCGTCCGGCGCGGCGACCACGTTACCGACGAGCCGGATGTGCGGGGCGTCGGCCAGCTCCACCACGACCGTGTTGTAGGGGGCCTGCGCCGCGTAGTCGGGCAGCAGCGGCGGGTGCGGGAAGACGTACGACCAGATGCGCCCGCGCCCGGACATCAGCTGCCACTCGCTGTCGAAGGACTGGCACTGCGGGCAGCAGGGCCGGGGCGGAAAGCGCAGCGTGGCGCACTCCGCGCAGGACTGGACGCGCAGTTCGTGCCGGGCGGCGTACTCCCAGAAGGGTGCGCCGTCCTCGTCGGTGACCGGCTGGAGCATCGGGACTCAACTCCTCAGCAGGATCGCGGATGTGGGGACGCACTCGCCCGCCGTGACCAGGCAGGTACTGGCGTCCGGCACCTGGGCGGTGGAGGTGCCGCGCAGCTGTTTGACGCCTTCGGTGATGAGGTTGAAGCCGTGCACGTACGCCTCGCTGAGCCCGCCGCCGCCCGTGTTGAGCGGCAGCCTGCCGCCGATCTCCAGCGCGCCGCCCTCGGTGAACCCGGCGCCCTCGCCGCGTCCACAGAAGCCGTACCCCTCAAGGGAGAGCGGGACGAGCGGGGTGAAGGCGTCGTAGATCTGCGCCACGTCGACGTCGTCGGGGCCGAAGTCGGAGTGCTTCCAGAGATGCCGGGCCGCGGTCCAGGAGGGCCCGGTCAGTGGTTCGTCGTTCCAGTAGTTGACCATGCCGTGGTGCTGGGCGGGCAGGCCCTGGGCTGCCGAGTGCACGTACACGGGCTTGCGCCGGCAGTCGCGGGCGCGGTCGGCGGAGACGATGACGCAGGCCAGCGCGCCGTCCGTCTCCAGGCAGTTGTCGAAGAGGCAGAGCGGTTCGCTGATCCACCGCGAGGTCATATACATGTCGCGGGTCAGCGGGCGGTCGTACATGATCGCGGCCGGGTTCTGGTTGGCGCGGTTGCGGCAGGCGAGCGCGACGTTGAAGAGGTGGTCGCGGGTGGCGCCGTACTCGTGCATGTACCGCCGGGTCAGGATGCCGATCTCGTCGGCGGGCCGCAGCAGGCCGAAGGGGCGGGTCCACTGGGCGGGGGCGGGCAGTTGGATAGCCGTGTTCTTCCAGGGGCGCGGGCCGCTGCCGCGTTTGCGGGCGCGCCAGGCGACGCCGACGTTGGCCTGTCCGGTCGCGACGGCCGCCGCGAGGTGCGCGACGGTCGCGCAGGAGCCGCCGCCTCCATAGCCGACCTTCGAGAAGAAGGTCACGTCTCCGGCCCCGACGGCCTTGGCGACGTCGACCTCGTCGGTGTCCTCCATCGTGTACGAGGAGAACGCGTCCACCTCGGACGGTGCGATCCCGGCGTCGTCCAGAGCGGCGAGGATCGCGCGACAGGCCAGCGCCTTCTCGGATTCGGGGAGTTGCTTGGCGAACGTGGTCTGGCCTATCCCGACTATCGCCGTTGCGTCTTTGAGCGTCGCCACTGCCATCGCCACCTCCGGGGACGTCATGACTGCTGACAGCGGGGAAGGCTACCGCTAATCTGACGGTTAGTCAGCTACGGACGGTCGGCTACTGGTCGCGGGAGGCAGACGATGCGCGGGGACGTGGAGTGGGGCAGTATTCCGGCGCTGGTGCGGTCCGCTGCCGAACGGTACGGCGAGCGGGAGGCCGTCGTCGACGGCCGTACCCGGATCTCCTACCGGGAGTTGGGTGAGCGGGTCGAGCGGGCGGCCGCCGCGTGCATCGCCTCGGGGGTGAACGCCGGTGACCGGGTCGCGGTCTGGGCGCCCAACACCGTCGACTGGATCGTCTCCGCACTGGGCGCTGTGACGGCGGGCGCGGTCCTGGTCCCGCTGAACACCCGCTTCAAGGGCGCGGAGGCGGCGTACGTACTGGAGCGCAGCGGCGCCAAGCTGCTCTTCGTGACCGGCACCTTCCTCGGCGCCTCGTACGTGGCGTCGCTGCGGCGCGCGGCGGGCACCGGGAGCGGTCCGGGTCCGCTTCCCGCGCTGCCGCAGCTGGAGCAGGTCGTGGTCCTGTCGGACGACGCCCCGGAGTCCTTCCGCACCTGGAAGGACTTCCTGGCGGGCGGCGAGCACGTCTCCGGCGCCGCGGTACGGGCCCGCGCGGACGCGGTCGACTCATCGGCGCTCTCGGACATCATCTTCACCTCGGGCACCACGGGCCGCCCCAAGGGCGCCGTCATCACCCATGCGCAGACCCTGCGCTGCTACGGCATCTGGTGCGAGCTGGCCGGGCTGCGCGAGGGCGACCGCTACCTCATCGTGAACCCGTTCTTCCACACCTTCGGCTACAAGGCGGGCATCATCGCCTGTCTGATGCGGGGCGCGACGATGGTGCCGCAGCCGGTCTTCAACGTGGACACCGTGCTCGCCAACGTCACCGCCGAACGCATCTCGGTACTGCCCGGGCCGCCCACCCTCCACCAGTCCCTGCTCGACCACCCGGCCCGCGACCAGTTCGACCTGAGCGCGCTGCGGCTTGTGGTGACGGGCGCCGCGGCCGTCCCGCTCCAGCTGGTCGAGCGGCTGCGCTCGGAGCTGCGCATCGCGACGGTGATCACGGCGTACGGCCTCTCCGAGGCGAGCGGCATCGTCACGATGTGCCGCGGGGGCGACAGCGCCGAGGTGGTGGCCACAACCTCGGGCCGCGCGATCCCGGACACCGAGGTACGGGTGTCGGCGCCACCCGGTGAGCCGGGGGAGGTGCTGGTGCGCGGCTTCAACGTCATGCGGGAGTACTTCGAGGCCCCGGAGGCGACGGCGGAGGCGTTCACGCCGGACGGCTGGCTGCGCACCGGGGACGTGGGCGTCCTGGACGCGGCGGGCAATCTGCGGATCACCGACCGGATCAAGGACATGTTCATCGTGGGCGGCTTCAACGCGTACCCGGCGGAGATAGAGCAACTGCTCGGTCTGCACCCGGACATAGCGGACGTGGCGGTCGTCGGCATCCCGGACGGCCGGCTGGGCGAGGTCGGCAAGGCGTACGTGGTCCGGCGCCCCGACGCGACGCTGACGGCGGACGATCTGATCGCTTGGTCCCGCCGCGAGATGGCGAACTACAAGGTCCCGCGCGAGGTCGAGTTCGTGACGGAACTCCCGCGGAACGCGAGCGGGAAGGTGGTGAAGGGGGAGCTGCGGGGGCGTAGGTGACGTACGGGCAGTGACACGCGCCCGGGGTGTGAGCTCAGTCACAGTTGGTATGATTGCCAGTATGGCAACCAAGAAGTACACCGTGACACTCCCGGAGGAACTGGCCGAGGAGATCCGTAGCGAGGTCGGCCCCGGCAGCTTCAGCGCGTATGTCACAGCAGCCATAGAACGCCAGCGGGAGCGGGACCGGCTGGGTGAGTTGGTGGCGTGGCTGGAGAAGGAGCATGGTCCGGTCACTGAGGAGGAGCTGGCGGCTGCTGAGGCCGAGCGGCATGAGGCGGAGCGGTACTTCGCCGCCCAGTCGGCCAACGTTGCTGGTCAGCAGGACGCTGCTTGATGGACGTCAGGTGCTATGTGCTGGACTGCGAGGGTCTTTCGCGGACAGCGCTGGGAGACCGGGCGATGGCGGCCCGGGTCAAGGATGCGCAGCGGTCGGGGATGCGCGTGGTGACCAGTTCGATGACGCTGATTGAGGCATACCACGGCCAAGTAGGGCGTGCGGCCTGGGGCTGGGCGAGGTCGCAGGTGGTCGTGGAGCCGGTCACGCGGGATGTGGCCGAGGAAGCGATCAAACTGCTCGGAGTGACCGGGCTGCACGGTCACAAGTACGCCACGGACGCGGCACTGGCGGTTATCGCGAAACGCCAGGCCGGAGGCGTTCTGCTGTTCACCTCGGACGAGGACGACATGAAGAAGCTCTGTGGCCCACGGGTCCTGGTGCGGTCCGTCTGATGCCTGTGGGGTCGGCAGCGGTGCTGCCGACCCCCGTAGCCGACGGCCCGGGGTTTTCCCCGGGCCGCTTGTGGCTACAGCGGGGCCGAGGTGATGTGGCCGTTGGCCGGGCCCGCGGTGGTGGGCTGGACCTGGGCGTGAGACGGGCCGGGGCTCGTCACATGGCCGTTGGCCAGGGCCGGTGTCGCGGACACCGCCGCTGTGGCGATCACCAAGGCGGCGGTGGCGAACAGCTTCTTCGTCAGTGTCATGGCAGCTCTCTCGTTACGGGAGGGTCGGGTGGGTGCGGACATACGGCAGCGGCCGTGGTGGCTCCCCCTCCGGGCCACCACGGCCACTGTTCCCCCGATTCCCCCGTGCCCCGTCGTGAAGGTCTCAGATCACGCGGGCTTGTCGGTGACGTGTGCGTTGTCGGGGCTCACCGCGGTCGGCTTGTCCGTGACGTGCGCGTTGGCGGGCTTTACCGCGGTCGGCTTGTCCGTGACGTGAGCGTTGTCCGGGTCAACGGTGGTGTCGTTCTGCGGCTCTGTGGCCATGGTGGTCAACTCCCCTGTTCGTGAAGGTCTGTGGTGCTGAAGCCCGTCCGGCTGCTCCCCCGAGCGCTGCCGGACGGACGTTCCGCAGGCCGCTCACCTTAGTTCGCCGGTGCGGGGCCCCTCCTGACGACCGCCTGCCCCCCGATGCGGCGGCTCGTCGTGGAATGAGAATGTCGGGTCGCGATAAACAAACGATGAACGCCCGCTGCGGGGCGTGGACCGGCCATCCGATGCGCGGTTTCAGGCCGCCGCCAGCGGTGCCAGCAGCTCGCGCACCTCGTCCGCCTCGGGTGACTTGAGCTCCTCGTAGATGGCCAGGGCCTCCAGCCAGCAGACCCGGGCGCGGCCCGACTGCCCTATGCCGTTCAGGGCGCGGCCCAGCACGGTGAGGACGTTGCCGCGCCGCCACTCGCCGCCGATGCCGCGCAGGACGGTCAGCGCCATCTCTGCCCCGGCCGCCGCCTGGGCGCAGCGGTCAGCGGCGATGTCGACCTCGGCCAGCCGGAAGAGGGCCATGCCCTCCCAGAGCCGCTGCCGGCTGTCGCGGAAGACCTCCAGGGCCTCCCGCAGCCGGTCGGCTGCGGCGGTGAGTTCACCGCTCTTGGTCAGCGCGAGCCCCAGTGCGTAGCGGCCGTTGGCGCCCTTGAGGGCATGGCCCATGCGGTCGTACATCTCCGTGCCCTGCCGGGAGAGAGCCACCGCCTTGTCGACGTCCCCGGTGACGAGGTGGAGCCGCGAGAGGTTGCACAGCGCGCTCGCCTCACCCGCCATGTCCTCGCACTCCCGGAACCCCTCGACGGCCCGGCTGAGATGCGTCTGCGCCGTCCCGACGTCGAAGTGGCCCTGGTAGAACTCCAGAATGCCGCGGAGATTGGCCGCCCAGCACGCCGACAGCCGGTCCCCGGTCCGTACCGCGATCCGGTCCGCCTCCTCGGCGTCCTGTCCGGCCTGGTCGAACCGGCCGGCCACATGGTGCACATAGGTCAGCGTGATGGCCGCCCGCCCCTCGGCGTGCTCGTCGCGTGCGGTGCGCGCGGCGTCCCGCAGGAGGCCGGCCGCGTAGCTGTACTCCTTCGAGTTCGCCCCCGACTCCGCCAGATCCAGCGCGGCCCACAGCAGGTCGACCGACCGCCGCAGTGTGCCGGGCGCGCCGGCCGACTGGCGGACGCACGCCAGCAGGGACATCGCCTCCGCGTACAGCCAGTCCTGGGCGTCGTGCCGGTCCGTGAAGGCCAGGCCCTCGTACCTCGTCGGCTCCAGGTGGTCGACCAGCCGGTCACCCGGGCGCTCGATCGCGTACACCCGGGCCGCCGTCGCCAGATAGAAGTCGAGCAGCCGCGACAGCGCCAGCTCCCGTTCCACCGGCGGCTGTTCGTCGCGCTCGGCGCAGGAACGCGCGTAGAGCCTGACCAGGTCGTGGTAGCGGTATCTGCCGGGCGCGGCCGATTCCAGGAGCGAGGTGTCGACCAGCGACTCCAGCAGGTCCTCCGCCTCCCGGGCCGGCACGTTCAGTACGGCGGCGGCCGCGGCCAGTGAGAGGTCCGGGCCCTCCGCCAGGCCCAGCAGCCGGAACGCCCTTGCCTGCTGCGGCTCCAGCTGTCCGTACCCCAGCTCGAACGTGGCCTTCACCGCCAGATCGCCCGCCTGCAGCTCGTCCAGGCGGCGGCGCTCGTCGGCGAGCTTCGCGGCCAGCACCGAGACCGTCCAGGTGCGGCGGGCAGCGAGGCGCGAGGCCGCGATGCGGATCGCCAGCGGCAGGAAGCCGCAGGCCGCCACCACGTCAAGGGACGCCTGGCGTTCGCTGCCGACCCGCTCCTCCCCGACGATCTTCGTGAAGAGCTGGAGCGCCTCCTCGGGCGACATCACATCCAGGTCCACCAGATGCGCGCCCGCCAGATCGACCATCCGGGCGCGGCTGGTGACCAGGGCCGCCGACCCGGCCGTGCCGGGCAGCAGCGGGCGGATCTGCGCGGCGTCGCGCGCGTTGTCGAGCAGCACCAGGACCCGGCGACCGTCGAGCGCGGTCCGGTAGAGCGCGGCGCGCTCGTCGAGCGAGTCGGGGATGGCCGAGTCGGCCGTACCGAGCGCCCGCAGGAACGCGCCGAGCACCGCCTCGGGTTCCGCGGCCCGCGATCCGGCGCCCTGCAGGTCGACATACAGCTGCCCGTCGGGAAAGTGCGGCCGGGCCGCGTGCGCCACATGCACGGCGAGCGTCGTCTTGCCCACCCCGCCGATGCCGGCCAGCGCCGACACGGCCATCACCGAGCCCTCGGCGGTTCCCAGTCGGTCGCTCAGCTCCCGTACGAAGGCGGCCCGCCCGGTGAAGTCAGGCACGGTGGCGGGCAGTTGCGCCGGACGTACAGCGGTGGGCGAGAGGGGAGCCGACTCCTCGGCCGGCCGGGCCAGTTCCGCGTCCGCCTGGAGGATCCGCTGCTGGAGCCTGGCCAGTTCGGGCCGGGGGTCCACCCCCAGCTCGTCGGCGAGCAGCTTGCGCGTGTCGGCGTACACGGCCAGCGCCTCGGCCTGCCGCCCGCTGCGGTACAGCGCCAGCATCAGCAGCTCGCGCAGCCGCTCCCGCAGCGGATGGGCGGCGGTCAGCGAGGTCAGCTCGGAGACCGCCTCCGCGTGGCAGCCGACCTCCAGGTCCATGTCGAGCCGGGATTCGGTCAGTTGCAGTCGCCACTCCTCAAGGGCGGCCCGCTGGGTCTCGGCGTACGGCCCCGGGACGTTCGCCAGGGGCTCGCCGTCCCACAGCTCCAGCGCCTCGTCGATCAGGGCGCGCGCCGTGGTGCGGTCGCCCTTGCCGGCGGCCTTCTCGGCGTTCGCGGCCAGCTGCTGCGCGCGGTGGAGGTCGACGGCCTCGGCCCGTATCCGGATCGCGTACCCGCCCGACTCGCTGACCAGGACCCCCGGGTCCAGGACCTTGCGCAGCCTGGAGGCGTACGTCCGGACCGCGGCCAGTGCCTGGGAGGGCGGGTCGTCGCCCCAGATCGCGTCGATCAGCTCCCCCGCGGTGGCCGTCCGGCCGTCGCGGGTCAGCAGCGCGGCCAGCAGCGCGCGCTGCTGCGGCGATCCGGACGGCAGCGCCTCGCCGTCACGCCAGGCGCGCACCGGCCCGAGCACGCTGAACGTGAGCCTGCCGCCCCGGTTCTGCTGCGGAGTCCGCTGCCCCGGTACGCGCGGCCCGCTGTCACGGTCCATAGCTGCCCCTGCCTCCTGCCCGTGCCTGCTGCTTCGGGTGGTTGTCCGGTCCGCACCTGTCCGCACCAGTGAGTCCCCGTCCGCACCCGTCCGCTCGTATCGCACAGGCCAGTTTGCCTTGTTCATGGCGAGTACGTCAGCTCTGGGGGTGCCTCTCCACAAGCTCTCCGCCAACCGGCGCGCCGGATCATTGCCGCATCTTTCGGCAGCGAGAGCCGCAACACTAGCTGACGGCTCGTCAGATCGGCGCTACGGTGGAGAGCATGGAGACTTTCCCGAAGATCATCTCGGTGGACGACCACACCGTGGAACCTCCCGGCGTCTGGCAGGACCGGCTCCCGTCCAAATACCGGGACATCGGTCCACGCATCGTCCGTGCGCCCCTGAAGGAAATGTCCTTCATGGGTGGGAAGTTCGCCCCCGTCATGGGCGCCAAGGGCGACGACGGGCCGATCGGCGACTGGTGGATCTACGAGGATCTGCACCGGCCGCTGACCCGTCTCGACACGTCGGTCGGCTACGACAGGGACGACATCAAACTCGAAGTCATCACCTACGAACAGATGCGGCCCGGCTCCTTCTCGGTGCCCGACCGCCTCGCCGACATGGACGTCAACCACGTCCAGTCCGCACTCTGCTTCCCGACCTTCCCGCGGTTCTGCGGCCAGACCTTCACCGAGGCGAAGGACCGCGAACTGGCCCTGCTCGGCGTCCGCGCGTACAACGACTGGATGGTGGAGGAGTGGTGCGGCCCCGAGGCGCACGGCCGCCTCATCCCGCTGCCGATCGTCCCGCTGTGGGACGCGCGGCTCGCGGCGGACGAAGTCAGGCGCAACGCCGCACGCGGGGTGCGCGCGGTCGCGTTCTCGGAGATACCCCCGTTCCTGGGGCTGTCGTCCATCCACACCGACGACTGGGACCCGTTCCTCGCCGCGTGCGACGAGACCGGCACGGTGATCGGGATGCACATCGGTTCGTCGTCGAAGATGCCGTCCACATCGGCCGACGCGCCGCCGGCGGTCGGCTCCACGATCACCTTCGCCAACTGCTGCTTCTCGATGGTCGACTGGCTGATGAGCGGCAAGTTCGAGCGTTTCCCGAACCTGAAGATCATGTACGCGGAGGGCCAGATCGGCTGGATCCCGTACATCCTGGAACGCGCCGACGTGGTCTGGGAGGAGAACCGCGGCTGGGGCGGAGTGGCGGACAAGGTCCACCGGCCGCCGTCCGAGCTGTTCACCGAGCATGTGTACGGCTGCTTCTTCGACGACGCCTTCGGGCTCAAGAACCTCGACTCGATCGGGGTGGGGAACGTGCTGTACGAGACGGACTACCCGCACTCCGACTCCACCTGGCCCAAGTCCCGTGAGGTCGGCGAGGCCCAGATGGGGCACCTGGCCCCGGACGTGGTGGACCGCATCGTGCGCGGCAACGCGATCGAGCTCCTCGGCCTCACCGAGGACGGCCTCTGGGCGGGGTGACCGGGCCCGCTCGTCGCCACCGCAGTGTGCGAGGTCACGTTATTTCTTGCCGCTTTTCGCAGGGCGCACAGGAGGAGTCCCACCCATGCCAAGGGTCTTTCCCGAAGGGCAGCTCGTCTACGGGATGCAGTTGCCCATCCAGTCCCAGAGCACCATCTACGCGGAGGCGTGGGAGGCCGCCGCCACCCCGCACGACCTCGCGGAGATCGCCCGCACCGCCGACCGCACCGGCTTCGCGTACATCGCGGGTTGCGACCACGTGGCCATCCCGCGGCGGCTCGCCGAGGCCATGGGCACCGTCTGGTACGACCCGGTCGCCACCCTCGGCTTCCTGGCCGGGATCACCCGGCGGGTACGGCTGATGAGCCATGTCGCCGTCCTCGGGCTGCGGCACCCGCTGCTCACCGCCAAGCAGTACGCGACCCTTGACCACCTCAGCGGCGGGCGGCTGATCCTCGGGGTCGGGGCGGGGCACGTGCCGGAGGAGTTCGAGGCCGTCGGGGCCGACTTCGCGGGGCGCGGACCCGTACTGAACGAGTCCATCGACGCGCTCCGGGCCGCACTCGGGCCCGACGAGTACCCCGAACACCACGGTGAGCTCTTCGACTTCGGCGGACTGGCCCAGCTGCCCAGACCGGCTCAGCGCCAGGTACCCGTCTGGGTCGGCGGATCGTCGCCTGCCGCCGTGCGCCGGGCCGCCGAGCGGGCCGACGGATGGCTGCCGCAGGGCGACCCGCGGGACCGGCTGCCCGCGCAGATCGCCCGGCTGCGCACGCTCAGGGAGGCGGCCGGGGTGACGGACCCGATCGAGATCGGTGCCATCACCGAGCCGCTGTACGTGGGGGAACCCGGCCGGCCGGTCGGCCGCAGGACCCTCACCGGCAAGCCCGACGCCATCGCCGAGTCGCTGCGGGAGTACGCGGCGATGGGCGTGGACCAGATCCAGGTGCGGTTCCGCAGCCGGAGCCGCACCGAACTCACCGACCAGATGGCGGCCTTCGCCGCCGATGTCGCTCCGCACCTCAACCAGTGATCAGCAGTCCGCACTTCAGTCAGCAGTCAGTGGTCCGCACCTCAATCAGCAGGGAGAGCGGTATGGGCAAGCTCGACGGGCGGGTCTTCGTCATCACCGGCGCGGCACGCGGACAGGGTGAACAGGAGGCGCGGCTCTTCGTGGCCGAAGGGGCGAAGGTCCTGCTCGGCGATGTGCTGGACGAGCAGGGGTCGGCGCTCGCCAAGGAGCTGGGGGAGTCCGCCGCGTACGTACGGCTCGACGTGACCCAGGAGGCGGACTGGAATGCCGCCGTGGAGGCGGCCAAGGAGACGTTCGGAAAGATCGACGGGCTGGTCAACAACGCCGGGATCCTGCGCTTCAACGAGCTGGTGACAACTCCGCTCGACGAGTTCCAGCAGGTCGTGCAGGTCAACCAGGTCGGTGCCTTCCTCGGCATCCGGACGGTCGCGCCGGAGATCGGGGCGGCGGGCGGCGGGACCATCGTCAACACCGCCTCGTACACCGCGCTGACCGGGATGGCGTTCGTCGGCTCGTACGCGGCGACCAAGGCCGCGATCGTCGGGCTGACCAGGGTGGCCGCGATGGAGCTGGCGGCGAAGGGCATCCGGGTCAACGCGATGTGTCCGGGCGCCATCGACACCCCTATGAGCAACCCCGCCCAGCTCGACCCGGACGCGGATCCGGCGGAGTCGTCGGCGGCCCTGGACGAGCTCTACCGGAAGCTCGTGCCGCTGGGGCGGGTGGGCAGGCCCGAGGAGGTGGCCAGGCTGGCGCTCTTCCTCTCGGGCGAGGACTCCTCGTACATCACCGGGCAGCCGTTCGTCATCGACGGCGGCTGGCTGGCCGGGGTCAGCATCTTCTGACGTACGGCATCTTCTGACGTACGGCATCTTCTGACGTACACACCCGCGCGCTCCGCCTACCTGACTGGCCGTCAGGTATTGACGCTCCTCGCGTGCGGTGCCACAGTCGACTTCACCGCAATCTGACGATGTGTCAGAAAAGCGGCAAGACCTAGGGACGGTGAACCCCTTTGGAATTCGGGCTCTTTGTGCAGGGATACGTACCGAAGAAGCGCGCCCAGGCCGATCCCGAGGCCGAGCACAAGGCGCTGATGGAAGAGACCGAGTACGTCATCCAGGCGGACAAGTCCAACTTCAAGTACGCCTGGGCCTCCGAGCACCACTTCCTGGAGGAGTACTCGCACCTCTCCGCCAACGACGTGTTCCTCGGCTACCTCGCGCACGCGACCGACCGCATCCACCTCGGATCCGGCATCTTCAACCCGCTGGCACCGGTCAACCACCCCGTCAAGGTCGCCGAGAAGGTGGCCATGATGGACCACCTCTCGGAGGGCCGCTTCGAGTTCGGCTCGGGGCGCGGTGCGGGCAGTCACGAGATCCTCGGATTCATGCCGGGCATCACGGACATGAACCACACCAAGGAGATCTGGGAAGAGACCATCGGCGAGTTTCCCAAGATGTGGCTCCAGGACGAGTACGTCGGCTTCCAGGGCAAGCACTGGTCCCTGCCGCCGCGCAAGATCCTGCCGAAGCCGTACGGGAAGTCGCACCCGGGCATGTGGTACGCGGCCGGGTCCCCCTCCTCGTACGCCATGGCCGGCAAGAAGGGCCTCGGGGTGCTGGGGTTCAGCGTCCAGAAGGTCTCGGACATGGAGTGGGTCGTCGAGTCGTACAAGAACGCGGTGAAGGAGGCCGAGCCGATCGGCGCCTTCGTCAACGACAACGTCATGGTGACCTCGACCGCGATCTGCGCCGAGACCCACGACAAGGCGGTCGAGATCGCTGTCAGCGGCGGCCTCAACTACCTGCAGTCGCTGCTGTTCCGCTACCACGACACGTTCCCCAGGCCCGAGGGCATACCCGAGTGGCCCGAGCTGCTGCCCGAGTACAGCACGGAGATCATCGAGCTGCTCATCGCGGAGGAGCTGATGATCTGCGGTGACCCCGGCGAGGTGCTCCAGCAGTGCAAGCGGTGGGAGCAGGCGGGGGCGGACCAGCTGTCGTTCGGGCTGCCGATCGGGATCTCGCCGGAGGACACGCTCAACACGATCAAGCTCATCGGTGAACACGTCATCCCGCAGATCGACACGGACCCGGTCCACCGGACGACCCGTTTCCGGCAGGCCGGCGCGTAGGCCGGACCGTCACCTCGGGGCGGACGGCGGCTCCATCCCGGACGGCTGCCGTCCGGTTCCGGCCGGTGTGTACGGGGGAGCGGCCTTCCCGTACACACCGGCCGGAGCCATGCGCCATTTCCAGCCCGCCCGGCCCGTCACTTCAAGCCCGTCCGGCGTTTGAGGGCGGAACCGGCGCTCCGTGCCGGGGTCGCATCCGGTCTGCCTCACCCTGCCGGCGGTCATTTCAAGCCCGTCCGGCGATTGAGGACGGAACGAGTGACCGTTCCCCCGGTCGCCCCCGGTCGCCGCCCCCCCGCTCGCCCAGAAGACCCGGAAGCCACAGAAGAGAAGGGACCAGACCACATGCTCGACCACCTCATCCGCGGAGCGACAGTCGTGGACGGCACCGGTGCCCCCTCGTACGTCGCGGACCTCGGCATCCGAGCCGGCCGCATAGCCGTCATCGCGAAGCCCGGCACCGTCACCGAACCCGCCGCGACCACCGAGGACGCGACGGGCCTCGTGCTCGCCCCCGGCTTCGTCGACCCGCACACCCACTACGACGCACAGCTCTTCTGGGACCCGTACGCCACCCCCTCCATGAACCACGGCGTGACCACCGTCGCGGGCGGCAACTGCGGCTTCACCCTCGCCCCGCTCAATCCGGACCACCCGGGAGACGCCGACTACACCCGTCGCATGATGTCCAAGGTCGAGGGCATGTCGCTGGTCGCGCTCGAAGAGGGCGCCCCCTGGAACTGGTCGACCTTCGCCGAGTACCTGGACGCTCTGGACGGCCGTACGGCCGTCAACGCGGGCTTCATGGTGGGCCACTGCGCCCTGCGCCGGCACGTGATGGGCGCGGACGCGATCGGGGGACAGCCCACCGAGGAACAGCTCGCCGAGATGCTGCGGATCTTCCACGAGGCGATGGAGGCGGGCGCCTGGGGGTTCTCCACCACCCAGTCGTCCACCCACTCCGACGGCGACGGCGAACCCGTCGCCTCCCGGCACGCCGGCCCGGCCGAACTGCTCGCTCTGTCCAAGGCGGTCGGTGAGCACGAGGGCACCCAGATCGAGGCGATCGTGGCCGGCTGCCTCGATCAGTTCAGCGACGAGGAGGTCGACCTCTTCGTAGGGATGAGCGCGGCAGCGGGCCGCCCGCTCAACTGGAACGTCCTGACCATCGACGCCGCCGTGCCCGAACGCGTACCGCGCCAGCTCAGCGCCAGCGATCGCGCGCGCGAGGCGGGCGGCCGGATCGTCGCCCTCACGATGCCCATCCTGACCCCGATGAACATGTCGCTCGGCACGTTCTGCGCGCTGAACCTGATACCCGGCTGGGGCGACATCCTGGGGCTCCCGGTGCCCGAGCGGATCGCGAAACTGCGCGACCCCGACGTACGGGCGGAGATGCTGCGGCACGCCAACAGCAAGGAGGCGGGCGTCTTCCGGCGGCTGGCCAACTTCGGGCGGTACGTCATCGGCGACACCTACTCCGAGGCCAACGAGGGGCTCAGCGGCCGGGTGGTGAAGGACATCGCGGCCGAGCGCGGGCAGGAGCCGTTCCACTGCCTGGTGGAGATCTGCGCCAACGACGAGCTGCGCACCGTGCTCTGGCCGATGCCGTCCGACAACGACCCGGACTCCTGGGAGCTGCGGCGCAAGACCTGGGAGCACGAGGACGTCATGCTGGGCGGCTCCGACGCGGGCGCGCACCTGGACCGGATGTGCGGGGCCCCGTACACGACGCGCTTCATCGGCGACTGCCTGCGCGGCCGCAAGCTGGTCGGCCTCGAAGCGGCGGTGAAGATGCTGACCGACGACCCCGCCCAGCTCTTCGGGCTGCGCGAGCGCGGCCGGATCGAGGAGGGTTTCCACGCCGACCTGGTGCTGTTCGACCCGGAGCGGATCGCGGCGGGCCCGGCGACGCTCGTGCACGACCTGCCCGGCGACAGCCCCCGCCTCGACTCACGGGCGATCGGCATCGTGTCGGTACGGGTCAACGGTGTCGAGACCATCCGGGACGACAAGATCACCGGCGCGGTGCCGGGCACAGTGCTGCGGTCCGGCCGCGACACCAGGACGGTGGCGACCCGTTGAACGCAGGGCAGGAGCAGCGGGTGAACGCACGTCAGGAGCAGGGGCTGTTCATCGACGGCGAGTGGGTCGTGCCGGACGGCGGGCACTACGACGTGATCAACCCGGCCACCGAGGAGAGCGTGGGGCCCGCGCCCGAAGCGAGCCGCGAGCAGGTGTACGCGGCGGCCGCCGCCGCCCGCGCGGCCTTCGCGGGCTGGTCGCGGACGGCGCCGGAGGAGCGCTCCGCGATCCTCGGCCGGGCCGCCGACATCATGCAGCGGGAGTTCCTACCGTACGCGGCGCTCGCCCAGGCGGAGAGCGGCGCCACCACGGGGACCGCGCGCGGTATGCAGGTCGGTGTGGGGGTGGCACGTTTCCGGCGTTATGCGAAGGGCGCCCTGGAACCGGTCGAGCAGGGCCTGCCACCGCAGATCAACGAGGCGGGCCCGATGGGCAGGGCGGGCGTCTTCGGGGCGCTCGCCGCCCGTCGGCCGGTGGGCGTGGTCACCTGCATCACCTCGTACAACAACCCCTGGGCCAACCCGGCGGGCAAGATCGCGCCCGCACTCGCCATGGGCAACACCGTGGTCGTCAAACCGGCCCCGCAGGACCCCCTCTCCGTCTTCCGGATGGCGGAGGCGCTGGCCGAGGCCGGCGTGCCGCGCGGCGTGGTGAACGTGGTGAGCGGGACGGGTACGGAGGTGGGCGAGGCGGCCGTCGACTCACCGGACGTCGACATGGTCAGCTTCACCGGCTCCACGGTGGTGGGCAGGCGCATCGCCGAGGTCTGCGGCCGCGGTATGAAGCGGCAGCTGATGGAGCTGGGCGGCAAGGGAGCGGCGCTGGTCTTCGACGACGCGGACCTGGAAGCGGCGGTGTCCGGGATCGGCACGACCTTCTCCTTCTACAGCGGCCAGATCTGCACGGCGCCCACTCGGGTACTGGCCCAGCGCGGAATCCACGATCGCCTGGTCTCGCAACTTTCCGCCTACATGGCGCACTTGAAGGTGGGCGACCCGGGCGAGCGGGGCACCGTGGTCGGACCGGTGATCTCGGCGGCCCACCGGGACCGGATCGAGTCGTACGTGGAACTCGGCCGCAAGGAGGGCGCGACGGTCGTCGCGGGCGGCGAACGGCCGACGTTCGAGAAGGGCTTCTACACTGCGCCCACGCTGCTGGCCGACTGCACCAACGACATGCGCGTCGTCCGCGAGGAGATCTTCGGCCCGGTCGTCGTGGTCGTCCCCTTCGACGACGAGGAGGAGGGCATCGCGCTGGCCAACGACAGCGACTACGGCCTGCTCGACTACGTCTGGTCCGGCGACGTGGCACGGGCGTTCCGGGTGGCGGCGCAACTGCGGGCCGGGGGCGTGGGGGTGAACACCATCGGCCGGAACATGGAGGCGCCGTTCGGTGGTTTCAAGCAGAGCGGAGTGGGCCGGGACGTCGGCTCGTACGCCCTGCACGCGTACAGCGAACTCCAGTCGATCGTCTGGCCGGGGTAGGGGGGGGCCGGCCCTCCCCCGGCCCACAGGGCCGGGGGTGGGCGGTGATACCGCCGGCTGTCCTGACAGTGGCAAGAAGGCTGACGAGGTCGATGCATACGCGGACCAGGACACCTCGTCAAGACCGTGCAATCGAGCGCTCGGCCCGATCCTGTGGGCGATGCCACCTCCTACGACGCGGGTGAGACCATGCCGACCCGCAGGTACTTCGCGAACTTGATGCCGGTGAGGGGTGCGTACGTGCCAGTGGAGTCGCCCGGCGGCTTCGATCCGTACTCGGACATGAAGCTGAACGTATCGGCGTTTTTGACGTCGAAAGCGCCGTACTCCTGCAGTGCTTTCGCGACCATCCGCTCGTACGGCTTGAGCGTGGTGTCGGCGTCGATGTCGTACGCGGGATCGAGCCAGATGAACTGCCCCTCGCGCCAACGGCCTTTCCTCCGGCCGTCGCTCCCCACGGCCGGGAAGACGTACTGGCCGTTGTTGTCAGGGGCGCCGAAGCTCAGGGCGTGATCGATACGGCCGGCCTTCCAGTCCGCGCGGGTGATCATTCCCGCGAGCCGCGACAGGCCGCTGCCGGTGGCCTGGCCCTTCCTGACGCCCGACGCACGGCGGGTGTCGGACACGGCACCCCACTCACAGCTCGGCCTGCCGCCCTGCACCTTGATCCGCCAGCATTCCAATGCCCGCCCGTCCGGTGTGATCACCACCGTCCATTCGCGCTTCGGCGCCTTCCACGACGTGTCCCAGGGGAAAGCGACGCCTTTGAACGGGTCGGGCCCCCAGCTACCGATGTGCTCGCGCGGGGTGACCGTGAAGGTCGGGGTGGTGGAAGTGGCCCGGTACACCGGAAGGCCGGCGGTGCCGGTGGACAACTGCGCCCGGCCCGGGGTGAGCAGATCATCGACCAACTCGGCGGATTTGGGCGCCGGATGAGACCGCGGATGCCGCTGGTTGAAGACGTCGTCCCCGGTGAAGAAGCGGGAGGCCGCGGCCACGTCCGAGGGTGGCGGCTTGTGCCCCGGCCGACTCGCGAGTACGCCGCCGACGACTGCCAATACGAGCACGCCGGCGCCGACAGCAGCGCCGACAGCCCACCGACGACCCGGCGCCGCCGTCGGCGATGTCGACGGCGGCGCCGGTGCCGTCGCTGATGTGGGCGTCATGACGACCTCGGCCCTCGCCGCCCGCCACCGCCGTTCCCACTCCGCCCGGTCCCCGTCGCAGGCCTCGGCGTAGGCCAGGGCCACGTCCAGGGGAGGCAGTTGCCCGCCCTGGGCGGCTGCTGACAATGCACTGGACGACTGGCCCGTACGCGCGGACATCTGACGGTAGGCCGGGCCACCTGCCGAGTGGCGCAGGGCCCGTAACTCCGAGGCGAACCGCTCTGCCGGGTCATCCGCCGGATCGCCCGACGGGTGTGATGAGGTCGCGGTCACCTGCTCGCCCTCCAAGCATGGCCCGTGGTCGCCCTCGGGGTGACGTGCGGACGACTCTTCCGAGTCTAGGCCCGCGGTCCGACACTCTGAATCCTCTCGTTCGTCCTCCGGCTCCGTGAACCGGGATCGTTCCGACGGACACGCCCCGGGAGGCCGCCGGATCCGCGGAAACGGACTCGTGCGGGGGCCGACCGCAGAAGGATGGGCGCATGGATCAGGCATGGGCAGCCCTCGCCGGGGCGGGGGTGGGCGTACTCGGCACATTGTGCACCGCGTGGCTGACATCCACGGCGGCCCGGCGTCTGGCGCGCGACCAAGGAACGGCCGAGCACGGCCGGGAGCTGAGGAGCGAACGCCGCGAGGTGTACCTCGCCTTCATTGAGGCCGCGGAGCCGGTCGACGCCGTACTGCACCGCATCGCCCACCAGGACGGCGTACCGGCCACCGTCCGGGACAGCCCGCCACCGGCACCCGCGCTGCGCGAGGCCGTCGAGGAACTCGGCACCGCGGTGCACACCCTCTACAAGTCACAGGCACGGCTCGACCTCATGGGGCCGGAGGCCGTGGCCGTGGCGGCCGTGAACGTGTGGTCGGACGTGCGGTCCCTGCGGACCTACCTTGAGCGGGTTCTTCAGGGAGATTTGCCGGACGACGACTACCGCACCGGCCTCGAACGCGCAGTGGACGCGGTGGAGGTGAGCCGGGAGAAGTTCGCCCGGCGGGCACGCGAGGTGATGGAGGCTGCACCGTGAGGCTGTGCGGGGGCACGCGAACCGCTGCTTGCCCCGGCGGTCACGCACTCCTCGCCCTCACCTCCCCAGAAACACCGGATTGGTCAGCGCGGCCAGCGCCCCCGGCAGCCCGGCCGCCGCCGGGGCGTGCCGGATCTCCGCGCGTACATAGGTGGCGTACGCCGGTGTCGTGCGCCATTCCACCGTGCCCGCACCCGACTTGGGCAGCGGTGTCGTGTACAGCGTGCCCTGGTCCGTGACGAAGTTCGCCGTGCAGCCGGGGGCGCCGGTGACATCGAGGCGGACCGTGACCGGGGTGTCGGCGGCCACCCGGAGGCGGTCGCCGATGCCCGCGTGGGCCGCGCGGCCGCCCGTGGCGCCGAAAGTGAGTGAGATCGCCGAGGACTCGGTGATGTACGAGCGACCCGCGCGGATGCCCGCCAGGACGGCGTCCCTGCTGAGGTCGTCCGCCAGCACGACCGTCTGCGGGGTGCCGATCCGGTCGGGGTCCTTGTGGGCGTCGCTGTTGCCCATCGCCGGGGTCCAGCCCGCGCCGCTGACCAGGGTGTTGTCCCAGTCCGCCACGGACACCTCGTCGTCCGGGGTGTAGGGGCCGTTCCACACCTCCACCGCGTCCGCCTCGCCGAAGCCGAACTTCCAGTTGCAGCCGATGCAGGTCGCGTGCGGGTGGGCCGGGACGACCAGGCCGCCCGCGCGGCGGATCTCGCGGGCGTAGTGGCCGAAGCGGTTGTCCCGGGCGCGGTAGCGCCAGTCCACCCAGGTGCCGTGGTCGGTGGAGATGCCCAGCACATGGCCGTTGCGGGTGGTGATCTCCTCGCCGGTCAGGATGAGCAGCTCGTCGCCCCACAGCCCGTCCCACGCGCGGTGCCCTGAACTCGTGTTGTGCTCACTGGTGTTGATGAAGTCCAGCCCCGCCGCCCGGGCCAGTGCGGCGATCTCGGCCGGGGTGCGCCTGCCGTCCGAGTGCACGGAGTGGATGTGGCAGTCGCCCCGGTACCAGGCGCGCCCGCGCCCCTTCGCGCGTACCGGCGGATACACCGGGTTCGGCGTCTCGGGCGTCGGCCCGAAGCGCAGGGTGATGGTGACGGTGTACGGGAGTCCGTCGGGGGCCGTGGTGTACGGGCCGAGCGCGATGTTCCACCGTCCCGCGCGTACCGGGCCCGGCAGATAACCGGGGGTCGCCGCGTCCCCGCGGATGAAGAACTCGCTGCGCGCGCCGCCCGACCAGCCGCGGAACCCCGCCCCGCCCAGGTCGGTACCGCGCTCGTCGAAGACACCGATGTCCAGGGCGTTGCCCTGGGTCCCCGCGGGCACGGCCGGCTTCTCGTACGTGTACGAGACCACCAGCTCGCAGACCCCTTCCGGAACGTCCACCGGCAGATAGACGTAGTCCGGCGAGCCGGGCGGCAGAGTGCCGCGCACGGTCCTCGTCCGGTCCGGGGGTGTGCCTCCTGCCGGTGCCGCGCCGCCCCGGCTGCCGCCCTGCGGTGCGCCGCCACCGCCGTCCGCCGCGCTCGCGAAGCTCACGCTTCCCAACGTAAGCGCGGCGGCTGCTCCCGTCACCAGCAGTCCGCGCCGGCCCAGCTCGCCGGGGGTCGGGTCTCCAGGGTTCATGCCAACGGCTCCAGGGGTCGTGGGGGACACGAGGGGTGCAGCTGAACCCTGGTATTCAGCCGTGAACCGGGCGAGAAGGGAAGGGGGCGGGCCGGAGACCGTGACACGGCGCTCGGATTCTCGCCCTGTACGCCATAACCTCTGCGGCCACGGCACGGATACACGAGCGCGAATGAGGGCGGATGTCATGCGGCTGAGCACCACGATCTTTCTGACCGACCGGACCGTCACCCCTGTACGGCTGGCACGGGAGCTGGAGCAGCGCGGGTTCGCCGGTCTCTATCTGCCCGAGCACACGCACATCCCGGTCGAGCGGTCCACCCCGTGGCCGATGGGAGGTGAACTGCCCGCCGAGTACGGCAGGACGCTCGACCCGTTCGTCGCGCTGGGGCAGGCCGCCGCGGTGACGGAGACCCTTGCCCTTGGCACGGGCGTCACGCTCATCGCCCAGCACGACCCGATCGGCCTGGCCAAGCAGATCGCGACCCTCGACCATCTCTCGGGCAGCCGCTTCACGCTCGGTCTCGGCTTCGGCTGGAACAAGGAGGAGGCCGCCGACCACGGGGTGGAGTGGACGCGCCGCCGCGAGCAGGGCAGGGACCGGGTGGCACTGATGCGCGCCCTCTGGGCGGCCGAACCGACCTCGTACGAGGGTGAGTTCGGCTCCGTACGGGCCAGCGAGGCCCATCCGAAACCGCGGGGTGGCAGTGTGCGCACCCTGATCGGCGGGGCCGCCGGGCCGAAGCTCTTCGGGTACATCGCGGAGTACGCGGACGGCTGGATGCCGATCGGAGGCCGGGGGCTCGGTGAGTCGATGCCCGTACTGCGTCAGGTCTGGCAGGACGCGGGCCGCGACCCGGCGTCGCTCCACGTCGTCCCGTACGCCGTGCTGCCGACCCCCGGGAAACTGGCGCACTACGCGGAGCTGGGCATCGAGGAGGCCGTGCTCCAACTGCCCTCTGCGGACGAGGCGTCGATACTGAAGGTGCTGGACGAGTACGCCCCGTATCTGGCCACCTGAGCGCCCTCCGTGGCGGATGCGCGTACGGGGAGGGGCCGACGGGTTCTCCGACGTGCGGTGGCGGGCGGCCGGGCGGAAGCTGGTGGGTGTGCTCCACGAACCGAAGTACAGCGGACAGGCGGTACTGGTCGTCCACAGCCACCTCCTGCCTGTGGCGGCCACGCTCGCCTTCTCCGCGCACGGCTGCTCGGGCGTCCTGCGCACGCAGATCGTCTCCGACGACGACCTGGATCTCCCCGCGGAGCCGGTGCCGCTCACGCTTCTGCAGGAGCCGAAGGGCGAGGTCTGGGGCAAGGTCTCGGTCTGCCGCCGGACGCCCCAGGGTGCTGTGTCGATGAAGTTCGAGGGCGTCTGAGCTGCTGCTTCCCGAGGCGTCCGAGCTGTTTCTGTCGAAAGCGTCGAAAGCGGCGAGGGCGTCGAGAGGAACGAGAGCGTGGATAACCTTCCTGATAGCCTCTAACCGACCGTGCGGCTGTAGTCGTAAAGGTGCGCAAAGGTACGAGAGGTGGCAGGCCGGTGGCGGTACCGGACCCGACGACCCCGCGCGAGCGCTACCGCGCCCAGGTCCGCGCGGAGGTCAAGCAGCACGCCTGGGAGCAGATCGCCACGGCGGGGACGTCCGCGCTCTCGCTCAACGCGATCGCCAAGCAGATGGGCATGAGCGGACCCGCGCTCTACCGGTACTTCGCCGGCCGCGACGAGCTGATCACCGAGCTGGTCAGGGAGGCGTACCGGAGCCTCGCGGACACTGTCCGTGCCGCTTCCGAGACCGAGCCGGACCTCGCCGCGGCGGCGCACGCGATGCGCGCCTGGGCCCTGGACGACCCGCACCGCTACTTCCTCGTGTACGGCACCCCCGTCCCGGGCTACCACGCGCCCGACGACATCACCGCCATCGCCTCCGAGATCATGGCGACCCTGCTCGACGCCTGCGCCGCGCTGCCCTCCGGCAACCCGCCGACGCCGTTCGAGACCCACCTCGAAGACCACCGGGAGTGGGCGCACGGCCACCCCGCCCCGCCTGCGGCCCTCCGCCGGGCCCTGGCCGTCTGGACCCGGCTGCACGGCATCCTGTCGCTGGAACTCGCCGGCCACTTCACCGGGATGGGAATCGACCCCGAGCAGCTCTTCGCCGCCGAACTGCGCGACCTGCTGGCGCAGCGCTGACGATGCCGCGCCCCCGCGAGGGCGCCGCCCTCCCGGGGTGCCGGAACGGCGGAGCAGGAGCACGCTGGAGCTATGAAGATGCCGGTCATTGTCTACCCGCCGGACCCGTCAGGCGGGCGTCGCGTGCGAGCCGGTACGGAGACCCTCGGCGTGGCCCACAGTCGGAGGGATGTAGCCGACCTGCTGCGCGTGGCCGGGCTGGAGGGCATCGACGAAGCGGAGATCCCGACCACGTCGCTCATCGAGTGGCACGGCGGCGGTCCCGATCTGTGGCCGGCGCCCGGGTGACCCGCTCCGGGGTGACCGGCGCCCGGGTGACCCCCGCCGGGGTGACCCGCCGGGCCGGTACACGCCGTACTGCCGGGATCCACAGTGGCTGACCAGCCAGGCAGGCTTGCTCCGATGCTGGCGGGCGAGGCCCCGGTGCCCAGCGACCTCAGCGGCTGGGCGGCGGAGGTCAAGTGGGACGGGATGCGCCTCATCACACACGTCGACGTACGCGGCGAGGTGGCGGTGCGGGCCCGCTCAGGGGCGGACGCCACCGCCCGATACCCGGAAATCGCGTCGCTGGCCGGGCTCGTGGCCGACGCGCCCGTGGTCCTGGACGGGGAAGTCGTCGCCCTGGACCCGGCGGGTCTGCCGTCCTTCAGCAGGCTCCACCAGCGGATGACGCTCGCCGGACCGGCGCGGATCCGGGCCGCACGCGTACAGACCCCCGTCACTCTCATGCTCTTCGACGTCCTGGTTCACCACGGCACGCCGGTGACCGGCCTCCCGTACCTGGAACGCCGCCGGCTGCTGGAGAGCCTCGACCTCCCCGCCGACGGCACGGTCGCCGTACCGCCCGCGTGGCTGGACAACGCGTCGGCCGGGATCCGCTGGACCCGTGACCAGCAGCTGGAAGGCGTCATCCTCAAGCGACTGACCTCCCGCTATCAGCCCGGCCGCCGGTCCCCGGACTGGATCAAGGTGAAGTTCCGTCCATCGGCCGACGTCGTGATCGGCGGCTGGCTGGCCGATACCCGCGGTGAGCCCCGCTCCCTGCTCGTCGGTATGCCCGGACCCGGCGGCCTGCGCTACGCCGGCGCCGTCGGATCCGGCCTGTCCACCGACCAACGTCGCTTCCTGCTGCCGCTCCTCACGGCCGCCGCCGCCGACACCTCGCCCTTCGCGGCGGGTGCACCCCAGCCCCAGCCCCAGTCACTGGCAGGGGTCCACTGGGTGCTGCCCCTCCTGGAGGGCGAGGTGCGGTACGCGGAGCTGACCCGCGACGGGATTCTCCGGCAGCCTTCGTGGAAGGGGGTGCGGGGGATCGCCGGGGAGTAGCCGAAGGAACGGGCGCCCCTACTCCCAGGGCCACTTGGCGTCGCGCCCCGACTCGATGAGCGGGATCGTGCGGAACGCCTGGCCGGTGAGGCCGCCGAACGTGTGCCGGAACCGGGGCTGTGGTTCTGCGGGTATCGAGCCCGCATGCCCGAAGGCATTTCACCCAAAGAAGTAACCACGGCCTGCGCACCGGGAGGTGCATGAAGTGCCCTCACCGTACAGGGGCCGTCTGCTGCTGATCACTCGAATTAACGGGAGCCCGTGAGGAGTTGGCGGCCCGTGCGGTCGGCCGTGCGGTCCGGCCGCCGCCGTGGCCCCCGTGGGTCACCTGGCATAACAGCACGTCACCGCTTGCCGGGCGCCGCAGACAGTGCGAAATCGCGCTCGTATGCTCGGTCCATGACTGATCCGCAGCCCGCAGCACCCACCGCAAATGCCATGCGCCGCGCGCTCAGGCGGGCCAGGGACGGTGTGGCCATCGACGCGGCCGAGGCTGCCGTCCTCCTCCAGGCGCGCGGCGACGACCTGCGCGACCTCGCCGCATCGGCGGCGCGCGTGCGGGACGCCGGTCTGGAGGCGGCCGGGCGGCCCGGAGTCATCACGTACTCCCGCAAGGTGTTCATCCCGCTGACCCGGCTCTGCCGGGACAAGTGCCACTACTGCACGTTCGTGACCGTGCCCGGCAAGCTCAGGCGCGCGGGCCACGGCATGTACCTGTCGCCCGACGAGGTGCTGGAGATCGCCCGCCAGGGCGCCGAGCTCGGCTGCAAGGAAGCCCTGTTCACCCTCGGCGACCGGCCGGAGGAGCGCTGGCCCGAGGCGCGTGAGTGGCTGGAGGCCGAAGGGTACGACGACACCCTGGCCTACGTACGCGCCATGGCCATCCGGGTCCTGGAGGAGACCGGCCTGCTGCCGCACCTCAACCCGGGCGTCATGTCCTGGACCGACCTCCAGCGGCTCAAGCCGGTCGCCCCCTCGATGGGCATGATGCTGGAGACCACGGCGACCCGGCTGTGGAGCGAGCCGGGCGGCCCGCACCACGGCTCGCCCGACAAGGAGCCCGCCGTACGCCTGCGCGTCCTGGAGGACGCCGGACGCTCCAACGTCCCCTTCACGACTGGGGTACTGATCGGGATCGGCGAGTCGTACGAGGAGCGCGCCGACGCCTTCTTCGAGCTGCGCCGGGTCGCCCGCTCCTACCACGGTATCCAGGAAGTCATCGTCCAGAACTTCCGCGCCAAGCCCGACACGGCGATGCGCGCGATGCCCGACGCCGAGCTGGAGGAGCTGGCCGCCGCCATCGCGGTGGCCCGGCACCTCCTCGGCCCGTCCGCCCGCATCCAGGCCCCGCCGAACCTGGTCGACGCCGAGTACGCGCTGCTCATCGGTGCCGGGATCGACGACTGGGGCGGGGTGTCCCCGCTGACGCCCGACCACGTCAATCCCGAGCGCCCCTGGCCGCACATCGACGAGCTGGCCGAACGGACCGCGGGAGCGGGCTTCCAGCTGCGTGAGCGGCTCACGATCTACCCGGAGTTCATCCAGCGCGGCGAACCCTGGCTCGACCCCCGGCTCGTGCCGCACGTGCGGGCGCTCGCCGACCCTGAGACCGGTCTGGCCCGCGAGGGCGCCAAGCCGTCGGGGCTGCCCTGGCAGGAGCCCGACGAGGGCTTCACCGCCACCGGCCGCACCGACCTGCACACCACCATCGACACCGAGGGCCGCACGTCCGACCGCAGGGACGACTTCGACGAGGTGTACGGGGACTGGGACGCCCTGCGCGAGCAGGCGGCCCCCGGCATGGTCCCGTCCCGTATCGACACCGACGTCAAGCAGGCACTCGACCAGGCGGCCGCGGACCCGACGCGGCTCACCGACGACGAGGCGCTCGCCCTGCTGCACGCGGACGGCCCGGCACTGGACGCGCTCACCGGGATCGCCGACGACCTGCGACGGGACGTGGTCGGTGACGACGTCACGTACATCGTCACCAGGAACATCAACTTCACCAACGTCTGCTACACGGGCTGCCGCTTCTGCGCCTTCGCCCAGCGGCGCACGGACGCCGACGCGTACACGCTCTCGCTGGACCAGGTCGCCGACCGTGCCGCTCAGGCATGGGACGTCGGGGCGGTCGAGGTCTGTATGCAGGGCGGCATCCACCCGGACCTGCCCGGCACGGCGTACTTCGACATCGCGCGGGCCGTGCGCGAGCGCGTCCCGGGGATGCATGTGCACGCGTTCTCCCCGATGGAGGTGGTGAACGGCGCGACCCGGACCGGCCTGTCCATCCGCGAGTGGCTCACCGCCGCGAAGGAGGCCGGCCTCGGCTCGATCCCCGGCACGGCGGCGGAGATCCTGGACGACGAGGTCCGCTGGGTCCTCACCAAGGGCAAGCTGCCGACGGCGACCTGGATCGAGGTCATCACGACCGCCCACGAACTGGGCATCCGCTCCTCGTCCACGATGATGTACGGCCATGTCGACCAGCCCCGGCACTGGCTCGGCCACTTCCGCACTCTGGCGGAGATCCAGCGGACCGCGCTGGCCAAGGGGGTCGAGGGCTTCACGGAGTTCGTGACGCTGCCCTTCATCCACACCAACGCCCCGGTGTACCTGGCCGGAATCGCCCGCCCGGGCCCGACGGCCCGCGACAACCGCGCGGTCACGGCGATGGCCCGGCTGCTGCTCCACCCGTACATCCCCAACATCCAGACCAGCTGGGTGAAACTGGGTGCGGAGGGGGCGGCCGAGATGCTGCGCTCCGGTGCGAACGACCTGGGCGGCACGCTGATGGAGGAGACCATCTCCCGTATGGCGGGCTCCAGTTACGGTTCGTACCGCTCGATCCAGGACCTCATCGCCATCGCCGACCTGGCGGGCCGCCCGGCCCGCGCCCGGAACACGCTGTACGGGCCGGTGCCGGAGGAACGCATGCAGGCGGCCCGCGCCTCGGACGGGCACCTCCCGGAGCTGCTGCCGGTGCTGGACTGAGGCGCGGGCCACGCCTCAGTGGCTCATCGGCCCTGCTCGTCCCGGGCGACGAAGGCGTCGCCGAGCAGGGTCACCCCGGGCACTCGGTCCCCGCGGTGATCGATGGTCCGCGTGGGGAGCGAGGGTGACGGGGCGTCGGCGCTCAGTGGAAGCCCAGCATTCCGGGTGAGTCGATGCGATGTCGACGGTCGGACTGCCCGGCGGGTAGTCGCTCTCGCGTCCGGGGCGTCCGTGGTCGCCCGCGACGCCAGGAGAGGAAGGGGGGATGAGGGGGAGGAGGAATGCGCACTCCTTGCCCTTCTTAACGTATAGCGCACAGGGGGCCTTGCGGCAAGGCCCCGGTCATGACGGAGAATCGCCGCTCGAAGCCAGAACCCGGGGATCCGGCTTCAAGGAATTCAGTGTGCGCGAAATTGGGGGTTCTGATGATCGATGTGATCGTCGCCGGTGGTGGACCGACCGGCATGATGCTCGCCGCCGAGTTGCGGCTGCACGGCGTACAGGTGCTCGTGCTGGAGAAGGAGCCGGAGCCGGCCAGATATGTCCGCTCACTCGGCCTGCACGCGCGCAGCATCGAGGTGATGGATCAGCGCGGCCTGCTGGAGCGGTTCCTCGCGGAGGGCAAGAAGTACCCGCTCGGCGGCTTCTTCGCCGCCATTCGCAAGCCGGCCCCCAGCCGGCTGGACACCGCCCACGGGTTTGTCCTCGGCATCCCGCAGCCCATCACCGACCGCCTGCTGGCCGAGCACGCCACCGAGCTCGGCGCCGAGGTCCGGCGCGGCTGCGAGGTGGTCGGGCTGAGCCAGTCCGAAGACGGGGATGGGGAGGGCGTGACCGTCGAGCTGGGCAGTGGGGGCGTAGCCGCCGGGGGAGGCACACAGCTGCGTGCGCGCTATGTGGTGGGCTGCGACGGCGGCCGCAGCACGGTGCGTAAATTGCTCGGCATCGGTTTCCCCGGTGAGCCCACCAGGGTCGAGACGCTGCTCGGCGAGATGGAGGTGACCGCTCCGCAGGAGACGGTGGACGCCGTGATGGCCGAGGTCCGCAAGACCCAGCTCCGGTTCGGTCTGGGGCCGGTCGAGGACGGGGTGTACCGCGTCGTCGTGCCCGCCGATGGGCTGGCCGAGGACCGTACCCCGCCGACTCTCGACGAGTTCAAGCAGCAGCTGCGGGCCGTCGCGGGCACCGACTTCGGCGCGCACTCGCCGCGCTGGCTCTCCCGTTTCGGCGACGCCACCCGGCTTGCCGATCGCTTCCGGACCGGCCGCGTGCTGCTGGCCGGGGACGCGGCGCACATCCACCCGCCGACCGGCGGGCAGGGCCTCAACCTCGGTATCCAGGACGCGTTCAACCTCGGCTGGAAGCTGGCAGCCGAGATCAACGGCTGGGCGCCGGATGGGCTGCTCGACAGCTACCAGGCCGAACGGCGTCCGGTGGCGGCCGACGTACTGGACAACACCCGCGCCCAGATGGAGCTGATGTCCACTGAGCCGGGCGCCCAGGCGGTGCGCCGACTGGTGTCGGAACTGATGGACTTCGACGACGTCAACCGGCTCCTGACCGAGAAACTCATCGCGACAGCGATCCGTTACGACTTCGGCGAGGGCCACGAGCTCCTCGGCCGCCGCCTGCGCGACGTGCAGTTGAAGGGCGGCCGGCTGTACGGGCTGATGCACGCGGGCCGCGGCCTGCTGCTGGACCAGACCGGCCGGCTCTCGGTTGAGGGCTTTACGGACCGGGTCGACCATGTCGCCGACGTCAGCGAGGAACTGGACGCGCCTGCCGTGCTGCTGCGGCCGGACGGCCATGTGGCGTGGGTCGGCGAGGACCAGCAGGAACTGCTCAGCGCGCTGCCGAAGTGGTTCGGCGCTGCGGCGCGCTGAGCGGTCGGCGGGCGAACCTCACGAAGGCGATCCGGCGGGGGTTTCGGTCAGGGCGCCGGGGTGAGCATCCCGTGGGCCACTGCCGATTCCCTGATCTCCTGATACAGGGCGGTGAGGGTCTCGCTCACCTGGACGCGGGGCAGTTGGAGTCGGTCCAGGGCCTCAGCATCGGCGCCGACGTCCTGCCAGCCCTGACCGGTGAGGAACCGCATCAGCGCGGGGTTGAGCCGGTCCACTCCGCGTACGAGCCGGGACTCGGGCGTCTGCCCTTCCTCGTACTCGTGCCACAGGCCGAGGAACTCGGCGCCGAGCCCGGCCGGGAGCGGTGAGAACCGCCGTTGGGCCACCTCCTCCTCGATCCGGGCCTTGTCCTTGTTGTGCTGGGCCGTCCAGGCCGACGGGTCACCCGCGTCGATTTCCACGAGGTCGTGCATCAGGCACAACTTGAGCATTTTCTCCAGGTCGAGGGAGTGGCCGCATTCTCTTTCGAACTCGCGGTGCAGGATCCAGCTGACCAGTGCCAGGTGCCATGAGTGTTCGGCCACGCTCTCCTTCCTGGCCGAGGTGGCATTGTTGTGCCGGTCAACTTCCCGCAGACGGGCGGTGAAGGCGATGAAGTCGAATACTTCTCGAATGTGGTCGTCCATGGCATCTGCCTTATTTTTGCGTGAGGTTGACGTTCGAGGCTCTGCCGACCACCGGCTACCGCGCTTCCTCCCGTACGTTCTGGATGAAGGTCGTCCAGGCCGTGCCGGGGAAGATCAACGCCGGGCCGGTGGGGGCGGTCTTGCTGTCGCGTACGGGGATGATGCCCGGGTAGTCGTGTGTGACTTCGACGCAGTTGTTGTCGCCTCCGTCGCTGTAACTCGACTTGAGCCAGGTCGCGATGGAGAGGTCGTGTGTGCGCTTCATCCTCTGTACTCCTTCAGGACGCCCTTGATGAAGTCAATGGAGTCGGACGGGGGCAGCGCCAGATCTCGCAGCCGATCGTAAGACAGGCGGGCGCGTGCCACATCAGCCGGATCTTCCATCAACTCCGCGCACCGATTGCCTTCCGTGTAGGCAGCGGCGCTCCCATCTTCCTGCCAGAGCAGAGTCAGGGAGCCCTGCATGAAGTGATGGGCCCCTGCGGAGAGGGGGAGGATCTGGAGGGAGACTTTCGGTAACTCCGCCACCCCGATGAGGTGCTCCAGTTGCTCTTCCCATACCGCAGGGTTGGCGACCGGGCGCCGAAGCGCGTACTCGTCCATGATGATGCGGACCGATGGAGCCGGGTTGCGATACAGCAGTTGCTGTCGCCCGAGGCGCGCTATGACCTGCTCCTCCACCTGCTCCGCTTCTCTCTCTGTTTCCTGATCACCGGACAACAGAGCGCGGGCCACAGCCTCGGTCTGTAGCAGCCCGGGGATGCCCAGCGTGAACTTGTGCATGATCTGAGCCGTCAGCTCCAGCCGCATGAACTCCTTGTACTTGTCCTTGAACACCTCCCTCCGCGCCACCTTCCACAGCTGTACCAGCAGCCCCCCGGTCCCGTAATACCGGTCCAGGTCCTCCATCACCGCGAGCTTGGACAGCCGCTGGCTCACCTCCAGCCGGTACAGGTAGCTCTTGTCGTACCGTGTCTCGGCTGCCAGCTGGCTCAGCGTCAGGCCGGCCTTCTCGCGCAGGTACCGCAGCGCACGTCCCAGTGCCGCGCGCCCCGACTCCTCTTCCGCCTCGGCGAGTTCGGTCATCGATCCCCTCCTGTTGCCGTGCGCGAAGGCAATCGCGCGTCCCTTTCCGAGCGTAGGGCCAGGACGTAATCATCGGGACACGAACGGTAATCGCCGCTCCTCAGCCAAGAGCCGAACCTCCGATTCCCCCTGTGAGGCGCTGACCATGCCCGACTCCCTGCTCCGGTTGCTGCCGTGGACCACCCCCGAGGGCATGCCGTGTTACCTCAGCACGGACGACCCGCGCAGCCTGCTGTCCCGGCTGGCCGACGATCTGGAGGAACAGCAGATGGACTCGGCGGAAGTGGTGCTCGCCGGTTCGCGTGCCGTCCTGGCGGATCGGGCGGCGGGGGAGCGGGCCGTACGGTTCGCGCTCACCCGGGCCACCGAGTCGCTCGGGGACGTGCTCCGGATCGCGTACAGCAGGGGCGGGCGGATCGAGGGCAAGGAGTGACCGGGTGCGCGGGGTCTCAGTCGAGGCCGTCCGTTGCCCGGATGTTCTGGCCGGTGATCCAGCGTCCGTCGGGACCCACGAGAAACGGGCACGGCTGAACGCCCATGGTGGAGGGAGCGGTCGGCGCGTAGCAGGGCGGATTCGGCCTGTAGCGGCTCAGCCCAGCGCCGACCGCCCGGCAACCCTGACCACAGACCCGTCCATGCGGGTCTCTAATATTACGTTCCGTGTTCCCGACGGACGCTGAAGCCCGCTGAAGCCCGTTTGGACGGGCCGACCGCTCAGCGCCCGGCACGACAGGACACGACGACGTCCACCGCATGGCGATGGAATCGAGCATCGACGAGAGGAACGTTCATGCGCGCCCGGAGCATCGCCGCCGCCACCGCAACAGCACTGGCGCTGGTGGCAGCCCGCGACCTCGTCCAGAAGAAGCACGCGCTGCTCCGGAACTTCCCGGTGATCGGGCACGCCCGGTACCTGCTGGAGACGATCGGGCCGGAGCTGCGGCAGTACATCGTGACCTCCAACGACGAAGAGCGTCCGTTCAGCCGTGACCAGCGCACCTGGATCTACGCGTCGGCGAAGGAGGAGAACAACTACTTCGGGTTCGGCACCGACAATGACGTCGAGCACACGCAGGGTCACGCTTATGTGAAGCAGCGCACGTTCGCCGGCGCGCTGCCCGACGCGCATGACCCGCAGGCCCCCCTGCCATCGGCCAAGGTGCTGGGCGGGCCGCGCGGGCGCGCCAAGGCGTTCCGGCCGGCGAGTGTGGTGAACATCTCCGCGATGAGCTTCGGGTCGCTCTCCGGCGCGGCGATCACGGCGCTCAACAAGGGGGCGGCGCTGGCGGGCGCGATGCAGAACACGGGGGAGGGCGGTCTCTCGCCGTACCACCGCAACGGCGGCGACCTCATCCTTCAGCTCGGTACGGCGTACTTCGGCTGCCGCAACGAGGACGGCAGCTTCAACCTCGACAAGCTCAAGGCAGTGGTCGCCGGCGCCCCGGTCAAGGCGATAGAGATCAAGCTCTCCCAGGGCGCCAAGCCGGGTCTTGGCGGGATGCTGCCGGGTGCGAAGGTGACCCCGGAGATCGCCGAGATCCGTGGCATTCCGCTCGGCAAGGACTGCGCGTCCCCTTCGCGGCACACCGCGTTCAGCGACGTCGACTCGATGCTCGACTTCGTCGAACTGCTCGCCACCGAGACCGGTCTGCCGGTCGGGGTCAAGAGCGCGGTGGGGGAGATGGACTTCTGGCAGGAGCTGGCCACGCTGATGGCGCGTGGTGACCGTGGCGTCGACTTCGTGACCATCGACGGCGGCGAGGGCGGCACCGGGGCGGCGCCGCTGACCTTCGCCGACTCGGTGTCGCTGCCGTTCCGGATGGGGTTCTCCCGGGTCTACGGAACCTTCGCCGAGCTGGGGCTGACCGACGACCTGACCTTCATCTGCTCCGGGAAGCTCGGCCTGCCCGAGAACGCCGCGGTCGCCTTCGCTCTGGGCGCCGACATGATCAACGTGGCTCGTGAGGCGATGCTGTCGATCGGCTGCATCCAGTCGCAGAAGTGCCACACCGACAAGTGCCCCACCGGTGTCGCGACCCAGAACCCGCGGCTGGCCCGCGGTCTCGACCCGACCTCGAAGGCCACCCGGGCCGCTGTCTACCTGCGCGCCCTGCGCAAGGAGCTGATGAAGGTGTCGGCGGCCGTCGGCGTCGCCCACCCGGCGCTCATCACGGCCGGCGACATCGAGATCATGAACGGCGACTACGAAGCCCGCACGCTGGCCGGCGTCTACGGCTACAAGGACGGCTGGGGCGAGCTGGGCCCGCACCTCGCCGATGAGATCACCGCGCTGCTCGCGGCCAACCCGGCCTCCGTTCAGAAGCCGGCCTCCGTTCAGCGGCCCGCCGTGTGACGCGCCGACAACGACAAGCATCGCGCTCCCCGCACTCCTGGCCGGTCACGACTCCTGCCCGGTCACGTGCGTGGCGCCCGGCAGCACCGGTGTCGCCCTCGTCTCCCCTGCCCCACGAACAGTCCATGCCTAGGTGAGCACAACATGTCCGAAAAAGTGAGATTCCAGAGCACCGTCGGCCCCGAACTGGCAGGAGCGATCGACCTGCCGGAGGGCGAGATCCGAGGCTGGGGGCTCTTCGTGCACGGATTCACACTCGGCAAGGACTCGCCGGCCGCCTCGCGCGTCAGCAAACAGCTGGCACGCGAAGGGATCGGAATGCTGCGCTACGACAACCTCGGGATCGGAGACTCGGACGGTGACTGGGGGGACGGTTCCTTCACCGTCAAGGTCCAGGACACGATCCGTGCGGCGGCTCTGATGGCGGAGCGGGGGACTCCAGTAGACCTGTTGGTGGGGCACTCATGGGGAGGCGCCGCCGCCCTGGCCGCCTCGGCCGAGGCCACCGGCGTCCGGGCGCTCGCCACCATCGGGGCGCCTGTCGACCCCAGCCACGTCGAGCGGCAGTACGACGCGGTCCTGGATCGCGTACTCAGTGAGGGGGCGCACGAGTGGTTCGTCGGCGGGAGGACCCTGGTCCTCAAGCGCGCCTTCGTCGAAGACGTCCGCCGTGCCCGTCTGCGCGAGCGGATAGGCGAGTTGAACCTGCCGCTGCTCGTCCTGCACTCACCCACCGACGACACCGTCGACATCGACAACGCCGGGGAGATCTTCCGCGAGGCACGGCACCCGCGAAGTTTCGTCTCGCTCGAAGGAGCGGACCATCTCCTGACCGCACGGGGACAGGCGCAGCGAGCCGCCCACATCATCAGCGCCTGGGCCGACCAGTACATCCACGGGTCACGGCCCGCGTCGGCGGCGGCGCGGTGACTGGTCAATAGCGCCGGCGCTGCGAGCCGGCCGCAGGTGTTGGAGGGTGCGCTGCGGCCACCCGGGATGGGGCCCGGCCGTCACACCCGGGTGGGTGCAGCGCACCCACGCCCCTGCGGCCGTCCGCGATTAGCGTGGCCGTCATGGAAAGCGAGAACGAGCTCGGTGACTACCTGCGTGCCCGTCGTGCGGCGGTCGCGCCGGCGGATGTCGGCCTGATCGACGACGGGCCGCGGCGGGTGCCGGGGCTGCGGCGTGATGAAGTGGCGCTGCTGGCCGGGATGAGCACGGACTACTACATCCGGCTGGAGCAGGGCCGCGAGCGGCATCCGTCCGAGCAGGTGCTGCGGGCGATCGCCGGGGCACTGCGGCTGGACGACGCGGCGGCCGCCCATCTCTTCCGGCTGGGTCTGTCCGTCTTCGGGACGGCGGCTGCCGCGACGACCGTCGCTCCGCAGTTGCTGCGGCTGATGGACGGCATGCGTGATGTGCCGGCCTTCGTGGTCGGGGCGGCGCAGGACGTGCTGGCGGCCAACGCGATGGCGCGTGAGCTGTACCGGGGTTTCGCCCGGTACGACAACCTGCTGCGGATGATCTTCCTCGATCCCTTCGCGCGCGAGTTCTACGCCGACTGGGACCACGCGGCGCGTATTGCGGTGGGCAATCTGCGGGCGTCCTCCTCGCAGTTCCCGCAGGACGAGCGGATCGAGCGGGTCGTCGGCGAGCTGAGCGTGCGCAGTCCCGCCTTCACGGGCCTGTGGGCGCGCTACGAGGTCCGTCCCCGTACGCACGAGGACAAGCATTTCCGGCACCCACGGGTGGGGGAGCTGCGTTTGCACTTCGAGGCGCTCGCCGTCACCAGCGCCCCCGGGCAGCACCTTTCCGTCTACAGCGCCGAACCCGACAGCGCCGCCGCCGACGCCCTGGTCCTGCTCGGCCGGTTGTCCGAACAGGAAGTGGTCCCGACGGATCAGGCCACTACGGGTCAGGCGCCCCCGGGCCAGGCCACCACCCCTGCGGAGGAAGGAGAGTTCCGATAGGTAACTCCCCGCCTCCGCCGCCCCTTTGCACCGTGAGCGGGCTGCTTTCCCCTCTCCGTCTCTCCTCTGTCTCCCCCCGTCTCCTCTCCGATTCCCCCTGTCTCCACCGAAGAAAAGATGCTCGCCATGCTCCTTCCCTCCGACGAGGCGGGCCGAGGCCGGCCCGTCGTGCTGCTGCACGCCCGTCCCACCGACCGCACCATGTGGGGCGCCCACCTTCCGCTGCTCGCCGGGGCGGGCGTGCGCGCCATCGCCCTGGACCTGCCCGGCCACGGCGATGCGCTGGTACCCGCCGACCGTGAGGTGGCCCCCTGGACGGATGTGCTCGACACGCTCGACCACCTCGGCGCCGACCGCTTCGTCCTGGCCGGGAACTCCCTCGGCGCCCTGGTGGCGCTCCAGGCCGCCGTCACGGCACCCGAGCGGGTCGAGGGTCTGGTGCTCGTCGGGTACCGCCCCCACGACCAGCCGGCCTCCCCCCGTCTGCAAGCCGCCTGGGACGCCGAAAGGGCGGCGCTCGCAGCCGGCGACCTGGACGCAGCGGTGACAGCCGGCGTCGAGGCGTGGACCTCGGCCGGCGCGACCGACGAAGTACGCGCTCACGCGGCCCGTATGCTGCGCGGCCGGCTGACCGAACAGCTCACCCACGGCGAGCCGTCATCGGCCCCGGACCCGCTCGGCGAAGGAACGGCAGCGCTGCGCAGACTGACCGCTCCCGCCCTGGTCGGCGTGGGTGAACACGACATGCCTGACTTCTTCGAGGGTGGCGAGGGACTGGCCCGCGACCTGGACGCGGGCCGGACTGTGGTCATCCCCGCCGCAGGGCACCTCGCGCCGCTGGAACAGCCCGCGGCGTTCTGCACCCTGCTACTGGACTTCGTCCGCCATCTCCCGGCGCAGCAGCGCTGAATACCGCCCCCGAGGCCGGGCCCCCGCTGCCGGAGGAGCAGGTCGCGGGGGCTCCCATGGCTGGTCCGCGAGCGCAGGCCGCCCGGCTGACGGAGCCACTCCGGAACCGATTCAATTAGAGTGCTTCGCCATGAGCGCATCAACCACTCCCCTCTGGGGCCGCACCGAGCAGCAGGACTTCCGCAGCCGGGTGCGCGGATGCCTGCTGGGCGGCGCGCTCGGCGATGCGCTCGGGGCGGGGGTCGCGGGGCAGGGGCTCGACGCGATACGCGAGGCCCACGGCGCCGGGGGCCTCACCGACTTCGTGGCCGTGTACGGCAGACGCGGGGCGGTCACGGCCGCGACCCAGCTCTCGCTGTTCACGGTCGACGGTCTGATACGGGCGCAGGTCCGCCGGGACACGGGCGCCTGGCATCCGCCCACCGACGTGTACCGGGCCCATCTGCGGTGGGTGGCGACCCAGCGCGAGTGGGGGCCCGACGAGCGCCGCAAGGACAACGGCTGGCTCGCCTGCGAGGAGTGGCTGTACGCGCGCCGCGACCCCGCACGCTGCTGTCTGGCCGGGTTCGGCGACGAGGTGATGGGCACCCTGGACAAGCCCAGGAACCCCGAGGCGCGCGACGCGTCGGCCGTCAGCCGTTCCGCGCCCTTCGGGCTGCTCGTCGGCTGGGAGCCCGGTCTGGTCTTCCAACTGGCCGTCGAGTGCGCCGCGCAGACCCACGGCCACCCCACCGGCTACCTCAGCGCCGGGGCGTACGCCGTCATCGTGCACGGGCTCGCGCGCGGTGAGAGCCTCGACGCGGCGGTGCAGCACGCGCTGGGGCAGCTGACCCCGCACCCCGGTCACCAGCCGGTCACCGACGCCCTCCAGCACGCGCTGGGCGCCGTACGCCAGGGGATGCCCAGCCCCACACGGGTGGAGTCGCTGGGCGACGGCGAACTGGCCGATGAAGCACTCGCGATCGGGGTGTACTGCGCCCTCGTCGGCGAGGACGTACGCCATGGGCTGCGCCTCGCCGTGAACCACAGCGGCCCGTCCCAGGCCACCGGCGCCATCTGCGGCAGTCTGCTGGGCGCCCTGCACGGCGAGACCGCGCTGCCGCCGGGCTGGGTCGCGGAGCTGGAGGGACGTGCGACGATGCTCCAGCTCGCCGACGACTTCTCGATGGAGATGACCCAGGGGCCGGCGCTGCACAGCCCGGCACTCACCACACCGGCCTGGCTGACCCGCTACCCGAGGGGCTGACGGTCGGGCGGACCCGTATCGGCGCGTACTTACGCCCGCACATCGGCGTACGTTCGCCCGGAACCGCGACGGGCGTACGCCCGGAACCGCGACGGGCGTACGCCCGGAACCGCGACGTACGCCCGGCCGACGCGCCCCCCGTCAGCCAACAGCCAACAGCCGTCAGCCGTCCGCGCCCTCGTGCCGGCCCAGCGCCTCCGCTTCTGCCGCGCCACCCTGCGCCGGTACGGCCGCGGCCGCCCCACCGTGGCCGGCACCGTCGTCATCGCCGTCCATGTTGACCTTGGCGATGATCGCGTCGCGCTCCGGCGTGTCCTCCGGCTTGACGAAGCCGATGAGGATGTACAGCACCAGCGAGACCGCCAGCGGCAGCGAGACCTGCCACTCCAGGGCGACATCCGTGTTGGTGGACCCGTCCAGGTGGTAGTTGGTGAAGTAGAACGCGAGCAGCCCGGCGGCCCAGCTGACCAGCGCCGCCGTCGGCCCGGACTTCCGGAACGGGCGCAGCAGGCCGAGCATGAACGGGATCGCGATCGGGCCCATCAGACCGGCCACCCACTTGATGACGACCGAGATGATGTCCTTGAACGTCGGCGAGTTGATCTGGGTCGCCAGCGCCATCGACAGGGCGAGGAAGCCGAGCGTCGAGATCCGTGCGGCCAGCAGCCCGGTGCGGCTGCTCCACTCGCGGGCCGCCCGGAACATCGCCGGGGCGATGTCCCGGGTGAAGACGGCGGAGATGGCGTTGGCGTCCGACGAGCACATGGCCATCGTGTGCGAGAAGAAGCCGACGACGACCAGCCCGAGCAGCCCGTGCGGCAGCAGCGACTCGGTCATCAGCGCGTACGAGTCCGACGCGTCCGGCTTCTGCGCGTGCACCAGCAGCGGCGCGCACCACATCGGGAAGAAGAGGACGGCGGGCCAGATCAGCCAGAGAAGGGAGGAGAGCGTGGCCGAACGGGTCGCGGAGCGTGCGGAGTCGGTGGCCATGTAGCGCTGGGCCTGGTTCCACATGCCGCCGTTGTACTCGAAGGTCTTGATGAACAGATACGCCAGCAGGAAGGTCACCGTGTACGGGCCGGCCGTCGGGTCCGAGTGGCCGCTGGGGAGCTTGTCCCAGATCGTCCACAGGGCGCTGAAGCCACCGAGCTTGCCCATGGCGGCGACCAGCATCGCGACACCGGCGATCAACTGGATGATGAACTGCCCCAGCTCGGTGAGCGCGTCGGCCCAGAGCCCGCCGACCGTGCAGTAGATGGCGGTGATGACGCCGGTGATGAAGATGCCCTGGGTGATGGTGATGCCGGTGAAGACGGAGAGCAGGGTGGAGATGGCCGCCCACTTGGCGCCGACGTCCACGATCTTCAGCAGCAGCCCGGACCAGGCCAGCGCCTGCTGGGTCTGGATGTTGTAGCGGTCCTTGAGGTATTCGAGCGGTGAGGCCACGTGCAGCCGGGAGCGCAGCCGGTTCAGCCGGGGCGCGAAGAGCTTCGCGCCGATCCCGATGCCGATGGCGATCGGGAGCGACCAGGTGACCATGGATGTGAGTCCGTACTGGTACGAGATTCCGGCGTACCCGGTGAACATCACCGCGCTGTAGCCGGACATGTGGTGGGAGATGCCCGACAGCCACCACGGCATTCTGCCGCCGGCGGTGAAGAAGTCGCTCACGTTGTCCACACGCTTGTGGGACCAGAAGCCGATCGCGATCATCACGCCGAAGTAACCAATGAGCACGGTCCAGTCGAGACTGTTCATGTGCCCCCTCCAGGGGTCCGCCTGTACTGAGTTCATCTCGATGAACCGCGATGAACGGGAAACGCTTCGCCAGTACGTCGATCGGGCGGTGTCCCCGTGCGGGACCGGGGACTTCACGGATTGAACCCTCTGTGCCAAGGGCTGGTCAAGGGTGTCAGCGATCACAAGTATGAACGCAGATCAGTAAGCAGAACGATTTTACGTCCTCTTGACTCCCGGACCCGTTGCTCTCGGAGTGACGGGGGCCACACCATGAGCGGGCACTTCGCCAGCGGCAGTCACACGGAGGCAGAACGGCAGGACCGCACGGGATGCGGGTCCCGTGCGGTCGAGAAGAGGAGGCCCGACTGGGCTGTTCAGTAGGTCAGTTCAGTGCGCCGGCTCAGCGCATCAGTTCACCGGCGTTGACCAGCAGCGACTGGCCCGTGATGGCCCGCGCGCGGTCGGAGGTCAGGAAGATCGCGGCGTCCGCCACGTCGCCGTCCGTCGCCAGCTCGGGCAGGGCCACCCGGCCGGTCAGTCGGCTGAGTACCTCCGCCTCGGGGACGCCCTCGGTGTGCGCGGTGAACTGGACGAACGCCTGCACCGGCGGACCCCACATCCAGCCGGGCAGCACGGAGTTGACCCGGATGCGGTGCGGCCCCAGCTCGCGCGCCATGGAGTACATGGCTGAGGTGAGCGCGCCCTTCGACGCCGCGTACGCGGCCTGATGCACCTCCGACGGTGCGGCCACCGCCGACTGTGTCCCGATGATGACGACCGCCCCGCCCCGCGCCTTGAGCCCGGGCAGGCAGGCCCGTGTCATCCGCAGCGTACCGAGCAGATTTACGTCGATGACGCGCTGCCAGGAGGCGAAGTCGGCATCCTGGAGCCCGCCGAAGTAGCCGTCCATGGCGGCGACATGGACCACCCCGTCGATCCCGCCGAACCGCTCGACCGCCAGCGCGGCGAGCGCGTCGCACTGCGCCTCGTCGCCGATGTCCGTGGGCAGGAGGGCGGTCCGGGTGCCCGAGGGGTCGATCTCGGCGGCGGCTTTCACGAGGTTCGCCTCGGTACGCGCGCCGAGTACGGCGTTGCCTCCGTCCCGTACGACGGCCGCGACCACCTGGTGGCCGAGCCCGGCCCCGACACCGGACACGACGACGGTCTTCCCCGCGAGCGCCGCGTCCCGCGGTTCCGTGGGTCGGGACTCCGTGGGACGGCTTTCCATGGTGGGACCCTCCGGACTCTGGCAGTTTTCCTGACGGAACGTCAGAGTAGGTCCGTCCAGTGGTGGAAGGAAGAGGGAAGGGCGGGGCGCGGATGAGTGAGAAGTCACGGGCCGAAAGTGGGAGCGCGGCGGTCGATGAGGGTACGGGCGGCGGCAGTACGGGCCCTGACACCCGGAGCGAGGTGTACGGCGAGCTGGCTTCGGTCGGGCCCTACGGGGTGCGGCCCGGCCACGCCCTGATCACCATGGTGGAGCCCCATCCGGGCCACGAGTACGCGTACAACCGGTGGTACGAGGACGACCACTTCTACGCCGGTGCCATGGCGATGCCCTGGATGTACTCGGGGCGTCGCTGGGTCGCCACCCGGGAACTCCGGGAACTGCGCTACCCGGAGAAATCGGCGGTCGCCCAGCCGGTGACGGCCGGTTGCTACATCACGACGTACTGGGTGACCGAGGGCCGCTACGACGAGCACATGAAGTGGACCGTCGGGATCAACAAGCGGCTGAACCGGGACGGCCGGGTCTACCAGGACCGTACGCATGTCTTCACGGCGTTCCAGGACCACGAGGCGACGGTCTACCGGGACGGGGCCGCCGGGCCCCGCGACTTCCACGCGCTCGACCATCCGTACGCGGGCCTGGTCGTCGAGGTGATCGACGCCGAAGGCCCCGAGCAGCGCGCCGAGTTGCTGGAGTGGCTGCGGGCGAAGCATCTGCCGAAGCGGCTCTCGGGCGGGCCGGCGGCGATGGTGACGCTCTTCCGGCCGACACCGCTGCCGGGCGACCGGATGGCGTACGTGAAGCAGGTGGAGGGGATCGACACCCGGCTCACGCTGCTCTGGTTCCTGGAGGCAGACCCCAGGGAGGTCTGGGAAGAGCGCTTCACCGGGCTCGACGGCGACCTGACCGAGAGCGGCCTGGGACGGGTGGAGCTGGTGGCGCCATTCCTGCCGACCGTGCCGGGCACCGACCGCTACGTCGATCAGCTGCGCTGACGTCCACGCCGACCAGCTGCGCTGACCGGGCGGGTACGGCGGCCGGTCAGAGCCGAGCCCCCTCGGCCGGGACGGCGATCCAGTCGAGAGGGCTCTTGGTCCTGATCGTTCACGATCGGGGTGATCACGGGACCCAGGGATCAGTCGAGAGTGAACGCGCCCTGGCCCACTTCGCTCACGAAACTGTTCCACGAAGCGGGAACAAAGGTGATCGACGGGCCGTCGGCGACTTTTGAGTCCCGCACGGCGATGGCCTGAGTGAGCGGTGACTTGACCTCGACGCATGCACCGTTTCCAGTGGAATACGAAGACTTGGTCCAGGTCTCGGTCGCACCCTGCTGAATTGCCATGTTCGCTCCGGTTGCAGTGGTCGTGTGCGCCGCCGTTCTCGGTGGCGTGATCGACGCTACTCGCGAACTCCACTGTCCGAGACGGCCGTTCACCCGACCGGATGGCTTATGCCGGTTCAGTCTTCCGCTCCGGGGCCGCTGGGGTGTACCGTGCCGACTCCGAATTCAGGAATCGGACATCTCGGCTATTCAGCGCGCGTAACCCTTGGCGATATCCATGATGAACTGCCGCGTCTGGTCCACGTTGAGGGCCTGCGCGCGCAAGTGCTCGTACATCACGCTGTACTTCTGCACATCGTGCGCCTTCTCCAGATAGAGATCACTGGTGACGCCCTCGATGTAGACCACGCTGGAGTCCGCCGCGTCCGGGAATTCCAGAATGGCGTACTGGCCGTTGATGCCGGGGTGCGCCCCCACGGCGAACGGCAGTACCTGCACGGTGACATGGGGGAGCTGGGACAGCTCGACGAGGTGTTCCAGCTGGGCGATCATCAGCTGCTTGTCGCCGATGACCCGGAGCAGCGCCGACTCGTCGATCACGACCCAGAGCCGCAGCGGGGACTCGTCGGCGCTGACCCGCTCCTGGCGGCGCAGCCGGACCTGGACCCGCTTCTCGATGTCGGTCACGGCGGTCTCCGGCAGCGCGCCGGCGATGAGGGCCTCGGCGTACTGCTTCGTCTGCAGCAGCCCCGGGACGACCTGCGGGTCGTACACGCGCAGGCTGGCCGCGTCGGTCTCCAGGCCGATGTAGACGCTGTACGGGATGTCGCCGAAGGCGTGCCACCAGCCCTGCTGGCGGGAGTCCTTGGCCATCTGCATCAGCGAATCGACGATCCGGTGGTCCTCGACCTCGTACACACCGCAGAGATCGCGGACATCGCGCTGGCTGATGGAGCGGCGGCCGTTCTCCAGGCGACTGATCTTCGACTGGGAGACGAGCAGGCGCTCGGCGACCTCTTCGGCCGTCATGCCCTTGAGCTCACGGAGCCTGCGCAGCTCCTGGCCGAGCCGGCGCCGCCTGACAGTGGGATTGACGTTGGACGCCACGGGAACTGCACCTCCGGCTTTGAACGTGCTGAGCCCTACCGCGATGTGCCCGGTAGGTCTTACTGCTCAGCAGATTGCCATCAATGCAACGCGCTGCGCTGGGAAATGGCCAGAGAGTGAGCGCGCGGGGCCGGCGACGTGCCGGCCCCGCGCGCTTGTGTTGCGGCTCCCGAACCGGGTCCTTGGGACGTCGGTGCGGCGGCTCTGGTGCTCATGCTGGTGCTCGTACTGCGGTTGAGCTCACCCGGTGCGGCTGGGCTCAGTGCGCCGCCACGCGGGCCATGGGCCCGTGGTGCGACTGCATCGGCGCGGCGTTGCCCGGTGCCGGTGCGGCACGGCGCGGCTGTGCCACCGCACCGTTCTGAACGTCCATGACCGCGTGCGCCACGAGACCGCCCATGGGGTCATGCCTGATCAAGTCCCGGAGGCGGGAGCGTGATGAGCGCCCCTCGTTGCCGGGGTAGAGGTGCTTGCCGAGCCCCACTGCGTGAGCGAGCGCGGCGAGCGCCGCGGTCCGCGGGTCCGGCGGTACGCCGGTGCGGATCGCACTGTCCAGCCGGGCCCTGATATCCCGGCTGATCGCTGTCTCCGTCGCCTGGTAGCGAGTCGTCGGCAGCACTCCGCACATCTGGCCCGCCACGGCATGCACCATGCCGCACCGCTCCAGATGAGCGAGGTAAATCTGACGGAGCCCCAGCCGGGGCCCGCCGATCCAGTGCACTGCCCGGACCGGGCTGCCGCGCCTGCGCAGCAGTTCCAGTGCGGAGTCCAGTGTTGGATCTCCTGTCGGCCGTGCCATCACCACGGCGATACGATCCCCGTCCGGGGCTATCCGTCCTGCCAGAGCCAGCTCTACTAGCTGTGCTCCGGCCAGGCCGAGGTCGAGCGACTGCGGCTGCGCTGTGGTACCCGTGGTCGGGTCCAGAGCGAGCAGTAGAAGCTCTTCCGGAATCGTTCTGCGGCTCCTGCCCATCCATGCCTCCCCGCGTGGATGAGTGACAGGGTGACCCCTCTCACATTGGTCTGTCGAGGGCGCCTGGGTGTTTTGTACCGGAATCTAGATGTATGTCGTTCTCGTCCAGTGCAGCGGTTAAGCGCCCACACAGGACACTGGTAGATGGTTCGGACAGGCGGGAAATCCCGCGCGGCGTATCCAGGAGGCATCGGTGGCGGGCGAGTCCCCCGACAAGTCGGAGCAGCGGAAGTCGTCAGAGGGAACGGCTCCCGATACGAGCGATCCGAGGCTTGCGGTCTTCCGCTCGGTACCGGATCCGGAAGCGAGCGCGGTGTCCGGGTCGCAGTCGGGCGACGCACGGCTGCGTGAGGCGGTGGCCGCGTGGGTCGCGGCGGCGGACGACCCGGCGGATGGGCCGGCGGGCGAGCCGTCGGGGGCGCCGGATCGGGCGGACGCGGGTGGCGCGGCTGATGCGGCCGACGCGGGCAGTACGGCCGGCGTGTCCGGTGCATCCGGCGCGGCCGGTGCATCCGGTGAGGACGGTGCTGCGGACGCCTCGGCGACCCACGTGAAGCTCCCGACTCCCGCCGACACGCCGGAGACGGGCGACGAGGGTGACGCGGATCCGGACGCGAGGTCGACGGGTGAGGACGCTCAGGGCGCCTCCGGGGCCGAATCCGTGCCCGATGCACCCAACGGCGCCCCGGAGGGCGCGGAGGCGCACACGGGCGCTCCAGGCGGCGCGAAGAGCCCCGCCGAGGTGAACGGCGACGTGGCCTCCGACGAGGCGCCGGACGACACGGCGACCGGAACGGTCACGGACACGCTCACGGCCACGTCGGGCGGGGGCGCGAAGGCGCCCGGTGGTGCTGGTGCCGACTCCGACGGCGAGGACAAGGGTGCCGCCGAGGCTGAACCCAAGGCTGAACCCAAGGCTGAACCCAAGGCCGACGCGGGACCCGGCGCCGACGGGGAAGAGGCCGAAGTGGAGGCCGAAGCCGACAAGCCCGACGCGAAGCCGGAAGCCAAGCCTGCTGTAGCAAACGCAAAGCCCACCCCGAAGGACGACGCGAAGGACGGCGCGAAGGACAGCGAAAAGGGCGGCGCGAAGCCCCCGAAGAATGACGCGAAGGACGGTCAGGAGGCCGCCCCGAAGCCCGCCGACGAGGCCGTCGATCAGCCCACTGGCATCTTCCGCGTCCCTTCCCGCCCGGTCGACCAGCCCACCACCACCCTGAAGCGCAGCACCTTCGTGCCGCTGCGGCCCGACGACGTACCCGGTGAGCGGAAGAGGCCCGCCCCGGTCCCGTCGCCCGCCAAGCCCCCGGCCGAGATCCCGGCAGCGAGCAGCGCCGCCCCCGGTGCCACCGGAGCGGCCGGCGGAGCCGGTGCCGGCGGTGTCGGTGTCGGCGGTGTCGGCGGTGCCGGTGCCACGCAGCCGGGCATCGTCGAGCCGACCCGGCAGCAGCCGCTGCCGCCCAAGCCGCCGCTCGACCTGCTCGCCGAGCTGACGAACAAGCCGGCCCCGCCGGAGACCCCGGTCCGCACCGTCGTCCGCCGGTTCAAGATCTGGACACCGCTGGTGGTCCTGCTGCTGATCATCTTTGCAGTCGTACAGGCAGTCCGTCCGCTCCCCGACCCGGGTCTGACCCTGACCGCGGCACCGTCGTACTCCTTCGGCGGGTCCAAGGTCTCGCTGCCCTGGCCGGGCGAGGGCCAGGGAATGATCTCCGTGGCGGGGCTCGGCACCGTGGACAGCTTCGGTGACGAGAAGCCCGTGCCGATCGCGAGTATGGCCAAGTCGATGACGGCCTACCTGATCATGCAGGACCACCCGATGAAGCCCGGTGCGAAGGGCGCGTCGATTCCGGTCGACGCCACGGCGGAGAAGGAAGGCCACTACGACAAGAGCGCTAACGAGTCGACGCTGAACACCATCAAGAAGGGCGACGTCCTCTCCGAGAAGGACGCGCTCAGCGCGATCATGATCCCGTCGGCCAACAACGTCGCGCGGCTGCTCGCCCGCTGGGACGCGGGTTCGGAAGCGGCGTTCGTGAAGAAGATGAACGACACCGCCAAGAAGCTCGGCATGACGCAGACGAAGTACACCGACCCCTCGGGGCTGACCGCGTCCACGGTCAGCACGGCTGCCGACCAGGTGAAGCTGGGCCAGGAGCTCGTGAAGATGCCGGCGCTCATGGACGTCACGAAGCTCCCGAGCTGGACCGACCCGTCGGGCAAGACCTGGGGCAACTACAACCATCTGGTGCCCTACAACGGTTCGCTCGGCATCAAGACCGGTTCCACCACCAACGCAGGTGCCAGCCTGCTCTTCGCGGCGGAGCAGAAGGTCGGCGGCACGACGCAGTACATCGTCGGAGCGATCCTCTCGCAGCACAAGACGCCGATCATCGACACGGTGAACGCGGTGAGCAAGACAGCGCTGCTGGCCACCGAGTCCGCCCTCACCTCGCACAACGTGGTGAAGAAGGGGCAGGTCGTCGGGTATGTCGATGACGGGCTCGGCGGGCAGACCCCGGTCGTCGCCACCAAGGACTTCGAGGCGGCAGGCTGGGCCGGCCTGAAGGTCGACATCAAGATCGGCAACAGCAAGTCGATTCCGCACTCGGCGAAGGCCGGGACGGTCGTGGGCCGGCTGACCGTCGGCTCCGGCCCGGGCAAGGTCTCCGCCCCGGTCGCCCTCCAGAAGGATCTCCCCGAGCCGGGCTTCGGAGCGAAGCTGACCCGCGTCGGCTGAGCACCCGGCAGGGCCCCCGGCCGGGCAGCCGACCGGGTGTCCGGCCGGACGCCCGCTCCGGCACCTGACCAGGCGTCCGAGTGAGTATCAGGGCTGCCGTCGCCGGCCTTCACGACCGGCGGCGGCAGCCCGTTTCGTACGTGTTAGCGTCGCTGGGCAACTCTGGGCGCGGGGACTGCGTCCTCCTTCGCAGGAGAGCGAGCCTTGGTGACCACAGCAGACCCGACACGTGAAGAAGGCAGAGGGGGCCCCCGTGCCGGGGGCCGCACCCGCCTGCTCTCACGGGGCGACGGGCCGGGGCAGCGGCCATCGGACCGGATGCCGTGGACCTGGCTGGCCGCACGCCCCGTCCTCACCGCGACCGCCGTGGCCGCCGTCGCGCACATCCTCTGGTTCTTCTTCTTCGCCAACAGCGGTGGCGACCTCGCGGCGCAGGACGCCTGGGCCGAGTTCGTCGGCCGCCATCCCGCGTCCGCGTACAACCTCGCCTGGTACGGCGGGATGCACCCCGTCTCGTACAGCGTGGTCTCGCCGTATCTGATGTCCGTGCTCGGTGTCCGTACGACGATGATGATCGCCGGGACGGTCTCGGCCGCGCTGACCGCGCTGATCCTCGTGCGACTGCGAGCCGTCCGTAATCCGCTGCTGTGCGCGCTCGCCGCCGACTTCGCGTTTCTCTGCAACGCGCTGTCCGGCCGGGTCACGTTCGGCCTCGGCACGATGTTCGCGCTGGGCGCGGTGGCCGCGGTCTTCTGCTGGCCGTACCGCTGGCGCGCCCGCCGCTGGGCGAAAGCCTGGGTCGCCGCACCGCTCGCCGGGCTCGCCACCGCGAGCAGTCCCGTGGCCGGGCTCTTCCTAGGCGTGGTGGCCGCCGCGCTCTTCCTCAACAAGCGGCGGCCCGGCGCCTACGCGCTGGGGCTAGCGCCGGTCGCCGTGGTCGCGCTGTCCGCCTGGCTGTTCCCGTTCTCCGGCACCCAGCCGATGTCGGTGGGGACGGCTTCGCTCCCCTTGCTGTACGGGGTGCTCGTCCTCTTCCTGGTCCCGAAGGAGTGGCGCACGGTCCGTACGGGCGCGGCGGTCTACGCGCTGGGGGTCGTGCTCACTTGGCTGATCAACTCGGAGATCGGCTCGAACATCTCCCGGCTGCCGATGCTCTTCGCGGGGGTGGTGCTGCTCGCGGCGCTGCCGTACACGGTGCCGAACTCGCGCAAGTGGTACGCGCTGGTGATCGCGTTCGCCGGGCTCAATGTGTGGATCGGCTTCAAGAGCGTCGACGACGTGGTGCGCACCGCCCCCACCGCCTCCTGGACCCGGGAACTGGCCCCGCTGGTCAACCAGCTCCAGAAGAGGAGCGCGGACAAGGGCCGGGTCGAGGTCGTCCCGGCCAAGAGCCACCGGGAGGCCTCCGCGCTCTCCCCGTACGTCAATCTCGCCCGCGGCTGGAACCGCCAGGCCGACATGGAGCGCAACCCGCTCTTCTACGACGACACGCTCGACTCCGTCAACTACCGTTCCTGGCTGGCCCGCTGGGCGGTGCGGTACGTCGTACTGCCCAAGGGCGCGCCGGACAGCGGGGCGGGCCAGGAGGAGAAGCTCGTCCAGGACGGGCTGCCGTATCTGAAGCGGCTCTGGGCCGACGACAACTGGCAACTGTTCGCAGTCGACCGGCCGACGCCGATGGCCGACCCGCCGGGCACCGTGGAGCGCGCCGAGGAGGGTGGGGTGACCGTCCGGGTACGGAAGCGGGGCCGGGTGCTGATCCGGGTCCCGTACTCGCCGTGGCTGGGTCTGGTCGATGACAAGGGCAAGAGCGTCGAGCCACCGCAGGAGACGCAGGCATCCCAGGGGCGCGACGAGGGCCAGCCGAAGGTCTTCGCCAACACGCACGGCTGCCTGGTGAAGGCGGACAAGGACGCGGACGGCGACGAGTGGACGGAACTGCTCGCCCCGAAGGCCGGTGTCTACCACCTGGCTTCGCCCTACCAACTGCCGCGCGGGACACCGTGCCCCGACGAACTGAAGGACACCCTGCCCGCGGGCGGCCCGGCCAGCAGCTGACGCCGGGGCGTCCCGACTCGGGGCATCCCTGACGCTGGGCTGCCCCCGAGGTGATGTTCCGCGCCCCCTGCCGCGTTGAGTGGCAGGATCCCCGTATGTGAGCCACCACCGCAGCGCGTTCATGACCATCGCGAGGACCGCAGCTCCGCTCTACGTCACCACCCTGGTGGCGTCGGCGGGTTCGCTCGTCGACACAGTGCTGCTGGGCCGGCACGCGACTGCCTCACTGGCCGCGTTCGCGGTGGCGGTGGCGGTCTTCGGGCCGGCCACCGCCACCGTGGCCGGGGCGCTGCGCGGGGTGATGCCGTTCATCACGCCCCACCGTGAGGACCCGGACGAACTGCTGCCGTTGGTACGGAGCGGGATGTGGCTGGCGTTCGCGGTCGGCGGGCTGTGCGCGGCCGTGGTCGCCTCGGTCCCGCTCATCGGCCGGCTCTGGGGCGTACAGCCCGCCGTACTCCACCAACTGGGGCTGCTGCCCTGGCTGCTGGCGGGCAGTGTGCTGCTGATGGCCGTCGGCGGGTCGGCCACATCGGTCCTGGTCGCGCTCGGCCACTCCGCGCAAGTGATGCGTTCGGGTCTTGTGGGAACCGCCGTATCCGTCACGCTGTCGATTCTGCTGGTCGGCGGCCCGGGCCCGCTCCCGAGCCATGGACTGACCGGCGCGGGCGTGGCCATGGTCGCCTCCAGCCTGATCAGCACCGGCCTCAACCAACTCGCGCTGCGCCGGCGCACGGTACTGGCGGGCCGGCCGCTGCACCCCGGCCGTCCCGAACCGCGACGTGTACTGCGGCTGGCCGCGGTGGGCGTCCCGCTCGGCGGCACGGTCCTGGTGAAGTTCTCGGTGCTGGGCGTGCTGACGTTCGCCGCGGCCCGGATCAGTACGGACGCGGCGGCCGTGCACGGCGTCTCGGAGTCGATGGTGAACGTCATCTTCACCGCGGCGGTCGCGGTCGGCCAGTCCACGGTCCCGCTGATCGCCGACTACGCGTCCAGGCGTGACCTCAGGAGGATCCGCCGCAGTGTGGGGGCGGGGGGCAGGGTGGCGCTGAGCGCGGTCACCGTGCTGGGAGCGGCGCTGCTGGTACTGCGAGGCCCTGTCGTGGGCCTGTTCACGACGGACGCCTCGCTCAGTCACCAGGTGATGAGGCTGCTTCCCCTGGTCATCGCGGTGGTGGTCGCGGACGCACTGCAGGCCGTGGCGGGCTTCGCCCTGGTCGGCCTCAGACGGACGGGCCCGAGTCTGGTGTCAACGGCGGTGTGGTTCGGGGTACTTGCCGCACTGGCGGTGCCGGTGGCCGACACGTACGGCCTGACGGGCCTGTGGGCAGCGCTTGCGTGCGCGAACCTCCTGCAGGCCGGAACCAAGACGTACTCGTTCCTGCGGCACAGTTCTCGCCACAGCTCCCTTCTGAGTACGCAGGGGGTCCCCGTAGCCCGTACGGGTGGCAGCGGCGAGTCCGCAGGACGCACCGCGCCCGAGGCACAAGGCTGAGCGGTGAGCCGAGGAGTTACCCATGGTGCCGAAACCGCCGCAATGCCCCCACTGCCGCGAGACCCGTCCGCTGTGGAAGGACACCAGCACCACGGGGCCGAAGATCCCGGACGGATGGCGCTGGTACTGCACGGGATGCAGACAGGTGTGGGAACCCACGAACGACCACAGGGCGAGGTACCGGGCAGCCGCAGCCGCACCCCCCGGGCCGGGTGTACGCGCGGGGATCCGCTGAGCCGGTGCGTGCACTGGCCTGCCGTGCTGTACTGGCAAAGTGGAGCGAAAGCACTCATTGGCGGCGATTACGCACCTGAGGCGGCCCGGCGGGGCCGCTTCGGACAGTGCGCGTGACCGGCGGGCCGATGAGGTGCGTACCCGGGTCCGGCTCATGATCGAGATCACGGCGCGGGCAGGGGCGTACCGGAAAGGGCTGGTCGCGGCCGCTCGCCGGCTCAGCCCGGAGGAGGCGGCGATCCTCTCGGATCTGGAGCGCCACGGGCTGCAGGTGCCCCAGTTGCACGACGTGCTGTGCGGTGGCCATGTGCTGGTGGACGACCCTCAATTGTACGAGGACTGGCGGTTCGCCAAGGTCAGTCACGAGCGGCTGTCCAGCCACCACCGTGACATCGACAAGACGCTCTACCCCGACATCGGAATGCGCGGGGACGTGGTGCGGGAGAAGCTGCACGGGCGCACCGCCCAGGGCACCTGGGTACAGCTGGAGAAGACACCGGCCGCGTTCGGCGGGCGGAAGCTGCCCAGTGTGAGCGACCTCCGCCACCTCATGGACTACGTGGTCTACCGGATCACGCGCAGCAATGTCGGGCCCTGGGGCCTGTCCCGGATGACCGAGCGGCGCCCGATGTATCTGGTGCCTTTCCTCGCTGTGCCGACGTCGCTGACGCCTCCGGTCGCGCGATTGCTGACCCAGGCGCTGCACCGGATCGAGGAAGCCGACGACGTCACTGCCGTTTCCGCGGATCTGGCGGCCCGGTTCCCGCCCCCGGACCGGCAGGACCTGGCCGGTGAGCTGGGACAGTCACTGTCCGGCAGGGCGGGCCGTGGGCTGTTCGGCAACTCCGGGGTGTGGGTGACCGAGACCCTCTCACGCAGCGCCGCCGCGGTTCTCCGGGAGAGCCGTGTGCCGCCTGCGGTGGGACTGCTGCAGACGGGAGGGCCGTCATGAGCGACGACGATCAGCGCGATGTTCCGCCTGCGACTCCGTCGGACGCGGGGACATCGGCGGACGCGGGGAAGCCGTCGGACGCGGGGGAGGCGTCCGTCCCTTCGGGGCTGGTGTCGGCCGTGGTGAACCTGGTGAACACGGGACCGGTGCTGCTCGGTGCGTACACCATCGCGGAGCTCACCGCCGTGGACGCGATCGTGGACTTCCTGGAGGCCAGGCCGTCGGACGACGTGATCGCCGAGGCCGTCCGCTCGCTCGCGGCACGCCAACTGCTGCTGGCGGGCGATACGGGCGAGCAGGTCCAGGTACAGGGAGACCTGGGCATCGCCGTGGCGTTCCAGCAGAGGGCCCGCAAGGTGCTGGATGCCCGGACGACCGGGTCGGGTCCGGGGGAGCCGTGGCGGATCCTGTTGCTCCCCCAGCCCGAGCGGATCTGTCTCATGGTCCGCATCGACGCGCTCGGCGTCCACCAGTTGGGCCTGTACAAGCTCGAAGAGGCCCTGAACGTGCTCACCGAGTGGCTGCCGCGAGGCTCGTCGGCTGACCCCGACGAGTCAGCGGACACCGAGGCGGTGCTCGCCGCGTCGGAGCGCTCCGCGCTGATCACCGTCACCGACTACACGGCGCAGGGATCAGCCGAGACCGCGGGCAGCAGCAGGGACCTGGTGCTGGCCCGCAGCGGTGGACGGCTGCACGCCCTCGCCCGGGACCCCGCCGACCGGGAGAAGCTGGTGCCGCACCCGGAGACGCGCAAGGACAACGTCCGCGAACGGCTCATCGATCTGCTGGCGTAGGCATCTGCCGACGTGGACAGCTGCCGCCCTGCCCGTTCGTTGCCGTCCGGCGGGATTGATGTCGGTTGGTGATGTCAGGCCGGCGAGTATTCGTCCACGAAGTGCCGCGCCGGGGGCAAGCGGGGCCGGTCTCAGGTCCGGGTCTCAGGTCCGGTGGTTACGACCAGCCGCCGAACAGCCCGCCCGACAGCTGGGCTGAGCAGATGTTGTAGCCGCCCTGCGCGTGCGCGGTCTTCGTCTTGCCGCCGATGGTGACGGAGCAGTGGATATCTCCGCTGCCCTGCAGCTGCGCGGTGACGTTGTAGTACATCGCGTCCTTGCTGACCTTCAGCGTCTTCGTCATCGGCACGCCATGGCCCTGAATGTTCTCGGTGTCGCTGCCGTAGGTGATGTCGATCGGCCCGAGGGCGCCGGCCGGGGCGTTCCCCCAGACCTTGAACGTGGCGACGTCGGAAACCTTCTTCTTCTCGGCGGGCTTGGCTTTCGGCTTGGCCGCGGGCTTCGCATCAGCCTTCTTCGCGGGGGCCGCCCCAGACTTCGAAGCCACGGGCGCCGGTGCGTCCTTCGCGGTATCGCTCTTCTTGTCACCGCCACCCCCGCCGATGGCGGCGCCGATGACGATGAGGACGACGAGGACTCCACCGAAGCCGATGACCACGTTCCGGGCGGTGTGCTTCTTAGGCGGCTTCGGGGGCGCCTGATAGCCGGGCTGCCCCCATTGCGGCTGATTGGGCTGCTGCCCCCACTGGGGCGGCTGGGCTGGCTGCTGGGCACCCCACTGCGGTTGCCGAGGCTGGTTCGGGTCGTTCTGAGACATGGGGGTTCCCCTCGCGTGTTTCTCGTGATGGCGATGTGGGGGGATGGTGAACGTACAGCTATCCCGGGGCGCTTACTTACTTTTCGCAGAGATCGGTACGAATCGAGGACGGATCACCACTCAGCGACCCGTCCGGTCACGGGTGCTGTCGATCTCCCCGCTCGTCCGCGTGGTGATAATCCGCGAGTCCTGAGTGACCGGCCCGCTGTAGTGGTGGTGGTGGTGATGGTGCATGGGCGGGGCCGCCTTGACGACCTCCTTGGCCCGCCTCACTAACCGGCTCAGCACGAGCACGAGGACCGCGGTGGCGGCGAAGACGATCGCGCAGACGACCGGGTCGGCGCTCTGCGATGCCCACATGAAGCCATGAGCCCCATGGACCGCCCGGCTCAGGAGGCGACCCGGCCGTGCAGTGACTGCGCTCGTTGATGTCAGCTGTAGATGTCAGAGGGGCCCCACATACCGAGATGGGTATGTGGGGCCCTCTGAATTGGTGCCCCCGGCAGGATTCGAACCTGCGACACCCGCTTTAGGAGAGCGGTGCTCTATCCCCTGAGCTACGAAGGCGAGCCGTCGGCCAGCGACCGACCCCGACAGGGTACCGGATGCCGACTCGGCCGGTCTTGTGCGTCCTGCCGTCGCCGGCCGCGGGTCGTTCGGTGACTAGGCCCGTACGGTGAGGGGAGCGCCCCTGGGCCCCCGGGTATGGCCCCGGGCCCAGTGTGCGGTGCGTGGTGTGCGCGGGCCGCCCGGGCTTGTGACCGGCCGGCATGCCACGCCCCGCTCTCCTGGGTCCTCGTGCGGGTTTACTCCTCGACCAGCATTCCGCTGCGCAGGTTCTTCAGGATGCGCGACAGGAGGCGGGAGACGTGCATCTGGGAGATGCCCAGCTTCTCGCCGATCTGGGACTGGGTCAGCTCCTCGCCGAAGCGCAGTTCCACGATGCGGCGTTCGCGGCTGTCCAGCTTGCTCAGCAGCGGTGCCAGGGCGTGCAGGTCCTCGACCGTCTCCATCGCCGGGTCGGCCTCGCCCAGGACGTCGGCGAAGGTGCGGCCGCTCTTGGTGGCCTGGCCGTCGCCTGTCGACTCGTTGGGCATGTCCAGCGAGCCGGCGGTGTAGCCGTTGCTCGCGACGATGCCCTCGACGATCTCCTCCTCGGTGAGTTCCAGGTGCTCGGCGAGTTCGGCGACGGTCGGGTCGCGGTCGAGCTCGACCGCCAGGTGTTCCTTCCCCTTGGCGATCTCGACCCGCAACTCCTGGAGCCTGCGCGGTACATGGACCGCCCAGCTGGTGTCGCGGAAGAAGCGCTTGATCTCGCCGACGATGTAAGGAACGGCGAATGTGGTGAATTCAACTTCGCGAGACAGGTCGAACCGGTCGATGGCCTTGATGAGACCGATGGTGCCGACCTGGTTGATGTCTTCCATCTCGCCGCTGCCCCGGTGACGGAAGCGGCTCGCCGCGAACCTCACCAGCGAAAGGTTCATCTCAATAAGGGTGTTGCGGGCGTACTGGTATTCGTGCGTGCCCTCTTCGAGGACCTGGAGCTGGTCGAAAAAGATTTTGGAAAGCGTTCGCGCGTCCTTCGGTGCGACCTTCCCCGCGTCCTCGATCCAGGGCAGGTCTCCTACCTCCGGCGGTGCCGACGCGGCAGCCGTGAATGCCGACTCGGCAGTCGCCGGTTCAGCAGGCGCCGACTCAGTCGTGGCGGCAGGCGCGGACATCTGCGTCATGTTGTTCAGCCTCCCCAAGTAGCGGACCCCGTTCAATGTCCGCTCCTGCCCGGATGCCGAGGCTTCAATCACCTCAGGGCAGTTGAGAGGATGGATGTGGATATTTGTCCCTGTTTGTCCCTTGGGTCGGCCTCCGGTTCGCTCGTCTCGGATTCTGCTTGCGGCCTCGTGGCCTCATATCGGTCCTTCGGGCGCTGTCCCAGTCGGAGTCCCTGTCGGAGTCCCTGCTGGACGGCCGTGTAATGCGTCATTCCGTCGCCGCTCTCCGCCTGCGGCCTGCTGGGATTCTTGTGCCCTGCCCTTTCCGGCCCATGCGGGATGCTCCTGGTTCGCACGTTGAGCGGAGTTGAAGACGGCAGAGGAGAGTGCGTGTTCTTGACCCCGTGCAGATGCGGGCCTAGCGTCCCAGGGGACTGAGCAAGCGCTTAGAGAGGGTCTTCAGTGCCGCAGACCGAGCCCCCCACCGCCTCCCCCGACCCCGCCGCCCAGGCCGCTGCCCCTGCTCCCGCTACCGCCGCCGCTTCCGTCGCCGACCCCGCCGCCGTCGAAGCCGCGCTGCGTGCCCCCGGCGCTCCCTTCGCCGTGGTCGCTGCGGAGGACGGTTCTCCGGTGTACGCGAGTGGGCCCCGCACCTTGCGGGAGTTCGTCGAAGCCGTCTGGGCCTTCGGGGATCAGCCGTTCCTCGTCGCCGAGAGCGGCACGTACACCTATGGCGAGTTCTTCGCCGCCGCATCCGCGCTCGCCCGGCGGTTCGTGGACGTGTACGGGCTCGTGCCGGGTGACCGCGCGGTGGTCGCGATGCGGAACCACCCCGAGTGGCAGATCGCCTTCTGGGCCGCCGAGTTGGCCGGGCTCGTGGCCGTACCGCTCAACGCCTGGTGGACCGAGGACGAGTTCACGTACGCCTTGGACGACTGCCGGCCCCGCGTGCTGCTGGTCGACGGTGAGCGGCTGGGGCGGGTCCTGCCGTGGGCCGGGCGGCAGGCGGAGCCGAACGGGGGTGTGCGGCCGTGGATCGTCGCCTTCCACTACGACGGCACGGGACCGGGCCGGGCCGACGGCACGGGGCCGGGTCCGTCCGGAGCTGCGGCTCCCAGCCCGTACGAGCGGTTCGAGCGCTATGACGAGCTGCCCGCCGCCGATCCCGCCCTCGGCCCGCCCGATGTGGAGATCCGCCCCGAGGACGACGCCACGATCATCTACACCTCGGGCACCACGGGCCGTCCCGAGGGTGCGGTGGCGACGCATCTCGCGCAGGTCGGCGCCATGATGAACCCCCTCTACCACGCTGCCGCCTCCGCCCTGTCGCGCGGCGCGGTTCCCGGTCAGGGGCCCGCGCCCGTGGCGCTGATGACCTTCCCCTTCTTCCATGTGGCCGCCTTCACCAGCGTCTATGCCGCGATGTCGGCGGGCGGCACCCTCGTCCTGATGCGGAAGTGGGACGCGGAGAAGGCCCTGACCGTCATCCGCACGCATGGCGTCACGTACTACGCGGGCGTCCCCGCCACCGCGCTGCAGCTGCTCGAAGCGGCCGAGCGCAGCGGCGACGGCCTGGAGAGTCTGGCCATGCTCAGCACCGGAGGCGCGGCCGCCCCGCCCGACCTCGTACGCACTGTCGTGGCCCGGCACGGCGGGCGGATCGAGCCCCGGAACGGATACGGCCTGACCGAGACGAGCGGGGGCGTACTGGCGAACTTCGGTGCGGAGTACCGCGCCCACCCCGGGAGTGTCGGCCGTCCGACGCCCGCCACCGAGGTGCGCATCGCCGACCGGTCGGGCCGGGCGCTGGGTGACGGAGAGGTCGGTGAGCTCTGGCTGCGCGGCCAGGCACTCGTCCGCGGGTACTGGAACGCCCCCGAGGCCACCGCGGCCGCCTTCCAGGACGGCTGGTTCAGGACCGGGGATCTCGCGACCGTCCACGAGGGGCGGGTCAGCGTCGTGGACCGGATCAAGGACATGGTCGTCCGGGGCGGCGAGAACGTGTACTGCGTCGAGGTGGAGGCCGCTCTGCACGCGCATCCCGATGTGCTCGACGCGGCCGTGCTCGGGGTCCCGCGCCCGGTCCTCGGCGAGGAGGTCGCCGCCGTGGTGCAGCTGCGGGACGGGAGCGAGGCCACGCCTGACGCGCTCCGGGCGCACGTCGGGGAGTCGCTGGCCGCCTTCAAGGTCCCCGCGTACGTCTTCGTACGGGCGGAGCCGCTGCCCCGCAACGCGACGGGCAAGGTGCTCAAGCGCGAGCTGCGCGGGCCCGTCCAGGAGCAGGTGTCGCGGGCCGGCTGATCCGTCGGCTGTCTGATCCCCGTCGGCTGATCCGCCGGGGAGGCTGGGGGTGAGCGACTCAGGAGCGGGTGATGCGTACCCGGTAGTCCCCGGCCTTGTCCTTGCCGGTGACGTTGATGATGATCCCGTGCGCCGCGTCGGTGAAGGTCTGGCCCACCGAGTACGGGGCGTCCGACAGTTCCGCCTGCACATTGGCGCGCAGGGTGCAGCCGCCGCTGTCCGGGGTGCTGTCCCGGACGGAGACCGGGCCCTGGCCGGTGTCGACGTCGCCGTCGACGCGGTAGACGAGGATCCCCGGGCGGCACACCGCGTCGTCGTTGCCCGCCCGGGTCCGTACCTCGACCACATAGGCGGCGGACTCGGACATCGGGATCACCGCCAGTTTGGTGCCGCCCCGCGTCTCCAGCGGGGAGAGCGCCGCCTCATGGGTGCCGGGTGTCGAGGCGCAGCTGACCTGGTCGTCGTCCAGCCAGCCGAGCTTCCACTTGTGCCAGCCCAGCATGTCGTTGTTGGCCCCCCAGTCCTCGGACATGATGTCCCAGTGCCCGACCGAGCCGCCGCCGCTGGAGGTGTAGAGGTCGGGGAGGCCGAAGGTGTGCCCGTTCTCGTGCGGCAGGACGCGGTAGCCGGTGTGGCTGTACGAACCCGATCCGTCGTCCTGGCGGCTGTAGATGAACGACATGTTGGAGAGTTTGACGCCGTCCGCGACGGGCGCCTCGTCATTGCCGGAGAACGTCACCGAGAGCACGGTGTCCAGCGCGGAGGGGCCCGCGTTCGGCGTGGCCAGCACATTGATCAGGTCGTACTTGCGGAAATCCACCTGCTGGTCGGCGGCCCTCACGATGTCCTGGGCGAGCCGCCGGTAGCCAGGCTGGTACGGGGAGCCCCGCTGTATTCCGTACGAGCTGAACGGCGACGGCATCCGCAGCCAGCGTTTGACGGGGGCCTCGGGGTGGTAGTCGAGCCGCCCGTAGGAGCTGGTGCGGTACCAGTTCGAGGTCTGTGGGAAGAACTCGCCGTACCGCTTCATCGGGGGCTCGGACCCATGCGCGTCCGGGAAGTCGACCATGAGCGTGAGGGCGTGGATGGAGCCGGTCGAGCGGGCGTAGCCCGGTGCGGTGGGCAGTCCCTCGGACATCTGGACGCCCAGCGCGCCGCCGATCCGGCACGGGCCGAGCGTTACGGCGGAGCCGCCGTGATCGGCGCGTACGGAGAGCCGGCCGGTGGTGGCCGCGGGGCCGCCCGCCGGGGTCCGCTGGATCAGAGTGGTGCTGCCCGAGGTCAGCGCGGCCAGTGCGAGCACGGCGAGGGTGACGACGGCCAGCGGACGGCGGGGGGATCGTATCCGGCAGCGGGGGGGCCGTGAACGGCCGGAGGGGCTGCCGCTCGACCTGGGGCGGGTCTGATGCATGCCTTCGCCTTCGGGCCGCGGCAGCCGACGGTTCCGAGCTGCACTCGTTCGATCACCCTGTGTCGGGCGAGGCGGGGGCGCGCGCTGGGTGGGCCGATCGGGGACATTTCCGGACGTTCGGGGCGTGATGCGGGTCACATGCGACGGGGGAAATAACTGGGGACCGTTTCCCCGTTTGCACCGGTGTCACAGAGAACCGGGGAGACCCTCCCCGGTTACGGGAACCAGAACAGTCCGGGAACGAACCCGGGACCGGAACAAACCGGTACCAGAACGAAAACCGGAACCGGGAACGAACCAGAACCAGATCGGGAAAGGGAAGGGAGCGCCGTGGAAACCGCCACCGCCGACCGGCCGCGCATCAGGGCCGACGCCCTGCGCAACCGGGAGCGGATCGTTTCGGCCGCGCGTGAGATGTTCGTGGAGTACGGGCCTGATGTGCCGCTCGACGAGATCGCCCGCCGGGCCGGCGTCGGCAACGCCACGCTCTACCGCAACTTCCCCGACCGGATCGAACTCTTCCGGCATGTGGTTCTCTCCGTCATGGCCCGCGTCGCGGACCAGGTGGAGGCGGCCATCGCCGAAGAGCCCGACAGTTTCGCCGCTCTCCGCCGTTTTGTGCACGCGGCTGCCGAAGAGAAGATCGGTGCGCTGTGCCCGATGCTCTCCGACGGCTTCGACCGTGCGGACACGGAGATCATGGCGGCGCGCGACCGGCTCGCGGAGTCCGTGGAGGACCTCATGGGCCGTGCGCGCGAGGAAGGGCAACTGCGCTCCGATGTCGCCGTCGGGGATCTGTTCGTCGCTCTCTCCCAGCTCACCCGGCCACTGCCGGGCGCGGGCTGTCTGGGTCTCGACCGCTTCGTCCACCGGCATCTGCAGCTGTTCCTCGACGGGCTTCAGGCCTCGGCGCGGACGGTACTTCCTGGGTCACCGGCGACTCTTGAAGACCTGCGTCGTCCGTCGTGACGCAGCCGTAATGCCCGGGCTCCACGCGTGATCGCACCGACGGTTGAACGCAGTGAAGCCTGAACGTACGCAGTGAAGCCTGAACGTACACAGCGAAGCCTGAACGAACGCTGTGAACCCCGAACACACCGAAGCCTGCACGCCGTTGAACACCATGCTCGATCTCGACGTTTGATCACGACGCCTGAACAGGACGCCCGATGCACGCCTGACCTCGATGCCTGACGCCCGCGTACGCGCCTGAGGCGCCCGCCGGAGCGCACACCCGCCAAAAGCACACCCGCTGAAAGCACGCCTGCTAAACGCACACCGCGAGACGCACGCCCGCGGGCTCTGTCGACTTCCGTTCTGACCTCTCCGCACCCCTAGGTGGCCACCGCCATGTCAACATCAATGTCAAAATCCATACCGAAAAACGCCGACATATCGCTCCCTGACCCCAATCGCTGGAAGGCACTCGTCTTCATCGCCCTGGCGCAGCTGATGGTGGTGCTCGACGCGACGATCGTGAACATCGCGCTGCCGCACGCCCAGGTCGACCTGGGCATCTCGGACGCCAACAAGCAGTGGGTCATCACGGCCTACGCCCTCGCCTTCGGCGGGCTCCTGCTCTTCGGTGGCCGCATCGGCGACCTGTGGGGCCGTAAGCGGGCCTTCGTTATCGGGCTGCTCGGCTTCGCCGCGGCCTCCGCTGTCGGCGGCGCCGCCGCCAACGAGGCGATGCTGCTGACCTCCCGCGCCGCGCAGGGCGTCTTCGGCGCGCTGCTCGCACCGGCCGCGCTGTCGCTGCTCGCCGTGACCTTCACCGATGCCAAGGAGCGCGCAAAGGCGTTCGGCATCTTCGGGGCCATCGCCGGTGGTGGTGGCGCCGTGGGCCTGCTGCTCGGCGGATTCCTCACCGAGTACCTGGACTGGCGCTGGACGTTCTTCGTCAACATCCCGTTCGCGGCCGTCGCCGCACTCGGTGCGTACTTCGTGATCCGTGAGCCCGTCGGCGGGCGCAACCGTTCGCCGCTGGACATCCCCGGTGTCCTGCTCTCCACGTCGGGTCTGGTCTCGCTGGTGTACGGCTTCACGCGCGCCGCGTCCAACGGCTGGTCCGACCCGGTCACGATCGGCCTGTTCGTCGCCACCGTCGTCCTGCTCGGAGCGTTCGTGGCCGTCGAGTCGAAGGTCAAGGCCCCCCTCCTGCCGCTGCGTGTGGTCGCCGACCGCAACCGCGGTGGCATCTACGCCTCGCTCGGCCTGGCCATCATCGGGATGTTCGGTCTCTTCCTCTTCCTGACGTACTACCTCCAGGTCGTGCAGGGCTACTCCTCGGTCAGGACCGGCTTCGCCTTCCTGCCGATGGTCGCCGCCATGATCACGGGCTCCACGCAGATCGGCGCCCGGCTGATGACCCGGGTGCCCGCCCGGTTCCTGATGGGTCCCGGCTTCGCCGTCGCGGCCGTCGGGATGCTGCTGCTGACCCGTATCGAGGTCGGTTCCTCGTACGCCACGGTGATCCTGCCGGGTGTGGTGCTGCTGGGTCTCGGCATGGGTACGGCGTTCATGCCCGCCATGTCGCTCGCCACGCACGGCATCGCACCGCGTGACGCGGGTGTCGCGTCGGCGATGGTCAACACCTCGCAGCAGGTGGGCGGCGCGATCGGCACGGCGCTGCTGAACACGATCGCCGCCTCCGCCACCACCGCGTACCTCGTGGGGCACGCGGCGGCCGGCGGCAACCCGAAGCTGGTCCAGGCCCAGGCGCTGGTGCATGGCTACACGAACGCGATCTGGGTGGCGGTCGGCATCCTCGCGATCGCCTCGGTCATCGCGCTGACGTTCATCAACGCAGGCCGCCCCTCGGTCACTCCGACGGCCTCGGGCTCCGGTTCCGCGGACTCCGACGCTGTCGAGGACGAGGTGCGGATCCCGGTGATCGCGCACTGAATCACCGGGTCACCGGGTCACCGGGTCGCGCCGGCACGGAAGGTCTGCCCGGTCCCGGTTACGGAAAGTCTGCCCTGGTTCCGCAGGATGTCCCAGCAGTGGAGGCGTCAGCGGAGCCAGGGCAGATCCGCGTCCTCATCCTGTGGCTGGAGCCCCTCGGCCAACACCCGCATGATCTCGCCGAGCTGGCCGCTCTGTTCGGGCGAGAGCCGGTCGAACAGTGCCTGCCGTACGGCATCGACATGGCCGGGCGCGGTCCGCTCAAGCACCTTCGTGCCGGCGGGCGTCAGAACCGCGTTCTGGCCGCGCTTGTCGGACGGGCAGTCCTCGCGGCGCACCCAGCCGTTCCGCTCCAGTCGCGCTATCGCGTGCGAGAGCCGGGAGCGGGTGATCTTCGCGTCCATCGCCAGCTCGGTCATCCGCATCCGCCGCCGGGGCGCCTGGGAGAGCTTCACGAGCAGCCCGTAGTAGATGTGCGGCATCCCGGCGTCCCGCTGCAACTGGCGGTCGAGGTGATCCTCCAGGAGCGTGGTGGCGTGGAGGTACGCGCGCCAGACGCGCTGCTCGTCCTCGCTGAGCCAGCGCGGTTCGTCAGGGGGCGGTGCCGAGGTCATGTGCTCCACTGTACGACTCTTTCTTGAATATTAAACTAGATGTGGCTAAGGTCTGATCCCGAGTACATGCTTGAGACTTCAATTAATGGAGTTGTCGCCCATGCCCGCCATCGCCCCCGAGCGCATGCCCGCCCTCTACCTCTCCCATGGCGCGCCCCCGCTCGCCGACGATCCGGTCTGGCCTGGCCAGCTCGCCGACTGGTCCGCCGGTCTGCCACGCCCCAAGGCCATTCTGATGGTCTCCGCGCACTGGGAGGACGCCCCGCTGGCGCTCGGTGCGACGGAGACCGTGCCCCTGGTCTATGACTTCTGGGGATTTCCTGAGCGGTACTACGGGGTCCGGTACGACGCTCCCGGTGCGCCCCTGCTGGCGGAGAGCGTGCGGAAGCTGCTGCGCGGCGCGGGTCATCCGGTCCAGGACGTCCCGGACCGGGGCCTCGACCACGGTGCGTACGTCCCGCTGGTGGAGATGTTCCCGGACGCAGGCGTACCCGTACTCCAGATCTCCATGCCGACGCTCGACCCGCGGAAGCTGATGGAGATCGGGCGCAGGCTCGCACCGCTGCGGGACGAAGGCGTGCTGATCGTCGGCAGCGGCTTCTTCACCCACAACCTGGCCGCGCTGCGGCACGAGGGCACCCCCGGCTGGTCCGCCGAGTTCGACGCCTGGGGGCGGGAGGCGCTGGAGAGGCGTGACATCGACGCGCTGCTCGACTTCGAGCACAAGTCCCCGTCAGGGCGGCTCGCCCACCCTCGTACCGAGCACTTCGCGCCGTTGTTCGTGACGCTCGGGGCGGCGGGGGACGGGCTGGAGAGCCGGCGCGACGTGATCGACGGCTTCTGGATGGGGCTGGCGAAGCGGTCGGTGCAGTTCGGATAGGGGGCGGCCGGGGCCCTGCCCGCCGGGCCCCGGGTGGATTGCCGCCGGGCCGCTTCCGCCGGACTGTCGATGAACTGCTTCCCGCCCGGCTGCTTCCGCCGGACTACTTCCCGCCGAGCTCCTTCTCGTACCAGGTGACGTCGTGGTAGACGCCGAACTTCCGTCCCACCTCGCGGTACGTGCCCACCGGCGTGAAGCCGAAGCGTGCGTGCAGTGCGGCTGATGCCTCGTTGGGCATGGTGATACCGGCGTACGCCCGGTGAACATCTTCGTCGCTCAGCGCCTCGAACAGCGCTTTGTAGAGCATCGTGCCGATCCCGCGCCCGGCCACGTCGGGGGCGCAGTACACGGTCACCTCGACGGAGGTGGCGTACGCGGCCTTCGGCCGGAACGCGCTGCTGGTTGCGTACCCCAGAATCCGGGCAGACGGTACCTCCTGCGCAACCAGCAGCCGGTGTGGCCCGTCTTCAGGGTGGGAGAGCAGCCAGGGACGGCGTTCCTCGGGGGTGAAGACATTCGTGTCGAATGTGATCGCAGTCTCACGGACGTAGTGGTTGTAGAGGTCGGTGAGGCCCTGGAGATCCGCCTCCTTGCCGGGCCTGACCTGCGTTTCCGTACGCTGCGAAAGCATCTGCTCTCCCTTGGTGGCCGGACAGGGTACTGCATGATCACTAAAAAGAGAGCGGGTCATGGGAATTCTGTCCGGATTCCAGTCGTTGTTTCCATCAGATGCAGGGCACCGGAGAGGGTGTTCTGCACCACACCGAGTCCTGACCAAGCCGAGTCCTGACCAAGCCACTGATTCGCGACCTCATCACGTTACTCACGTTAGGGAGCACGCATGGCAACCCGTGCCGTCGCCCGTCGATCCGACAGGGCAAGCAGCGTTCGCGCCGTAGGCGGGGAGATCGCCGACCGCGACCTGGTCGGCATGTACCTCGACGAAATAGCACGTACGCCGCTGCTCGACGCCGAAAAGGAGGTCGAGCTGTCCCAGACCATCGAGGCCGGGGTGTACGCCCAGCGGATCCTCGACGGTTCCGTGCAGAGTGTGGCGGGTGGGGCCTCGCGTGACGAGCTGGAGGCGCTGGTTGCCGCCGGGGAGCGCGCCAAGGACGTCTTTATCCGGTCCAACCTGCGACTGGTCGTCGCGGTGGCCCGCCGCTATCCGCGAGCAGGTCTGCCGCTTCTCGACCTGATCCAGGAGGGCAACGCGGGTCTGGTGCGCGCGGTCGAGAAGTTCGACTACGCCAAGGGCTTCAAGTTCTCGACGTATGCGACCTGGTGGATCCGGCAGGCCATCACCCGGTCGATAGCCGATCAGTCCCGCACTATCCGGCTCCCTGTCCACCTGGTCGAGGAGCTGGGCCGGATCCGCCGTGTCCAGCGCGAATTCAACCGCGAGCACGGCCGCGACCCGGAGCACGAGGAGATCGCCGCCGAGCTGGACACCAAGCCGGAGCGGGTGAGCGATGTGCTGGACTGGGCACGTGACCCGGTCAGCCTGAACATGCCGGTGGACGACCAGGGCGAGACCCAGTTCGGTGATCTGCTGGAGGACACGTCGGCGGTGTCGCCCGAGCAGTCCGTGATGACGCTGCTGCGCAGCGAGGAGCTCGACGAACTGATCGGCAGGCTCGATCACCGCACGGCTTCGATCATCAAGATGCGCTTCGGCATCGACGACGGCCGGGAGCGGACGCTGACCGAGGTCGGCAAGGAGCACGGGCTGACGCGTGAGCGGATCCGTCAGATCGAGAAGCACGCGCTGCTCGAACTGAAGAAGATGGCCGACGATGTGGGCTTCGACGCGGCGGCGTGAGCTGCCCGCATGGTCACCCGGCTACTGGATACGCAGTTTTGCTGTTCCGGCCCCGACCGCCGGGACCCCGATCGGCAGAACCCCAACCGCCGGACGACGCCTGCTGAGGCGCCGTCCGGCGATTGCTTGACCTGGGGGCCGGCTCCGAGACCGGCGGCCGTCCGCTCAGGCGCTGCTGAACGCCGGTTCCCTGGGCGCCTCGCCTGCGTTGGAGTCCCCTGAGTTGGAGTCCCCTTCGATGGTCCTGTCGCGGCCCTTCCCACTGCCGGTGGCTGACGCGTCCGTCCCGCTGCCCCCGTCCGCCCCGCCGGCCGCGGGCGCCCGCTTCGGCAGGGCGAACATCAGCAGGAAGATCACGCCGAGTACCCCGGCCACCCACCACAGCGAGTCCATGAACGCGTGGACGAAGGCGGGCCCGGTCGCGCTCGGGGCCGGCGGCGAAGCCGCACAGCGCGGAGGCCAGCGTGAAGCCGCCTATCCCGATGAGGAAGAGCTTCTTGCGGCCGTGGATGTCGCCGAGCCGGCCGCCCGTGATCAGCCCTGCGGCGAAGGCGAGCGCGTAACCGGCGGTGATCCACTGGATCTGGCCGAACGAGGCGCCGGTGTCCTTCTGGATGGACGGGATCGCGATGTTCACGATCGTGACGTCGACGAGGTCCATGAAGGCCGCTGTCATCACGATGGCGAGAGCCAGCCATCTGCGACGGTCCGCCCTGATCGCGGCCTGTGATGCCTGAGCTGCCTGGGCGGCTTGCGAGGCTTGCGCGGCCCGCGCCGTCTGGGCCGGCTGCGGGTCTTGTACGTCCGGCGCGTTCTGCGCAGCTTGTGCGTCCAGCTTGGTGGGCTGGGGAGTTGGGATCATGCGGGGAAGTCAACTTGGCATATAGGTCAATCTATGTCCCACTTCCCAGGCATCCTGACTGGCATGACGGACACTCCGGTACGGCTGCTGCACCTTCTCTCGCTGCTCCAGACTCCGCGCGAATGGCCCGGTGGTGAACTCGCCGAGCGCCTCGACGTCAGCAGGCGCACGGTCCGGCGCGACATCGACCGGCTGCGCGACCTCGGCTATCCCGTCCAGGCCACCCTGGGGGCCGAGGGCGGATACCGGCTGGTGGCGGGCAAGGCCATGCCGCCGCTGGTCCTCGATGACGAAGAGGCGGTGGCCATCGCGGTCGGGCTGCGCGCCGGGGCCGGGCACGCGGTCGAGGGCATCGAGGAGGCCTCCGTACGGGCCCTGGCCAAGCTGGAACAGGTGCTGCCCTCCAGGCTGCGCCACCGGGTCGCCACACTCCAGGCCGCCACGATGCCGCTGACCAGCGGCGACGGTGCGACGGTCGCCCCGGACACGCTGACGGTGATCGCGGGCGCGGCCACCGGGCCCGAGCGGCTGCGCTTCGGCTACCGCGCCGGGAACGGTACGGAGACGAAGCGGCTGGTCGAGCCGTACCGGCTGGTCTCCACCGGGCGCCGCTGGTATCTCGTGGCGTACGACATCGACCGCGAGGACTGGCGTACGTTCCGGGTCGACCGGGTGAGCCGGCCCTTCGCGACCGGGGCGCGGTTCGTCCCGCGTGAGTTGCCTGTGGGGGATGCGGCGGAGTTCGTCAGTCAGTCGCTTTCGCGGCGCCAGCCCTCGGTGGATCTCGACGTCACCTTCGAGGCCCCGGCGGAGTTTGTGGCGGCCCGGCTGCCGAACGTGATGGGCACACCCGAGGTGCTGGGCGAACGGCGTTGCCGGCTCAGAGCCCCGGTGGCGGACTCGCTGGAGTGGCTGGGGCTACGACTCACGGTGGTGGACGCGGAGTTCACCGTGCACCACCCGCCCGAGCTCGTGGAGTACCTGGCGGAGCTGGGGGCCCGGCTGGGCCGCGCGGCGGGAACAGAGGCAGCCGACCGATGACGGGGTGAGCGCCCGGGCCCGCGGGGGACGCCGAGGCGCTCGGGCTTACGGTACTGGCCCTGCGGTACTGGGCCTTGTGGGCCTGGGCCCTGCGGTACTGAGCCCTGCACGGCGCGAGCGAGGCTCGGCGGCACGAGGCCTTGCGGTGCGGGCGAAGCCCCGTGGTGCGGGTCTCAGCGCACGCGGGCGCGGAGCTCCATCGCCGTGCGGGCCTCGCTCTGTGACGCATACACCTCGCACATATGGCGCCCGTCGGGCGTCGCGGTGTGCTCCACCTCCCAGAGGCTGATCTCCTGGCCGTCGAGCAGCAGGAAGGCGTGCTCGTAGAGGGTGAAGGCCGCGGGGCCGACACTCTCGAAACGGCACTGGCTGCCGAGGGCCTGGCTGATCTGATGGGCGAACGCGGAACGCAGCAGCCGGGCGACGTCCTCACCGGGGCAGTCCGGGTTCTCCGCGCGGCGCAGCACCCGGCGGGCGTGATCGGCCGACCGGTCGGCCGCATACGTCCTCGCCACCGCGGGCGGCGGCGCCGACTGGAGCGCCGTCAGGATCCCGAGGTCGTCCTCCGGATCGTCGTCCGGGAACATCGCGGCGGCGTCCGCCCCGCGAATCCGGGTCACGGCGAGTCTGGCCTCCGCCTCGCCCGGATACAGCTCGTACTGCGGGCCCGCCCCCGTACCCGTCTCGTACACCAGCTCCCACAGCGCCAGATCGGTGCCGTCGGCGAGGAGGAACGTGTGCCGGTACGTCTCTCGGTGCAGCCCGGCGCCCGAGCTGTGGTGCGAGGAGTGCAGCGCTGTGCTGTGCGCCAGCGCGGAGCCGAGCCGCTCGACGGTGGCATCGGGCAGCTCGAAAGCGTTCAGTGCGCGGCCGAGGAGTCGCGCGAGGTGCTCCTCGGTCGTCTCATGCGAATGGCTCAAGGTCACTCCAGGCCGTCGCGGCAAGTCATGAGGTCGGAACTCAACGTAGCCCCTGGGTCTGACAACGTGGCCTTCGTTCGGCAAAACGAAGGGGGCGTGTGGAAAATTCCCGGGCGCCCCACCAACTCACGTGTCCGGTAAGTCAGTAGATGCTGTGTCAGGTCCGGTCGGTTTCCGCCCCTGCCCCGTACAGGTCGCGGTGGGCCGGGAACCATCCGCCCGGGCCCTCCACCGACTCCGCCGCCCGGACGGCGCGGACCACGGCCCGGCTCAGCGCGTCGGCGCCCGCGGCCAGCACTTCGTTGAGGACGCTCAGGTCGGGGCGATGCCCTGTGCCGGTGGCAAGTGCGAAGACGGTATCGCCGTCGTGCAGGAGATGGACGGGCCGCACGGCACGCGCAAGGCCGTCGTGTGCGGTTCCGGCCAGCTTCTGCGCCTGGGCGCGGGTGAGTTCGGCGTCGGTGGCCACGACGGCGATGGTGGTGTTCAGCGGGGGGCGCGCATTGCGCTCGCGCGCCAGAGCCAGTTGCCGCTGCGCCGCCTCGTGGACGGCCGCTGAGGGGTATTCGGGCCGGCCCAGGCCGTACTCGCCGTAGAGCACACCCGTCAGCGGATCGACCGGTGAGCCCACCGCGTTGACCACGGCGAGGGCGCCCACGGTGACGCCGGACGCGAGCGTGATGCTCGCCGAGCCGACGCCGCCCTTGAGCCCGCCGGCCACCGCGCCCGTACCGGCGCCGACGCTGCCCTGTTCGACCGGCGTGCCCGGCGCCGTGTCCGCCGCGGCTTCCACGGCCGCGCGTCCGGTCGACGCGTCCGGCCTGGCCCGCCAGTCGCCGCCGCGGCCCAGATCGAAGACACACGCGGCGGGGACGACCGGTACTACCTGGGCGGGGTCGGGCCCGACCTGGAAACCGCGGCCCTGTTCCTCCAGCCAGGCCATCACGCCCGCAGCGGAGTCCAGCCCGTACGCGCTGCCGCCCGTCAGTACGACGGCGTCCACGCGCTGCACCAGATTGCGTGGATCGAGGGCGTCCGTCTCCCGGGTGCCGGGGCCGCCGCCGCGTACGTCCACGGCGGCGACCGCGCCGCCGGGCGGAGCCAGGACGACAGTGGTGCCACTCAGCGCACGCTCACCGGGGACCCGCGCGTGCCCGACCCGCAGCCCGTCCACGTCGGTGAGCGAGTCCGAGCCTGAGTCCGGGGGTGACTGGTCGGGGTCCGAGTCCGAGCCGATGCCGGGGGATGGGCGTGCGGGTGTGGTGTGCGAGCCGGCTGTACGGGCCGTGTCCACGCGGCGCTCTGACTGGCGGTCTGCTGCGGTCATGCCCCCCATGGGACCACTGCTGCCTGTGCTGCACCCCCGGCAGCCCCTTCCCCTCCCAGGCCCCGGCTCCGGCTCCGGCTCCCGGCCGAGCCCCATTGCCTCCCGCATGTGGCGCAGGCCCTGGGGGGCAGGCGGAGCGGTACGGCGGCCGGGCGCCGTACCCTTGCCGTATGAGCACTGCCCCCGCTTCCGGCGCCGCCCCCCGTGACGACGAGGACCGCGACTCCGCGACCCCCTCCGGCGCGGGATGTGGCGCAGGCCCTGGGGGGCAGGCGGAGCGGTACGGCGGCCGGGCGCCGTACCCTTGCCGTATGAGCACTGCCCCCGCTTCCGGCGCCGCCCCCCGTGACGACGAGGACCGCGACTCCGCGACCCCCTCCGGCGCGACGCCGCCGGAGTCCGGGCCGAAGCCCACCACCACCCCTACGCCGGTGTCCAAGCCGGTGTCCAAGCTGGTCTTCGACGATCCGCTCGACCAGCAGTCCCCGGACGATACGGACCACGGCTGGGGCGACCAGTCGTCCGCCGGGAGCAGCGCATCGGATCTGGCCCGCTTCCTCGACGAGAAGCCGCCGCACCACATCTGACCCGCACCTGGCGCCAGGGATCGTGGACTCAGCACCCGCATTCAGCACAGGGTGACCTCCAGTTTCGACGTGGCTCCGGCCGCCGCCAGCGCGGTCGCCGTCGAGCGGGGCACAGCGAGAACGACGAGGGCTCCGGTCTCGGGGGAGGCATCGCCGCCCGTGTCGCCCGCATCCGGCACGTCGGCCACCCGGACGCCCGTAGCGACCACCCGCGCCACCCGCGGCCTTCCCGGCGGACCGGACCCCACCGAAGCGCCGTCGGGTGCGGTGTCACCGGCTGTGGCGTCATCGATCGCGATGACATCGACGTGGTCGCCCGGGGCCAGCAGCCGCACGGTCGCCGCGTCGGCAATCCGTACCGGAGCGGACACCGGAGCTGGGCGGTCCGAGGCCGCAGGGGCGCCCGGCGCGCGGGCCCGCACCTCCGCCGCACCGTCCGACCCGGCACCGGCCCGGGGCTCTACCCTGGCGGGCGCGTCGGCCCGGACCCCGGCCGGGGGCTCCGCGCCCCCCGCATCGCGTGGCGCCCAGGCGGCCAGGGCCGCAGCCGCGAGAACCAGCCCCGCCACCACCGTCCGGCGCCATCGCCCCAGAGCTCGCCGAATACGGTGCCGTCCCGGGTGCACCCGCAGCGGGGCGAACGGCGGCACTCCGCGCGGCTCGGGCGCGGACACGACCGGTACGGGCATGGGGATCATGGCAACCACCGCCTGGTGAAGAGGAGTCTGGGCGAGCTCCTCCCACGATCCGGCGTTCCGCGACATCCTGCTGAGAGCTGTGGACTACTCGCGAGTTGTGGACAACCCACTCACCCCCGCGGCCTTCCCCAGGTCATTCCGCCCCCCGCATCAGCCGCCGGTCCCGCAGCGCCCACCCCACCCGACAGCGCCCGTCCCGCAGCGCCCACCCCCTCAGGGCAGCTTGATCCCCGGGTCGACTCCGTCCAGCGCACGCGCACAGTGGCACTCATCCGACTGCTCCGCAGGCAGCCCGGCCACCGCGTCGAAGAGCACCGTGCGCAGCCGGTCCACATTGGCGGCGAAAACCATCAGCACCTCGTCGTGGGAGACGCCATCTCCTGCCTCGGCCCCCGCGTCCAGATCCGTGACCAGCGTCATCGACGTGTAGCAGAGCCCCAGTTCGCGGGCGAGGGCTGCTTCCGGGTGCCCGGTCATGCCCACCACGGACCAGCCCATCGCCGCATGCCAGCGCGATTCGGCCCTGGTCGAGAACCGCGGCCCCTCGATGACGACCAGAGTCCCGCCGTCCACCGGCTCCCACTCCCGCCCGCGCGCCGCCGCGAGGGCGGCCTTGCGGCCGACACGGCAGTACGGGTCGGCCAGCGATACATGCACCACGTTCGGAATGCTGCCGTCCGGCAGCGCCTGGCCGTCGTAGTACGTCTGCGGGCGCGCCTTCGTACGGTCCACCATCTGGTCCGGTACGAGCAGCGTCCCCGGCCCGTACTCCGGCCGCAGCCCGCCGACCGCGCACGGGCCGAGCACCTGCCGTACACCCACGGACCGCAACGCCCAGATGTTCGCCCGGTAGTTGATGAGGTGCGGGGGCAGATGGTGGCCGCGCCCGTGCCGGGGGAGGAACGCCACCCGGCGCCCGGCGATCTCACCGAGGAAGAGGGAGTCGCTCGGCTTCCCGTACGGGGTGTCCACCGCGACCTCGGTCACGTCCTCCAGGAAGGAGTAGAAGCCGGAGCCGCCGATGACCCCGATGTCCGCTGTGGGGACCGCGGTGTCTCCCGCGGTTGCCTGGTCTGCCGAGTTCGCCACATTCACCATGCCGGTCACACTATCCGGGGCTCCGGACGCGCCCCGGACACACCGAAAGCCCCACCGTCGGACGACGGCGGGGCTTCCGGGAAACCGGTATCAGGCGGCCGAGCTGCCGCTGGAGGAGCTGCTCGACGACGATGCCGACGATGCCGAGCCGGCCGACTTCGAGGCTCCCGCCTTCGCGTCGGAACCCGAGGAGCCGGACGAACTCGAAGAACCGGACGACCCCGAAGAGCCCGAGGACGAATCCGACGAGGACGACGACGAACCGGCGGGCTTGGAGGACGCCGCCGTGCTGCTCGACGAGGAGCCACGGCTGTCGTTCCGGTAGAAACCCGAGCCCTTGAAGACAATGCCGACCGCCGAGAACACCTTCTTCAGGCGTCCATCACAGCTTGGGCATACGGTCAGGGCGTCATCGGTGAACTTCTGCACCGCCTCGAGGCCCTCGCTGCATTCGGTGCACTGATACTGATAGGTCGGCACTTGCTCCTCCTGGCACTCTCACTCAGTGAGTGCTAACGACGTTCTATAGTGACGTATTCCGCTGGATCAGTCCACTGAGACCGGCACTCGGTGACCGATCCCACGCCCTGTGCCGCGCTTGAAGCCGCGGCCGGCGTCCCGCCCGGTGTCGTTTTCGGAGCCCTGCTCCGCCCCCGGTCCCGCGTCGCGCGGCGTCAGCCGCGACCGCAGGGCCAGCAGTGTGAGCAGCGCCAGTACGGTCCCGCCCATCGGCACCAGGAACCCGGCGCTTGAGCTGAACGCGTCGGTCAGCTCGCCCGCCACCGAGACGGCCGCGGCCTGTCCCAGTGCCACCGAACCGGTCAGCCAGGTGAAGGCCTCGGTACGAGCCGAAGTCGGCACCAGGGTGTCCACCAGGGTGTATCCGCTGATCAGCGCGGGTGCGATGCAGAGTCCGACCAGCAGTCCCAGTCCCGCGATGAGCGGCACCGTGTGCATCGCCCAGAGTCCGGACGCGGTGACGGCCAGCGCGGTGTACGCGATCAGCAGCCGGGACTTCGGGGCGATCTTCCAGGCGACGGCGCCGCAGACGATGCCCGCGAGCATGTTGCCCGCGGCGAAGACCCCGTACAGCACACCGTTCACACCGGGCTGGCCGATCTCCTCGGCGAAGGCGGTCAGCGAGACCTGCATGCCGCCGAAGACCGCGCCGATCCCCAGGAACGCCACGGCGAGCACCCGTACGCCGGGCACCGACAGGGCGGAGACATGCCGCTCGGAGGTGTGGCCGTTGTCACGTACGCGGACGGCGGGCTGGGTCCGGCGCTGCGCAGCGAAGACGAGGCCGCCGATCATGGTCAGCGCGGCTTCGGTGATCAGCCCGGCCGCCGGGTGGATCCCGGTGCACAGCGCGGTCGTCAGCACCGGGCCGATGACGAAGGTGAACTCGTCCGTCACCGATTCGAAGGCGGCGGCCGTCGACATGAGGGGCGAGCCCTCCAGCTTCGCGGCCCAGCGGGCCCGGACCATCGGGCCGACCTGCGGTACCGAAGCACCGGTCGGCACAGCGGCGATGAACAGCGCCCACAGCGGGGCGCCCGCCAGCGCGAGCACCGTCAGGGTGATCACCGAAGCGGCGTGCACGAGGACACCGGGGAACAGCACGGCGCGCTGGCCGAGCCGGTCGGCGAGCTTGCCGCTCTGCGGCGCGAACAGCGCCATGGAGACACCGGTCACAGCGGCGACGATGCCGGCGTTGCCGTACGACCCCGTCGTGTGCTGCACCAGCAGAACAATGCCGATGGTCAGCATCGCGAAGGGCTGCCGCGCGGCGAAACCGGGCAGCAGGAACGTCCATGCGCCAGGTGTGCGCAACAACTGCCCGTACCCCGGACGGGTCTCGGAGACCGTGGACACCACGGCCTGGCCTTTCTGCCGCCTGGTAGCGCGCTCCCCTTGTCGTACGGGCATACGGAGGCATGCGTACGGGAGCTGCCGAGAGCTGTCCTCTTGCGCGGAACTGCGGTAGGCCGGGCCGTTTCGTCGTGCGGAACACCTGCGCGGATACCGCGCACGCACCGCGACGGTGGGTGCCTCGACCGCCATACGGTCGCGCCAGCTCTGCATCAGGCAGAGTTGGTCAATCAGGTCAATCAAGTCAATCGGGTCAAGCCGATCGGTTCATGGTACCGCTACTTGCGAGCCATCCCGCCAGCTTTCCGCCCTGGCCGATCGCCCGCAGCCGTGCCTCGGCCGCGTCGCGCACCGGATCGGTCGCCACCACCAGCAGCTCGTCCCCCCGCCGCAGCACCGTCGAGGGCTGCGGTACGAAGCTCGTGCCGTCCCGGACGACCAGGGTGACGGCGGCGCCCTTGGGCAGCCGCAGCTCGCCGACCTCGACGCCGTGCATCCGGGACTCCGAGGGGATCGCCACGGACAGCAGATGCCCGCGCAGCCGCTCCAGCGGCGCCGACTCGATGCCCAGGTCCGCCGCGGCGTCGGCGCCCTCGCCCAGGCTGAGCTTCCTGGCCAGCCAGGGGAGCGTTGGCCCCTGCACCAGGGTGTAGACGACGACGAGCACGAAGACGATGTTGAAGACCCGGGAGCTGCCGTCGATGCCGGACACCATCGGGATGGTCGCCAGGATGACGGGCACGGCTCCGCGCAGCCCGGCCCACGACATCAGGGTCTGCTCCTGCCACGGCACCCGGAACGGCGCAAGGCTCAGTAGTACGGAGACCGGCCGCGCCACCATCGTCAGGACCAGGCCCACGATCACCGCGGGCCAGAAGTCGCTGCCCAGCTCGTGCGGGCTCACCAGCAGCCCGAGCAGGACGAACATCCCGATCTGGGCGATCCAGCCGAGCCCCTCGGCGAATCCGCGGGTGGCCGGCCAGTGCGGCAGCTTGGCGTTCCCCAGCAGCATCGCGGCGAGGTAGACGGCGAGGAATCCACTGCCGTGCGCGATGGCACCGGCCGCGTACGCCATGATCGCGATGGCCATCACGGCGATCGGGTAGAGGCCGGAAGCGGGCAGCGCGACACGGCGCAGCCCCCACGATCCGAGCCAGCCGACGGCGAGGCCGATCGAGGCGCCGATCGCCAGCTCCAGGGCGATCTCGCCGATCAGTACGTACCAGTGGTCGACCGGCCCTGCCGTCGAGAACGCGATGACCAGGATCACCACCGGGGCGTCGTTGAAGCCGGACTCGGCCTCCAGTACACCCGTGATCCGGGCCGGCAGGGGCACCTTGCGCAGCACGGAGAAGACCGCGGCGGCGTCGGTGGACGACACCACGGCGCCGATGATCAGGGCCTGGCGCCATTCGAGGCCGACCAGGTAGTGCCCGCCGGCGGCGGTGATCCCGACGCTCACCGCGACGCCGACCGTCGACAGCACGACGGCCATCGGCAGGACCGGCCTGATCTCTTTCCACTTGGTGCCCAGGCCACCCTCGGTGAGGATCACGACCAGGGCGGCGTAGCCGATCACCTGCGTCATCTCGACGTTGTCGAACTTGACGTTGAAGATGCCGTCCTGGCCTATCGCCATCCCGATGCCGAGGTACAGCAGCAGGCTGGGGAGGCCGCTGCGCGACGAGATGCGCACGGCGGCCACGGCGATCAGCAGGACGAGCGAGCAGATGAGCAGGAGCTCGTTGAGATGGTGGACAGTCAGTGGCCGTTCCTTCCCTCGTACACCTGCAGTTACTTCGTTACCCTACCTAATCCTTGACGCTTCCTTGACGCTTCGCTTACGTGTGCGATGCCATCGGGGATACCGCGTCCTTAACGCACAGGCGCTGCGCCTATGGTTGCTCCAGCGCTCCGTCGGACCTACAGACCACACTGCCCCTCGAAGGACAGCGATGCCCGCCGCCACCACCACAGCCGCCCCTTCCGGCACGAATCCCGGCACGAAATCCCGTAGGAAGAAAGGGCATCGCGCCAGGCTGATCGTGATCGTCGTGGTGCTGGCGCTCGTCGCGGGTATCGGGTACGGGGCGTACTGGGGTGTGAGCACCGTGCGGGCGTCCCTTCCGCAGACGACCGGTGAGATCAAGGTCCCCGGCCTGTCCGGCAACGTCGACGTCAAGCGGGACAGTTACGGCGTACCGCAGATCTACGCGGACACCGACGCCGACCTCTTCCGCGCGCAGGGCTACGTCCAGGCCCAGGACCGCTTCTACGAGATGGACGTCCGGCGCCACATGACGTCCGGCCGGCTCTCCGAGATGTTCGGATCGGGCCAGGTCAAGACCGACTCCTTCCTGCGCACGCTCGGCTGGCACCGGGTCGCGCAGCAGGAGTACGACACCAAGCTGTCGCCGGAGACGAAGAAGAACCTCCAGGCGTACTCGGCCGGGGTCAACGCGTACCTGAAGGGCAAGGACGGCAAGCAGATCTCCGTCGAGTACGCGGCCCTGAACCTCACCAACGACTACAAGCCCGACGCCTGGACGCCGGTCGACTCGGTGGCCTGGCTCAAGGCGATGGCCTGGGACCTGCGCGGCAATATGCAGGACGAGATCGACCGGTCGCTGATGACCTCGCGGCTGAGCACCCAGCAGATCAGCGACCTGTACCCGTCCTACCCGTACAACCGGAACAAGCCGATCGTGCAGCAGGGCGGCATCGACCCGGTCACCGGGAAGTTCGACCAGAACGCGAAGCCGGGCGGCGCCGTGGGCGGTTCGGACACCGCGACCGGCGCGGTCCAGGGCATGCAGTCGCAGCTCTCCTCGCTCTCGGACACCCTGGACAAGATCCCGACGCTGCTCGGCCCGAGCGGCAGCGGCATCGGCTCCAACTCCTGGGTGGTATCCGGCGATCTGACGACCACGGGCAAACCGCTGCTGGCCAACGACCCGCACCTGGCGCCGCAACTGCCGTCCCTCTGGTACCAGATGGGCCTGCACTGCCGGACCATCTCCAGCAGCTGCCACTACGACGCCGCCGGCTACACCTTCTCCGGTATGCCCGGCGTGGTCATCGGCCACAACCAGAACATCTCCTGGGGTTTCACCAACCTCGGCGCCGATGTCACCGACCTCTATCTGGAGAAGGTCACCGACAACGGCTATCTGTACAACGGCGAGGAGAAGCCCTTCAGGACCCGCGAGGAGACCATCAAGGTCGCCGGCGGCAAGTCGCGGCAGATCGTCGTACGCGAGACGAACAACGGCCCGCTGGTCTCCGACCGGGACACCGAACTGGCGAAGGTCGGCCAGACGGCGCCCGTGACCTCGGCCGCCCCGGACCGCGGCAACGGCTACGCGGTGGCCCTCAAGTGGACCGCGCTCCAGCCGGGCAATTCGATGGACGCGGTCTTCGACCTGGACAAGGCCAAGGACTGGACCGGCTTCCGGGCCGCCGCCAAGAACTTCGACGTCCCCTCACAGAACCTGATCTACGCCGACACCAAGGGCAACATCGGCTACCAGGCGCCCGGCTCCATCCCGATCCGCTCCAAGGGCGACGACGGCACGATGCCCGCTCCGGGCTGGGACCCCAAGTACGCCTGGAAGGGCACGATCCCCTTCGGCCAGCTGCCCTACGAGTACAACCCGAAGCGCGGCTACATCGTCACCGCCAACCAGGCCGTGATCGACCCGAAGAAGTACCCGTACCTGATCACCGATGACTGGGGCTACGGCACCCGCAGCCGGCGGATCACCGACCTCATCGAGTCGAAGACCAAGGACGGCGGGAAGATCTCGACCGAGGACATGCAGAAGATGCAGCTGGACAACAGCAGCGAGATCGCCAAGCTGCTGACCCCGCTGCTGCTGAAGCTGAACATCAAGGACCCGTACGTCCGCCAGGCGCAGAAGCTCCTCGAAGGCTGGGACTACACACAGGAGTCGGACTCGGCGGCGGCCGCGTACTTCAACGCGGTCTGGCGCAACGTCCTCAAGCTGGCGTTCGGCGAGAAGCTGCCCAAGGAGCTGCGGGTCGAGGGCCAGTGCCTCAATGTGCCGCCCGCCGACAGCGCCGCGGGTCCCGCCGACAAACAGAACAAGCTGGTACGGGAGTGCGGTGAGCGCTCGGCCGACTCGGCTCAGCCGGATGGCGGCGACCGCTGGTTCGAGGTCGTGCGCAAGCTGCTCGACAAGCCGGACAGCGACTGGTGGAAGACACCGAAGACCCGTCTCGACAAGGCCACCCACAACCGCGACGAGCTGCTCGGGCGGGCCATGAAGGACGCCCGCTGGGAGCTGACCGCCAAGCTCGGCAAGGACGTCGACACCTGGAACTGGGGCCGGCTGCACCAGCTGATGCTCAATAACCAGACGCTCGGCACCGACGGCCCCGGCATCCTCAAGCGGGTGCTCAACCGCGGCCCGTTCAACCTGGGCGGCGGCGAGGCGGCGGTCGACGCCACCGGCTGGAACGCGGCCGGCGGGTACGGCGTCGTCTGGGTCCCCTCGATGCGGATGGTCGTGAACCTCAAGGACCTGGACAAGTCGCAGTGGATCAACCTGACCGGGGAGTCGGGGCACGCGTACAGCGCGCACTACACCGACCAGACGGACAAGTGGGCCAACGGCGAACTGCTCAACTGGTCGTTCAGCAAGGGCGCCGTGGACAGGAGCACGGTCGACACCCTGGTGCTCAAGCCGTGACCCGGGCGGTCAGCCGCTGAAGCGGCGGATCCCTTCCGGGGTCACCACCGCGTGTACGGGGTGGTCGTGCGGTTCCTCCGGGACCCGTGCGACCACCTCGTCGCCGTACAGCAGCACCACCAGGGCGGGGTGCGCTTCCGCCCGTGCGAGCCGGGCGAGCACCCGGTCGTAGCTTCCGCCGCCGCGCCCCAGCCGCATCCCGCGCCCGTCGACGGCGAGTCCGGGCAGCAGGACGGCGTCGGCGTCGAGTACCGCGTGTACGCCGAGCCGTGCGCCGTCCGGCTCACGGAGCCCGCGCCCGGCGGGCACCAGCGAGTCCGCGCCCTCGTACGCGCCCCAGTCGAGGTCGTTGTCGGGCAGCAGTACCGGAAGCAGCACCCGGACCCCGCGAGCGCGCAGCGCGTCCAGGAGCGGGCGGGTGCCCGGCTCACGGCCGACCGAGACATAGGCCGCGACGGTGCGCGCCCGCGCGAGTTCCGGGAGTGCGACGGCGTGCCCGGCGAGGACCGTGGCGGCCGATCGCACGTCATCGGGGGACAGGAGGGCGCGTGCGGCCAGGAGTTGCCGTCGCAGAGATGTTTTGTCGAAGTTTGCGGGCACCATGGAAAGTTCGCAATCCTGTCGTTACCTCGGGTATGAGGACCTATTAACCGGAGCATCATCTTCCGCCGCGAAGCCAGCGGATATGGTGCTGCGTATGACTCAGTTGCCACCCCGGATCAGCAAGGCTGTCATTCCGGCAGCAGGCCTCGGCACCCGGTTCCTGCCGGCCACCAAGGCCACTCCCAAAGAGATGCTGCCCGTGGTGGACAAACCGGCTATTCAGTACGTCGTCGAGGAGGCCGTCTCGGCCGGTCTCTCCGACGTACTCATGATCACCGGTCGTAACAAGCGTCCGCTGGAGGACCACTTCGACCGCAACTACGAGCTGGAGTCGGCGCTCACCCGCAAGGGTGACGCCGAGAAGCTCGCCAGGGTCCAGGAGTCCAGCGACCTCGCGACCATCCACTACGTCCGCCAGGGCGACCCCAGGGGACTGGGCCACGCCGTCCTGTGCGCGGCCCCGCACGTCGGCGACCAGCCCTTCGCGGTCCTGCTCGGCGACGACCTGATCGACCCGCGCGACCCGCTGCTGGCCCGCATGGTGGAGATCCAGGAGCGCGAGGGCGGCAGTGTGATCGCCCTCATGGAGGTCGAGCCGGCCCAGATCCATCTGTACGGCTGCGCGGCCGTGGAGCCGACCGGTGAGTCGGACGTGGTCAAGGTCACCGATCTGGTGGAGAAGCCCGCCGTGGCCGATGCCCCCAGCAATCTCGCGATCATCGGCCGCTACGTCCTGGACCCCGCCGTCTTCGAAATACTGCGCAAGACCGAGCCCGGCCGCGGCAACGAGATCCAGCTCACCGATGCCCTCCAGCAGCTCGCCCACGACGAGAAGGCCGGCGGCCCGGTGCACGGTGTCGTCTTCAAGGGCCGCCGCTATGACACCGGCGACCGGGGCGACTATCTGCGTGCCATTGTGAGACTCGCATGCGAACGTGAGGACCTGGGCCCGGACTTCAAGGCCTGGCTTCGCCGTTATGTCACCGAGGAGATGTAGCACGTGAGCAACACCCCGATCTGGTCGGTGGACGAGCACCTGGCCGACATCCTCGCGGCGGTCCGCCCCCTCGAACCGATCGAGCTGCAACTGCCCGACGCCCAGGGCTGCGTGCTCGTCGAGGACGTCACGGTCGAGGTCTCGCTGCCGCCCTTCGACAACAGCTCGATGGACGGGTACGCGGTCCGCGCGGTCGATGTCGAGGGTGCGAGCGAGGAGTTCCCCGCCGTCCTCACGGTCATCGGGGACGTGGCGGCCGGAATGGCCGAACTGCCCACAGTGGGGCCGGGCGAGGCCGCCCGCATCATGACGGGCGCCCCGCTGCCCCCCGGCGCGCAGGCCGTCGTACCGGTCGAGTGGACCGACGGCGGCACCGGCGGGGGAGCGGCCACCACCATGCGGGCCGCGAGCGGCGCACCCGAGGGCGCGAGCGGCGAGGTCCGCGTGTACCGCCAGGCCGAGGCGGGCGCACACGTACGCGAGTGCGGCAGCGACGTCCGCGCCGGCGACCTCGCGCTCGAAGCGGGTACGGTGCTCGGCCCGCCGCAGATCGGGCTGCTCGCCGCGGTCGGCCGGGGCGCGGTGCGGGTCCGCCCGCGCCCGCGCGTCGTCGTGATGTCGACCGGCAGCGAGCTGACCCAGCCGGGCGAGGTGCTCGCCGAGGGCCAGATCTACGACTCCAACAGCTTCGCCCTGGCCGCCGCGGCCCGGGACGCGGGCGCCATCTCGTACCGCGTCGGAGCGGTCACCGACGACGCCGACGCACTGCGCGCCACCATCGAGGACCAGTTGGTCAGGGCCGATCTCCTGGTCACCACCGGTGGCGTCAGCGTCGGCGCGTACGACGTGGTGAAGGAGGCACTGTCGTCCGTCGGCGACGAGGACGAGCACGGCAGCGGTATCGACTTCCGCAAGCTGGCGATGCAGCCGGGCAAGCCCCAGGGCTTCGGTTCGATCGGCCCCGACCACACCCCGCTGCTCGCGCTCCCGGGCAACCCGGTCTCCAGCTATGTCTCGTTCGAGTTGTTCGTGCGCCCCGCGATCCGCGCCCTGATGGGTATGAGGAACGTCCGCCGTCCGACGGTCCGCGCCACCCTGGAGACCGGCAAGGCGATCAGCTCGCCCGCCGGACGGCGCCAGTTCCTGCGCGGCCGGTACGACGCGGAGAAGCGAACCGTCGCCACCGTCGGGGGCTCCGGCTCGCATCTGATCGCGGCTCTCGCCCATGCCGACTGCCTGCTCGTGATCCCCGAGGAGACCTCCGTTGCCGAGCCCGGCATGGAGCTGGAAGTGGTCCTCCTGGGCTGAGGGGGCCGCCGTGGCGGTACCGTGTCTGACCACACAGGCCTGACCGGGAGCACCACAGCAATGAGTACGCAGCAAGGGCTCACGCACATCGACGAAGTGGGTGCGGCCCGCATGGTCGACGTCTCGGAGAAGGACGTCACCGCCCGCACCGCCCGCGCCGCAGGACGGGTTCTCGTCTCGCCGCGCGTCGTGGAACTGCTCAGGGGCGAGGGCGTCCCCAAGGGAGACGCCCTCGCCACCGCCCGGATCGCGGGCATCATGGGCGCCAAGCGCACCCCTGATCTGATCCCGCTCTGCCACCCGCTGGCGGTCTCCGGGGTGAAGCTCGACCTGACCGTCGCCGACGACGCGGTCGAGATCCTCGCCACTGTGAAGACCACCGACAGGACCGGCGTCGAGATGGAGGCGCTGACGGCCGTCACGGTCGCCGCGCTCACCGTGATCGACATGGTGAAGGCGGTCGACAAGGGAGCGGTCATCACCGACGTCCGGGTAGAGGAGAAGACGGGCGGCAAGTCCGGCACGTACCGCCGCGCGGACCCGGAGGGGACCGGAGCATGACGACGCCGACCACCCCGCCCACGCCACGGCCGTACACCGCGCTCGTGGTGACGGCGTCGAACCGCGCGTCGGCGGGGGTCTACGCGGACCGGGGCGGCCCGCTCATCGCCGAGGCGCTCAACGGCCTCGGCTTCACGGTCGAAGGCCCGCAGGTCGTCCCGGACGGCGATCCGGTCGAGCAGGCGCTGCGCGCCGGGGTCGCGGCGGCGTACGACGTCATCGTCACCACCGGCGGTACCGGCATCTCGCCCACCGACCGCACCCCCGACGCGACCCTGCGCGTCCTCGACCGCGAGATCCCGGGCATCCCGGAGGCGATCCGCGCCGAGGGCCTGGCCAAGGTCCCGACCGCCGCACTCTCACGGGGCGTCGCCGGGCTGGCCGGCACGACCCTCGTCGTCAACCTCCCCGGCTCGACCGGCGGCGTCCGCGACGGACTCGCCGTACTCGAACGGCTGCTGGTGCATGCCGTGGACCAGATCCGGGGCGGCGACCACCCCAGACCCGCCGGGAGCATGAGCTGAACCTCTCACCGTGGCCCGTGGAACTGGCAGAAGGCCCCATCGCCCTGCGCCCCATAAAACTGCGGGACCAGAAGGTCTGGCGCGAGGTGAACCGGCGCAACCGCGACTGGCTGCGCCCCTGGGAGGCGACCGTTCCGCCGCCCGCACCGGGCGGCCCGGTCGCGCAGCGCCCCACGTACCGGCAGATGGTCCGCCATCTGCGCTCGGAGGCGCACGCCGGGCGGATGCTGCCCTTCGTGATCGAGTACCAGGGACGGCTGGTCGGGCAGCTCACGGTGGCCGGGATCACCTGGGGCTCGATGTGCTCGGGCCATGTCGGTTACTGGGTCGACCGCGAGGTCGCCGGGCGGGGCGTCATGCCGACCGCGGTGGCGCTCGCCGTCGACCACTGTTTCCGCACCGTCGGCATGCACCGCATGGAGGTCTGCATTCGCCCGGAGAACGAGCCGAGCCGGCGGGTCGTGGAGAAACTCGGATTCCGCGAGGAGGGGCTGCGGCCGCGTTATCTGCACATCGACGGGGGCTGGCGTGACCATCTGGTCTTCGCGCTGACCGCCGAAGAAGTCCCTGACGGGCTGCTCAACAGGTGGCGCCGGGCGCGTCCGGGGACGACACCGAAGCTGCCGTGAAGTTGTTCGCGAGCTGTCCGGGGCTGTTCCGGGGAGCGTTCCGGACGCAGTCCGGGAGCGGCCGGAAGACCCCTTAAATAAAATAAGTGTTCGAAATGGGTGGCCAATCGGGCATCGTCCGAAGTGAACGCGCCCACATTCGGCGACTGTTGATCCGAACAATCACAAAAAAAGTTCGAGATATCAGCCGGATCGTGCGACACACCGGGCCAATTGGCAGATGGCCCCATGCGGACCCCTCTACGGTGTGAGGGTGAGCAGTAGTGGCCTCATCTACGCAGTCATCGTCGGGGCCTGGGCCGCCTACTTGGTGCCGATGTGGCTCCGCAGGCAGGACGAGCTGAACGAGGCCCGTCCGACGGAACGCTTCAGCACCGCCATCCGGCTGCTGTCCGGACGGGCGGGAATGGAGCGCCGGTACGCCAGGGAGCTTCAGGAGCGCGCAGCCGGTGAAGGTGTTCCCGACGATGTGGTGCCGGACAGTGCGACGGATTCCCCGAGTTCCGTCGACGTCCGGTCCTTCGCCATGTCCTCGGAGGAGCCGGTCGCCCCGGTGGCCCGCCAGGAGCGGCCCGCCCGGAAGGCGCGCCGTACCGGTCCCGCCGACGGCCCGGCCGCCGAGCGCGCCCGGCGGCTGAAAGTGCTCGCCCGCCGCAGACGTACCACCGTGCTGCTCTTCGTGGCGTTCACCCTCGGCGCGATCGTCGCAGCGGTCGGCGGCCTGGGCTTCCTCTGGGCGCCCGCCGCGCCCGCGGTGCTGCTGAGCACGTACATCGTGTACCTGCGGACCCACGAGCGGCGCCGCTTCGCCTTCACGATGGACCGGCGCAGGGCCGAGGCCGCCGCGCAGCGGCTGCGCGAGAACCGCTCCCGCCGCCCCGGCGCGGGCGCGGCCGAACAGCGCGCGGACGCCGAAGCGCGCCACCCCGAGCCCGAGCCCGCGCCGGCAGTCTCCGCGCAGGAGGCCGGCCGCCGCGCCCTGGTCGAGCAGACGGACCACGCGGAGTGGGTCGACCAGCAGCGTGAGCGCGGCCGGGGCCGGGGCGACAGCTGGGAGCCCGTCCCGGTACCGCTGCCGACGTACGTCACCGCACCGGTCGCGCCCCGGGCGCCGGGCAGCATCGACCTGGGAGCCCCCGACACGTGGAGCTCGGCCCGCTCGTCCAGCGTGCCCGAGCCGGCAGCCGACGATCTCCCGGACCCTGCCGCCGCCGCCCGGGACCGGCAGAACCCGGCGGCCCGCCGCCCCCGCGAGCGCGGGCGTACGCCCCTCTTCGACCAGTACGAGGACGAGGACCGGCCGCGCGCGGCCAACGAGTGACCCGGCCGGGGCGGGCAACCGTGACCAGCGGGGGAGCGGATTTCCGAGCACCCCGGCAGGGGTGCTAAAGTTTCACTCGTTGCAAGGGCCTGTGGCGCAGTCTGGTAGCGCACCTCGTTCGCATCGAGGGGGTCTGGGGTTCAAATCCCCACAGGTCCACCGCAAGGATCGTCTCCGGTTCATCCCGGAGCGGTTCATGAAATCCCGGTCAGACGGTTTCCGTCCGGCCGGGATTTCGTCGTTTCCGCGGTCTTACCCGGACGGCGGGACCCTGCCCGGACGCCGGCCCGGGCCATCGCCCCACGGCCGGCGGTCCGGGCGCGGCCAGGTCGGTGCCGACCCGCGAGCCGTTCCTGCGGTCGGACGCCGATCCGGCCGTCGTGGACGACATCGGGCACCACATGGTGATGGGGGGCCTCGGCGGTGTGTACCTCTTCGTCTGTACGGCCTGCCCCGGGATGCCGTAGGCCCACCGCTACGACTGCTGACGGAGGGCGCGGGCGGGCGGGCCCGACTACCGTGGAGGCCCAGCGATTCGAAGATCCGGTACTCGATGTCCAGTACCCGGTACCCGACATCCGAGGAGCATTCCGTGACCGCCGGCAGCGACAAGCCTCTCATCGACACCAGCAGGCCCCACCCGGCGCGCGTCTACGACTGGCTCCTGGGCGGCAAGGACAACTACCCGGTCGATCAGCAGGTCGGCGAGAAACTGCCGTCGGAGGCGCGTGCCAACGCGGCGCGGAACCGGGCTTTCATGCACCGTGCGGCGGGGTGGCTGGCGCGGAACGGGGTGGACCAGTTCCTCGACGTCGGTACGGGCATTCCGACCGCGCCCAATCTGCATCAGGTGGTCCAGGCGGTCACGCCCGCCGCCCGTGTCGTCTACGCGGACAACGACCCGATCGTGCTGCGCCACGCGGAGGCCCTGCTGATCAGCAGCCCGGAGGGCGCCACCGACTACATCCACGCCGATGTGCGCGAGCCGGAGCTGATTCTCGAACGCGCCCGTGAACTGCTGGACTTCGAGCGGCCGGTCGCCCTGTCCCTCATCGCGCTGATGCACTTCCTGCCCGACGACCAGGACCCGTACGGCATCACCCGCACCCTGGTGGACGCCCTGCCCTCCGGCAGCTGTCTGGTGCTCTCGCACGGTACGGCGGACCAGCATCCGGAGCTGGAGGACGAGACCAGGACGGCGTACCGCACGGGCGCCATCCCGCTGCGCATGCGCACCCGGACGGAGGTCGAGCCGTTCTTCGCCGGGCTCGATCTCGTCGCGCCGGGGCTGGTGACCGCGACCGAGTGGTACCAGGACGGCCCCGCGCCCGAGAAGGAGCGGAGCGGGTTCTACGTGGGGGTCGCCCTGAAGGGCTGAGCGCCGCCGGGCCGGCTCCGTACGGGGTGGTTCGGTGTGGCGCGGCTCACCCGGCGGTCCGGGCGAGCGGCTTCGCGAAGCAGCGGCTGCTCTCGTACTCCCGGTAGTGGCCGAAGCGCGAGCAGGGCGTGTAGCCGCTCGACGTATACAGCGTTATGGCCTCGGGCTGCCGGTCGCCGGTCTCCAGCACCATGCGTGTCCGGCCGGCCGCACGGGCACTCTCCTCCAGGGCGGCGAGGATCCGGCGGGCAAGCCCCAGCCCGCGCGCCTCGCGGACCACGTACATCCGCTTCAGCTCGGCGTCTCCCTTGGAGTACCCCTCGGCGCCGGCCCCGTCCTGGTTCCGCCAGCCGCCGGTGGCCACCGGGCTGCCGTTCTCGTCGTACGCCAGGAGGTAGAGCCCGGCGGGCGGGTCGAACATCGTGGCATCGAGCGGGGTGACATCGCCGTCGTCGCCGTAGCGCTCGGCGTATTCGAGCTGGACCTGATCGTTGAGCTTGACCGCGTCGGGGTGGTCGTAACGGACCGGCCGTATATTCATGCAAGGAATAGTACATCTATGCGGTGACCGGGGTCGGTAAGGTGCCCTGATGCTCACTGTGACAACCGTAAACGTGAACGGGCTGCGCGCCGCCGCCAAGAAGGGCTTCGTGGAGTGGCTGGCGCAGACCGACGCCGATGTGATCTGCCTCCAGGAAGTACGGGCCGAGCCCGGCCAGCTGACCCAGGAGGTCCGCGAGCCGGAGGGCTGGTTCACCGTGCACGCCCCGGCGGCGGCCAAGGGGCGCGCGGGTGTCTCGCTCTACTCCCGGCGTGAGCCGGAGCGCGTGCAGATCGGATTCGGCAGCGCGGAGTTCGACGGCAGTGGGCGGTACGCCGAGATCGACCTGCCCGGGGTGACGGTCGCGAGCCTCTATCTGCCGTCGGGCGAGGTCGGTACGGAGCGGCAGGACGAGAAGCTGCGGTTCATGGCGGAGTTCCTGCCGTACCTCCAGGGGCTCAGGGAGCGGGCGGCGGCCGACGGCCGCGAGGTCGTGGTCTGCGGCGACTGGAACATCGCCCACCAGGAGGCCGACCTCAAGAACTGGAAGGGCAACAAGAAGAACTCCGGCTTCCTGCCCGAGGAGCGGGAGTGGCTGACGAGCGTCTTCGCCGGGGACGGCGCGGGCTACGTCGACGTGGTGCGCGGGCTGCACCCGGACGTGGAGGGCCCCTACTCGTGGTGGTCCTACCGGGGGCGGGCCTTCGACAACGACTCGGGCTGGCGGATCGACTACCTGGTGGCGACCCCCGGGCTGGCCGCGAAGGCGATCAAGGCGTGGGTCGAGCGGGCCGCCACGCACGACGAGCGGTGGAGCGACCACGCGCCGGTGACGGCCGTCTACGACTTGTAGGGCGCAGCGGGCGCGGGCCCCGCCCGCTGCGCCAGGAGGGCGGCAGGCGGGGCGGCGGGCCTCAGTCGTGATGGACGACGTCCGTTGCGGAGGCGAGTTCGATCTGGTGGCTCGCGTACGTCGTCGAACATCCGTCGACGGAAGTTCATGCCTCGCGGCCGGCGCTACTCCGCCTCCGGGTTGCTCTTCTCCGCCCGGATCCGCCGGTCCACCGACATCGAGAGTTCCGCCTCCACCACGTCCTTCGCCAGCGGCCGTACCCGCTGCATCGCGCTCGCGAAGTCCTCGTCCCGCAGATGGGTGTGGACCAGGGCGGAGAACATCTCCGTGAGGGCCTCTGTGTGTTTGCGGACCTCGTGGCCCGCCGCCAGGACCGCGGCCAGCGGGACGCCCTGGCGGACCAGAGCCGCCGAGACGTCCAGCAGGCGGCGGCTGATGTGGATGATGTCGTCGCCGTCCGTGGCGAGATAGCCGAGGTCCAGGGCTGCCGCCAGGTTCTCCGCCGTGACCTCGCCCTCGAAGTAGTCCGCGAGCTGCTCCGGGGTGAGCCGGACCGGCTCCTCCTCCGTCCAGGCCGGCGGCTCGGTGGCGGCCAGACCGAGCAGCTGCCCGACGTCCCGGCCGCTCTCGAAGGCCGCGGCGAGATCTGCGATGCCGCTGAGTGTGTGGCCGCGTTCCAGCAGGGCCGAGATCGTGCGCAGCCGGGCCAGGTGGTGCTCGTCGTACCAGGCGATGCGGCCCTCGCGGCGCGGTGGCGGGATCAGTTTGCGTTCGCGGTAGAAGCGCAGGGTGCGCACGGTGATCCCGGCCGCTTCGGCCAGCTCCTCCATGCGGTACTCGCGCCCCGTTCTCTCCTCTGCCACTCCGGAAGCCTATGCCGTACAGGCGCGCACTTTCCTTGGTCTGCCCCCTACCCATGAGTACGAAGCTGCTCTACTCTCCAACGGTGCCAGTGATTACTGGCAGAGTCAGGGGTACTGCGGGAGGCGGCAGCATGGCCCAGCACGAGCATGTACGAGTGGCGGTGATCGGATCCGGATTCGGTGGCCTGGGGGCCGCCGTCCGGCTGCGCCGCGAGGGGATAACCGACTTCGTCGTCCTGGAACGGGCCGGTTCGGTCGGCGGGGCCTGGCGCGACAACAGCTATCCGGGGTGCGCCTGCGACGTACCGTCCCACCTCTACTCGTTCTCCTTCGCCCCCAACCCCGACTGGCCGCGCACCTTCTCCGGCCAGCCGCACATCCGGGCCTACTTGGAGAACGTCGCCGACACCTTCGGGCTGCGGCCGCACATCCGCCTCGACCACGAGGTGCGGAAGATGCGCTGGGACTCCGGTGAGCTGCGCTGGGAGATCGAGACCGCGCAGGGAACGCTGACCGCCGACGTGGTCGTCTCCGCGACCGGGCCGCTCTCCGACCCGAAGCTGCCGGACATCCCGGGGCTCGACTCGTTCACCGGCAAGGTCTTCCACTCCGCGCAGTGGGACCACGGCTACGACCTGCGCGGCAAGCGCGTCGCGATGATCGGGACCGGGGCGTCCGCGATCCAGATCGTGCCCGCGATCCAGCCCAAGGCCGGGCGGCTCACCCTCTTCCAGCGCACCCCGCCGTGGGTGATGCCCCGGATGGACCGTGCCATAAGCGGCGCCGAGCGGTGGCTGCACGGGAAGGTGCCCTTCACCGCCGCCGCCCGCAGGCGGCTGCTGTGGAGCATACGAGAGCTCCAGGTCAGCGCCTTCACCAAGCGCCCCAACGAGCTCGGTCTGATCGAGTCGATAGGCAGGGCCAACATCGGCCGGTCGATCAAGGACCCGGCACTGCGCGCCAAGTTGACGCCCTCGTACCGGGTCGGGTGCAAGCGCATCCTGCTCTCCAGCTCGTACTACCCGGCGCTCGCGCAGCCCAACGTGGACGTGGTGGCGTCCGGGCTCAAGGAGATCAGGGGAAATACGCTGGTGGCGTCCGACGGAACCGAGACCGAGGCGGATGTCATCATCTTCGGCACCGGTTTCCATGTGACGGACATGCCGATCGCGGAGCGGGTGGTGGGCGCCGACGGCGCCACGCTCGCCGAGGCGTGGAAGGACGGCATGCAGTCGCTGCGCGGTGCGACGGCAGTCGGCTTCCCCAACTGGATGACGATCATCGGCCCCAACACCGGCCTCGGGAACTCCTCGATGATCCTGATGATCGAGTCCCAGCTGAGCTATCTCGCCGACTACATGCGCCAGTTGAACGTCCTGGGCGGACGCGTCGCGCTCGACCCCCGGCCTTCGGCGGTGGACGCGTGGAACGTGCGCGTCCAGGAGCGGATGAAGCGGACCGTCTGGAACACCGGCGGCTGCACCAGCTGGTACCTCGACGCCAACGGGCGCAACACCACGATCTGGCCGGGTACCACCGCCGAGTTCCGCAAGGCCACGCGCGCGGTGGATCTCGGCGAGTACGAGGTCGTACGGGCGGGGGCCGGTGCCGGTGCGGACCAGACCCTGGTGCGCCAGCGCACCGGGGACCATGACCGCGTCGCGGATCAGGCCGGCGGTCGAGCCGGTGACCCCGCCGGCCAAGGCCGCGCCGCTGACCGGGAGTCGGTGTGAGTGGCTCCGGAGGGCGGGAGCTGACCGCCGTCTCCGCTGACGGCGCACGGATCCATGTGGAGGTGTACGGGCCCGACGGCGCCCCCGCCGTGGTGCTCTCGCACGGCTGGACCTGCTCGACCCGGTTCTGGGATGCCCAGGTCCGCGAGCTCGCGACGGATCACCGGGTGGTGGTGTACGACCAGCGCGGGCACGGGCGTACGCCCGGCGCGGACCCGCGCGGCTACACCACGGACATCCTGGCCGACGACGTGGAAGCGGTGCTCGCCGCCACCCTCGCCCCGGGTGAACGGGCCGTGCTCGGCGGCCACTCCATGGGTGGGATGACCATGATGGCCGCTGCGGGGCGGCCCCGGTTCCGGGAGCACGCGGCGGCGGTGCTGTTGTGCAGTACGGGCAGCTCGCGGCTGATCGCCGACTCGACCGTGCTGCCGTTGCGGGCCGGACGGCTGCGGACCCGGCTGACGGGCGCGGTACTCGGGGCGCGCGCCCCGCTCGGGCCGGTCACGCCCATGTCGAAGCGGATCCTCAAGTACGCGACGATGGGACCCGGTTCGGCCCCGGACCGGGTGGCCACCTGCGCGCGTATCGTGCACGCCTGCCCCCGGGCGGCGCGGGTGGCCTGGTCGCACGTGCTCGCCGGGCTCGATCTGGACGCCGGCGTACGGGAGTTGACCGTACCCACCGCGGTGGTCGCGGGGACGGCCGACCGGCTCACCCCGGTGGTGCACGCACGGGCGCTGGCCGCCGCGCTGCCGCACTGCACCGGACTCACCGAGCTGGCGAGTGTCGGGCACATGACCCCCGTGGAAGCCCCCGAAGCGGTCGGCGCGCTGCTGCGTGAACTGGCCGCCGCACATGTACCGGTGGAGCCGGCCGCCGGCCGGCGAACGGACAAGGAGAAGGCCGTATGAGCAGGAACAGCCTGGAGGGCCAGGTCGCGGTCGTCACGGGAGCCGCCCGCGGGGTCGGTGAGCTGCTGGCCCGCAAGCTCTCGGCGCGCGGTGCGAAGGTGGCGCTCGTCGGCCTGGAACCGGACGAGCTGAAGGCGGTCTCCGGGCGGCTGCACACCGAGAGCGCGCACTGGTACGCCGATGTTACCGACCATGCGGCGATGGCGGCCGTCGCGCGGGAGGTCAAGGCGCGCTTCGGCAAGGTCGACATCGTCGTGGCCAACGCCGGGGTGGCGTCCGGCGGACCCTTCGTGGACTCGGACCCCGAGGCGTGGCGGCGGGTCATCGAGGTCAACCTGGTGGGCGGGGCGGTGACCGCGCGGGCGTTCCTGCCGGTGCTGATGGAGAGCCGCGGGTATTTCCTGCAGATCGCGTCGCTGGCCGCGATCACGCCCGCGCCGATGATGTCGGCGTACTGCGCGTCCAAGTCGGGCGTCGAGGCCTTCGCGCACTGCCTGCGGGCCGAGGTCGGCTACAAGGGCGTGCGGGTGGGCGTCGGCTATCTGTCCTGGACGGACACGGACATGGTGCGCGGCGCGGACGAGGACGACGTGATGCGGGAGTTGCGGCAGCGGCTGCCGTGGCCGAGCAACCGCACCTATCCGCTGGGCCCGGCCGTCGACCGGATCGTGGCCGGGGTCGAGCGGCGGTCCTCTCATGTGTACGCGCAGTGGTGGCTGCGCGGGATGCAGTCCGTACGCGGGTACCTGCCCGCGCTGATCGGCACGGTCGGCCAGCGCGAGATGCGGCGCTTCGAGCCGCGGCTCGCCGGGATCAGCAGGGGGCTGGTGGGCGCGGGCGGGGTGGCGGACGAGAAGGCGCGCACGGAGCGTAACTGATCGAAATGCGGTGAATGTTCCGCCGTGTAAGTCTGGTCGAGGCCTGGAGGACACAGCCCTCCACCCCCCTCACACTTCACCGGGAGTGAACCTCATGGGTATGAAGGACCAGTTCAAGGACAAGGCACAGAAGCTCGCCGACCAGGGCAAGCAGCCGATGGGCGGTGCGAAGGACGAGGCTTCGGAGCGTCTGGCCCGGCCCGACGACGAGATGAACGAGCGCGGCGGGAACGTGGCGGACCGGGCGCGGCGGGAGCGGGGCCAGGCTTCGGCGGACCAGGTCCGGGACCAGTTCGACGCCTGACGCCGAGTTGTGAGAGGGCGCGTCCCCCACTGGGGGGCGCGCTTTTTCGCGGTGCGGTGTGCGGTGGGGGCCGTGCAGGTGGTGTGCACGTCGGCGCTGCCCCCGGACCCGCGGTTCTCAATCTCCCCCAGCTACCGCTGGGAGGCGCCCCCGGACGGGCTTGAATTCCGCGGCGGCAGCTCAGGTCGCCTCTTGTCCGGGACCTCCGTGTAGTCCGGTGGTTCCGCCGCCGGCTTCGCTGCCAGTAGGTCGAGTGCTGTCCAGACCGCGTCGTCCAGTTGGCCGTGGCGGCCCTCCGCCCAGTTCAGCGGGGTGCGCAGGGCCTCGATGTCCGGGTCCACGCCGTGGTTCTCCACCGACCAGCCGAACGTGTTGAACCAGGCCGCGTTCATCGGGACCGTGATCACCGTGCCGTCGCCGAGGCGGTGCCGGCCGGTCATGCCGACCACACCGCCCCAGGTGCGCTGGCCGACCACCGGGCCTATTCCGAGCAGCCGGAACGCCGCCGTGATCATGTCGCCGTCGGACGAGGTGGCCTCGTCGGCGAGGGCGACCACCGGCCCCCGGGGCGCGTTCGACGCGTACGAGACGGGCTGGGCGTCGCGGGTGAGGTCCCAGCCGAGGATCGTACGGGTGAGCTTCTCGACCACCAGCTCGCTGATGTGACCGCCGGCGTTGCCCCGTACGTCCACGATCAGTGCGGGGCGGGACACCTCCAGGCGCAGATCGCGGTTGAACTGGGCCCAGCCCGAACCGCCCATGTCGGGGATGTGCAGATAGCCGCACCGGCCGTCGCTCAACTCCCGTACGACAGCACGCCGTTTGGCCACCCAGTCCTGGTAGCGCAGCGGGCGCTCGTCGATCAGCGGGACCACCGCGACCCGGCGCGATCCGCCCTCCCGGCCGGCCGGGCTGAACGTCAGCTCGACCGTGGTGCCGCCCGCCGCGGCGAGCAGCGGGTAGGGGCCCGTGAGCGGGTCCACCCGGCGGCCGTCGACATGGGTCAGTACGGCACCGTCGCGGATGCCCGTACCGGCCAGCGGGGAGCGTGCCTTGGAGTCCGACGAGTCGCCGGGCAGGATGCGCTTGACCACCCAGGCGCCGTCCCGGCACACCAGGTTCGCGCCCAGCAGGCCCATCACCCGCTGGTAGTGCGGCGGTCCCTCGTTGCGGCGGGCGGCGGTGACGTACGCGTGCGAGGTACCCAGCTCGCCCAGGACCTCGCGGAGCAGATCGGCGAACTCGTCGGGGGACGCGACCCGTTCGACCAGCGGGCGGTACTGCGCCAGGACCGCCGACCAGTCGATGCCGCACATCCGGGGTTCCCAGAAGTAGGCGCGGATGAGGCGCCCCGCCTCGTCGAACGCCCCGCGCCACTCCGACGGCGGGTCGACATCGTGCAGGATCCGGCGCGGGTCGAGATAGACCGTGGTGTCGCCTTCACCGGGCTCGGTGGCGGGGACCGCGCGCAGCTCGCCCAGGTCCATGACCACCAGCCTGCTGCCGTCGCCGCTGACCGCGAACCAGTCCAGGTGGTCGACGAGTTCGGCCTTGCGGGCCCTGGCGATGGCGAAGTGTTCGAGCGTGGGGCGGCCCGAGGTGTCGGCCGGGTTGACGAAGGTCTCGCCGAGCGCGCCCGAGATGGGCCAGCGCAGCCAGACGAGACCGCCGCCGCTGACCGGGCAGAGCGAGGAGTACTTCGACGCGGGCACCGGGAACGGCGTGACCCGGCTCTCCAGGCCCTCGATCTCGACCAGCACCTTGCTGCCGTCGGGGCTCTCGTCGCCGAGGTCGTCGCCCGGGTCGAGACCGCCCGCCGCCGGGCGGCCCTCGGGGGAGAGCGCGAAGGGCGAGGGCGTCGTGGAGGTGAGCGGCACCAGGTACGGGCGGCAGCCCAGCGGGAACGACAGGTCGCCGGTGTGGACGTCGTACACCGGGTCGAAACCGCGCCAGGACAGGAACGCCAGATAGCGGCCGTCGCTGGTGAAGACCGGATTCTCGTCCTCGAAGCGGCCGTTGGTGACGTCGACGATGGTGGGTGCCATCGGCCCGGCGATCTTCGCCATCTTGATCTGCCGCAGGGCGCGGCCGACCCCGGGGTGCGACCAGGTCAGCCAGGTGCCGTCGGGGGAGAAGGCCAGATCGCGCACCGGGCCGTTGAGGGAGCGGATCAGCTCGGTGACCACACCGGCACCACCACCATCACCACCACCCGGCGGGACCGCCCCTTCACCGTCCGCCACCGCGTCCTTCGCCGGATCGCCTCCCTGGGCCTCACCCTCCGCCGCTTCACCCGGCGCCGTGGCCACGGTCTCGTCCGGCAGGTCGTCGTCCACCGGGAGCAGCAGCAGCCGCCCGTCGTGCGAGGCGATGGCCAGCTGCTCGCCTTCGGGGTCCGAGACCATCTCCAGGACGCGGCCCAGCTCGCCCGCCGCGTACCGCCGGGGCGGCCGGTCGCCGGTAGCGCGCGGCATGTAGGCGATCTCGACCGCGTCCTCGCCCTCCGCGTCCGTGACGTACGCGATCCGTCCCGCGCTGCCGAGCATTTCGGGGAGGCGGACCCGTACCCCCGGGGTGTCCGCGATGGTGCGGGCCGGGCCGTCGCGGTGAGTGAGCCAGTACAGGCTGCCGCGCACGACGACCGCGCTCGCCCGGCCCGTCTCGTCCACGGACACGCCGTCGACGTTGGTGGACGCCGGGATCTGGTAGGCGCGCCGCCCGGTGCGCGGGCTGCCGATACGGACCTCCAGCTTGCGCGGTACCGCGCCGGGCGACAGGTCGTCGGCCAGCCAGATGTCGCCCGCGCACTGGTAGACCACCCGGTGCCCGTCGGTGGACGCGTTCCTCGCGTACCAGCTGTCGTGGTCGGTGTGGCGGCGCAGATCCGTGCCGTCCGGCAGACAGGAGTAGAGGTTGCCGATGCCCTCGTGGTCGGAGAGGAAGGCGACCCGGCCGTCGACCAGCATCGGGCAGGCCAGATGCCCCTCGATCCCGGCGAGCAGCCGCTTGCCGTGCAGCCAGAGGCGGCCGGTGGCGCCGCCGCGGTAGCGCTTCCAGGCGGCCGGTTCGTGCGGCGGCGTGCCGGTGAGCAGGAGCGTGCGGCGCTCGCCGGCCACGTCACCGATCGCGATGTCGTGGACCGGGCCCCAGGGCAGCTTGGCTCCCGGCGAGCCGTCGGTGGCCACCGTGTAGGCCCAGCTGAAGTGCGAGAACGGCTGGTTGTGCGAGGCCACGGCCAGGATGTCGCCCTCCGGCGTCCAGCCGCGTACCCGGGTGTCGAGCGAGCCCCAGTACGTCAGCCGCCGGGACGGCCCGCCGTCCACGGGGGCCAGATGGATCTCCGGGTCGAGGCTGCGCCAGGACGTGTACGCGATGTGTCCGCCGTCGGGGGAGAACCGCGGCTGGCCGACGCGGGTCCGGTCGGCGGTGATCCGCCAGGCCCGCTCGGGACGCCCGGCCCCACCGTCGAGGGGTGCGACCCAGAGGTCGTCCTCGGTCACGAAGCACAGCAGGTCGCCATGGAGGTTCGGGAAGCGGAGGTACGCGGCGTCTCCCGCATCGGCTTGGCTCACCCCTCAATGCTTTCCGCGCTGCGGAGGCCCGGCAACTCGTGGCGTCGCCCCTCCGGGGACCGGCACCTCTGATCGACACCTCTCACGCGGTCACCGGCACCTTTGAACGGCGCCTCTGACCGGCCCTCGGACCGGACCCCTTATGCCGGTCCGACAACCGTGATCGAGTCCACATGCGAAACGTTGTCGTTTCGCTCGGGCGCGGCGTACCGTCGAGCTGTACGAATCCGTTTCGCTCGGGAAGGCCGGGGATGGCGAGCAGACTGACGCCGGAGCGCGAGGGTGAGCTGTACGCGGCCACGCTCGATCTGCTGCGTGAGGTCGGCTACGAAGCCCTGACCATGGACGCCGTCGCCGGCCGTACCCGGTCCAGCAAGGCCACCCTCTACCGCCAGTGGGGGAGCAAGCCGGAGCTGGTCGCCAGGGCGCTGCGGAACAACAAACCTGTCCGTATGGACGAGGTCGACACCGGTTCACTGCGCGGGGACCTCCGGTCCATGATGGCGCGCGAGGGCGACTGCCAGATGGAGCGGAACTCCGCCCTGATACGGGGTCTGATGCATGCCGTGCATGAGAACCCGGATCTCTTCCAGGCCCTGCGCGAGCTGCTGATCGAACCCGAGGTGACCGGACTCAAGCGCATGTTGCAGCGCGCTGTGGAGCGTGGCGAGGTCAGTGCGGACAACCCCGCGCTGAACTTTGTCCCGCACATGGTGGTGGGCGCCTTCGTCGCCCGTCAGCTGCTGGAGGAGCAGCCCGCCGACCGGGCTTTCCTCTCCCGTTATCTGGACGCCGTGGTACTCCCCGCTCTCGGCGCCCAGCCACCGATCAATCCCTGATCAGGCAGTCACTGATCAACGGTCAACGGCTGGTCGATGACTGGTCACCACCGTGACCGCCATCCGGGCCACCGCCTGACACACCTGAACACCTCTCCACCTGACACGCCGCTCTCGTCGTCGGGCTGGTTCCTTACGCCCTTTTCCACCCGACCTGACCGGGAGACGCCCTCGTGGCCACGTACCTCTACAAGCTCGGACGGTTCGCCTTCCGGCGCCGCCGTTATGTCGCCCTGGTGTGGGTGGCGCTGCTGGCGCTCGCCGGCTTCGGCGCCTCCTCAGCCGCCACCGCGACCGCAAGCTCCTTCTCGATACCCGGCACGGAGGCCCAGAAGGCCTTCGACCTGCTGGGGCAGCGGTTCCCCGGCGCGAGCGCCGACGGGGCCACCGCCCGGGTCGTCTTCAAGGCCCCGTCCGGCGAGAAGATGACATCCGCGGCGAACAAGGCCGAGGTCAAGAAGGTCGAGGGGGAGCTGAGCTCCGGCTCGCACCAGATCTCATCGGTTACCGATCCCTACCAGGCGAAGGCCGTCTCCAAGGACGGCAGCACCGTCTACGTGCAGGTCTCCTACAAGGTCAGCTCGATGGAGCTGACCGATCAGACCAAGAGCTCGCTCCAGGACACCGCGGACAAGGCGCAGCACAACGGGTACAGGGTGGAGATCGGCGGTGACGCGCTCCAGGCCATGCCGGAGACCGGCTCCGGCGAGATCATCGGTGTCGTGCTCGCCGCGATCGTGCTCATCGTGACGTTCGGCTCGTTGATCGCCGCCGGCCTCCCGCTGCTGACCGCGCTCATCGGCGTCGGGATCGGCGTCTCGACGATCACTGCGCTGGCCAACGTACTGGACCTGGGCAACACCACATCGACGCTGGCGATGATGATCGGCCTGGCGGTCGGTATCGACTACGCGCTGTTCATCGTCTCCCGCTTCCGAGCGGAACTCGCCGAGGGCAGGGAACCGCAGGAGGCCGCTGGACGGGCGGTCGGAACGGCCGGCTCGGCGGTGGTCTTCGCCGGGCTCACCGTGGTCATCGCCCTGGTCGGCCTGGCCGTCGTGAACATCCCGATGCTCTCCAAGATGGGCTTCGCGGCGGCCGGTACGGTCGTGATCGCCGTCCTCATCGCGCTCACCCTCATCCCCGCGCTGCTCGGCTTCGCCGGAAAGCGCGTGGTGGGACGCAAGGCGCGGAAGAACCCGCCGGTGCCGGGCGCCGAGGCCAAGGCCAACGGCGGCACCCGCTGGGCGCGCGTCGTCCTGCGCCGCCCCGTTCTGGTGCTGCTCGTGGGAGTGATCGGCCTGGGCGCCATCGCCATCCCGGCCGCGTCCCTGCAGATGGGCCTGCCCGACGACGGGGCGCAGCCCACCAACACCACACAGCACCGTGCGTACGACCTGCTCTCGGACGGCTTCGGCCCCGGGTTCAACGGTCCGCTGACGACGGTCGTCGACGTCAAGGGCGTCAGCGACGGCAAGGCCGCGGTCGACGAGGTGCACCAGAAGATCGCCAAGCTCGACGGCGTGGTCTCGGTGGCGCAGCCGTTCTACAACAAGGCGCACGACACCGCGACGATCAGCGTCATCCCCAAGGACCGGCCCTCCTCGGCCAAGACCGAGGACCTGGTCCACTCCATCCGTGACGCGGGTGCGCAGGTCAAGTCGGACACCGGTGCCACGGTGCTGGTCACCGGCGCGACCGCGATGAACATCGACTTCTCGCAGAAGATGAACGACGCGCTGGTCCCGTATCTGGCGCTCGTCGTCGGGCTCGCGTTCCTGCTCCTGATGGTGGTCTTCCGCTCGGTGCTGGTGCCGCTCAAGGCGGCGCTCGGCTTCCTGCTCTCGGTGGTAGCCGCCCTGGGCGCGGTCGTCGCGGTCTTCCAGTGGGGCTGGCTCGGCTCGCTCTTCGGCGTCCAGCAGACCGGCCCGATCATGTCGATGATGCCGATCTTCATGGTGGGCGTGGTCTTCGGTCTCGCGATGGACTACGAGGTCTTCCTGGTCACCCGGATGCGGGAGGCGTATGTGCACGGGGAGAGCCCGGGACAGGCCGTCGTCACCGGCTTCAAGCACGGGGCGCGGGTGGTCACCGCCGCCGCCGTCATCATGATCGCGGTCTTCTCCGGCTTCATCGGGGCCAGCGACTCGATGATCAAGATGATCGGCTTCGGCCTCGCCATCGCGGTCTTCTTCGACGCCTTCGTCGTACGGATGGCCATCGTGCCCGCCGTCCTGGCGCTGCTCGGCAAGCGGGCGTGGTGGCTGCCGCGCTGGCTTGACCGGGCGCTGCCGAACGTGGACGTCGAGGGCGAGGGCCTGAACAAGCACATCGAGGAACGGACACAGCGGGAGCTGATCGACGCCTGAGTGAGTGACTCAGGTCCGCAGCGGCCCTCCATGCCCCACGGCATGGGGGGCCTCCTGCTGCTCCTGGGGCGCGTCCTCACGGAGCGCTTCCCTGCGGGCGGCCCGCTCGGCCCGCTCGGTTTCCTGGGGGACCGCCGCATGGGTCCTGCGCAGGAACCGGATCAGTGGCGCGTTGTCGAACTGCACCACCGTCACCCCGTCCGGCGAGTAGAACTCAAGGACCACCTGGGCCCGCCCGCACGGCCAGATCCCGATGTCGCCGGAGCGCCGCGGCGTCCGCAGCCCGGCTTCGAGCAGATCCCTGGCGAAGACCCACTCGCCGCCACCGCCGGGGAAGAGGAAGCGCACGGCGCCGGGGTCGCCCTCGGGGTCGTACTGCAGCGCGATGTAGACCACCGACCACTGGCCGGGGACGTCCGTCACGACATGACCTCGTACGGGCACCTCGACGGCGGGGGACATGTGCGCTCCCTTGATCTAGTGATGTAGCAAATGTTCCCTTTAGGGCCATTTGTATTCTAATGTTCCATATTTTGGCAGGGGCGCCACCGCTCGGCCACCGCTGCGCAGCCGCAGCTGGGGCCGAGGCGCTCTTGCGAACCATTCGCAACAAGGCTCTATCATCGAACGGTTCACCACCGCCGGTGCGCCATCGCGAGGAGAGAGTCACCACATGCATGTCCCCGACGGATTCATCAACGCCCCCGTATCGGCGGTGACCGGTGTAATCGCCGCGGGCGCGATCGCCGTGAGCCTCCGGGGCGCGCGCCGTGAGCTGGACGAGCGCACCGCGCCGCTCGCCGGCCTGGTCGCCGCCTTCATCTTCTCGGTGCAGATGCTGAACTTCCCCGTCGCCGCCGGCACCAGCGGACACCTGCTGGGCGGCGCGCTCGCCGCGATCCTCGTCGGCCCGTACACCGGGGTGCTCTGTGTCTCCGTCGTCCTGCTGATGCAGGGCATCCTCTTCGCCGACGGCGGGCTCACCGCGCTCGGCGTGAACATCACGGACATGGCCATCGTGACGACCGTCGTCGCGTACGCCGTCTTCCGCGGCCTGGTCAAGGTGCTGCCCCGCCGCCGCAGCTCGGTCACCGCCGCCTCCTTCGTCGCCGCGCTGCTCTCCGTACCGTGCGCCGCGCTCGCCTTCACCGCGATGTACGCACTCGGCGGCACCACCGATGTTCCGGTCGGCAAGGTGCTGACCGCGATGGTCGGCGTCCACATCCTCATCGGTATCGGCGAGGCCGCGATCACCGCACTCACCGTGGGCGCCGTGATCGCCGTCCGCCCCGACCTGGTCCACGGCGCCCGCGGCCTGACCGCCCCGCTCAAGCTCCGGGTGGGCGGCGAACTCATCGACGCGCCCGCCGCCGAGCCGGTCCCGGCCGCCGCCAGGTCCGCCCGGTCCACCCGCAAGATCTGGGGCATCGGGCTGATCACCGCTCTCGTACTGGCCGGGTTCGTCTCCTTCTACGCGTCCGCCAGCCCCGACGGCCTGGAGAAGGTCGCCCACGACAAGGGCATCGACGCCAAGGAGCAGCCGCACCACACCGGGGACTCCCCGCTCGCCGGTTACGGCGTCAAGGACATCTCCGACGCCCGGCTCTCCGGCGGGCTCGCCGGGCTGATCGGTGTCGGCGCCACGGTCGTCGTGGGCAGCGGTGTCTTCTGGGCGGTCCGCCGCCGCCGTACGCAGGCCGTCCCGGCAGGCTCGAACGCCGGAGCCGTCTGACATGGGCGCAGGTCACGCGCACAAGCTCTACCGGCACGGCCACTCCCCGGTCCACGACCTGCCGCCGCACTGCAAGCTCGCCGCCGTCTTCACCTTCGTGATCGTGGTGGTCTCCACCCCGCGCGAGGCGATGTGGGCGTTCGCGCTGTACGCGGTGCTGCTCGCGGGGGTGACCGCGGTTGCCCGCATCCCGGCCGGGTTCCTCCTCAAGCGGCTGCTCATCGAGATCCCGTTCGTGGCCTTCGCGGTGCTCATGCCGTTCGTCGTCCCAGGCGACCAGGTCCACGTCCTGGGCCTCTCGGTCAGCGAGCCCGGACTCTGGGGCGCCTGGAACGTACTGGCCAAGGGCACGCTCGGCGTCGCCGCTTCCGTGCTCCTCGCGTCCACCACCGAACTGCGCTCGCTGCTCCTCGGGCTCCAGCGGCTGAAGCTGCCGCCGATGCTGGTGCAGATCGCGTCCTTCATGATCCGGTACGGCGACGTGATCACCGACGAGATGCGCCGGATGTCGATCGCCCGCCGCTCACGCGGCTTCGAGGCGCGCGGCGTACGGCAGTGGGGGGTGCTCGGCAAGTCGGCCGGGGCGCTCTTCATCCGCTCCTACGAACGGGGCGAACGCGTACATCTGGCCATGGTCAGCCGGGGATACACCGGGACCATGCCCGTCATCGACGAAGTGACGGCGTCGGGAGCCCAGTGGCGGTTCGCCGCGGCACTCCCCGTCGCCGCGCTCTGCGTCTGTCTGCTGGGATGGATCCTGTGATGGACCTTGTGACTACGACCCCCACCGCCCCGCCCTCCCTGGAGATCGCCGGCCTCGCGTACGCCTACCCCGACGGCCACCAAGCGCTCTTCGGGGTCGACCTGGCCGTCGAGCGCGGCCAGCGGGTCGCGCTGCTCGGGCCCAACGGCGCGGGCAAGACCACGCTCGTCCTGCACCTCAACGGCATCCTCACCGGCGGCGCCGGCACGGTCTCGGTGGCCGGGCTGCCGGTCGCCAAGGCCAACCTCGCGGAGATCAGGCGCCGCGTCGGCATCGTCTTCCAGGACCCCGACGACCAGCTGTTCATGCCGACGGTCCGCGAGGACGTCGCGTTCGGCCCGGCCGCCGCCGGGCTGCGCGGCCCGGAGCTGGAGGCGCGGGTCGTCGCTGCGCTCACCCAGGTCGGCATGGAGTCCTACGCGGACCGGCCCCCGCACCACCTCTCGTACGGCCAGCGCCGCCGCGTCGCGGTCGCGACCGTCCTCGCGATGGAGCCGGAGATCCTGGTCCTTGACGAGCCGTCGTCCAACCTCGACCCCGCCTCCCGCCGTGAACTCGCCGACATCCTGCGGTCGTTGGAGGTGACGGTGCTGATGGTGACGCACGACCTGCCGTACGCGCTGGAGCTGTGCCCGCGCGCCGTGGTGCTCAGCGACGGCGTGATCGTCGGCGACGGCCCGACCGGGGACATCCTCGCGGACGAGACGCTGATGCGGGCGCACCGGCTTGAGCTGCCGTTCGGCTTCAATCCCCGTGCGGTGGTCTGAGCCGCTGCCTGTCGGGGATCCGCAGCCTCCGGTCCTTCTGTACGAGAGGCGGTACGCCCCCGCCGGTCAGGCGCCGGCGCCCTTCCGGGTACGGCCGGCCGCCAGGCTCACCAGGACGGCGAGGGCCAGCAGCGCCACCGCGCAGCTGAACACCTCCCCGGCGGGCCGCAGGCTGGTGGCGTGGATCAGTACGCCGACACCGATCGAGGGGACGGCGAGCATCGTGTAGAGGATCGCGAAGAACGTCGACACCGCGGCGCCCCGGTGCTCCGGATCGCTGCGGGTGGTGATGGTGCCGAGGCCGTAGCCGATGGCGATACCGGTCGCCAGACCGTTCACCGCTGCGCCGACGATCAGCGCGGCCAGGGTCTCGGTCGCCATGGCGGTCGCGATGAGCGCCGCCGCTGCGATCAGCCCCACACAGGCCACGGTCAGCGCCGACCCGGACCCGATCCGGCGGATCAGCAGCTGTCCCAGCGCGGTGCAGACGAACGCGGTGAAGACGACGGCCCCGGTGAGCGTGTGATTCGTGTCGTGCAGCACGTCGCCGAGGAACAGCCCGGTCACGGCGGTGAGCACCCCGAGCACCGCGAAGCCGGTCCCGGTCACCATCGCCGACCGCAGGAAGTCCGAGCGGATCTCCGCCGGGACGTGCAGCGGCTGGAGCCGGAAGGTGAAGCCGGTGCGGTGGCGGACGGTCTCCGGGGTGGCCGCAAGACCGGCGACGGCGAGTGCCGTGAGGACGAGCGAGACGGCCCACGGCGTACGCAGCGGGGAGGGCGCCGTATCGGCCAGCACCCCGGCGAGCAGCGGGCCGCAGGCCAGTCCGCCCATGTTGGCGAAGAGCGCCACCGTGGCGGGGCGCACCCTGCCGTCCGCCGGCATCAGCTCGGTGAGCGCGGCCGTGCCGGCGCCGGTCACCAGCGCAGCGGAGAAACCGGAGAGCACCCGGCCGAACAGCAGGACCGGCACATCGGGGGCGACCAGGAAGACCACGGCGGCGCAGACGGACAGCACGGTCGCCGCCACCAGCACCGGGCGGCGCCCGATCTGGTCCGACAGCCGCCCGAAGGTCAGAAGCCCGACGACCACCCCGATCGCGTAGACGGCGAAGATCACGGTGACCGTGATGGGCGAGAAGCCGAAGTCGTTCTCGTACAGCGGGTAGAGGGGCGTGGGCACGGTGGTCCCCACCATCGTGATCCAGAAGGCGAAGGCCACCACGGGCACCGCGAACCGCCGGGTGCCGCCCGGTTTCCCTGCCGGGGAGGCCGCACGGTCGGATGGGGTCGGCATGGCGGGACCTGCTTTCCTCTACGGGGCCCGCACGGTCATCCGTGAGATCGCCGGGACGCAGCGGACTCTAGGCCGTCTCCTCCCGCCACACGGGACACCCACCCCTCCGGGTCACACGGAAGACCCACCCCCCCGGCACTCAGTGGCAGAGCCGCACCGCACCATGGACCCTGTACGCCAGTCCGGGCGTACAGCTAGATGTGGGAGCGCGACGTGGTGGACGTCCAGGGCACAGTGGCGGACGGATTCGAGGCGGTCCGGGACGCCTTCGTACGGAACTTCACGCACCGTGCGGAGCGCGGCGCCGCCGTCACCGTCTACCGCGACGGCCACAAGGTCGTCGACATCTGGGCCGGTACGAAGGACGTGGACGGCGCCGAGCCCTGGGCCCTGGACACCGCCCAGGTCGTCAGGTCCGCGACCAAGGGGGTGGCCGCCGCCGTCCCGCTGCTCCTGCACCAGCGCGGCCAGCTGGACCTCGACGCCCCGGTCTCCACGTACTGGCCGGAGTTCAAGGCGGGCGGCAAGGAACGCGCCCTCGTACGGCACTTCCTCGCCCACCGCGCCGGCGTCCCCCTCATCGACAGCCCCCTCACCCCCGCCGAGGCCATCGACGGGGTCTCCGGCCCGCGCGCCGTCGCCGCCCAGCAGGCCGTCTGGGAGCCCGGCACCGAGCACGGCTACCACGCGCAGACCTACAGCTGGCTGCTGAGCGAACTCGTCCGGCGGGTCACCGGCCGCACCATCGGCCGCTGGATCGCCGAGGAGATCGCCCGCCCCCTCGACATCGACTTCTGGGTCGGCCTGCCCGCCGAGGAGGCACACCGCGTCGGCCGGATCGGCACCGTCGCCGCGCCGCCGGTCGGCAGCGGCCTCAAGCTCAAGCCGAAGCGGTCCGTCAGCGACGCGTACCAGGACCCGTCCTCGCTGACCAGCCGGGCCTTCGGCGCCATCGAGCCGTTCCCCGACGAGAACGATCCAGCCTACCGCGCCGCCGAACTCCCCGGCTCCGGCGGCATTTCCACCGCCCGCGCCCTGGCCCGCGTCTACGCCGCGATGATCGGCCACGTCGACAACGGCAACCGCCTCTTCGCCCCCGCCACCCTCGCCCTGGCCCGCAGCGAGGAGTCGTCCGGCCCGGACCGCGTACTCGTCGTCAACACCCGCTTCGGCCTGGGCTTCATGCTGCACGGCCCGTCGGCCCCGCTGCTCGGCCCCGGCTCGTTCGGGCACCCCGGCCGGGGCGGCTCGCTCGGCTTCGCGGATCCGGAGTCGGGGGTCGCGCTGGGGTATGTGACCAATGCGCTCCAGAAGGGTGTCACCGCCGATCCTCGCGCCCAGGCCCTGGTCAGGGCGGTGCGCTCGGCGACATGATCGGCGTATGGATACCACGAGGCGGTTCGAGGGTTACGCGGTCCTGATCACCGGCGCGGGAAGGGGAATCGGCGCGGCCACCGCCCGCCGCCTCACCGACGAGGGCGCCCGCGTCCTGGTCACCGACCTGGACGGCGACCGCGCGGAGAAGACGGCGGCGGCGCTGCCGGGCGCGCTGCCGTTCACCTGCGATGTCACCGACCGGTCCGCGGTGGAGGCGGCGGTGGCGTACGCGGTGGCCGAGTTCGGCGCACTCGACGTCCTGGTCAACAACGCGTACGCCTGCTCGCCGGACGCCCCGCTCTTCGAGGACGAGGACGACGCGTCCTGGCACCGCGACCTGGACGCCACGCTGAGCGGAGCGTTCCGTGTCTCGCGCGCCGCCATGCCGCATCTCGCGGCGGCGGGCGGACGGGGCGCGATCGTCAGCGTCGGCTCGGTCAACGGCTCCCAGGACTTCGGCAACCACGCGTACAGCGCGGCGAAGGCGGGCCTGACCAGCCTGACCCGGACCCTCGCGGGCCACGCGGCGCCGCGCGGGGTCCGGGTCAACCTGGTGGCGCCGGGCACCATCCACACGGATGTGTGGGCGGCGCGCGATGCGGAGGCGGCCCTCGAAAAGGCCGCGAAACACTACCCGTTGGGCCGGGTGGGAGTGCCGGACGACATCGCGGCGGCGATCGCGTTCCTGGCGTCGCGGGACGCCGCGTGGATCACCGGGGTGACGCTGCCGGTGGACGGCGGCCTGCTGAGCAGCAACCTGGGGCTGCGGGACTCGCTGCGCTGACGGGCGGCAGATGCGTGAGGTGACCGGCCGCGTGCCAGCGGGCCCGGACCGGGGCTGCCGGTCCGGGCCCGCTGCGTTCGCGGTGCGGTGTTCACGTCGCCGTGGTCACCGTGTCGCCCCCGTGGGAGCGTTGAGCCGGATGGGGCGGGTTACTTGGTGAAGGCCGCGGTGCCGTTCGGCGTACCGAGGCCGGTCGGGCCGTCGTAGCCCTGGCCTGCCTTGCACAGGTAGTCGCTGCACGACCCGTTGGCCCCGCTGGTGACGTCGTTGAGGGAGCCGGTGTGGGCGTACGGGTACGAGGCGGGGGTGTCACTCGCGCCGGGGGTGCCGGCGAGAGCGTAGACGCCCGCGATGAACGGCGAAGCGGCGCTGGTGCCGCCATAGACGTTCCAGCCGCTGGCCTGGTAGGTGTCGTAGACCGCGAGGCCGGTGGCCGGGTCGGCGACGGACGCCACGTCAGCGACGGCGCGCTTGGCGCAGTCGGCGTCCTTCTGCCAGGACGGCTTCGCGTCGTACTGCGAGCAGCCCGATCCCGCTCCCTCGCCGCCCGCGCTGGTGCCCCAGACGGACTCGGACCAGCCGCGCGTGCTGCTGTCCTTCTTGAGCGAGGTGCCGCCGACCGCGGTGACGTACTGGGAGGCGGCCGGGTACTCCACGCCGTAGCCGCTGTCACCGGAGCTCACGGTGATGGCGACGCCGGGGTGGTTGAAGTACTGGTCGTCCGCCTGCGTGTCGCTGGTGTCCTCGCTGCCGCCGTAGCTGTTGGAGACGTACTTGGCGCCCTGCTTGACGGCCTGGTTCACGGCCGCGCCGAGGTCGTCCATGCTGGCGGAGTTCGCCTCGACGAGCAGGATGTGGCACTGCGGGCAGGCCGCGCTGACCATGTCGACGTCGAGGGAGATCTCCCCGGCCCAGCCGGCGTCGGGTGCCGGGTAGTTGGAGCCGCCGTCCTGGTCGGTCTTCGTGAAGCAGCCGTTGTCGGTGGTGCACGCGGGCAGGCCGTACTGGGACCGGTAACTGGCCAGGTCCTGCTCGGCGTTGGGGTCGTCGTTGGCGTCGACGATCGCGACCGTCTGGCCCGCGCCGCCGTCCTTGGGGAGGTTGTAGGCGGACTGCAGGTCGCTGGGGCCGTAGCCGGAGGGGGCGGCGTGGTGGCCGAGCGACTTCTGCTGCTTGATGTCGGTGCGGGCCACGGCGTTGCACGCCATGTAGCCGGGCTTGGTCGGATGTGAGCAGAGCCGGTGCGTGTGCACCGCGGATGCCGGTGCCGCGGAGCCCGTCGTCGCGAACGCGGACGCCTGCGAGGCGGCAACGAGGCCGCCGGATATGAGTGCTACCGCTGACAGCACGGCCGGTGCGCCGCGGCGCAGCAGACCGTTTCTGCGATGGGATTTCAAGGAGCTGCCCTCCGTGGGGGGTTGGGTGTCCGGGCGGACATCCGGGGGCGTTGTATGTCTTCTCGTATGTCAAGTGCATGACAACGTACCTGGCAAGGCATTTATCCGGACAGAACGCCGCGGAGCCTGAGGGTGGCGCTGTTCACTCGACTGGTGCCACCCCGATGAGTGGTGGCTAAAAGAAAGCTATTCAATCGCTTGCCCAAGTGGCTACCGGGCGTTGGTAAAGCCTTTCTCTCGACTCGTGCCCCCTGGCATATACCTTGTGTTGCCATGGAGTTGGAAGAAGGACCGATCAGCGATCTGGTGGCGCTCGGCTTGGCGCGGTACGAGGCACGTGTCTATCTCGCTCTCATCAGGCGCGATTCGTACACGGCCGCCGAGGTGGCCCGCGAGGCGGACGTACCGCGCCAGCGGGTCTACGACGTCCTGGACGCACTGGTGCGGCGTCGGCTCGTTGCCGCCCACCCCGGGCGGGTCGCCATGTATTCCGCGGTCACCCCGGAACTGGCCGTAGCCCGCCTGATGGCACTGCAACGCGAGTCCGTGGACCGGTTGGAGCGGGTGTCGGAGGGGCTGGCCGCCGTGCTGCAGCCGGTCTGGTCCGACGGGCGGGTGCACACCGACCCGCTGGACTACATCGAGATCCTGCGCGATCCGAAGGCGATCGGCGAGCGCTTCGCCGACATCCAGCAGCAGGCCCAGCACGAGCTGTTGACCTTCTGCAAACCCCCGTTCGTCGCCCCCGAGGAGAACGCCGAAGGCATCAAGGTCGTCCGTCGGCTGCACCGGGCAGGGGGCACGGTCCGTGCCATCTACCTCGGCGACGCGCTGGACAACCCCGGGACCGTGGAGCACATACGGCGCTTCGCCGACGCGGGGGAGCAGGCCCGCTTCACCCCCGAACTGCCGCTGAAGCTGGTGGTCGCCGACTCTTCCCTGGTGCTGTGTGACATGCCCGACCCGGTGGCAGGCGCGGGCTCCACCACCACTCTGTTCATCGAGCACCCGGCGCTCGCGGGATGCCTGCGAATGGCGTTTCTGACGGTCTGGGAGGGCGCCACGGAGCGCTGCCTGCCGAGGCACTAGCCCGGCGGGGTGAGCCGGGCCGACATGACATGGCAGACCACCACCGCCACGATCACCAGTGGCATGACAGTGAGGCCGTCATGTCCCAGTAGCAGCGTGGCCAGCATGACCGAGGTCATCGGCAGCCGGAGCAGCGCCACCGCCATCGCGCCCATCCCCATCGCGGCGGCGGAGACGAACGGCAGCCCCGGAAGGTGCGACAGCGCGATCCCGCCCGCGGCGCCGAGGAACAGCGCCGGGAAGATCGGGCCGCCGCGGAAGGCCGCGAGCGACACGCAGTAGGCGAGGCTCTTGCAGACGATGAGCAGCACCAGCGCGCCGAGGGAGTACGAACCGGTGCTGAGCAGGAGGTGCGGCAGCGCGCTCTGCCCGGAGAACAGCACGTCGGACGTTGCCTTGCCGGACCCTTCGGCGTACGCGATGGCCAGCCCCGCCACGGCCAGGCCGATCACCGGTGCCCACACCATCCGGCGCCGGTTCACGCCCGGTTGAAGCCGCAGTGCCACGCGCTGGACCCCCGTACCGAGGAACGCGGCGGCGACCCCGATCACCAGCGCGTACCCGAACTGGGCGATGTCGGGGCGCCCCACGTGGGGCAGGTTCGGGATGACCAGCGTTCCGACCCCGAAGCCCGCCCAGGTGCCCAGCCCGGTGAAGACCAGCGAGCCGACCCCGGCGGCCAGCAGCCCGGGGACGAGCACGATCCCGAGCATCGGCCCGCCGAGCCCGGAAGCCTCCATCAGCAGAAAGGCCCCCACCAGCGGCGAACCCAGCAGCGCACTGATGGCCGCGAAACTGCCGGCCGCCGCCACGAGCCCCTGCTCCGTCGCGGTGGAGCCGGGCCGCAGCAGCCGGAACGCGTAGAGGGCAACACCACCGCCCAGCGCGATCATGGGCGCCTCGGGCCCGACGACCGCACCGAGCGCGAGGGACGCGATGGCGGCCAGCAGGATGCCGGGCAGCTCGGCGGCGGGGGCGGTGCCCTTGGTCTTGAGCCCTTCGGCGGGCTGGTGACCGCCGTTGCCCGGCAGGTACCGCACGGTCAGCGCGACCAGCAGCCCGGCGAGCACGAGCATGGGCAGCGGCCACCAGACAGGAGCACTGTCAAATCCGAGCGCGCGGGGCAGGTCGGTGAAGACGGCCTCCTGGAGGTCGTGGACGGCTACCAGGAAACCGTAGGCACCGGCCGAGAGCACGACACCGAAGAGCGCGGTGACGACGAGGAGCTTGAGATAGCCCCTGTTCCGCAACGGCTTGAACGGGTCTGCGAGCAGGGCGGCTTGCTGGTCTGCGGCTGCCTCGTCCGCTGACATCAGAGCGTCTCCTCAGGGCTGCTGCCCGGGCTCTCCGGGGCAGTCGACTGCCTGACGATAATGACAGTAAGGCTGACATATCCGGGTATTAACGGGCTGCTCGGTGGAGCGTCTCGGCGCGCGCGTCGGACTCCACGTGGGGTGGCGGGCCCGCGTTACGGGGCGGGGTGCCCGGTACGCAGCCTCGCGATCCCGGCCGGCGTGCCGAGCGCCGCTCATGCCTCGGCGGATGCGCCCGTCGCTGCCGCGATCAGGGCTGCCGCCGCCGCGCGGGAGGTCGCGGCCACCGTGGAGTCGTGGTCCATCAGGGCGGAGATGCCGGCGCCGTCGTAGAGGAGTTGGAGCTGGTGGCCCAGGGTGTCGGGGTCGGCGGCGCCGGCCTCGGCGGCGAGGCGGGTGAAGAGTTCGCGCATCCAGCCGCGGAAGGCGTTCGCCGCTTCCTGGACCAGCCCGCCGGGGCTGGCCTCGGCGCCGGCGCGGATGAAGACGCAGCCGTGGAAGTCGGGCCGGTCGAACTGCTGCCCCTGGGACTCGAAGACCGCCAGCATCTGCTCGCGGGGTGTGTCGCGCTCCGCGACGGCCCGGGTGATCCGGTCGGCGGTGCCCGCATGCCGGGTGTCGAGATACGCCCGGACGAGCTGCTCCTTGCCGCCGAAGGTGTTGTACAGCGACGCTTTGGCCACGCCCGCGTGTTCGATGACCCGATCGATCCCGACGCTCTGCACGCCCTCGGCGTAGAACAGCTCGTTCGCGGCGGCGAGCAGGCGCTCACGCGCCGACGGCTTCGCGGTGCTCTGGGCACGCGCCATGACGGTCACTCCTTCAGACAGATCTGTCTACATTGTGCCCCGGCCGCGCCCCTCCGGCCGAGTCCGGCCGAGTCCCGACCGGAGGCCACCCCTCAGGCGTTGCCGCCGACCCGCTCGCCCGGCAGGGCCGTCGCCCCGTCCCGGCCGCCGCGCACCAGTCCGAGCAACGCGAACGCCGCGAGGACGATCACGGCGACGCCGTACTCCTGCGCGGTGGCGGTCAGTCCGCCCGCGTGGACGACGAGGAACCCGGCGATCACGGCGGGCACCCCCATGCCCAGGTAGGAGACGACGAAGAGCAGAGACAGCACCCCGGAACTCTCGTGCGGCCGGGCCAGCGGCATCACCGTACGGATGCCGCCCTGGAATCCGCTGCCGAAGCCGACGCCCGCGATGGCGGTGCCGGCGAAGAAGCCGGTGGGGGAGGAGCCGCGGATTGAGGCGAGGGTGAGGGCCACCCCGGCGATCAGCGCGAGGATGCCGGTGAGCATCACCGTCCGGGTCGCCGCCTTCCGCAGGACCAGCACCGAGACGGCGGCCACCCCGGCGAGCACGAACAGGCTTAGCCCGCCGAGGACTTCGGACCTGGAGCCGGTCAACTCCCGTGCGAGGGACGGACCGAGCGACCCGTACAGCCCGGCCAGCGCCCAGACGGCGAACAGCACCGGCGCGGCCACCAGCATCGGGCGGCGTACGGCGCGCGGCAGCTTGATCTCCGGCGCCAGGCCGGCCAGCGCCCCCGGCTTGCGGATGACCGTCTCCGCCATCAGTGCGACGGCGACGGCCTGGAGGACGAAGACCGCCAGCAGTCCGAGGTAGACCAGATGCGTGGGGGCGGGCAGGAACTGGACTACGAGGCCGGAGACCAGCGCGCCGGACGCCGTGCCGATACCCGGGACGACCGCGTTGGTGATCGTGCCGCGCGGGCGGTCGATGTCCATCATCCCCGCCCCGATCGCGCCGAGCGCGGCGCCCGTCGACAGTCCCTGGACGATCCGGGCGATTATCAGCCCCGACACGCCGTCGGCGGTGGCGAACACGACCATCGAGGCGGCCTGCGCCGCCAGCGCGGCCAGCAGCACCGGCCGCCTGCCGACGTGGTCGGAGAGCTTGCCCATGATCAGCAGCCCGAGCAGCACGGCCACCGCGTAGACGCCGAAGACCACGGTGGTGGTGATCGGGTCGAAGCCCCATTCGGCCTGGTAGACCGCGTAGAGCGGGGTCGGCGCGCTGGAGGCCGCCAGGAACGTGATGGTGATCGAGGCGAGGGCGTACAGCGCCACGTTCGGCGGCAGTCGGCGGCCCCGCGCGGATACGGCAGCGGAGTCGGATCCGGAAGTGGATCCGGAAGTGGATCCGGCGGCGGCGGGCGCCGGATCCGAGGTGCGCTCCGATTTGAACGCCGGGACGACCGAGCGATTCGTCATGACCATTCCCGTCCGAAGCATGAGTAGACCTGTCTGTCTAATCCAGTTAGATTAGACAGACAGGTCTACTCAGGTCAAGCGGGAGAGGCGAGCGGCGCTCGGGACGACTGACTGGGCATCAGGCGCGGAAGAGTGTCGAGAGGGGGTGGGAGTTCACCGGTCACCTCGAACACGCCCACGTAGACGTTCTTGGCAACGATGGGGTCGTGGGAGACGAACGTGCGGGCGTTGCGCCAGTAACGGTCAAGCCGGTACGTGTTCGACGTGCTGCGCGCTCCGGTCACCTCGTGCAGGCTGCCGGGGGCCTCGAAGACGTCGTGGGTTCCTCGCCCGCGTCCAGTCCAGCCGGGCCAAGGACTACGTACGCGAGTTCAACACGGCTCTCGCACCCCGGCGGTGTGAGCCGATCACGCGCCAGTTCCTCCACCGGGCCAAGCAGAAACTCAACGTCGCCGCTTGAGTGCAGGCGTGGGGTGGTGGGCGCGCGTTACGGGGTCAGGTGCCCGCCCTTCACGGCGGAGACGAAGGCGGTCCAGTCGTCGGAGGGGAAAGAGAGGGCCGGGCCGTGGGGGTTCTTGGAGTCGCGGACGGGGACGCGGCGGTACCCATCCGCTACTTCCAGGCAATCGCCCTGGGAGGCGCCGCTGTAGCTGGACTTGCGCCACCCCAGCAGGAGCGTGGCGCCTGTTACGACCTGCTTACTTCGACGCATGTGCGTGCTCCTCCGCTACGGACCTCGCCAGGGCCAGTGAATCTGCGTGTGGCATGCATCGCTGAGGGCCAGATCGTAAGCCGTCTGACATTCGCGGACCAATGCCGGATCGTCCATCAGATGTCCCGTGCGCATGCTCTCCGTGTAGGCAATCGGCGGGGCATCAGTGAATTTCATCAGGTAGAGCATTCCTTCCGCGAGTGCATGGCAGCCGACGCTGAAGGGCAGGAGCGGGCACAGGGACGAGATGCTGGTGGACTTCCAGCCGGAGCGGCTCCACCCGTGGGCCCACCGGCATCAGCGTCGGCATCAGATGCGGAATAGCGTCGAGAGGGGCGGGAGTTCACCGGTCACCTCGAACATGCCGACGTAGACGTTCTTGGCATCGATGGGGTCGTGCGAGGCGAACGTCCGGGCATTGCGCCAGAAGCGGTCGAGCCGGTACGCGTTCGAGGTGCTTCGTGCTCCGGTCACCTCGTGCATACTTCCGGCTGCCTCAAGGGACGCTTCCACGCAGGCGACCTTGGCGCGGAAGCACTCCACCGAGGTAACGGCAACGTCGTCGTCGTCGGCGGCCTCGATCCGGTCGGCCGCGGCGAACAACAGCGCACGGGATGCGGCCAGCCGGCTCGACAGATCGCCGACCCTCCGCAGGATCAGGGGGTCATCGGCCGCGGTGGCGTACTGGGGAAGCGCGCCGCGCTTCATCGTGCGGACGTACTGGACCAGGGCGTCGAGGGCGCCGTCACCGATGCCCTGCATCAGACCGGAGTGCAGGAGCATCACCGCGCCGAGGAATGCCGGGGACGGGGTGTGCGCGGCATAGTGCCAGCCGTCGGGTACGAAGACGTCGTGATAGGTGATGGTCTGGCTGCGCGTACCGCGCTGGCCCATGTTGTCCCAGTCGCCGTGCAGTTCGACGTCGGGGTGGCCCAGTTCCACCAGCACGTGATGCGGGCCGGGCTGCTCTCCTTGCAGGACGCATCCGACGTTGGCGATACCGAGGCCGCCACTGTTGGTGTTGAAGGACTTGGTCCCCCCGAGGACCACACCGCCGTCCACGGGCCGGGCGGTGACCTTGCCGTTCACGCCCGTCTCGGCGTTGGACGCGACGAGCCTCAGGCCCTTGTTCAGTAGCCGGTCGGCCAGCTCCTTGCGGGTCTCCTCGGGCAGCGCGCTGCTCTCGTCGAAGATCTCGCGGCTGACGAGCCCGGTGGTGGCCCAGTTCTGGCCGGTGGGGCCGTCCCCGGCGCTGATCTCAACGATGGCACGGGTGAAAGCGCCGATCCCGCCGAGTGCCGTCCCGTCCCACAGACCGCCGTAGGCGGCGGGTACGAGTATGCGGGCGGCGCCCAGCTCCGAGAGGAGCGCCAGGTTGCCCGAGGGATCGGTGTTGTCCCGGTCGCTCCGGAGCCCGGTGTCGGCGAGATCCTGGCGCCGTGCGCGGATGGCTGAGAGGAGCGTAGGTATGTCGTGGGGCGCGGTGGATCCGGCGGTCGTCATGTACGCACCTCTCCGGGAGGGAACAGAGCAGGACCGAACGCCCTGACAACCGGGTCCCGGGCCAGGGCTGTTCGCGTTACGGGGTGATGCGCCCAGTCTTCACTGCGGAGACGAACGCGGTCCAGCCTTCGGCGGTGAAGGCGAGGGCCGGGCCGTGAGGGTTCTTGGAATCGCGGACGGGGATGTCGGCGTATCCGTCGGCCACTTCGAGGCAGTCGCCGTTGCCGCCGCCGCTGTAACTGGACTTGCGCCACCTGCACATGCCCGTTGCTTCGGCTATGCCAAGCTCACTGCTGGTCACGTTCATGCTCCCTTGATACCGCCCTGATCAGCGCCACTGACTCCTTGAATGAGAGCGCATCGCCCAGGACAAGATCGTAGGCCGCCCTGCACTCGCTCACCAGTGCGGGATCGTCCATCAAGCTGCCCGTGCACAGTCCCTCGACGTAGGCCACCGGCGCGGCGTCAGCGAAACTCATCAAGGAGACCATGCCCTCCATGAGTGCATGTTCCCCGGCTTTGAATGGCACCACATGCACACGCAGGCGGCCGTTCTCCGCCATGTCCGCGATCTTGCCTAGCTGGGTGGCCATGGCTGCCGGGCCACCAACCCGACGCCGCAGTACTGCCTCGTCCAAGAGGGTCCAGATTACGGGGTCCACCGGATCAGCGAGGATTCGCGCGCGTTCAACGCGATTGACTACAAGCTGGTCAAGTTCTTCCGCCTTGTAGTTCGGGCGGTACGCGCGGAGGACCGCTCGGGCGTAGGCCTCTGTCTGAAGCAGACCAGGTACGAGTGAAGCCCCGTACTGCTTGATTTCTTTTGCTAGCTTCTCCAACTCGGCTGCCGCAGCAAAGTGTTCCGCGTATTTCGAGTCGAGGTCCTTCAGCCAGCGGGCGAAGAACCCGTCCGTCCCCAGGACCAGGTCCAGCCTCTGCGCGTCGTCCGGCGTGGGCAGGCGGCGCCCCGCCTCCCAGTGACTGACCAGCGTCGGCGAGCACACCACCCCCTCACTCACCGCTTCCTGTGTCAGCCCGGCGGCGATGCGTCGGATCCTCAGTTCCTCGCCGTACTTCTGCCGGATCGAGCGCGACTTGGGTGCTCCGGACACGTGGACCAACTCCTGTACTTGAAGCTCGCGTTGTCAGGTCGAAACCCCTAGAAGCGTAGCGACGCAAGCCACAGGCTGTGAGTTATTCGTCACAGTGCGACAGGAACGCACGGGGCCCCCGCGACCGCAGCAACGGTCCGGGGGCGCGGCCGACGCCAAGCAGGAGCGTCAACATGCCCAAGTTTATTGCCCGTCTCGTCGGTCCGGCGGTCCGATTCCTGAATCTGGCGGCCAGGCGGCGGCCCGCCCCGCCGCCCCCGCTCGTGGTCCGCCGCCGCCGTCTCCTCGTATGCCGGGCGTATCTGCCGCTGGGCCACCAACTCCGGCCCAACCTGGGCTCGTTCTCCGCCCTGGCGTACGAGCGGCTGGAGTACAGCCGGATCGCTTGGTTCGACCTGCACGGCGTCGAGGTCGGGCCGCCCTGCCCGCTGCACGGTGTGGTGGTGCGGTGATGGAACCGACCGTCAGGAACCCCGAGAGCGCAGTCGTACGGCGGTGGAGCCGGCACCCCGCCTGTGTCGCTCGGGCGCGTACGGAACTCCGTACAGCGCTGGAGGGCTGGGGCCTCGCGCCGCTTACGGACGCGGCTTCGCTCGTCCTCTCTGAGCTGCTGACCAATGCCGGACGCCATGCCGTGGTCTCGCCGGGGCGGGAGATCGAGACCCGCTTCCTGCTGGACGAGCGCGGACGCGGCATCCGTATCGAGGTGCACGACGCGTCGTCCGTGCCTCCCCGCATGGCCGATCCGGACCAGGACGCGGTTGGCGGGCGGGGCCTGTGCCTGGTGGACGCGGTCGCCGACGCATGGGGATTCGGCGAGCGGGTCGGGCCCGGCAAGGTCGTCTGGGCGGAGTGCGCTCTGGCGGGGGACGGACGTGCCGCTGAAGCGGTTGCGGCCGGGCGCCCGGAGTGAGGCGGCCTACCTCATCCCCTCATCCGCCCTGTTCTCGCAGGTCATGGGCCGTAAGGCGCCCGCCTTAATGGTGGGTGTACGTTGGTGAGGCAGTCGCCTTACTTCTGGGCACGCGAAGGAGCGAATCATGTCCCGTACCTATCTGGTCACCGGAGCTTCCTCCGGCATAGGCAAGGCCACCACGGCCCTCCTGCGTACGCGGGGGCACACCGTCATCGGGGCTGATCTCAAGGACAGCGACATCTCCGCCGACCTGTCCACGGCCGAAGGCCGGGCCGTACTGGTCAGCCGGGCCCGGGAGCTGAACGGCGGGCGTCTCGACGCCGTCATCGCCTGCGCCGGCGTCGCACAGCCCGATCCGCTCACCGTCAAGATCAATTACTTCGGCGCCGTTGCCACGCTGGAGGGGCTGCGCCCGCTGCTGGCCGCCGGTGCCGATCCGCGGGCCCTGGTCATCAGTTCGATCGACTCCGTCCACCCGACCGACTCCGCGATCGTGGACGCCGCACTCGCCGGCGACGAGGAGGCGGCCGTGGTCGCTTCCCGGGCGGCCGTCGACCGGGGGAAGGGGCAGCTCGTCTACTCCTCCTCCAAGGCCGCGGTCTCCCGCTGGATCCGGCGTGCCGCCATCACTGACGACTGGGCCGGGGCGGGTATCCCGCTCAACGCCGTCGGCCCCGGCGTGATCGTCACGCCGATGACCCAGCCGATGCTCGACGACCCCGAGATGCGGAAGCTGGTCGAGCAGGCCGTGCCGATGCCGTTGCACGGCTACGCCCGCCCCGAGCAGATCACCCCGCTGATCGCCTGGCTGACCTCGCCCGAGAACACCCATGTGACCGGCCAGGTCGTCTTCGCCGACGGCGGCGCCGACGCGGTCCTGCGCGGTGACCGCACATGGTGACCGCCCGTAACGAGGAGACATCCATGCAGCCCCGGACGCTGGAGCGTTCCACCGTGCTCGCGGCCACCCCCGGCCAGGTGTGGGCGGCCATCGGCGACTTCGGCGGCCTCGCCGACTGGCACCCTCACATACAGCCGTCCACCATCGAGGACGACGCGGACCCCGCAGTCCCCGGCGCCGTACGGGTCTTCGCGGTAGATGGCCGGATCGTGGCCCGTGAGCGCCTGCTGGACCGCGACCCAGACGCCCGGTGGTACAGCTACGCCCTCCTGCCCCCGGTGGTGTTGCCGGTCGCCGAGTTCGTGGCGACGCTCGCCGTGCACCCGCACGCCGACGTCGCCGAGGTCCGGTGGTCCGCCGTGTACCAGGGCACGGACGAGGTGGTGCCGCAGGTGGAGTCGCTCTTCGGCGACGGCACCTACGGTGCTGGTCTCGACGCCCTGCGGACGCTCTTCTCCCAGAGCTGAGCCGATGGCTGCCGCTCACCGCGGTGTGCGCGTACGGAACGCGCGCCGCGGTGAGTGTTTCCCGCGTGCTTCTTGAGCGCCTTACCCTTGGTTTCCTTGTACCGGCGGCGAGTTGTCGCGATGTAGGCCAGGAGGTGACCTCTATGGCCTCTAGCGTGGTCCATGGCCGAAGGAACAGGAACAACGGAAGGCAGACCCTCATGACCGTCAACGAGCCGACCAACCATCAGGACCTGGCAGAGGCGCCCGCCGCGACCGGCGAGGTCGCCGACCTGCTGGCGATGCTGGCCAAGCAGCGGCACTTCCTGCGTTTCACCACCCGCGACCTCACCGACGAGCAGGCCGGGCTGGCTCCCACGGCGAGCGAGCTGTGCCTGGGCGGCCTGATCAAGCATGTCGCCTCGGTCGAGCGAGGCTGGGCGGCCTTCATTCTGGAAGGCCCTTCGTCGATGCCGGACTTCACGAAGATGACCGAGGCCGACTTCGCCCGGCGGGCCGACGAGTTCAAGATGCTGCCCGGTGAGACGCTGGCCGGTGTCCTGGCCGAGTACGCCGATGTGGCCCGCCGGACCGACGAGTTGGTCGCCAAGCTGCCCGACCTGAGCGCCAGTCACCCGCTGCCGAAGGCTCCGTGGTTCGAGGCCGGTGCGCAGTGGTCGGCCCGCCGGGTGCTGATGCACATCGTCGCCGAGACCGCCCAGCACGCAGGCCACGCCGACATCATCCGCGAGTCCCTGGACGGCGCGAAAAGCATGGGCTGATCAGCGGCGCGGCGTATCCCGCCATATCGCTGCCGGGCTGGTGGCCGAGGGCGGCCTGGATGCTGCTGACGAGGCTGACCGGGCGACGCCTGTCCGGGCGCTGAGCCGTACCGAGACGCTAAGCCGTATGCAGCATCAGCCCGATACCGACCACCATCAGCCCGGCCGCCGCGATCCTCGGCGCCCCGAACTTCTCCTTGAAGAAGAGCGCGCCGATCGCCGCACCCACGATGATCGACGACTCCCGCAGCGCGGCGATCGGGGCGAGCGGTGCGCGGGTCTGGGCCCACAGGACCAGCCCGTACGCGACCACCGACATCGCGCCGCCGAGCAGTCCGGTGGCAGCGTGCGGGCGCAGCTGGGCGGACAGTCGGCCGCGGCGCCGGTACAGCGCGTACGCCGGGATGGCGATGCCCTCCAGGATCATCAGCCAGGCGATGTACCCGAGCGAGGAGCCCGAGTCGCGGACGCCGACGCCGTCGACCGTGGTGTACGAGGCGATGGCCAGGCCGGTGGCGAGCGCCGCGGTGATCGCAGGCCACTGCGGGCGGGATCCCTTCAGGCCCCACAGGGCCACGCCGACGAGCCCGGCGCAGGCCACCGCCACCCCCGCCAACTGCCATCCGTTCGGGATCTCATGGACGAAGACCGCGGCCAGCACGGTCACCACGAGCGGCGCCGTGCCGCGCGCGATCGGGTACATCTGGCCGAAGTCGCCGAGGGTGAAAGACCGCATGAGCAGCAGCATGTACGTGACGTGCAGCGCGGCCGAGAACAGCAGGAACGGCCACGCGGCGGCCGTCGGGAAGGGTACGAACAGCGCGCCCGCCACGCCGACCAGCAGCCCGCCCCCGGAGATCAGCGTGAAGGAGACAAGCTGATCCTTGATGTGGTGGGCAATGGCGTTCCAACTGGCGTGCGTTATCGCCGCGATGACGACGGCGAGGATGACCAGGGGGGTCACGCGGCGGGCTCCAGGACATCGGCCGAGGTGGCGCCCGCGTCCTCGTCCGGTCCGTGCGGCGCATCGGCGAACCGGGCATTGGCAGTGGGTACGGAAGTGCTCATGGCCCGTAACGCTAACGTCCGGTGTACGTACCACGCGAACCCGTCAAGAGGGTCAAGACCCCGCTGCCAGCACCGCTGCGACCACCGGACCTGCGGCGTCCCCGCCGTGGCCGCCGGACTGGACGACCGCGGCTGCCGCCAGGTCGTTGCTGAATCCGGTGAACCAGCTGTTGGACTTGCCCTGGGCGTCGACCTCGGCCGAGCCCGTCTTGGCGCCCTTGTACCCGCCGACCCCGGACATCGCCACGGTGCCCGTCCCGTAACCCGCCGTCGCCGTCGTGTGCATCATGTCGCGCAGCTGCTGCGCGGTGTTGGCGGGCAGCGGCTGTGCGGTGGCCGTGTCCCCCTCGCGCAGCGACCCGGGCACGATCACCGGCTGGTGGAAGGCGCCGCTACGGGCGGTGGCGGTGACGGACGCCATGTTGAGCGGGTTCATCTGGACGAGCCCCTGGCCGATCATCGCCGCGGCGGTGTTGGGGCCGGTCGTCTGCGGCACACTGCCGTCGAAGGTCGGGATGCCGACGTTCCACACCGAGCCGATGCCGAAGTACTTCTTCGCCGTGTCCGGCAGGGCCGTGTCCGCGATACCTCGGTCGTGCAGCTTGCCCACCGGCTTGATGAAGGCGGTGTTGCAGGAGCGGGCGAAGCTCTGCTCCAAGGTGCCGTTGGCGATGGAGAAATTGTCCAGATTGTGGAAGGTCTGCCCCTGCCACATGACCGACTCCGGGCAGAGGATGGGGCTCTTCTCGGCGGCCAGGCCGTTGTTGATGAGCATCGTGGCGGTCATGATCTTCATCGTGGAGCCGGGCGCGAGCTTCCCCTGCGTCGCCGCGTCGAAGGCGTCGTCACGGTTGTTGGCGACCGCGCGTATCTCACCGGTGCTCGCCTTGACCGCCACCACCGACGACTCGCCGAACTTCTTCACCGCCGTCTCGGCCGCCGCCTGCGCCCCCGCGTCGAGCGTGGTGTGCAGCAGCGCGGGGGTGCCCTTGGAGAGGGTCAGCAGGGTCCTGGCGGGGGCGGTGTTGTCCGCGGAATCGGTGGCCCCTATGTACGTCTCGATGCCGGGCTTGCCGCCCGCCTTGTCGCCGTACTTCTGCCGCAGCGCGTCCAGGACCGGCCCGAGCGAGGGGTACTTCGCCTTTGTCAGCTCGGCGCCGTTGTGGTCGACGGCCTTGACGGGCGCGGACTCCGCCTCGCCCGTGGTGAGCGTCTCGCCCTTCTTCAGGTCCGGGTGGATCACCGACGGGTCCCACTCCACCAGCGCCCGGCCGGTCGTCACACCCCGTACGACGCTCAGCGACGACGTGTACGACCAGGGCTTGGTCCTGCCCTCGTACGAGATGGTGGCCCGCACCGTGAACGGCACCTCCGCACCGGACGCCGCGCCGGGCGTCAGGGTCACCTTCGTGACGTGCGCGTCCTCGCGGTAACCGGCCAGCAGAGGCTGTGAGTCCGCCGCGTCGTTGGTCAGCTGAGACGCCTTGTCCGCGTCGCCCTTCGCCCAGGCGGCGAGGAAGTCCTTCGCCACACCACTGATCTCGTCCGCGGTCGGCGGACCGGTGCGGGCGGGCGCGGCCTGGGTCGTCCCGGTGGGGTCGCCTCCGCCGTGCGAACCGTCCAGCGCGTTCCAGATGTTGTACGCGCCGTAGCCGACCCCGCCGGCCACCACCGCGAACGCCCCGCCCACTATGCCTATCTTTACCCCGTTACGCACTGCTGCGTCCCCTCCCCAGGAGCCCCTTTGGACATGCCTCTTTGAACATGTTCAACAGAGTTACGTCCAGCAGCGTACGGGACCCGGGTGGCGCCCGGGGCGTCGTTACCCGACCGGGACCATGGGCCGCACCACAGAGGCAAGTTGCGGGAAACAACGGTGCGGTCCCGGTGTCAGATCCAGGTGTTCAGCCACATCCGGTTGTTCCACTCGCTCAGCGGGATCGCGTCCCCGGTGAACAGCGGCCAGAAATAAATGAAGTCTCGCTACCGAGGGGGCTCTACGCCTTGACCAGCAGGTTAGCCGCTGGCCAGGGCATAAGCTCGGCTACTGGGCCGCCTCTGGGCCGTGATCATGGTCCGCAGGTGCCTTGTACAGGGCGTCGACGGCCGAGCGGGTACGCCCCTCACTGCTCGGCATGAGGTGCGTATAGATCCGCAGGGTGAAACCTGGGTCGCTGTGGCCGAGGTAGGCACTCAGGGCCCGGATGTTCTCTCCGGCGTCCAGCAGGACGGAAGCGTAGAAGTGCCTCAGGGCATGCATGCCGTCCTCAGACGCCGATGCGTACTTCTCCCCCGCCTTCGGTTCCGGGATGATGCCCGCAGCGGCCAGAGCAGGCTTCCACAGGTGGGCATTGAAGTGACTTACCCGCACGTGGTTGCCGGAAGTTCCGCTAAAGAGAAGCGTCTTTGTCACGAGTGGCCCATCGGGCGTGCGCCAAGGCAGCGTCACTCTGACCGGGGGGAACTGCTCGGAGTGGGCGCGCAGTGCAGCGCCTACCGCTTTCGGCAGGGGAACGTCTCGGACTTTCCCGCCCTTGGGGAGCGCAAAGACGAACTCGCCACGGATCCGCTTGAGCTGATGTCGAACTCCGAGCCAGCCGCCTTCGTAATCGAGTTCATCTTCGGAGAGACCGAAGACCTCGCCCTGCCGCAAGCCACATCCACTTGCGACATCGACAGTCGCCCGCAGGCGCTCGACTAGAGCGGCGCGTACAGCGAACACCTGAGCCGATGTCCACGGAGCCACCCGTGGCGGACTCGCTTTGGGAATCTGTACTGACCGGGCCCGGCAGGGATTCTTGGCGAGCAGCGTGTCATCCACAGCCGCACTCAGGGCGGCCGAAACGGTGCCGAAGATGATACGGCGATGGGAGGAGGCGGCGACTACGGATTCCAGTTCCCCGAGCCACGTCCGGATGTGGCCGGGCTGGAATGAGGCGAGCGGGCGACTCCCGATGTACGGGTAGGCGTGCAGCCGGAGTCGACGCTCAGCGGCCTCCCGGCTGTTGATTTCGGTTGTGTGGGTGGCCACCCACTTCTCAGCGAACTGCTGAAAGGTGATGCGTGCGGCTCGGGGGTCGATGTACTGGCCGCGCGACATGTCGGCGGCGGTGGTGACGAGCCACTGTTCCGCAAGCCGCTTCTGCTTGTCAGGGAATGACTTGCTCTTCTCTGTTCCGTCCGGGCCGACGTAACGGGCTCGGTACCGCATTCCCGTGCCGTGACGATCGGTCTTCGTCCGGGTCGTCTTTCCGTCGGGGCTGGTTTCGGTTTTGTACCAGCGGTCCTGGATGTGGCCTGCCATGTGGCGTGCTCCTGGGTGTGACGGGGCAGGGGCGCGGCCGGTGTTTGGTCGTGCCCCTGCTGGCTGGGGTGGGTTAGGCGGCGAGGTCGTCGTCTGTGGTGAGGGTGTCGACCCAGTCGCGGACGGCGCGGGGGTCGTAGCGCAGGTGCCGGCCGATGCGGACGGCGGGCGGGCCGATGCGCTTCTTGCGCCATGCGTAGACGGTTTCGACGCTCGGGAGGCTGAACATGGCGGCCAGGTCTTCGGGGGTGAGGTAGCGGTCCGGGAGGCCGTCCCGGAGGGTGGCGCGGGGGTCGGGTGCTGGGGTGCGGGTGGTGGTCACCGGGGGCTCCTACGGGACGGTGGGGCCGGTTTCCCGTGACAGAACTGACAGAATTCGTGGACGTGGGGCCTGGCCTGCGGTTTTCTCGTCTGGAGGTCCCGTGACAGAAATCGCGGAAAATCTGACAGAAATGGCTGCGGGGTATTTCTGTCACGCGACGTCCGCTGGAGGGCGCGTGGCGGATGCCGTATTTCTGTCGGACTTCTTTTGATTTCTGTCACGAGGCCAGAAACGGGTATCACCGCAGGTCAGGGGCCGCTCCAACGATTTCTGTCAGTTCTGTCAGCGGGTTGGGGTTTTCCGTCACGCACTGGTGAGCGGCGGGGCGGTGCTCGGGTGGCTGTCGTAGCGGGGCGAGGGCGGCCGTCCTCGGCCGCTGCGTGGGGGTTGGGGCTGTTGCCGGACCCATCCGTGTTCTTCGAGGAGGGTCAGTGCGGGGTCGAGGTCGGCCATGGCGGGGAAGTCGCCGCGGGAGAGGCCCCGGAAGAGTTCCCGCTTGGTGAAGCCGGTGAGGCGCTGGTCTTTGAGGTGGGTGAGGACTTGGTGGGCGGCTTCTTGTGCGGGGTCGGCGCCCATGGCGTCGAAGACTTCGAGTGCGTGGGCGGTGAAGTAGTCGCCCAGCTCGGTTGCGGCGGCCATGGTGGCGGCTTCGATCGGCAGCGTCCATCCGTTGTCGGGGTGGGCGGCGAGGTGGAGCAGTCCGGCGATGCGGGCGACTGCTCCGTCTCGTTTGGAGGCCCATTTCACGACGGGGGCGAGGCTGCCGCCTTTGCCGAGCCGGGATTCGGTGACCTTCTGGTAGGCGAGCATGACCGCGTCGGCTTCGGGGCTGAGGGTGAGGACGGCGGGGTCGGTCCAGTCCGCGAGTGCCATGGTCAGGCCGCCGAGCGTCCTGGTGTAGGCGGCGGTGGTTTCCTCGCTGAGGAGGTCGGGGGTGAGGTTGCGGGAGCCGACCAGGGACAGGGGCTTGGCGTAGAGGAACCGGGCGAGCAGGCCGCGTCCGTCGGCGCCTTTGACGCGGCCGATGGAGTCGAGGACTTCGGGCTGGATGGCCAGGGCCATGGTGACGGCGGGGGCTTCGATGTGCTGGGGATCGCGGCCCTGCCGGTTCACGCGGGCCATGTCGCCTGCGTGGCCTTTGAGGAAGACACCCATGTTGGGAGCTCCGGAGTAGCGTCCGGCGATGATGTCGAAGATCTCGCCCTCTGCGGACATGACGCTGATGCGTCCGTCCTGCTCGGCCAGGAGGGTGGCGAGGCTTTCCGGGGTGACGTCGTCCGCGATGAGCTGCGGCTTGGCAGGCACGCTGAGTTCGTCGGCCTGCTGGGCGAGCTGGACGGCTTCGGCGGTGAGCTGGTCACGTAGGCCGGGCTCGGCGCCTGCCGCCTTCTGCGCGGCCTTGTCGGCTGCTGCCTTGGCGAGGCGCGCGGTGGTTTCCGCCTCGGCCCGCACGGGGCCGGACAGTTCCACGAGTGTCTTCTCCACGGCGAGGAGCGGGCCGGTCATCAGGGCGAACACGGCGGACTTCCGGTTACCGGGGGGCAGGGCCACGGCGGTGTAGAGGTTCACCGGCTCTCGCCAGTGCCCGCGGACACAGACGGTGGCCCGTCCGCCGGCGGCGGTGGCGATGACTCCCAGGGCCAGGCACCCGGCGAGATCGGCCGGTGTCTGCGTCTCCTCGGCCACCCCGGCGACCATGTCCCCCAGCCACGCGGGGAGGGCGTGCACGGGGAAGGCGGGCAGTTGCCTGCGCGCGGTCAGGGGTACGGGCTCGTCCCAGGTGGGGCCGGTGATGGTCTCGGGGGTCAGGTCGTTGAACCCTTCCCAGAGATCGGAGCCGAGTTCGTTGGGGGTGCTCATGCTGCGTTCCTCCCTTCCACGGGGGCGAGCAGGGGGCAGTGGTCGCGGTGCGCGGTGTGGTTCTCAATGAGCTGGAGGGTGGCGGCGCGGCCGATGGCGTGGCGTTCGTAGCCGCACGCGCACCAGGACCGCCCCGACGGCATGGCCGACCAGCTTGGGGGCGCGGTGATCGTGAGCAGTGCGGTCACGTGCGGCCGCTGGCCCGGGGCGGTGGGCGCCTGCTGGTCAGGGCGAACAGATCGAAGGGGACGGCCTTCGGCCGACGACTTTCGGGGTACGACAGCCCGCGCCGTGGTGGGCCGGGGCTCGGGTGCGTCCGGGAGTCCGGCGAGTCCGAGCTGTTGGCATTTCAGAGGGAAATCGGGCCGGGGGCTCATGCCGTCTCCCTTGGCCGGCAGTTGCGGATGGACCAGTTCAGGACGCTGCGCAGTGTCGAGCGGCACTGGGATGCCGGGAGCCCGGCCGCCTCACCTGCCCTCTGAAATGCCTGTTCCACTTCGTCGCGCGTGAGGTCGCCCCACCCGACGAACCGGGCCACCTTGCGCGCACTCTCGAACAACTGGGCTTCTCTGCCGCCCTCTTGGGATGCGGCCACGGCCGCTGTCTCGCGTTCCAGGGCGGTATCGGCAGCACGGTTCCCGTACTTCGGCACAGCCAGCCGGACCGGCCGTGCGGGGCGCTCCGGAGGCTTGAGAGCGTCCAGGAGCCGCGGGGGCAACTGAAGTACCGGGGCTGGGTCGAGAACCTCGTACGCGGCCCCGTGGACGATGCTTCCGGGGGCGACGACGTAGCCACCCCATGCCCGGGTGTCGATGAGCTTGCCGAGCTTGCCCGCGCTGTTGCCGAGCCGGATCCCGTCGGGGGCGGTGAAGTACAGGTGGTGGCCGCCGCTCGCGGTCCGGGTCCGGTATGTGGCGGGGACGGCCTGTCCGGCGCGCTCGCAGAGCGCCTCAAAGGTCGTCACGCCGGAAGGCGTGCCCGTACTGCTGTTGGGCTTGGGCACGTCGAGATCCACGACGACCAGCCCAGAGGGGCCGGTCGCGATGCCGATATTGAACGGCCCATCGGACCAGGCCCGGCGGATCCGGTCCGGGTCGAGGGTGGCGCGCTGCTCCCACTTGCGGTGGCCCCCGGCGCAGTCACCGAGACCCGGGCAGACGGCCTCGCCATGCAGGGCGGGGCGCTTGTCGCCGGGGCGGAGCGGGAAGACGTGCCAACCACGGTCCGCGGCGTCCAGAGCGGCAGCCAGAAGAAGGGTGTTCATGCGGCGGCCCGCCTTTCGTGGGTGAGGAACTGCTGGCCGATGTGCTGGCTGTAGGCGGGGGGTACGGCTTTGCGGGCTTCGGCGCTGCTCATCCAGGTGCAGCCCATGGCATCGGCGTAGGCGCGCTCGCCTTTGTGCTCGAAGGCGAGCAGGGACTTCCGGTGCCAGCACGGCGCCACCAGGTCCCCGCCGCCGCCCCAGGACGTCTCGAAGGACCGGTGACGCCGGACGTTGAGCCCGAACTGGGTTCCGCAGAGCAGGTAGTCGGGGCGCAGGGGTGCTTCGGGGACGTTTTCGATGACCCAGGGCTGTCCGCATGCCTGGAGCAGGGGGCGCCCTGGTGTCAGGAGGTCGGGGTGGCTTTCCTGGCTGCCGCGCCAGGCGGTGACGCGGGCGAAGCGCTCGCACGGCCAGGAGGCGTGCACCAGGTCGTAGTCCCGGATCTCCCCGGACGCGGTGAGCACAGTCAGGTAGTCCAGGGCGTCGGCCTGGTGGAAGGTGAAGGGGTAGTGGGGCTGGGGGCGGTTGTCGACGCCGACGACGTCGAACCCGGCCAGGAAGTAGCCCATCGAGAGGCCGCCTGCGCCGCAGCACAGGTCCAGGACCCGCAGCCCGTTGGGGCGGCGCATGGGGAGAACGGTGGCGTTCATGCGGCCACCGCCAGACGGATTGTGCGGAGCTGGGTGCCGATGAGGAGGGTGTAGGCCGGGGGGATGCATTCGCGGATGCCGTCGCGGTTCATCCAGGGCACGCCCATCACGCGGCGGGCGTGGTCGACGCCGGAGAAGTTCCCCACGAACTGGCCGTAGTGGCCGGGCGGTACGGGGCGGCCCATCTTCGCCTGCCGCACCATGTGTTCCGGGTGTGCGGGTACTCCGAGGAAGACGTCCGGGCTGGTCTCGAAGTAGCGGTGGCGGTAGGTGGCCATGCCGAACATGGCTCCGCACAGCATCACCGGGGCGTTCAGCTTGGCCAGCGCGCCCCGGACGTTCTCCATCACCCATGGGCGGCCTGTGGACTCCAGGGCGGCCCGGGTGGGGGCGATGAGGTCGGGGTGGGCGCGGCCCTGGATGCGCTGGCAGTCGCTGTCGAACTGGCACGGCGGGGATGCGTGGATGGCGTCGTACTCATGGCCGTGGGCGCGGATGTACTCGACCGCGTCCCCCTGGATGTACCGGTAGGGGTAGCGGGGCTGCGGGTCCTTGTCGATGCCGGTCACGTCGAATCCGGCATCGTCGTAGCCCTTGCCGGCGCCGCCCTGGCAGCAGAACGCGTCGAGCAGGCGCGGCCGGATGGGCACTCGCCGGATGTCGGTGGGATGGGTCATGCTGGTGACCTCCACAGGTCTGTTGGTGGCAGGTGGACAAGGGCGGCCCCGGTTCTTTGGCGAGATGCGGGGGCCGCCCTTGGCGTAGCTAGCCGAAGATGCGGTTGCGCTTGATGACGGCTTTGCGGATGTTGACCGTGCTGCCCTTGCCGCTGCTGATGGCCTGGATGGGGGTCCGAAGGGCGAGGACGATGACGGCGACCCACACCAGTGCGCCGCCGCTGATTCCTGCGGCGGCGCTGACGACTTCTCCGATGCCGTAGCCGAGGCCGGCCGCGAGGGCCCCGCCACCGAGTCCGGCGCCTATGAAGCGCTGCGCGACGGGGTCCAGGAGAGGGAGGGGGGTGAGGTCGCGCGGCTGTGCGGGGGCGGCCGGTGCTGGGGCGAGGTGCTTGGGCATGGGGACCATGCGGCCGTAGGCGTCGGGCACCCACACCACCGGCTGACGTGCGCCGTAGAAGTCCATGGCTGCCGACGGGCTGGGCTCGTGCAGGGCGAGGGGCTGAGGGCGGTGCACGACGACCGTCGCGGGGTGCTGGTAGGCGCTGGGTTCGTTCATGGCCGGGCTCCTCAATTTCCGATGTTCGGGATGGCGTTGGTGATGGCGCTGACCAGGTGGCTGACGGTGCCGTTGGCGTTGGTGGAGGCGAGGTAGAAGCCGAAGAGCACGGCGACCACCGCCGCGCCGCCACCGAGGGCTTTGAAGCGCAGGAGGAGCAGCAGGCCGGCGGCGAGCAGCAGGACGAGCGGGATCGTGATGACCATGGGGGTTCCTCCGGGGGTCAGTGGGTGCCGGCGCGGTAGGTGTGGCGGCTGACGTTGTAGAGGTGGCGGCCGAGGCGTATGCGCTTGCCGGTGGTCTGGCAGCGGCGGCAGTCCTTGCCGCGCTTGGCCCTGCCCTTGCGGTCGACGCGGACGGCGTAGCCCATGCCACGGCAGCGCCGGCAGTCACCGAAGGGGCTGAGCCAGCACTTGACGGTGTAACCGAGAGTGATGAGTAGGAGGCAGGCGCTAGCGAGCACGATGGGGGTCATGAGGGGCCTCTCCGGGCGGTTTGGAGGGTTTCCGCAGGTGGGGTGCTAGGTGCTAGCGGGCTGATCAGGTGCGGTTTGGGTCGCTAGCGAGGTCGCTAGGTCTAGCGAGTGGTCTTGCTAGACCTAGCGACCTCGGGGGTCAGGCTTCGGCCCGCTTCTTGTTACGGCGGGTGACGGCGTCGATGATGTGCTGGCGTTCGATACCGCGCCGGTTGGCGCCCTTACCGGCCTCGGTCTTGCCCCACACCTGGTCCGTCTTGATGCCGTAGGGCTTCAGCGCGGCGGCGAGCTGGTCGGCCTTCGCGCGGCCCTCCAGTGCGGCCCACTCGCCGTACGCGTCGGCGTTGTGCTGGGCGAGGCGGTCCACAACCGTCTCGGACCACACCTTGTCCTCGCTGCGGCCGAGGACGGCGGCGACGTCGTCCAGGATCGCGTCAGCACTGCGGCTCTTGCTGACCTCTCCGGCCGCGTCACCGGACAGGGTTCCCTGGTCCTCGCGCAGGGCGCGCGCCCGGTCCAGGATCGTCTCCGCGTCCCGCCCGTTGGCCAGGTAGGTCCGCACGATCCCCGAGTCGTCGGACATGCCCTTGAGCAGGCCGACACCCTTGTGGGACTTCAGGAGCTTGGAGGCGTCCAGGCCCTCGGAGTAGGACCCGGCGCCCAGCACCACGTCGGAGACCTGCCAGGAGCCCACCCGCAGGGAGAAGCGGCCCTGGTGCTGGTCGCGGAGCACGGAGGGGCAGGCAGTGTCGTCGGGCTTCTGCGTGGAGTTCAGGACAGACACACCGACCGCCGGCGCGACCCGGGCGAGGTAGACGAGCAGGTCAAGGATGGTCTTGCCGTGGACGGGGTGCTGCAAGTACTCCTGCACCTCATCGACGACGACCAGCGTGAGCGGCATGTTCAGCTTCGGGTCCCGGCTGATCTCCGGGGTCAGCTTGCCCTCGGGGCAGATGTGCAAGGGGAGTTCGGACAGGCGGTGATAGCGGTCCTCCACATCCGCCTTCAGCTCCATGAGGGAGTTGACCAGGTGCTCCACCGGGTCGAACCCGTCACGGGGCACGATCCCGAACCCGATGCGGTGGGCGACCTTGGTGAAGCTGCGCCAGTCCGGTGAGGCCTTCCCGTCGAAGACGAGGAGCCGCACATGCGGATCCAGGGCAGCAGCCAGGGCGATGGTGCGGGCGGAGAACGTCTTGCCCTGCCGGGGCACCGCCCCGACCAGCAACGACATCCACAGCATGGACGCCATGACGGGGTTGCCGCGCTCGTCCACACCCCACGGGAACGGCTTCCAGAAGTCCACCCGCGTCGCCCCCAGCAGCGGCGACTTACCCGACGGGACAGCGAGCGGGTCACGGTCGGCGATCCAGTACGAGACGCGTCGACCGCTCGTCTCGTCCTTGTCCAGGAAGAGCTGGGTGGGGGCGATGTCCATGCCGGACGCGAGGCGGGCATGGGCCTTGACCGCGTCCTCGAACGTCTTGCCGTACGGCAGGTCGACTACCACCCGCCATCCGTCGCCGTCACGGCCGATCGGCCGCGGGAAGGAGATGTTCTGATCCTTGCCCGTCAGCTTGGCCGCCTCGTGGGCGCGGATGACGACGTCCGACGACAGGCGGCGCTTGCGGAAGGTCACCTTCGCGCGGTCGATCAGCGGTCGGTCCGCCGGCGCACCGACCGCCCCGAGCGCCGTGGTCAGCGAGGACACCGCCAACAGCAGCAGCCAGGACGGCGCCATGACGTACAGGGTCAGGGCGGCGGCAAGGCCGATGAACGTGCCCAGTCCGGCGATGATGCCCCTGAACCGGACGCGGTCGTTGCGCTGGTGAGACAGACGCAGGTACTCCGCCGCGTCCTCGCTCGCCACGGCGGCCAGGCGCAGCGACTTGGCTTCGGCGTCGAATACCCACCGCCCGACCGCCGTTGACCAGCGCCAGGCGCCGCGCGGGGAGTACCACAGGATCTTCGGGGTGTAGATGGTCGGCAGGCGCACCGCGTGGTAGCCGACCATGGCCGAGTAGTGGCGCACTGCCCACTTGCGGACGGCGGTGCGCTGGTCGGGGAGCTTCATCCAGTCCGGCAGGACCGGCAGGCGCGTCTTGTCCTTGGCCTGCATCCACTCCGCCACGGACGGCGGATACACCGTCTTGGGCGGGTCGACCTCCGCGCCCTCGGTGAGCCCTTCGGCGTCCGGGTCGTCGGTGTCGGGGAGTTCGGCCTGCCACTCACCCGGCTTCACCTCCCCCACCTCGGGCGCAGTGGCCGGAGCGGCGGAGGTGGTCTTCTTCAGCGGGAACGGCAGGACCCGCGCGGTCTCGTCTTCCGGCGCCTCAGCAGGCGGACCGGACACACTGATCTCGGTCATGCTGTACGTGCTCCTTCAGCAGAGTTGAGGGTTCCGGCGGCGCGCTGCTCTTCGGGGTAGGCGCAGGTCACGCACATGCCGAGCGAGGACGGGATGCAGTACCCGGCGTCCTGGTGGCATTCGGGGCAGGTGCGGCGGGCGAGCATCGCCAGGGCGAGCGCGCCCCACTTGCGAGAGGTCATCGGCCGGACCGGTTTCGCCTGGTCGATGCGGTAGAGGTAGGCGACGAGCGGGCCGCGCCGGTAGCGCGGCCGGATCACTTCCGCCTGCACCCCCTGACCACCCGGGCGAAGCCCCAGGGCCCGTAACTGGCGGCGGGTAGCCATGCCCTCGGGGGCGCACCGCCAGATGTGCTGGGGCAGGGTCGCGGAGCGCGGCTCAGGCTGGGCGAGGCACTTGCCATGGGTGATGGCCATCAGGCGGCCCGCTCGGCTCGCAGCGTCTCGCGCAGCATCCGGGCATTCGCCGGGGACGTGCGCAAGGTGCGGCGGATGCCCTCGGCGGTCAGTTTGGCGTCCGGCCAATCGGCCGTTGCCACACGGGCCTCGCTCAGCAGCTGGTCCGGCGTGCGCTTGGGACGGGTCGACTTCGCGGCCTCCGGGACACGGCCGGTGGCGCGGCGCGGCTGACTCGACTCGGCAGGCACCACACGCTTCACGATCGGGCGGACCACCGTCGACTCGATGGCCTTGACCGGCTTGCTCGGCAGGGTCGACTTCAGGAAGCCGACCGCCACCGGGCGGGGCAGTTCCCAGGCTTTCGCGGTGATCGGTTCGCGGGTCGATTCACGCTGGTCAGACGTAGACCGAATCCTCACGGTCGCGGTAGATTCCTCCGCATTTGCTGCTACGGCGGGGAGGGCGTCCGGGCCGAGGTGGAACATCGCTCCGAGCGCGGCGTCAGCCCCGACCGTGACGCGCTGACGCTGCACATCGAGCAACGCCGACCCGAGGCCCGTGTCTCCCGATCCGACCTTGCGGGCCAGACGCCACGACGCCCGATCCGAGCGCTTGCGAACGTTCCCATCGGGGTGGTTCGCGGCGCGCGCCCGGTGATAGGCGAGCCGCTGCACCACCTCGACCGCACGCCGCTCGCCCTCAGCGTCACGCCCCTCGGTGTGGACCGCGATGCGGCGGGCGAGGAACGCCATGCCCTCAGCCGACACGCACATACCCATTGGCGTGATGGCGTAGATGACCGTGGTGCCGAGGTCGTCGGCTGCCATCGCCGCCATTGACGCCGCCGCTGCGGGAAGCGCCCACAAGCCGAGTCGGATGACGCGGGGAGAGGACTGACCGAGCATGGTCAGCCCCAGCAGAACCAGCGCCAGGACGGCGGTGGCGCCCTCGCCGGCGGCGACGGCACCGAGTGCGGTTCCGGTTCCGTAGGCGCCGCTGATGTTGGAGTAGGTGCCGACGCCGCCGAACGCGCCCGTGGCGAGCATCGGCAGGAACGCCGCACTCAGCACGGCAATCTGCGTCTTGCTCAAGGTGTTGCTCATGCCGCACCGCCCGTCCGGGCCGTGGCGAGGTTGGCCAGCTCGCGCCGTGCGGCGAGGACCCGCCGACGGGCCCTGCGGATGCGCTGGTGGTCCAGCTCGGTCGGGGCGTGGTCCAGGGTGATGATCTGCGCATCCAGCAGATCGACGTCGGCCAGGATGGCCGGCATCTCCCGCTCGATGGCGTCCAGCTCCGCGTCCGTCGGCTCCATGAACGGAGCGAACGCAGTAACAGCGTCCTGAAGTGTGACGATGTGTTCCATGGGTCGTGTTCTCCTAGCCGTGAGACGGCCCGAAATGCGGCCCCGGTGTTCCAGCACCGGGGCCGCGCGCCGTTCGTGGGGTGGTGGGACAGAGGGGGGCTTTTGCTGCTGTCAGCGACGGCCCGCGCGGTACGCCTGGTTGATCTCGTTCTGGGTGGCACCCGCCGCACCGGCCTCGCTGGCGGTGGCCTGCACCTTGCGGTCGGACGACGGGACCTGCAGGCGCTTGTCGATACGGGCGGCCTGGGTCAGGCGGGAGAGAGCAGCGTTCTTCTTGGCAGACATGCGTTTCTCCTGAGGGGTGTGTGATGTCCGCGTGGTGCGGACCGTGCCCCGGCGGGGAGTCGAACCCGGCCTGCGACCTTCGGGGCTGTGGAGCCGTGTGCGTCAGCGCTGGACGACGGGTTCACCGATGTCGCGGTGGGTGAGGGTGACGCTGGCCCCGGCTGCTTCAAGGCGGGCGGCGAGGCTCATGGCGAAGGTCGGGGCGCGGTGTCGGCCGCCGGCGCATCCGTCGGCGACGACGATCGTTCCGGTGCTGGGACCGGAGGCGAATCCGGCGACCGCGGCGGCCGTGGCTTCCACCAGGGCGGCGATACCGGGAGTGCCGAGAACCGCCGTGCGGACCGGCTCGTCCGCTGCGGTCATGTAGCGCAGTTCCGGGCTGACGTGCGGGTCCCGGAAGTGGTGGCGCAGGTCGATGGTCAGGTGCGCGGCGGGCGGCGCCCCGTGGAGGTAGCCGAACGAGACGATCTCAACCGTTGTTTCGGGCATGGCGGATCTCCTCTGAGCTGGGAGGAAGGAAGGGGTGAAGGGGAGTGCCCCGGTCGGGAGTCGAACCCGGCCTTGCGACCATCGGGGCGGTTGGCGGAACTACATTTCGTTGAGGCGGTTGATGCTCTCGTTCTCCTCGTACGTGATGTTGGTCCTGACGGACGCGTTGCAGCCGTTGCTGCCCCCGTTGCACTCGTAGATGGGCTCGAACGACAGCTTCTGCATCGGCTGGCCGTGGTGCTCGGGCGGTGTCTTGAGCCCTCCGGCGACCTCGTCCTGGGTGAAGTTGTTGAGGCGGCGTCCCATGCTGATCACTCCTTGATGTGGTCCGGATCGGTTCCGGCTCCCCTCAGCCCCGCCCGTACGGCCGTATCGGCCGGACGGGCGGAGGAGGCAACCGGCCGCAGCAGCAGAAATGCGCTGCGGAGACGGTGGGTGGAACGGGTTCGGTCCTCTTCGCACGGCGCTGCTCGTTCCGGGGGAGGGCCGAAGCCCGGAAGTCGTGCAGCCAAAGGTGGCCGTGCGGTTCTTTAGAGCCGATTGCGTGTCCCCCACTCGGAGGGGTGGGGCCCGGTTGTGACACCGGGCCCGGTCTCGATCGGCTGGTCTCCACTCGCCTCGGCCGGTGTCCTCACGGCCGTCGTGCTGCGGTGGATCACGCTGTGCAGTTGTTGCGCCCGTTCGGACCGGGGTCCATCTGGTGCGCACCAATAGGTAAGCATCTGGTGCGCACCAGAGTCAAGGATGTTCGACGGTTCCACCGCCGTTCCGCCTTGCTGGCGCCTAATCAGAAGACTCCAGAAGGGGCGGTGTTCGGTAGCCAACAGCGCTTAACACGGGGCCTGTTAACCCCTGTTGACCTGCGGTGACGTAGTGCATGCTGGATTGGACAGCGACGGCACCTATCGCCCGGCGGTGGCACGTGAGTGAAGGACTTCGGGGCTCGCGAAAAAAACGCGGCTGGTCTCAGGAGCGGCTTGTCCGAGAGATCGAGCAGTACGCCAGACAGCACGCAACGGATGTCGCTTCGACCGCGAGTCTGCGTGTGTACGTCTCCGAGTGGGAGAACGGCAAGCGGGTGATCTCGGACCGCTATGCAGTGATCCTGCGGCGCCTTCTCGGGGTCACGGACGATGAGCTGAGACCCTCAGCCACAGTTCTGCAGACGCCAGCCGCGGACGGCTATGACGACTTGCTCAGCCGGATCGACACGGCGAGCAGCATCGGCGGCAGCATGGTGGAGTCGTTCAACGCGCAGACAGAGCTATTGCGGACCATGGACCGTCAGATGGGTTCATCGGGTCTTGTTGACCAGATGGCTGGCCACTTGGCCAAGCTTGAAGAAACGCTGAACTTTGCTGTCCTGCCGGAGACTCGTCGGCCCGTGGCACTCGCCTTGGCCGGTGCCTCCACCTTGGCGGCTTGGCAGGGGCTGGACGCTGGCGCAGTTGAGCGTGCCTGGCGTCACTACGAGGTTGCGAAGAGGGCCGCCAGGGACGCAGAAGCCCCCATGTATCTGGCTCACGCGATGGGCGAGCAGGCGTACGTGCTGTGCGATGCGGGCCGCCCTGCTCTGGCGGTCGATCTCGTGCGCGACGCACAGAGGATCCTTGGCCGACAAGGCTCCCCCCGCCTGCTGGCCTGGCTCTACTCAACAGAGGCTGAAGTGTGCGCCCGCGCGGGTTTGCCGGTCGATAGCAGGCGGGCGCTCGACGCCGCGGCCGCGAGTATTCCGGGCGGGGCGGAGGACCGGGACCCCGACATGCTGAGCATCTTCCTCAATGGCTCGCACCTCGAAAGATGGCGCGGCAACGTCCTTGCGATGCTGGGCGACGACGACGCGGTAACCGAACTGTACGGGGCTCTTGAGCGAGTAGACCCGACGTTCGTCCGAGCACAGGCGGGGCTCCGGTGCGATCTCGCACAGGCGCACTTGGCGCGCGGTGAGTACGACCAGGTCGATACTCACCTGCGCGCGGCGCGGCTGCTGGCTAGCCGTACGGGATCCGTACGGCATCGCCGTCGTATTGATCTCCTTACGCAGGAGTTGTAGGGGTCCCACTGCGGTTCGCTAGTACATGCAGCAGGCCGACCAGAGTGCCGGAGCCCATGAGGTCGCCCTGAGCCATCAAGCGCGGCACGTCAGCCAGTGGGACCCACTCGACGTGGCCGGCCTCTTCCGCGTCCGTGGGTTCTCCCACGTGCTCAGCGCCCCGGCCTACGAAGATTTCATGCGGTGAGTCGACCATCCCGACCATCGGCTGATAACTCACCGCGTGGTCAAGGTGGGTCGGACGCCACCCTGTTTCTTCCTCGACCTCGCGGAGTGCCGTTTCGTGTGCGCTCTCGCCCGGATCCACGATCCCTCCGGGGAGTTCCCAACCCCATTGCTGTGGAACGAATCGATACCGCCAGAGCAGGAGCACACGGTCACGATCGTCCAGCACGACGGAGATTGCGACGTGCTTGAGCTTCACCACGTGATGCTCGAACCGCTCTACGCCGGGGGGCTCGACGTCCCAGAGTTCGAGCTTGACCCACCGGTTGTCATAGAGGGTCCGTTCTCCGTGGATCTTCCACGGGGCGAGTCCCTCGGGGCGGGTGACGCTGCCGCCCCCGGGGATCCGGTACGAGCTTCGCCCTCGCACCTCGATCGCCCCCTCGGCTACGAGCCTCGCGAGTACCTGGCGCAGGGCTGTGCGGCCGATGCCGAGTTCGTCCACCATGGTGCGTTCGGAGGGCAGCTTGTCGCCGGGCGCCAGCTCGCCGGACGCGAGCCGTGCGCGGATTGCTTCGTAGACCTTTGCCGACTTCGGTCCCATCCGTGAAGCACTCTCCGTTCTAAGGGCCTATTGGTGGTGCGGACCAGAGTATGGGAGCCACGCCAGTCGGTTGACATGGATGGCACAAGAGTGGCGCGCTCAACCTGGACGCTAGGGGGCCACGTCGGTCCTACAGAGCGTGGGCCGACGGCTGACTGGACGGAATCGGATCTAGTCGAGCGATGGGGATGGGTAAGTGTCGGCCTCACGCTGCTGACGATTGCCCTACAGAAGTAGACGCTTTTCGGCCACATTTACGAGCAACCTCTGGTAGGCAAAGTGCAACTCCCGGCAGGCAGAGTGCATCCTCCCGACCTGTGTAGATGCACGGCTCCCGACCTGGTCGCGTCACGCTTTCAGCGCCCTGACCAGGGCAGATTAGCCTGGCTGATTTTCTATTGCGCACGCAATGAAAGAGATGACTCACAGGGTGTCAGGAGGGGGTCCTGTTGTCGCCTGCCGGCGAAAGCAGGGGCCCATCCGCAAGGCACCATGCTCGTAACAGCAGAAGCCCACCACGCGGCTCCGCCCTGGAAGAAAGGGCTACGTGGTGGGCTGCGAACCCGGAGGTTCAACAGTGAGTCTGAACCAGGCCCCAAGGCATCTGTCAAACCGCCCGCAGTATCCGTGGGTGATCGTGATCATCGTCGTGCTAATGGTCATGTGGCCGCCGGTCGCAAGAGCGGTGAGTGTCTACCTCGACGCAGTCGCTGTAGCGGCCCTCTTCGCGCTCGGTTCCAACACGGCAGCGAACCACAGCAGCAAGTCCCGTCGTCAGACGTCCTGGTAAGACCGGCGCACGGTCTGCCTGTGCCGGGCCGTCCCTGGGCCGTCCGAAGGCGACCTACGACAACCACTAACGACCGACAACGACTGCGAGGGCCCGACAGACTGTCGGGCCCTCGTTACGCGTCTGCCCAGCTAGATCCAGGTGTTCAGCCACATCCGGTTGTTCCACTCGCTCAGCGGGATCGCATCCCCGGTGAACAGCGGCCAGAAATAAATGAAGTTCCACACGATCAGCAGCACCAGCACACCCGCACCGATCGCACCCACCGCCCTGCGCCGCTCGCTCGACCCGGGCGGTCCCAGGATCGCGCCGATCATCATGGCGACGGCCAGACACAGGAACGGCACGAAGACGACCGCGTAGAAGAAGAAGATCGTCCGCTGCTGGTACATGAACCAGGGCAGATACCCGGCCGCGATCCCGCACGCGACGGCCCCCGCCCGCCAGTCCCGGCGGAAGGCCCAGCGCCACAGGATGTACAGGACAGCGAAGCACGCGGCCCACCAGAGCAGCGGGGTGCCGATGGCCAGCACCTCGCGGGCGCAGCTCTCGCCGCCCCGCGGGCAGCCGTCGGCACCCGGCTTCGGGGACTCGTAGAAGTACGAGACGGGGCGGCCCACCACGAGCCAGCTCCACGGGTTCGACTGGTACTGGTGCCCCTCCGTCAGATTGACGTGGAAGCTGTAGACCTCGGCCTCGTAGTGCCAGAAGCTGCGCAGTGACGCCGGGACCCAGCTCATGTCGAACTGCGGGAGATGGACCGTGCCGAGCACCGGCAGCTTGACGTGGTCGGGGGAGAGCCCGGCGCGCTGGTTCGCCCAGTCGCGGAAGTACCCGCCCTTGGTCACGAACCAGCCGGTCCAGGAGAGCATGTACGTCACCACGGCGACCGGCACCGTCGAGACGAAGGCCGGCAGCAGGTCGTGGCGCAGGACGGCCCGGTACGGGCGGACGGCGCCGGCCGTGCGGCGGGCGCCCACGTCCCAGAGCACCGACATCACCGCGAAGAAGACCAGGACGTAGAGGCCGTTCCACTTGGTCGCGGCGGACAGACCGAGCAGTACACCGGCGGCGATCCGCCAGGGCCGCGCGCCCAGCCGCAGCGTGCTCGCGACACCGCTGTCCGGCCGCAGCCCGCCCTCCTCGCCCGCCGGCAGGGCGGCGGCGAGCCGGGCCCGGCTTCTGTCCCGGTCGATCAGCAGGGCCCCGAAGGCCGCCACGACGAAGAACATCACGATCAGGTCGAGCAGCGAGGTGCGGCTCATGACGAAGTGCAGGCCGTCGACCGTCAGCAGCGCGCCCGCCAGACACCCCAGGAACGTCGAGCGCAGCAGCCGCCTGCCGATCCGGCAGATCATCAGCACCGAGAGCGTGCCGAGCAGCGCGGTCATGAAGCGCCAGCCGAACGGCGTGAACCCGAAGAAGTGCTCACCGATCCCGATGAGCCACTTGCCGATCGGAGGGTGCACCACATAGCCGGGGTCGGACGGCACCGAGACGTGCGAGGGGTTGGCCAGGATCGCGTTGTTGATGCTGTCCGGCCAGTGGCCCTCGTACCCCTGGTGGATCAGCGCCCAGGCGTCCTTCGCGTAGTACGTCTCATCGAATATCACGGCGTGCGGGCTGCCGAGATGCCAGAACCGCAGTACTCCGGCGACCAGCGTGACCAGCAGCGGACCGCCCCAGGCCGACCAGCGCAGCAGCCGCTCGGCGAAGGTGGGGGAGAGGCCGAGCACGGTCCACAGCTGCGGCCCGGGTGAGGCGTACGGCGGCACCAGTCGCTCGCGCAGACCCGTTTCGCGCGGGTCCGCGTACCCGAAGCGGCGCAGTCTGCGCCCCCAGGCGGGTGGCTGTTCCCCGGCGTCGTGGCCCTTCAGGGCTTGAGGCGCTGTACTCGTCACCGCGCCATCGTAGGGAACCCGACTGTGAGAGTGGTGTGCACGGGGCTGGGAGAATGGAGTCGTGACAGGAATGCTGGTACTCGCAGGGACCCCCATCGGTGACGTGTCGGACGCGCCGCCCCGGCTCGCCGAGGAGCTGGCGACGGCCGACGTCGTCGCCGCAGAGGACACCCGGCGGCTGCGCCGGCTGACCCAGGCGCTCGGCGTACAGACCACGGGACGCGTCGTCTCGTACTTCGAGGGCAACGAGACGGCCCGCACCCCGGAGCTGGTCGAGGCGCTGACCGGCGGCGCGCGGGTGCTGCTGGTCACGGATGCGGGGATGCCGTCGGTCTCCGACCCCGGCTACCGGCTGGTCGCCGCCTGCGTGGAGCAGGACATCAAGGTCACGGCGGTTCCCGGCCCCTCCGCCGTGCTGACCGCGCTGGCGCTCTCCGGGCTGCCGGTCGACCGCTTCTGCTTCGAGGGCTTCCTGCCGCGCAAGGCGGGCGAGCGGCTCGGCAGGCTCCGCGAAGTCGCGGCCGAACGCAGGACGCTGGTGTACTTCGAGGCCCCGCACCGGCTGGACGACACCCTCGCCGCGATGGCGGAGGTCTTCGGCGACGACCGCAGGGCGGCGGTCTGCCGTGAGCTGACCAAGACGTACGAGGAAGTGAAGCGCGGGCCGCTCAAGGCGCTCGCCGAGTGGGCGGCGGAGGGCGTACGGGGCGAGATCACGGTCGTGGTCGAGGGCGCCCCCGAGGCGGGGCCGCAGGAGCTCGACCCCGCTGAGCTGGTGCGCAGGGTGCAGGTGCGCGAGGAGGCGGGGGAGCGGCGCAAGGAGGCCATCGCCGCGGTCGCCGCCGACGCGGGCCTGCCCAAGCGGGAGGTGTTCGACGCGGTGGTCGCGGCGAAGAACGCGGCGAAGGACGCGGCGAAAGACGCAGTGAAGGATGCGGCAAAGGGGCAGTGAAGGGCGCGGTGAAAAGCGCGTCCCGCGCTGTGCCGGACGGTGCCCGTGCGGCGGCGGAGAGTGGCCGTACGGCGTCGGCTCGGTGGTCCCGTGCCACCGGGAGGCAAAGGACCCGCGCGCTTGGCAAAGCGGGCAACGTGATCACGGGCCCTTTGGCCACGAGCAGGCCAAAACCGGTCCAATAGTAGGCAGCACCTGATGCATTCCGGGAGCCGGAGGCGTCCACTGGGAAGTGGGACGGAATCGCCCCTCGGAAGGCTTGTCCGCGGACAAGAGGAGCTGGCATGAGTGAGATAGTTGAAAGCACCGCCCATGAGGCATATTCCTTCGCCTGTATGCGGTGTGGCCATGGCTGGGAGCAGGCGTACGAGATTGAGCACCACGTCAATGCTTCCGGTGAGGCCTTTGTCGTATACCGGGCCGACGGCGAGCGGGTGCCCTCGCCGCTTTCCAATCCGAACTGTCTGAACTGCGGCGGTCACGTCGTACGCATCATGAGGTCGGGGCGGGTCTCATCGGTGCAGAATCTGCTCCATTACACGGACGACGTCACGTCCGTGCCTGCCGGGGCGGGCAGCGTCACGTCCGTGCCTCCCGGAGCGCCCCGGGACACAGCGCGCCGGGGGGCCGGGTCCGCGGCAGCCGCCCAGCCCGCGGGCGGGGCGACCCCCGCACCCGGCGAGCGCCACCACTGGCAGCTCCGGGACCTGCTGCACCCCTTCCACCGCGGCGAGTAGGCCGCTGGCACCGCGGATCGCGCTTCGCGCGGCGGCCCTCCCCCCGCCCCAGGAGGTGGGAGGTGCCCCATAAGATCGGGCGCCATGAGCAAGGACTCCGCGCCGCCGCTGCCCGCACCGCTCGCCGTACCGGTGGCGGACTCGCACACCCATCTGGATATGCAGGACACCACCGTGGAGGAGGCCCTGACCAGGGCCTCATCGGTCGGAGTGACCACCGTGATCCAGGTGGGGTGTGACGTGAAGGGCTCCCGCTGGGCGGCCGAGACGGCCGCCGCGTACGAGAACGTGCACGCCGCGGTCGCCCTGCACCCGAACGAAGCGCCCCGCATCGTGCTGGGGGATGAGGACGGCTGGTCGCGGCAGGGGTCCCGCGCCGCCGGCGGGGACAGCGCCCTGGACGAGGCGCTCGGCGAGATCGACCGGCTGGCCGGGCTCCCGCAGGTGCGGGCCGTCGGCGAAACGGGCCTCGACTACTTCCGGACCGGGCCGGAGGGCGTGGCTGCCCAGGAACGCTCGTTCCGGGCGCACATCGAGATGGCGAAAAGGCATGGCAAGGCGCTGGTTATTCACGACCGCGAGGCCCACGCCGACGTACTCCGCATTCTGGCGGAGGAAGGGGCTCCGGACCGCACCGTATTCCACTGCTATTCCGGTGACGCCGAAATGGCCGAAGTCTGCGCGGCCCGCGGCTATTTCATGTCCTTCGCGGGAAACATGACGTTCAAGAACGCCCAGCCGCTGCGTGACGCACTCGCCGTCGCCCCCACGGAACTCGTCCTTGTCGAAACGGACGCGCCTTTTCTTACCCCCGTCCCCTACCGGGGCCGGCCGAATGCGCCGTATCTCATTCCCGTGACGGTGCGGGCGATGGCGGCGGTGCGGAACACCGGCGAGGACGAACTGGCCGCCGCGATCATGGCCAATACGGTCCGGGCGTTCGGCCTGGACGGCGACACCGTGTGAGGTCCGGTGCGAGCGGGATGTGAGCGGGTCCGACAGGGATGCGGGCGGGGCGCGATGGGGGTGCGGGCGGGGTGCGCGCCCAGCGCGCGCCCGGGGGTCTCCGCGCGGCCGTAGGCTTGACGGGTGAGCAGCACTGAACCCGAGGTATCCGAACCCGCGGCCTCCGAAGTCTCCGACGCCCTTCTGGGCCCCGCCGACATCCGCGAACTGGCCACCGCGCTCGGCGTACGCCCGACCAAGCAGCGCGGCCAGAACTTCGTCATCGACGCCAACACGGTACGCAGGATCGTCCGGACGGCCGAGGTGACCCGGGACGACGTCGTCGTGGAGGTCGGCCCCGGCCTCGGTTCGCTGACCCTGGCGCTCCTCGAAGCGGCCGACCGGCTGGTCGCCGTCGAGATCGACGACGTGCTGGCGGGTGCGCTCCCCGCGACGGTCGAGGCCAGGCTGCCCGCCCGCGCCGACCGCTTCACGCTCGTCCACTCCGACGCGATGCAGGTCACCGAGCTCCCCGGCCCGCCGCCCACGGCGCTGGTCGCGAACCTCCCGTACAACGTGGCGGTCCCGGTGCTGCTGACGATGCTGGCCCGGTTCCCCTCGATCGAGCGGACGCTGGTGATGGTCCAGGCGGAGGTCGCCGACCGGCTCGCGGCCGAGCCCGGCAGCAAGGTGTACGGGGTGCCGTCGGTCAAGGCCAACTGGTACGCGCACGTCAAGCGGGCCGGATCCATCGGCCGCAATGTGTTCTGGCCGGCCCCGAACGTGGACTCGGGCCTGGTGTCGATGGTCCGCCGCACCGAACCGGTCGCGACCACGGCCACCAAGGAAGAGGTCTTCGCGGTCGTCGACGCGGCGTTCGCGCAGCGCCGCAAGACCCTCCGCGCCGCGCTGGCCGGCTGGGCGGGGTCGGCGCCCGCGGCCGAGGCCGCGCTGGTCGCCGCCGGGATCTCGCCGCAGGCGCGCGGGGAGTCGCTGACGGTGGAGGAGTTCGCCCGGATCGCGGAGGGCAGGACAGCCGCGGAGGGCAAGGCATGACAGTCCACGACGGCACGGCCCACGCCGCTACGGAGAACGCCGCTACGGAGAACACCGCAGGCGTCACCGTCCGCGTCCCCGCCAAGGTCAACGTCCAGCTCGCGGTGGGCGGCGCGCGCCCCGACGGCTACCACGACCTGGCCAATGTCTTCCTCGCGGTGTCGCTCTACGACGAGGTCACCGTCGTCCCGGCCGACACCCTGCGCATCACCTGCACCGGCCCCGGCGCCGACCTGGTCCCCCTGGACCGTACGAACCTGGCGGCGCGGGCGGCCGAACTGCTCGCGGCCCGGCGCGGTATCGAGCCCCACGTGCACATCCACATCGCCAAGGACATCCCCGTCGCGGGCGGCATGGCGGGCGGCAGCGCGGACGGCGCGGGCGCCCTGCTGGCCTGTGACGCACTCTGGTCCACGGGCGCCTCGCGCGACGAACTCCTCGGCATGTGCGCCGAGTTGGGCAGTGATGTGCCCTTCAGCCTGGTCGGCGGAGCGGCGCTCGGCACCGGCCGGGGCGAGCGGCTGACGCCCCTGGAGCTGGGCGGCGCGTTCCACTGGGTGTTCGCGATGGCCGACGGAGGGCTCTCCACCCCGACGGTCTTCCGCGAGTTCGACCGCCTCACCCCGGACGCCGGTCCGCCGCAGGCGTCACCGGAGCTGATCGACGCACTGCGCACCGGCGACACGGTGGCCCTGGCGGGCGCCCTGTCCAACGACCTTCAGCCGGCCGCGCTCTCCCTGCGCCCCTCGCTGGCGGACACACTCGCAGCGGGCACGGCGGCCGGCGCACTGGCCGCACTGGTCTCTGGCTCGGGCCCGACGACGGCATTCCTGGCGAAGGACGCGGACGCGGCGGAGCGGATCGCGACGGAGCTGCTGGAGTCGGGGACGTGCAGGTCCGCGCGGGTCGCGGTGTCGGGAGTGGCGGGGGCGACGGTCCTCTGAGCTACCGAAGCGACCCGGGAGACGGCCGGGTCGCCGCCGGGTTACCACCGGGCTGCTGAGACACAAGCCGAGACACAAGGGGTGCAATCGCGCCATTGATGCGCCATTGCCAAAGGCCCTCTTCCCCCTGCTCCGGTGGGCAGGCAAGAATCTCGGACTACCGAGCTGGGAACGCAGCGTGCACGGATGAACACTCCTGGGAGTGGAGTGGCATGTGCGCACGCATCGCTGTGCATGTCCCGCACAGCGCAAGACGATCTCTAGGAGTGGTCCATGGTCGCCCGTCATGACTACCCGGTAATCGATGCCGACAGCCACATCGTCCTTCCCGACTCCGATCAGTGGTGGCGCGGAAGGATTCCGGAGAAGTACGCGGCATGGATGCCGCAGTACCAGGACGACGTGCTGATCGCGGAGGGCCGCGTCATCGAAGGGCCGTCGGCGACCTTCCACGGCAAGCCCACCCAGGCCGCCTGGTTCGGCAGCACCCAGGGGGCCACGTACACGCCGGGCAGCTGGGCGTTCGACGACCCGGCGACCGTGGAAGTGCTCGACGCACTGCGGCGCGGAGGCCTGGACCCGCAGGACCGCCTCACAGCGATGGACCGCGAAGGGATATCCCAGGCCTACATCTTTCCCTCCAAGGTCCTGGGACTCCTGCCCGCCCTGCGCAGCTCAGCCTTCGCCCATGAGGTGACCAAGGCGTACAACGACTGGGCGGTCGAGTACTGCTCGGCGGAGACCAGCAGACTGCTTCCCGTCGCCGCGCTGCCCCAGCACGACATCGTGCTCGCCCTCGACGAGGCACGCCGGGCACTCGTCAACGGGGTCCGTACGGTCATCCTGCGGCCCAATACCGTGGCCGGCACCAATGTCGACGACCCGGTGTACGAAGCTCTCTGGGCGTTCTGCGAGAGCAACGGGATGGCGGTCTGCTTCCACGAAGGGTTCGGCGTCGCCCGCATTCCCCGCATCGGTACGGAGCGTACGCACGACACCATGCAGGGCCATCTGGTCAGCCACACCTTCGAGCACATGGCGGCCGTCATGCTGCTCATCACGGGCGGAGTGATGGAGCGGTACCCGGCTCTCAATTTCGCCTTCATGGAAACCGGCGCGGGCTGGGCCCCGTTCTGGCTGAACCGTATGGACGACCACGTCGAACAGTTCGCCAAGGACCGCGAACCGCTGCCGGAGAAGCCCAGCACCTATTTCAAGCGCCAGTGTTATCTGGGCGTGGAACCCGAGGACCCGCTGCTCCCGATGCTCGTGGAACAGGGCCTGGAGGAAAACCTTCTGTTTGCGAGCGACTTCCCGCACTTCGATGCCAAATTCCCCGGGGCGGTGACGTCCCTGACCGAACGGGGCGATCTCAGCGGGGCGGTGAAGCGCAAAATCCTCTGCGACAACGCACGCCGCTTCTTCGGGGCCGCCTGATGCAGCCGTCGGTTCCCCCTCTCGGCCCGCGGACCGAAGCGGTGCTGGCCGGACTCGAAGCCCGTTCCCGCAAGGAGCAGCAGCAGCTCGAAGTGTTGCGCGAGGCCGGCGGCACGGCGCTGCGCGAGCGTGCGGGGTCCTTCATGCTGGACGTGGGCCCCGAGGTCGGTCTCTTCCTGAACACGCTGGTCAGGGCGGTCGGCGCCCGGACGGTCGTCGAGATCGGCGGCTCGGTGGGCTACTCCACGGTGTGGCTCGCGGAGGCAGTGCACGCCACCGGCGGGCGCCTCTACTCGATCGAGGTCGACAAGGACAAGCAGGACGAGCAGCGCGCGAACCTGACGGCCGCGGGACTGGACGCCCACGTGGAACTGACCACCCGTGAAGCCCCCGAACTGCTGCCGTCCCTTCCGGGCCCGGTGGACCTCGTACTGCTCGACCACTGGAAGGAGTTGTACATCCGGGACTTCGAAGCGTGCTGGCCGGTACTGCGCCCCGGCGGGCTGATCGTGGCCGACAACGTGCTGGTGCCGCAGAAGAATTCCGAGGTGATCGCACGCTATCGCCGTCATATCAGCGGACTCTCCGACGCGCAGAGCCAAATGCTCGCAGTGGGCGACGGACTCGAAGTCACTACAAAGCGTGAAAACGTTCCCCGTGGCTGAGTGAGTCGCACCCCCGGACTCTAACCTCTGCTCCGACACCGTCCGGCACTGAGCAAAGGCTTGTACGTGAACGTGAGAATTGGCATCGAGTCAGAACTGCCCACCGTCGACGCCCAAGGCATGGCGGCCGACGAGCGGTCCGTACAGGCCTTGTTCGGGAGGCTCGCCCGGCAGGAGGGCTTCTCCACCTACTCCGACGCCACGAGCGGGACCGTGGTGGGCGTCAGGTCACGTCGCGGCTCCGGCACGCTGGACGTGGGCAACGACTACGGATTCTGCACGGTGGAGATGGCCCTCCCGCCGGAGGAGGGCTTCGCCGCCGCCAAGTCGGCGTGGCACCACACTCTCGACTCCCTGCTGCTCCCAGCCCTGGGCGCGGAGGCTCTGTCCGTACTGGCACACGGCTGCCAGCCCCGTACCGAGACGCTGGGCAGGGCCTATCTGGCGGACAAGGGGCACTACCAGTTCTGGCTGGCGCAGGCCGAGCGGTTCCCCGGGCACTACGCGTCCGACGCGTGGCCGGGGTTCGCCGCTGTCCAGTTCAACATCGATGTGCCGCTGTCCGATGTGATCCCGGTCTGCAACACCCTGATCTCCATGACGCCGCTGCTGTGCGCGTGGGGTGCGAACTCCGCGGTGTTCGGCGAACGCGTGCAGCCCTGGCAGTCGTTGCGAATGCGCGGCTACCAGGAGCTGGCCGAGTCGAACCCGTTCTTCGCCGACCGGCTGCTCTTCCCCCGCCGGCTCTACAGCGGTCTGGCGCAGTACATGCAGGACGCCTGGGCGACGCCCGTCTTCGAGGTGACCAGAGCGGGCATGATCTACCGGCCCATGGCCGTGGAGCTGACCACTGCTGAGTTCGCCGCCGCGGGCGAGGCGGAGTTCGTCGACTTCCACGGTGCGAAGCGCACCCTGCAGTGCACGGTCGGCGACCTGGCATCGGGCCTTGTCTTCTACTGGCCCGCGGTACGCGTCCGGATGCGGCTCGACGAGACGTGCAGCGTCGCGGAAGTCCTCGCAGCCGTGGCGGCCGGGCGCCCCGAGTCCGTGCTGCACAACGGCGGGCGCGACACCTTCGTCGAGGTCCGGCACCTGCCCACCATGAGCCGGCCGGAGACCTTCTCCTGGCTGGCCATGATCCTCGGCTGGCTGGACAACATCGAGCAGTGCGAGAAGCTCTTCCGCCCCTGGACCCTGGCCCTGTCGCGTGCGGCCATGCCCCAGGTCCAGGCCCACGGCTGGGACGCCGAGGCGGCCGGTGCCCCGATCGGCCAGTGGGCGCAGCAGGCGTTCGCCGTCGCCGAGGAAGGACTACGGCGGGGGAAGGCCGCGCCGGCCGAGGAGCTGGAGCCACTGGCCCGGCGTCTGCGGGACCGTACGAACCCCGCGACGGACGCCGTCGCCTGTCTGCGCGCCGAGGGAATCGAGGCGCTGGTCGAGAAGCTGAGGATGTGACGACGTGACCGAGCAGTCCCCGTCAGCCGCCGTGTTACCGGCCGCGCCGCCCCGGTACGCGTACAACTTCTGCGCCGGGCCCGCGACACTGCCCCGCCCGGTGGCGGAGCGGATTCGTGAGGAGTTCCTGGCCCATGCGGAGGACGGGGCCTCGGTCGTCGAGATCAGCCACAAGGGCCCGCGGTTCACCGGCATCCTGGACACCGTCGAATCGCTCTTCCGCGGGCTCTGCGGACTTCCCGCGGACCACCACCTGTTCTTCATGCACGGTGGTGCGCGGATGCAGTGCTCCGCCGTCCCCCTCAACCTGCTCGGCCGGTCCGCCGCCCGCGCGGCCGGCTACGTCGAGACAGGGCTGTTCGCCCAGCAGGCGCGTCGCGAGGGGGCGCGCTACGGCACCGCGCGGACCGTCGCCGGCAGCGCGGACACCGCATTCGACCGGATACCGGCCGTGGCGGCGCGCGACTGCCCGGATGACGCCGCGTTCATCCATCTGACCAGCAACAACACGGTGTACGGCACACGGTGGAAGGACTTTCCGCAGGATCTGCCCGCACCGCTGGTGGCCGACGCCACCAGCGACATCCTGTCCCGCCGTATCGATCACACGCGGTTCGGTTTGGTGTACGCCGGATTCCAGAAGAACCTGGGGCCCTCCGGCATGGCCCTGGTCACCGTCCGGGACGATCTGGTCGGGCGGGCCCTGCCCGGCACGCCGAGGCTGCTCGACTACGCGGTCCAGGCCGGGACACGCTCACTCGACAACACACCGAACACCTTCGCCGTCTTCGTCCTGTCCCTGGTCCTGGAGTGGATCCGGGACCAGGGCGGTCTTGACTCCGTTGAGCGAGCCAACGAGGCCAAGGCCGCTCTCCTGTACGGGGAACTCGACCGGTCGTCCTTCTACCGCCCCACGGCCCACCCGGAGCACCGCTCGATCACCAACATCGTCTTCCGGCTCGGCGACGAGTCCCTGACGGGCGAGTTCCTTGCCCTGGCCGAGTCCGAGGGGCTCATGGGGCTGGCCGGTCACCGGACGGTCGGGGGTGTACGCGCCTCCGTCTACAACGGCATGCCGGAGGACGGCGTCCGGGCCCTGACCGGCTTCCTGCGCGAATTCGAGCGCCTGCACGGGTGACACCCCGGCCCGGGCTCGCGCGGGCGCGGGCGGCGGTGACCGGCACGACGCCCGGCCGGCCGGCCACCGCTTCAGCTCACCTGCTCCGGATCACCCGTTCCGGCTCACCGCTCCCGGTCAGTTCCCGGCCGGCTTGCGCAGGGTGAAGGCGTAGCGGCCCAGACTGAAGAAGTACTCGCCCGTAGCCGCCAGTTCACGGAGCTCACCGCTCCAGGCCCGGGTCTGTTCCGCGCGGGCCCCGGGGTGGCCGGCGAGGAACGCCTCGATGAAACCGACCTGCCAGTAGCTGTACCTGCCCGGGTCGAGCTCCCGGTCGACGAAGGTCAGCGTGGTCAGGGGCTCCTCCTCGAACCCCGCCCGGCGCAGCAGAGGGCCCAGCTGCTGGGGAAGGCGCGGATGGGCGACGTGGTCCTCCCACAGTTCCAGTACTTCCCGCATCCGCCCGCGGTCTGCCGAGCGCCACACCAGCGAGTCCCAGTCGGTGTCCAGGACGACCGCTCGGCCACCGGGCCGCAGGACTCGGAACAGCTCGTTCAGAGCGCGCTCGATGTCCTCGACGTACTCATAGACCTGCACGGCGACGGCCGCGTCGAACGTCGCGTCCGGAAAGGGGATCCGCTCCGCGCGCCCGCTCCGCAGGTCGACCACCCCCGGTGCGGAGCCGGTGGCGCACCGTTCCCGGGCCAGTTCCAGCATGGAATCGCTGATGTCGATGCCGCAGATCCGCCCCGTGGGACCGATATCCGGGCGCAGCTCGGATATCAGATAGCCGGGCCCGCAGCCGACATCCAGCACCTGGTGCCCGGCCCGGACGTCCAGCTGCCCGCGCAGATGCCGGCGCTGGGCGACCATGTCGGCGGTGTGTGCCTCCGTGTCGGCCTCGGTCGCCCGGGCCCCGTCGAAACGCAGCAGCCCCGTCATGCGCGCGGGCCCTCCGCGAGGGCGGCGCCGGACCGCTCGGGCTCCGCCAGCCACTCCCGCGCCCGCTCCACCGAAAGGTCGGTCAGCTCACGTGACTCACCCAGATAACGGGAGGGGTCCAGCAGCCCGTCCACCTCGGCGACGGAGAACCGCGCGGTGACGGTGGCGTCCGCCAGCAGGCAGTCGCGCAACCGCCGGCCCTCGCTCTGCGCACGCTGGCTCAGCTCGTACACGAGGGTGTGTGCGCTCTGCCGGCCGATCGACGGTGCCAGGGCCAGCATCACCGCCTCCGTGCAGAGGGATTCGGCCGCGGCCCGCGCGTTCGCGGCCATCCGTCCGCTGTCGACCTGCAGGCCCGACAGCACGGCGTTCAGGGTGCCCAGCGCGGCCAGTGTGTAGTGCGAGACGTCGGCGACCGCGACCCACTCCATCCGCAGACCGCGCGAGTCGCGCTCGTGTTCCTGGACCATGCTCTCGATCCCGAGTGCGGCATTGGAGCGGGCGAGCCGGGCCAGCAGCACCACCTGCGCCGAGCGCTCCGGATTGCGCTTGTGCGGCATCGTGCTGCTGCCCACCCGGCCGTACTCCCAGCCTTCGGACACCTCGCCGACCTCCGGCCGCGACAGCGCCCGTATTTCGTCGGCGACCCGGGCAAGCGTGCCCGTGAGCATGGCCAGCGCGGTCCCGAACTCGGCCACCCGGTCCCGGGCGGAATGCCAGCCGACCGCGGGCACCTCCAGCTCCAGGTCCCCGGCGAAGAGCTCCAGCAGCTCGCGCCCGCGCCCGTCGAACCCCGCCATGGTGCCGACACCACCGGACAGCTGGGCCGTCAGGACTCGCGGGCGTAACTGCACCAGCCGCTCCGAGTGCCGCAGCAGCTCGTCCAGCCAGCTCGCGACCTTGAGTCCGAACGTGATCGGCAGCGCCGGCTGGCCGTGTGTGCGCCCCGGCATCAGGCTGTCCCGGTGCTCCACCGCGAGACCCGCCAGGAGCACCGCCATGCGCCGCACCCCGGCGTCCACCTCCGCGAGCACCTCTCGCATCTCCAGCGCCTGCGCGGTGTCCTGGATGTCCTGGGTGGTCGCCCCGAGATGCACCATCTCTCCCGACGCACCCTCGCACGCCGCCTCCAGGCCGCGCAGCAGCGGCACCAGCGAGTGGCCCGTACGCCGGAACTCGGGTGCCAGGGCGGCGAGGTCGATGCGGCCCGGCTCGCACGCGCGGGCCACCTGCGCCGCGGTGTCCGGGGCTACCATCCCCAGCCGCTCCTGGCACGACGTGAGCGCCGCTTCCACCTGCAGCCAGCGCTGCAGCCGGCACCGGTCGCAGAAGATCCGCCGGCTCGCCGGAGTGGCGTAACCACCGCCGTGGAAAAGGGAGTCGGTGATGTGCGCGCGCTGATGTCCGCACGGCCCGTGCCGCTGGTCTCTCCCGGGCGCCGTGGAATGTTCGTTGTCCGGACAGTCCTCCGGCGGCTCAGCCGCGCGGATCGTGCCGGTCCGGAGGTGCTGGTCAGAAACAGCCATGAATCCTCATATCCAGAGGTAGCTAGCTTTCCCGTCAGAACCGTTCGACGTCAGCATGTCCAGCTCACGAGCGCGCCAAGGCACAGGTCTCAGCCCGTTTCCGGCGCAAGACGGCTTTCGGCCCTGTACCGGACAGCAGGCCCGCACGCGGGACCGCTCCCCACCGGGGCGGACTCTCCTGCTGCCCGGTCCTTCCCCCGCGGACCGATGCCCGGACCCGGCTCCGCAGGGGGACGAAAGCGACCGGAAACCGCCCCGGTCCCCGATCTGAAGAGGCCCGGGTCAGCGCCCGAAGTCGTAGCGGCAGGCGGCGATCCGGACCTCTCCGCCGACCACCTTGTGGATCAGCCGGTGTTCCTCGGTGATGCGGCGGGACCAGTACCCCTGAAACCCGTGTTTCAGGGGCTCCGGTTTACCGATGCCCTCGTTGCCGTTACGTGCGACATCCTGCAGCAGGGTGTTGATGCGCTTGAGGATCTTCCGGTCCTGGGCCTGCCACCAGACGTAGTCCTCCCAGGCCGATTCGTCCCAGACGAACTTCACTCGGCCGGCTCCCGCGCTGTGCCGCCGTCGTTCTCCAGGCGCTCGATCGACGCCAGCAGCCGCCGGGCGTTCGCCGGGCTCCGGAGCAGGTAGGCCGTCTCCTTCAGCGACTCGTACTCGTCCAGGGCCACGATCACGACCGGATCGTGCCCGGCGCGCGTGACGACGACCTCCTCGCGATCGTCCACCACCGCGTTGAGTGTTTCGGCGTAATTCGCACGGGATTCTGTGTACGTCATGGTCCGCACGGAGGCCGCCTCCTCGGGTTGTACGGAAAGTTGTACGTACAGGAAACTGTACGCGGAGGGAGGAGGCGTCGCAAAGAGCCCGTCCGCGGCGCCGTACCCTGGGAGATCGATCTACCCCCGTCCCAGGAGCGCCAATGGCCGTCAACCTCGTCAATGTCGAGGCCGTCAGCAAGGTCTACGGCACCCGTGCCCTGCTGGACGGTGTCTCACTCGGCGTCTCCGAGGGCGACCGTATCGGCGTCGTCGGCCGTAACGGAGACGGCAAGACGACTCTCATCCGGATGCTCGCCCGGCTGGAGGAGCCCGACACCGGGCGGGTCACCCACAACGGCGGCCTGCGCAGCGGCGTCCTCACCCAGCACGACTCCCTCGACCCGCAGGCCACCGTCCGGCACGAGGTCATCGGCGACCTCGCCGACCACGAGTGGGCGGGGAACGCCAAGATCAGGGACGTGCTGACCGGGCTCTTCGGCGGGCTCGACCTGCCCGGATTCGCCCAGGGCCTGGACACCGTCATCGCCCCGCTCTCCGGTGGGGAGCGCCGCCGCATCGCGCTGGCGAAGCTGCTCATCGCCGAGCAGGACCTGATCGTGCTCGACGAGCCCACCAACCACCTCGACGTCGAGGGCATCTCCTGGCTCGCCGGGCACCTCCGCGCCCGCCGCTCCGCGCTCGTCGTCGTCACCCACGACCGCTGGTTCCTGGACCAGGTGTGCACCCGGATGTGGGACGTCCAGCGCGGCGCCGTCCACGAGTACGAGGGCGGCTACAGCGACTACGTCTTCGCACGCGCCGAACGCGAACGTATCGCGGCCACCGAGGAGTCCAAGCGGCAGAACCTGATGCGCAAGGAGCTGGCCTGGCTGCGGCGCGGCGCCCCCGCCCGCACGTCCAAGCCCCGCTACCGCATCGAGGCGGCCAACGAACTGATCGCCGACGTGCCGCCGCCGCGCGACACATCCGAGCTGATGAAGTTCGCCAACGCCCGGCTCGGCAAGACCGTCTTCGAGCTGGAGGACGTCACCGTACGGGCCGGGGACAAGCTGCTGCTCCAGCATCTGACCTGGCAGCTCGGCCCCGGTGACCGGATCGGTCTGGTCGGGGTGAACGGCGCGGGCAAGACCTCGCTGCTGCGGGCGCTGGCGGAGGCGGCCCGTACCCAGGGCGAGGCCCAGCCCGCCGCGGGCAAGGTCGTCGTCGGCAGGACCGTCAAGCTCGCCTACCTCTCGCAGGAGGTCGCCGAACTCAAGCCCACCCTGCGGGTGCTGGAGGCGGTGCAGCAGGTACGGGACCGGGTCGACCTCGGCAAGGGCCGCGAGATGACCGCGGGCCAGCTCTGCGAGCAGTTCGGTTTCTCCAAGGAGAAGCAGTGGACACCGGTCGGCGACCTGTCCGGCGGTGAGCGGCGGCGCCTGCAGATCCTGCGGCTGCTGATGGACGAGCCCAACGTCCTGTTCCTCGACGAACCGACGAACGACCTGGACATCGAGACCCTGACCCAGCTGGAGGACCTCCTCGACGGCTGGCCGGGCTCGATGATCGTGATCTCGCACGACCGGTTCTTCATCGAGCGCACCACGGACCGCGTCTTCGCGCTGCTCGGCGACGCGAGCCTGCGGATGCTGCCGCGCGGTGTCGACGAGTACCTGGAGCGCCGCCGCAAGGTGATCGACGCGCAGACCCCGGCCGCCGTGCAGGCCGTGGCCAAGGAGGCCCCCGGTGTGGTGTCCGCCAAGGACGGCCGCGCCGCGAAGAAGGAACTCCAGAAGATCGAACGGCAGTTGGACAAGTTCTCCGACCGGGAGAGCAAGCTGCACGCACAGATCACCGAGCACGCCACGGACTTCGGGAAGGTGGCCGAACTGGACGCGGAGCTGAGGGAACTGGCCGGTCAGCGCGAAGAGTTGGAGATGCGCTGGCTGGAGCTCGCCGAGGACGCCTGAGGGCCGCTCGTCCGGCCCCCGGCCCTGCCGCGCGGCTCGCATAACGAGGGCGTCACGGCCCGGTTCTCCCTTGGGCACAGGGGCGGACCGGGCCCTCTCACGCCGTTCTCCGGGTGATAGAAAGAACTCCCGCTCGACTGACGTTGATGTGTGGGATCCACACCCGATTCGCTCCATTCCGGTTGCTGTAACCACCGGAATTGCGGGGGAGGCCGGTCGGGCAGTGGACCCCGCGTGAAGAGGTATGTGCTGATGACTCAGCCGCCCGACCAGCAGCCGCCGCGGGGCGGTTTCGGCGCCCCGCAGGATCCTCCGCCGGGTGGCTTCGGCGCTCCGCCGCCACCCGCCCAGCCGCCGCAGATGCCGCCGCCGCCCCAGGCGCCGCCGGGGCAGCCGTCCGCACCACCGCAGGGACCGCCACCGGGGCCGCCGTCCGGGCCGCAGCCCGGCTACGGATACCCGCAACAGGCCCCGCAGCAGCCGCAGTCCGGCCCCTACGGATATCCGCAGCAGCAGCCGGGCCCGTACGGCCAGCAGCCCCAGCAGCCGGGCCCGTACGGCCAGCAGCCGCCGGGTCCGTACGGACAGCAGCAGGGCCCCTACGGCTACCCGCAGCAGTACCCGGGCGGGCCGGTCCCGCCGCAGGGCGGCGGCAAGAACCCCTTCAAGGGCAAGCCGGGCGTCATCATCGGCGCGGCCGTCGCGGGCCTGCTCGTCGTCGGTGCCGGGGTCTTCTTCGCCGTCGGCAGCGGCGGCGGCGGCAAGAAGCCGGTCGCGAGCGACAGCAAGAACATCGACGGCAAGCCGTCCACGTCCCCGAGCGTCGACCAGGGCGACGGCAGCGGCAACGGGCGCTCCGGCGACGATGACCTCAACGCCGGGCGCAAGGCGGGCGAGGACAAGGTCCTCTGGCTCCAGACCAACAAGGTCGCGCTGCCGCAGGACGGCGCCCAGAACTACGGCATGTGGTTCAGCGGCGATGTCGTCGTGCGCGCGATGTACAAGAAGGTCACCGCGTACGGGGTGAACGACGGCAAGGAGAAGTGGAGCGTGCCGACGCCGCACGCGATCTGCGCCGCGCCCCACCAGACCACTCCCGACGACAAGATCGTCATCGCGTACAAGAGCGACGACACCGACCGTGCCGACTGCAACCAGATGCAGGTCATCGACCTGAAGACGGGCAAGGGGGGCTGGAAGAAGCCGATCCCCAAGGAGGGAGCCTTCGACATCATGAGCTCCCTGGAGCTGACGATCGCGGGTGACACCGTGACCGCCAGCCGGATGGGGCCCTCCAGCGCCTTCTCGGTCAGCGACGGGCACAAGATCTTCGGGAGTATGCAGGGCGCGTGCCAGCCGGACGCGTTCGCGGGCGGCGCCAAGCTGATCGCCATCGAGTCGTGCACCAAGAACAGCCAGCCGGACGCGACCGAGCAGGTGCAGGAGCTCGACCCGTCGACCGGCAAGTCCAAGTGGACGTTCCCGCTCCCGGCGGGCTGGCAGGTCAAGAAGGTCTACTCGCTGGACCCGCTGGTCATCTACTCGACCAACGAGAAGAAGAAGTCCTGGAACATCTCCGTCCTCAAGAGCGACGGAACGCGGCGCTCCCAGCTGACCACGAAGGACAGCTTCCAGCCCGAGTGCGGTCTGTCGATCATCGACCGTGACCTCCAGGGCTGTGTCGGTACGGCGGCCGACGCCAACACGCTGTATCTGCCGACCGAGGTGAAGAGCGGCGCGAACGACGTGGTCGCCTTCGACCTGAACACCGGCAAGGAGAAGTGGCGGGTGCCCGCGGGCAGCGACCGTACGATGCTGCCGCTGCGGATGGACGGCTCCAACCTCATCGCGTACAAGGAGCCCTCGTACGACGGAGGCGGCGCGGTCGTCAGCATCCCGTCGACGGGCGGCAAGGCGAGTGTGGTCCTCCAGAACCCGGAGTCGACGTCCAGCATCGAGAACTCCTTCTTCTCGAAACTGGTCGCCTACCAGGACGGCCGGTTCTTCCTGATGTCGGGCCAGGTCAGGGGCAAGAGGGGCGACACCACCGAGAAGACGATGCTGGTCTTCGGCAAGTGAGCTGCCCCCGGATCCTCAACTCCCCCTCCACGAAGGCAGAACAATGACGCAGCCGCCACAGCCACCCCAGCCGCCACAGCCCCCCAACGGGCCCCCGCAGGGAGGGTACGGCGCACCCAAGGATTCCCCGGCGGGCGGATACGGTGCCCCGACGCCGCCCGCCCACACCCCGCCCGCCAACACCCCGCCGGTCCCGCCGCAGATGCCGCCCCAGGCTCCGCAGACCCCGCCGGCACCGCAGTCCCCGCCGGCACCGCAGTCCCCGCCCCCCGCGGGTCCGCCGCAGGCCGGGGCCCAGCAGGGCCCGGTGTACGGCTACCCGAACCCGCAGCAGCAGCCGGGTCAGCCCGGCTACGGCTATCCGCAGCAGCAGCCCGGCGGCCCCGCGTACGGCTTCCCGCCGCAACACCAGCCCGGCTTTCCGCAGCAGCAGCCCGGCGTACCGGCGCAGCAGCAGTACACGACGCAGCCCATGCAGCCGCCGCGCGGCAGCCTGGGAGGCGGCTCCGGTGGCGGGAAGTTCGGTATCGACGCGAAGATCATCACCTCCGCGGTCGTCGCGATCGTGCTCATCGTCGGCGCGGGCTTCGTCTACTCGTCCAGCAAGGGCGACAAGGAGCCCAACGTGTCGAGCGCGGGCCCGACGGGCGGCGGCGACAAGACAGGTGGGGACACCGCCAAGGGAGGCGGCGGCAAGGAGAAGGTGCCCGCCGACACCAACTCCAAGGTGCTCTTCCAGATGCCGGCCCCGAAGGTCGGCGACGTCACCGGCGTCAACGGCTCCTGGGCCACCGACAAGTTGTACGTGAAGTCCGGCGTCAACGCGGTCTACGGCTACGACGCGGTCACGGGGTCCCAGGTCTGGAAGCTTCCGCTGCCGGGCCCGCTCTGCGCCGCGACGAGCCACGTCAGCAAGGACGACAAGACGGCCATCGCCTTCCAGCCGAAGGTGCCGACGAAGGCCAAGCAGTTCTGGGGCTGCTCGGAGGTCGCCGCGCTCGACCTCGACAAGGGCAAGCTCCTCTGGCAGAAGTCGTACAAGGACGGCGACGGCAAGGTCAGCGTCGACGAGGTCACCCTCGGCGGCGACACCGTCGCCACAGGCAGCACCAACGGCGGCGCCGCCTGGGGCCTGGAGAAGGGCGAGGTGCGCTGGCTGCCCAAGGTCAGCACCGACCAGTGTGAGGACGCCGGATACGGCGGCGGCGCCACCACCCTGGTCGCCGTCCGCAAGTGCGGCGACTACGACAGCCCGCAGGTCAGCGTTCAGAACCTGAACCCGAAGACAGGCGCGCCGATCTCCTCGTACAAGATGCCGTCGGGTGTCCAGTACGCCCACATCGTCTCCACCGACCCGCTGGTCGTGGCCGCCGACGTCGGTGACACGGCGGGCGACGGCAGCGGCATCTCGGACTACTTCTCCGTCGACGCCAAGACCGGCAAGCTGCGCGCCCGGATCCCGGCCAACGCGGACAAGTACGGCGGCAAGTGCGACAGCACCACGGTCGAGCAGTGCAACGACCTGGTGGTGGGCGACGACCGGCTGTACGTCCCGACGGAGCAGCACGACGGCGTCGGCGGCGCGATCGGCCAGACCAACGAGATCGTCGCGTTCGACCTGGCCACCGGCAAGGCGGTCCCGGGCCGTGCCGACGCGGGTGCGGGCTACTCGGCCTACCCCGTACGGATGGACGGCTCCAACGTCATCGCGTACAAGACGGGCCCGTACAACAAGGGCGGCCAGGTCGTCTCGATCGACGGCTCCACCCTCAAGCAGACCCTGCTGCTGAACAACCCGGGCCAGGAGGCGGTCCGCGGCGCCGAGTCCAGCTTCCTGGCGGACAGCGCCGAGATCCGGTTCACCGACGGCCGGCTCTATCTGGCCGACGACACCATCAGCGACTACACGTCGGACTCGGAGAAGCACTACCTGGCTATCGCGTTCGGCCCGGGCTGACCGAGGCCGCCCGGGGCCTGTCCCGGACACCCGATGGGGGCGCACCCGCCGATGGGGGCGCCCCCATCGGCGTGCCCGGGACGCCTTGCGGCGGTAGCTGGGCCTCGCACTATGCCCGTCCGGGGCGCGCATCACCGGACAAGCGTGTAACTTGCCGGGGCAGGAAAGCCGGGCCCGGGAGCGCTCCCGGCTCGGGGGAACAGGGGGACTGCTCCATGGGCGTGCGGCTCATGGTGGTCGATGACCACCGACTGCTCGCCGAGGCGCTCGCCTCGGCGCTGAGACTCCGCGGGCACCGGGTGCTCGCAGCGGCCGCGCCCACCGGGGGCGCGGCCGACCTCGTGGTGAGCCGGGCGCCCGACGTCTGCCTGTTCGGGACGGCCACGCCCGCCGAGCCCGGGGTCTTCGACCCGGTCGCGCGGATCAGGAAGGAACGGCCGCAGGTGGCCGTGGTGGTGCTGGGCCCGGTGCCCAACTCACCCGGTGTCGCCGCCGCGTTCGCCGCGGGCGCCTGCGGTTACGTACGTCACGACGAGCGCATCGAGGGCGTCGAGCGGGCCATGGCGCAGGCCTGCGCGGGGGAGACCGCGGTCGCGCCGCAGCTGCTGCAGGCCGTCTTCACGGAACTGCTCAACCCCGTGGCGCAGCCCGACGACGAGGGGCAGCGGCTGCTGGCTCTGCTCACCCCGCGCGAAGCCGAGGTGCTGGCCCGGGTCGCGGAGGGCGAGGACACCCGGCTGATCGCCGCCGGGATGCGGATCGCGCCGAGCACCGCCCGTACGCATGTGCAGCGGGTCCTGGTGAAACTAGGCGTCGGCTCCCGGCTTGAGGCCGCCGCGCTCGCGGCGCGCACCGGGCTGCTCGACCACGTGGTGGTGCGTTCGCGGCCGGCCGGCCCCGGAGGGCCGGAGAAGCCGGAGGGGCCGGACTCACGGGAGTGAAGTCCGGCCCCTCGGTCGGCCGATGCGGGATCTTCCGTAACGGCTGACGGCTGACAGCTGCCGGGTTACGGCGTACACCTGACGGCCTTTACAGCTGACGGCTTACGGCGTCTTCTCATCGGCGGGTGTGACATCCGGCGTGGGCGGCGCCACCGGGCGCAGCCACAGCCAGACCAGGAAGAACAGGCCGAGCGCGAGCATCGCGAGCCCGGTCCAGAGGTTGATGTTGACCCCCTGGGCCTTCTTCAGCTCCGCGTCGGACGCGGTGAATCCGGCGATGGTCACGATGATCCCGTAGACCATGAACAGTCCGCCGATGATGCGCCGGATGTCGAAGAGGCGGGCCGCCGTCGCGGACTTCTTCTCCAGTTCGGAGACTTCGTTCTGCAGTTCAGACATGGTGGTGCCTCCGATCAGAGCGAGTAGGGCAGGTAGCAGAGGGCGGCGAGGACGATCGCGCCCCAGCCGAGCAGGGCCGGCTTGCGGTACCACGCGTCGTCGCCTTCGGCCGGTACCTCCGGCGCGTCCGGCGACTCCGTCCCGTACACCAGGCCGGCCAGTTCCGCCACCGGCTTGGGCGCGGTGAAGAGCGTCACGAGCACCATGACGACCGCACCGGCGACGAAGCCGACGATCGCCGAGACGAAGTTGGCGCCCTGGTCGGTCGGGATGGCGATGATGCCCTGCTTGTAGATCCAGAAGTAGTTGATCATCGCGGCGCTGGTACCGGCGAGCAGACCCCACACACCGGACTTCATCGAGGCGCGCTTCCAGAACATCCCGATGATGAAGACCACGAACAGCGGGACGTTGAAGAAGGAGAAGAGCGTCTGGAGATAGCTCATGATGTTGGAGAAGCTGGCGGCGATGAAGGCCGTGCCGATGGAGGCCAGCACACCGACCGCGGTGATCATCCGTCCGAAGCGCAGGTAGTACGCGTCGGGCTTGTCCTTCTTCACGTACCGCGCCCAGATGTCCGTCGTGAAGACGGTGTTGAACGAGGAGACGTTGGCGGCCATACCGGCCATGAAGGCGGCCAGCAGACCGGTCACCGCGATACCGAGCACACCGTTGGGCAGCAGCTCCTGCATCAGCAGCGGGATCGCGTCGTTGTACGTCAGGTCCGAGCCGGGCGTGCCGATCTTCGGGGCGATGACGGCGGCGACCAGGCCGGGGATCATCACGAGGAAGACGATGAACATCTTCGGGAAGGCGGCGATCAGCGGTGTGCGCTGGGCGGCGGAGAGGTTCTTCGCGGACAGCGCGCGCTGCACCTCGGCGAAGTTGGTCGTCCAGTAGCCGAAGGAGAGCACGAAGCCCAGGCCCAGGATGATCGTCAGCCAGTTCGCGCCGAGCGGGTTCGCGTGGCCGATCGAGGTGCCGCCCCAGGCCGTCATGAAGTCATGGCCGTGGCTCTTGGTCAGGGTGTTGGAGAGGCCGTCCCAGCCGCCGACCCGCTTGAGGCCGAGGATGGTGAGCGGGATCAGCGCGGCGAGGATGACGAAGAACTGGAGCACTTCGTTGTAGATCGCCGACGAGAGTCCGCCGATGGTGATGTAGACGAGGACGAAGAGGCCGGCGACGACGATCGCGACCCACTGCGGCCAGCCCAGGAGCGCCTCCACGACGATCGACAGGGCGTAGAGGTTCACGCCCGCGATCAGGATCGCCGAGAAGGCGAAGAGTATGGAGCTCAGCAGGTGCGCCGACTTGTCGAAGCGGTGCAGCAGGAACTCCGGTACGGAGCGCACCTTCGACTTGTAGTAGAAGGGCATCATCACCAGGCCGAGGAAGACCATGGCGGGGATGGCGCCGATCCAGTACCAGTGGACGACGGCCACGCCGTACTGCGCGCCGGTCGCCGCCATGCCCAGGATCTCGGTCGCGCCGAGGTTCGCCGCGACGAAGGCCAGGCCGGTGACCCAGGCGGGCAGTGAACGGCCCGAGAGGAAGAAGTCCAGGCTCGTCTTCACGCTCGCTCTGGCGGCGAATCCGATGCCCAGGACCACGATGAAGTAGATCGCCAGAATCGTGTAGTCGAGCCCGTTCGTGGGGAGCCGGAGTCCGGCAGCCAGGTATTGCATGAGTACTCGCTTCGTTGCCAGAACTTTTCCGCTGCGGAACCTACGCCCATGTGTTCAAAAAATGAACACTTCACTGGTGTTCTTTGTTTGATTGTGATCGGGCTGGTTGGTATGTCCTGATGAAAGCGCTTGCTCTTGCTTGCTCCCGCTCCATTGACTGTGCTGTTGAGTTGTGGTTTGTTGTGTGCGGTTCTGTTTGGGTAGGTAGCAGTGGGCGAGGAGCGCCAGAGTGAAGAAGACATCGACCCGTCTCGCCGACGGTCGTGAGCTGCTCTACTACGACGGCCGGGACGACGTGGTCCGCGACGCCGTGGACCGGCGCCCGCTCGGCCCTGTCGCCACCGCGTCCGAGATCCGCACCGACCCGCTGCTCGGCGACGCGGTCGCGATCTCCTCGCACCGCCAGGAGCGCACCTACCACCCGCCGGCCGACGAGTGCCCGCTCTGCCCCTCCCGCGACGGACGGCTCAGCGAAATCCCGGACGCGGACTACGACGTCGCCGTCTTCGAGAACCGCTTCCCCTCACTCGCCGGTGACTCCGGCCGCTGTGAGGTCGTCTGCTTCACCTCCGACCACGACGCCTCCTTCGCCGATCTCACCCCCGAACAGGCCGCCCTGGTCCTGGAGGCCTGGACCGACAGGACCGCGGAGCTGGCCGAACTCCCCGAAGTCAAGCAGGTGTTCTGCTTCGAGAACCGCGGCGCGGAGATCGGCGTGACCCTCGGCCACCCGCACGGCCAGATCTACGGTTACCCCTTCGTCACCCCGCGCACCGCGCTGATGCTGCGCTCGGCCGACGCGTTCCAGGAGAGCAGTGGCGGCCGGAACCTCTTCGACGAGACCGTCGCGCGCGAAGTGGCCGACGGCTCCCGGGTGGTGCTGGAGGGCGCGCACTGGGTCGCGTTCGTCCCGTACGCCGCGCACTGGCCGTACGAGGTGCACCTCTACCCGAAGCAGCGCGTACCCGACCTGCGCTTCCTCGGCGACGAAGCGCGCACAGAGTTTCCACAGATGTATCTGGAACTGTTGAGGCGCTTCGACCGGATCTTCGACGGGCCGGGCGGCCGGAAGGAAGGGGCGGGCGAGCCCCCGACGCCGTACATCTCCGCCATCCACCAGGCGCCCTTCGGTGAGCTGGATGGATACGGCATCAACCGGGACGAATTCGCCCTGCATCTTGAGCTTTTCACCATTCGCCGCACTTCGGGCAAGCTGAAGTTCCTCGCGGGTTCCGAGTCGGGCATGAACGTCTTCGTGAATGACGTGCCGCCGGAGACCGCGGCCGAGCGACTGCGAGAGGTAGCGAGCAAGTGAGCAAGAAGTATCTGGTCACCGGTGGCGCGGGATACGTCGGCAGTGTCGTGGCCGCCCACCTCCTGGAGGCCGGGCACGAGGTGACCGTGCTCGACGACCTCTCGACCGGCTTCCGGGTGTCCGTACCCGAGGGCGCCACGTTCATCGAGGGCCGCATCCAGGACGCCGCCCGGTGGCTCGACTCCTCGTACGACGGGGTGCTGCACTTCGCCGCGTCCTCGCAGGTCGGCGAGTCGGTCGTCAACCCCGAGAAGTACTGGCTGAACAACGTCGGCGGCACCACCGCGCTGCTCGCCGCGATGCGGTTCGCCGGTGTCCGCACGCTGGTGTTCTCCTCCACCGCCGCGACCTACGGCGAGCCGGAGACCGTACCGATCAGGGAGAGCGCCCCCACCGCGCCGACCAACCCGTACGGCGCCACCAAGCTCGCCGTCGACCACATGATCAGCGGCGAGTGCGCGGCGCACGGTCTGGCCGCGGCCAGCCTCCGGTACTTCAACGTCGCGGGCGCCTACAAGACGTACGGCGAGCGCCACGACCCCGAGTCGCACCTCATCCCGCTGGTCCTCCAGGTCGCCCAGGGCCGCCGCGACGCCATCTCGGTGTACGGCGACGACTACCCCACCCCGGACGGCACCTGCGTACGCGACTACATCCATGTCGCCGACCTGGCGGAGGCGCACCTGCTCGCCCTGGACGCGGCGGCCTCCGGCGAGCACCTGATCTGCAACCTCGGCAACGGCAGCGGGTTCTCGGTCCGTGAGGTCATCGAGACCGTACGCAAGGTGACGGGGCACCCCGTCCCGGAGCGGGCCGCGGGCCGCCGCGCGGGCGACCCGGCCACGCTCGTGGCCTCGGCCGACACCGCACGCGAGCGGCTCGGCTGGGCCCCCTCGCGCTCCGATCTGGCCGGGATCGTCTCCGACGCCTGGGCCTTCGCGCAGAACGCCCGCACATCCGACCGGACAGAGTCGTCCGTACACAGGGGAGTTACTGAGGAATGAGTTTCGAGGAGCTGTACGGCCGTGCCCCCGAGGGCACCTGGGCCGCCCCCGGCCGCGTCAACCTCATCGGTGAGTACACCGACTTCAACGACGGCTTCGTCATGCCGCTCGCCCTGCCGCACACCGCCGTCGCGCAGGTCTCCCGGCGCACCGACGGCGTACTGCGGCTGTATTCGGCGGACATCGAGGGCGGCATCGTGCAGCTCCGCACCGATGAACTCGAACCGCTCACCAACACCAGCTGGGCCGCCTACCCGGCGGGCGTCGTCTGGGCGCTGCGCGAGGCGGGCCACCCGGTCACGGGCGCCGACATCCACCTCAGCTCCACGGTCCCCACCGGCGCCGGGCTCTCCTCGTCCGCCGCCCTGGAGGTCGTCACCGCGCTCGCCCTCAACGACCTGTACGAACTGGGGCTGGACTGCAACCAGTTGGCGCTGATCGCGCAGCGCGCCGAGAACGCCTTCGTCGGGGTGCCGTGCGGCGTCATGGACCAGACGGCGTCGGCCTGCTGCGCCGAGGGCCACGCGCTGCACCTCGACTGCCGGGACCACTCGATACGGCAGGTCCCCTTCGACCTGGCCGCGCAGGGGCTGCGGCTGCTCGTCGTGGACACCAGGGTCAAGCACGCCCTCGGTGACGGCGCGTACGCCGAACGGCGCGCGGGCTGCGAGGAGGGCGCCCGGATCCTGGGCGTCCCGGCGCTGCGCGACGTGCCGTACGCGCAGCTGCCCGAAGCGCTCGCGAAGCTCTCCGAGCCCTCCGAGCCCTCCGGCGCCTCCGGCCTCTTGGACCCGAAGGTGCGCGGTTACGTCCGCCATGTCGTCTCGGACAACCACCGGGTGGCGCGGACGGTCGCGCTGCTCGACGCGGGCGACGTACGCGGAGTCGGGCCGATCCTCACCGACGGCCACGCCTCGCTCCGCGACGACCTGCTGGTCTCCTGCGACGAGCTGGACCTGGTGGTGGCGTCGGCGAACGCGGGCGGCGCGCTGGGCGCGCGGATGACCGGCGGCGGGTTCGGCGGTTCGGCGATCGTGCTGGTCGAGGAGGTGCACGCGGAGGCGGTGGCCAAGGCGGTGACGGAGGCGTTCGCCGAGGCCGGGTACACCGCGCCGCGGATCTTCACCGCCACGGCATCGGCGGGGGCGCGCCGGCTGTCCTGAGGTACCTGTTGAGCTGAGAAGCCGTATTCCTCCCGGTCCACGTCAACGGCGGCGCCTTCACCACGGGCCGAATGCCGGCCGGCCCGGCAACCCCACCCAGATGCGGGCCGCGCCCCCCGGTGCAATGGTGGAGTGAGACCGGAAGCGCGGATGACGGGGGAATCTCAAGGCCGGGACGGCACGCGTCGCCGTGCGCCATCGACGACGCCGCCGCGGGCTCCGGTCTCGCCGCACCGTAACGGGGCACGCACCCCGCGCACCGGTTTTCGCCGCTGCGCGGGGACACAAGCCGACCCTCCCTCTTCCATCCCGATGCCGCACATAGGTGCGAGGAGGAGCTGTGAGCACACCCTCCGACGCCAGACTTGCCAACACCACGGCCCTGTCGGGGGGTGACCAACTGCTCGATGTCTTCTACCGGGCGGACGACGCCTCCCTCCACCACTGGCAGTACGCCCAGGGCAGTTGGCAGTTCGAGAACATGGGCGGCCGCCTGCTGTCAGCTCCGGTCGGCATGGCGCTGCGGCCCGACTCCCTGCACCTGTTCGTCACTGAGCTGGACAGCGACCTGAATCACGGCCTCTACAGCCGTAGCTCAGCCGAGGGTTTCTGGGAGCCTGAGGAGATCGAAGTCAGCTGGGTCAGTCACGATCCGGTGGTCCTGCCGATTACTACGGACCGCTACGAGCTGTTCTCCGCCTCGGTCGAGGGTGCGTTGCGGCATTGGAGCTTCTCGCCGGGCACCCGGTCGCACAGGGCCGACATCGTGGGCGTCGGAGCAGAACTCGGCGCGGTCTCGCGCACCCCCAACCTGCTCGATGTGTTCTACCCCGGCGACTCCGGGAAACTGCAGCGCTCCACCTTCTCCGGTCTGGTGACCGACGACGCGCAGGCGTGGACCGCTCCGGTCGACATGGGCGGACAGCTGGCGGGAGCGCCGGCTGTCGCGTCCTTCGGACCGGAGCGCCTCGACATCATCGGGCGTCAGCCGGACGGACGGTGGGTGCACTGGGGCTGGAACGGCGGACGGTGGTTCGGGCCGGAGAACAACGCCGCAGGCCAACTTGCCTGCGGCCCGGTCGCCGTGACCCGCGTGCCGGAGCACGTCGACGTCTTCGCCCGTGACACGGACGGGTTCCCGGTGCACTGGCGCTTCAACTCCGGTTCGCAGGTGTGGGAGGGGCCGGAGCGTCTCGGCTCGGACCAGATCCTGGGATGTCCCAGCGTGGTGTCGTGGGGCCCGGACCGGCTCGACGTCTTCGCTCGCTCGGCTGCGGGCCCGCTGCTGCACTGGTGGTCATCGGACGCGGTCACCTGGGGTTCGGAGCAGCTGGATGCCTCACTCCTGCCGGCGCGCCCGCCTCCCCCGGGGCCTCGGCTACCCGATGCTCAGTTCCTTCTGGTGCGGCCCGATGACCTGGTCATTCTGGGAGTGCGGTTCTCCGGGTTCCAGCAGCAGGCGAGCCGCACAGGCGGCGGAACCGAGCTCGTTTCCATGGATGACAACGCACGGCTGGTGCTCACCTTTCCGCCCCAGCACATCGGCGAACAGACCCGGCCTGCGATCGGCAGCCCCCAGGACCTCAACGAGGGGCGCCTGGCAGGGCCCAGCCAGCTGGCGTTCTCGGTGCCGGCCGGCACCGTCGTCAACCCCACAGCCGAGCGGGTGCTCGATGTGTGCACCGCGCTGGCCCGCTCGGACGGCCAGTGGACGCCCGACGACTCGGCGGTCGAACTGCCGTGGCGGCTGCTGTCGGCGCCGGAGAGCCGCGACAGCGCCGCAGGCGTCGTATCCGACCACCGCTCGCAACCTGTCGCCACCGACGTCGGCGCCGTCGGGCTCTGGCGCAGCCGCCTGCTGGCGGTCGGCCGGGCCGACGACGGTTCAGACGCGGGGCTCGCCCTGCGCCCCCTCGACGTCGAACTCGCGTCCCACACAGACGAGTTCACGGCGCCCCTGTCGGTCGCGGAGCGGCTGACCATCGCACAGCAGGGCGACCCCGCGGCAACGCAGCGGTTGGAGTTGAGCTCTCTCGGGGGCTCTCTGACGGTCCACCAGCAGTGGGAAACCTTCGGCTGGGACCACGAAGCGGTGCTCGGCCGCGACGAAGTGGTCCGTACCGTGCAACATGGCGTGTTGTTCCCGCTGGGGCATCGCGCCCAGTACGAGCGGATCACCCGCCGCGTCGTGGATCCCGGCTCCGGTATGCCCGCCGAGCTGGTCACGCAGCAGATCCTCACCGTCACCGAGCCGGTCAGACACGCCCCCAGCGATCCCCAGGCCGCCCGCGCGTTCCCTTTCTCCGACGTGGAGATCACCACCCTGCGGTTCACGGACCTCGAAGCCGACTGGCACTCCGTCGAGCGCACGGCCTCCGATGTCGAAGAACTGGAGCAGGAACTCGCGCAGGCGGACTACGGGATGAGGACTCTCAGGGCACGGATCTACGGCGGGGACATGGGCTGGCAGCCGGGCACGCCGACAGCCGAGGACATGGCGCCCGGCAGCAGCGACGCGGCCGACTACCTCAGCCAGATCGCCACGACCGACCAGCTCAGCGCGGAGATCCAGGCTGCTGAGCAGCACCCGGCGACACGTCCCGTGCCGCTGTACTTCTGGCCGCTCAGGCAGACCGGCGAGGAGAGCGAGCCCATACGCTTCCCCGTCCGGTGCCAAGGCGCCGCCGGAGAGGTGCACTTCGAACTTCCGCTGGTCTTCTACGCCGATGTGCGGTTCCCCCGGGGATCGGGCTACCCGGCGTTCACCTCGTTGCGGGATTTCTCCGCACAGTGCGAGGTGATCCGTGCCTACGAGAGCTCCCTCCAGGGCATCGTCGAACTCCCCGGCGTCACGGTCGACCTCATCGGCGCCGCCACACCGGCACCGGGGGACCTGCACGAGGTTCACGCCCTCCACATCGCCGGCGTTCCGGACCCCGTCGAGGACACCTTCCGGCCCCGGCTCGGGACGCCGGATCCCGACCCTTACGCGCTGCCGCCGGCCGCGACGACGGCTACGGAATCCGCCGCCGCCCAGGCCTGGGGCGTCCGCGTCGGCATGCCCGCCCTGCGCACCATCATGGGCGACGCGCCCCAGCCTCCGGCGGTCCTGGCGCAGTACGCGAAGGACACTGCTCTGTCCTACTCCAAGGACTACCTGGCGCAGGGAAGCGATGCGGTGGACGCCGTGCTGGAGGTGGCCGGAGGCACACTGCCGATCACGTTCTCGGGCGTCGCCGACCGCTCGGGCGGACTGGTGACACCCGATCTGGTCGCCGACGGAATCTCCCGCAAGCACGGGCCCGTCCAGCTGGCCGGGCTGACCACGTCCGACCCCAAGGACGTCCTCGCGGACGGCGCCACCCTGCTCGGGTTCGACCTGCGGGACGTGGTCTCGGGACTGACTGGTCCTCCACAGATCCTCTCGGACCTCACCCACACACCACCGACGACCAAGATGACCTGGGGCGACCTCACGCTGCAGGACAAGCCCCCGTTCAAAGGCGGACCCCAGTCGAAACTGGAACTCACCGTGGAGCGTTCGGCGGACAGCGTCACGACCACGTGCGACGTGACGGACTTCGACCTGGAGATGCCCCCAGGCGCGGCTGCGCTGCTCACGCTGCACTTCGGAGAGCTGAAGTACAGCCAGGTCGCGGGGAAGGCACCCGACCTGGCCGTGAACCACGTGACCGCCGCCTTCGAGGGCCAACTCCTCCTCCTGCAGAAGCTCCAGGAAGCCGTGGACCTCGGCAAGGCCGGTCCGGACATCCAAGTCACCGGGACGGACATCGTCGCGAGCTACCAACTCCCCGTACCTCCGGTGGAGACGGGTGTCTTCGTGATGAACGGGATGGTTTTCCGGGCCGCGGTTCTCGTGCCCTTCGACGGGCGGCCCGTCTCGGTGATGCTGGGCTTCGCCAGCCGCGAGCACCCCTTCACCTTGAGCGTGATGGCCTTCGGCGGGGGCGGCTACGTCGAGCTGGAGATGGACAAGTCGGGGCTGCGGAGGCTGGAGGCGTCGCTGGACTTCGGGGCGGTCGTCGGCGTGGACTTCGGCGTAGCCCGGGGCGAGGTGCACGCCATGGGGGGTGTGCGCTACGAGTTGGCCGGCGGAGAGGCCAAGTTGAGCGGGTTCTTCCGTATTGGTGGAACAGTCGAGGTGCTGGGCCTGATCTCCGTGTCCGTGGAACTGGTGGTGACACTGGCCTACGACGACACCACCAACGTGCTGTCCGGCCGGGCCACCCTCGTGATCGACATCGATCTCACCCTGTACTCCGACTCGGTGGAGCTGGACAGCGGGGTGTGGGTCCTCGCAGGTGATCCGAACGCCGCGCACCCCGCCCCGCCTCCCCCGCCACCGTCCAGGCCCGTAGCCGGCGAGCCCGGAGGGCTGCGCCCGCCGGGCGGAGCGTTCACCGAGCCGCCGACGCAGGCACGTGCCGCGGACGCGCCGAACGCGGAGGACGCCGATCTGGCGTCCCTGGCCGCTTCGTGGACGGCCTATCGAGCCGCCTTCGCCCCCACCCCGAGGGACGCACTCACCGACCGGAGGACCCCATGAGTCGACTGCTGTGGATCGCGGTGCCCGGCGGTGCGGTCACCGGCGGGCAGGCCACCCTGCGCATCCTGATCGTCCCGCAACTGACCGAGGGCACGCTCAAGGACAACGGGCTGGCGGACTGGCCGGCGGTGCTGGGCCACGCGGAGCTCTCGGTGGAGGTGCGTCGGCCCGACGGCAGCGGCAGTGAGGTGCCGTACACGCTGGTAGGCAGCGGCAGTTCAGACGTGTGGCAGCAGTTCTTCAGTGCCGTCGACGTACGGGGCTGGCAGCAGCCGCCGACCTATGACCCGCCCACCGTCGAACCCTCCACGGTGCAGCACGACAACATCCAGAAGACGTATGCCACTTCCGCCAAGGCCGTCGCCACACCCGACGTCGTCCACGACCAACTGGCGTCCTGGCACGTCGGCTCCCCCGACGGGGTCGCCTCGGACGGCGCTCCTTCGCCGCCGCGCACGGGGCGGAGCGCCATGGACTTCCACCGCGCTGTCGCCCTGCTGCGCGAGCACCCGGCCGTCCTGCGCGAGCTCGGCCTGATCGCGGAACTCACCCTCGGCACCGGCGACAAGGGCCTGCCGCCCGCCACCCCGACCGCCCCGGGCGCCGTCCGGGTCCGTTGGCCCGCCTCGACGATCGCTCCCGAGGTGGTCTCGCCGTGGACGGCCTACGAACTCGACAGCGGACTGTTCCTGCCCGCGTCGACCGCGACGATCAGCTCAGGCCTGGTCGACCTGGACGTGAAGGACCCGGCCGGGAATCCGCGTTGGCAGGTGGCCACCGTGGACATCGACGGTGCCGTGAGCCGGCTGCGGGACGCCGCACGCACCTACGCAACGGACAGGACGGACGGGCAGACCCCGCCGGCCAACGACGCGACGCTTCCCGCCCTGCGATCGGCGGGGCTGCTGCTCATGCGGCGCGACCGAGCCGAGCACTTCGCCGCGCGCTCCGACGCGGCGCGGGCCAACGCGGCGCGCGACGACCTCGGCGACGGGCCCCCGCTGACCGCGGACGACCTGGTGCTCGGATACCGGATGGACGTCAGGCTCCATGGGGCCGGTGACTCGCTGTCACTGTGCCGGCGGAACGCAACGTACTTCCTCAACAAGAACCCGATCGGTCCGCAGCAACTTGAGGAAGGGCATGTGAAGGCCAACGCCGCCATCCGCGACGAGCGCACCGGCGAGCTGCGCGCAGACGAGGTCGTCAGCCGCTGGAGCGGCTGGAGCCTGGCGGTGCCGCGCCCGGCCCTGGGCGCACCCCTGCCCCCGGCCCCGAACCCCGCACCGGCCCTTCCCTTCGACTTCTCATGGCAGTTCGAACCCGTGCCGGGCTCGCTGCCGGAGTTGCGCTTCAACACGTCGTACAGCGTGCGGCTGCGCGTCGCCGACATCGCCGGGGGCGGTCTGGAACACGATGACCCCTCCGCAGACCGCTGTTTCAGCGACTTGACGCCGTACGCCCGCCATGAGCCGCTCCCGGCACCGCAGATTCCACCCCCCGACGGCCTCGTGGTCACCGGGGCGGACGGGAAGCCGGTCGTCCACCCGGACGCGTTGGGCCCCGGAGGCAGCATCGACCAGTTGGTCATCCGCAGTGATCTCGGAGCGACCTCCTACGTGGACAATGCCGAACGCACGCTCCTGCCACCGCGCACCACCGTCGATCTGGCCGAGCAGCACGGCAGACTCGACGGATCGGACGAGGAGACGACGGGCTTGGTGCAGCGGGCCGTGCAGGCGGACGGCCCGGGACTGCCGGAACCGCTCGCCGCCGGCGTGGCCGTGTACTTCGTACGCGAACAGCCGACCGGGCAGGACGACCAGATGACGGACACGAGGGACTGGACCGGCGTATGGCCGAACTTCGCCGCCAAGTCACTCCGCTTGGTCCCGGGCGCCGCCGGCAGCGATCCTGAACTGCGCTGGGCCAACGACGATGGTTTGCTGGCCCTGGCCCCCGGACGACAGGTCACGGTGGAGCTGGCCTCGTACCTGAAGCTGCAGGACCTCGACAACTTCGTGATCAAGAACTGGCTCTCCGACCCGTCGGTCCCGGATCCGCCCGGCGACCACGATTCGCCCGAATCAGCGGTCCTCAACGGCCGCCACCCGATGGTCACCCCACCCCATGTCGTGACCCTGGTCCACGCGGTACGGCATCCGCTGCAGACGCCGGACGGCGACCTCGCCCCCGTACGCAACGAAGGAGATCCCTTCGCCGTGCTGGCACACGACCAGGCGCCGCTGCTCTCCCTCGATGCGGGGAGCACAGCACAACTCGACATCGTCGCCTCCTGGCAGGAGGTGAACGACAGCACCGCCCCGCAGCAGATGTCCCAGGGGCTCCCCTCGCTGGCGATCGGCCGTCGCGACTCCGAACTCGCCACGATCAGGCACGAGTTCGGCGACACGCGACACCGGCGGGTGAGCTACAACATGACCGCCGTCACCAGGTTCCGGCAGTTCTTCGCGGCTGAGGAACCCGACGACGCCTTCGTCAGGACGCAGACCCTGGGGCCGGTGAGTGTGCCGAGTTCGGCCCGGCCGGTACCGCCCCAGGTCCTCTCGGTGCGCCCCGCCTTCCTGTGGCAAGGTGAGGTGCCCGACCAATGGGACGTGGTCGAACGGACCAGGCTCGGAGACAGGCTGCGGGTCGAGCTCGCCCGCCCCTGGTTCACGACCGGGGAGGGCGAAAGGCTCGCCCTGGTCGTGTGCCCCGACGCGGCCGGCGTCGGCGATCCCGTGCTGACGGTCCCGGAGTTGCTGACCTGCACGGCCAGAGATCCGCTGTGGTCCACGCCGGGACCGTCCGGGATCGTGCGGACCTCGTCGTGTGTCACACAGGCAGCCGGGGCCAAGAGTGTCCACCCCGCCGGCCGGCCCGACCTCGACGTGGACGTGGTGGGGTTCCCGGTGGCGGAGGAAGGCGGGCACTGGTTCAGCGATGTGGTCCTGCCGGGAGTGGCCGCGTCCTCGTACAGCCCGTTCGTGCAACTGGCCCTGGCTCGCTACCAGGAGGAGAGCCTGGCGGGGCTGGAGCTGTCCACGGTGGTGCGCACGTCCCTGGTGCAGCTCCTGCCCGACCGGGCCCTACGGCTCGAACGCGGCCCAGACGGAGTCCTGGTGACGCTCTCGGGCCTCGCTCCCCAAGGCCCTGCAGTCAACCGGGTCATCGCCACGCTGGAGGCGTACACCGAGCAACCGGGCGCGGGAGCTGACTCCGTCCAGCTCACCTCGCTGGCGGCGGACCCCGGTACGGCGGGCCTGCCGGCCTGGACGCGGGTCCCGGGGTGCCAGGTCGAGGGAACACTGAACGAGACACTCACGCCGCTGCCCCCCGTGCCTGCCGGTCCGCCGACCGGGACGCCCTCGCGCGCGCCGGGGGCCGGGCGGCTGCGGGTGGTCGTGCGCGAGGTGGAGAGCGTTCCCGCCAACCGCATGGACATCGACGTCTCCGTCGAACTGACCGAACGCACGGTCTTCGTGGACGCCATCCCCCTTCCTGTGAACGTCTGACCTTTGTGAACGTCTGACCCTCGGACACCAGGAGGAGAACAGCCATGGCCACTGTCACCACTTTGGTCGCCGCAACCGTCACCGGAATCAGCGAAGCCAACGGCCTGAACGCCACGGGTTCCGTCGTGGGCCAGGAAGAC